>NZ_JBYFBS010000007.1:0-288705 GCF_057652315.1 Prosthecobacter sp. Pr1 | reverse complement strand
CACGTAGTTGGAGTCATAGCCGATGGAGGCGGTGATGCCGAGGTCATCGTTCACCGGAGCGGGAGCGATTGGGTTTTTAGGAGCAGGGGCGGATGGTCCGGCCACAACGGGAGTGGCGGCCAGTGCCAAGAACCCCAGCGTTTTCAGCAATGCGTTCAATTTCATAGTCTGATCAGGTTGGTATTAGGTTGGTTGGGTTGAGGTCGGACACTCGCATGGATTGTACTAAAACAGGTGTTTCGGTGCAAAGTACGTGAGCCGTTCAGCATTTAAGATAGCGCGTCTATGGCCGCTGCAAAGCCTTTTCGCATGATCTTTCACTAAGCATTCCTTGAGTGCATTGCCTATCAAGTCTCGGCCAGGGGGGATTGGCTTGGAGTTCCGTTATTTCATCCTAATGCGATCCTTCTGTACGCGGGAGGCGGGCCATTTTCCAACTTGCGCGTCCCTCTTGTGAGGCTACAAATCTCATCCCGCCCACTGGGTGGCAGCAATGCCGAAGGTGGTGCCGCAAGAGTCAGAAATGACAAAGGCGGGCTGTGGCTCAGCCTGGTAGAGCGCTTCGTTCGGGACGAAGAGGTCGTGGGTTCGAATCCCGCCAGCCCGACCAATACTCCTGCGCGTATTTGAGAGATAGAGGCAAGATATGGCGACTCCAACCCCACCCAAAAAAATCCTGCTCGCGGAAGATGTGCGTGCGCTTTCCATGCGGCTGTCGCATGCACTTGAAACGCATGGCTATGAGGTGCGCGTGGCCGAGGACGGGGAGGAGTGCCTGGAGCAGATGGAGGCATTCAAGCCGGACCTGCTGGTGCTGGACCTGATCATGCCGAAAATGAACGGGCTGGAGGTGCTGCGGCATTTGCGAGCACAGCAATCCACGCAGCACATGCCGGTGATTGTGTGCACGGCGAAGGATTACTCGACCGAACTCAAACACATCCAGCAGACCGGGCCGGTGGATGTGCTCATCAAGCCGTTCGATCCCGACCTGCTGCTGGAGAAGCTGAGGCAGTACTTTCATGAAGCCGCGACGACGAAGGGGATCACGCACCGTGATCACCTGCCTGTGTCTGCGGAGCAGTATGCCCCGGTGCTGGACACCAAGCGGCCGCATGTGAAGCTCTGGGGTACGCGGGGTTCGATCCCTGTGTGCGGAGCGCGCTATGCGCAGCATGGGGGCAACACCACGTGCTTTGAATACAACACCGGGAAGGAGCGCATCCTGTTTGATGCGGGCTCCGGACTGCGGGATGCGGGGCAGTCGTTCCTGGCTGGCGGGCCGTGCCACATCCACCTGTTCATCACGCACACGCACTGGGATCACATCCAAGGATTCCCGTTTTTCACGCCGATCTACGTGCCGGGATTTGAGATCACCGTTTACGGCGAGCGGGGTTTTGGCAAAAACATCGAGTCACTGCTCTGCGGCCAGATGGACCGCGATTATTTCCCGATTCAGCGCGAGGATCTGCGGGCTAAAATCAACTTCGTGTTTCTCGATGATGCACCGGTGAAAATCGGTGATGTGACGGTGACGCGTGAATTCACGCAGCATCCCGGGGCGACGGTGGGATTCAAGGTGACGCATGATGGCTGGAGCGTGGCTTTTGTGCCCGATAATGAATTTCTCCAAGGCTACACGGGTTCCCCCGTCCTGCTGACGCGCGATTCAAATCTGGTGGTGCCCTATGAGCCGATGCTGGCCTTCCTTGATGGTGTGGATCTGCTGGTGCATGAGGCGCAGTACCTGCCGGCGGACTATCCGAAACGCATCGGCTGGGGGCATTCGAATTTGGCCACGGCGTGTGCGCTGACCAAACTGGTGGGCGCTAAAAAGTGGATCGTGGTGCATCACGATCCGGATCACGATGACACTGCGCTGCAGGCCAAGCTGAATCTGACGCGCCAGATTTTGAAGGAGGTCGGGCATCCGATCCACCTGGTGCACGGCTACGATGGCATGACGGAGTACCGCTGATTTAAATGCCGGGCTCGAAAGCGGCGAGCAGGGCCTCGCCGAGCAGGACGCATTCCTTTTTCAACTGATCCAGCATGAGCTGGGCGCCCTTTAAATCTCCGGCGTGGGCGTAGTCGCAGAGTTCGGTGGAAAGTTTGAGCGCCTTTTTGGCGGCATAAACGCCAAGCATGCCCTTGAGCGAGTGAGCGGCTTCATAGACTTGCGTGGCTTTGCCTGCTGCGAGCGCTTTCTCAGCTTTGCGCAGGTATTTTTGCGCATCTTCAGAGAAGATGGACACGAGCTTGCGCATGAGTTTTTCATCGCCGGTGGATTCACGAAACTCGGCTAGGTCGAAGGGAGGTGTCTCGATCTGCGGGCGGGGTGCGGGTGCAGGAGATGCCGGGGCTGGCTGGGGTGTGGCCGACCGTGGAGCGAACTGCTCCACGATCTGGAACAACTCAGCTGAGCGCAGGGGTTTGGCGATGTAATCATCCATGCCTGCGGCAAGGCAGCGCTCGCGGTCGCCTTTCATGGCATTGGCCGTCATGGCGATGATGGGGACATGCCTGCCAGTGGCCTTTTCGGCCTGACGGATTTTGGCGGTGGCTTCGTAGCCATTGATGCCGGGCATGTGAACATCCATCAAAATGGCGTCGAAGGCTTCCTTTTCACAGCGGTCGATGGCCTCCCTGCCGTTGGAGGCGAGGGTGACGACGTGGCCGCGTTTTTCCAGCATGCGTGCCCCGACGAGCTGGCTGACGTGGCCATCCTCGGCGATGAGCACCTTCATGGAAGCATGAGCGGTGACCACAGGTTTGAAGCGTGGCGATTTGGGCTTGATCGAAATGCCGCTGGTGCGGCCAAAGGCGGCGGTGAAGTGGAAGGTGCTGCCGGTGCCGGGCTGGCTCTCCACCCAGATGCGGCCATGCATGAGAGCGACGAGATCATGGCAGATGGCGAGGCCGAGGCCGGTGCCGCCGTAGCGCCGTGAGGTGGACTGCTCCGCCTGGGTGAAGGCCTCAAAGATGCTCTCCCGCATGTCTGCGGCGATGCCGATGCCGGTGTCGTTGATCTTGAAATGCAGCGTGACCATGTCGGCAGTCTGAGATTCCAAGCTGACCTCGATGGTGACGCCGCCCTTGTGGGTGAACTTGATGGCATTGCCGATCAGATTGACCAGGATCTGCCGGAGGCGGCCGTCATCGCCAATCAGACGCAGGGGGACATCCGGGCTGATGTGATGGAGGAACACCAGGCGCTTTTGAAACGCGCGAATGCCCATGGCCTGGGAGATCTCGGTAACGACCTCGTTCAGATCAAACTCGTGTGCGTCCAGCTCCATTCTACCGGCCTCGATTTTGGAGAAGTCGAGGATGTCGTTGAGCAGTTCCAGCAGGGAGTCGGCGGAAAGCTTGAGCATTTCCAGGTATTCGCGCTGGGTTTCGTTGAGATCCGTGCCGAGCAGCAGTTCGCTCATGCCGATGACGCCATTCATCGGGGTGCGGATTTCATGGCTCATGTTTGCCAGGAAGGCGCTTTTGGCGCTGTTGGCGGACTCGGCGGCCCGACGCGCCTGACGCAGCTCTTCCTCGTCATGCTTGCGCTCGGTTACATCCGTGTGTGACCCGGCCATGCGGTAGGGGGTGCCAGTTTCATCACGCAAGGCGCGACCACGGGCGAGGATCCAGCGCCAGCTGCCGTCCTTGTGGCGGAAGCGGAACTCCACGGAATAACGCGGAGTGCGGCCTGCCAGGTAATCATTCAGGGTGGCCATCACGCGGTCGTGATCTTCGGGATGCAGATGAGTTTCGAAGGTGGCGAAGACGTTTTCGAGCTCTTCGTCTTCGTAACCGATCATGCTTTTCCACGGTGGGGAGAAAAACACTTTGCCGGTGCGGATGTCCCAGTCCCAGATGCCGTCATTGGTGCCACGCACCGCCAGAGCAAAGCGCTCCTCGCTTTCCGCCATTTCGCGCACGGCCTCTGCGGGTGCATCGGGCAGGCGCAGGCGGCAGGCATGCAGCATGCCTGCCAGTTCGCGAATACGCTGCTTCAACTCCGGCACGGAGTCGCCAGCGGCATGCACTTGGGTCTCTGACATGGGGGGTGGAATGTCCTCTGCGCGGTTGGGGAGCGGACGCGGTGGGATGAATAGACACAATTTGCCACAAACAAACTCAAAAGGTGGCTCCAGAATCGCAAAGTATGACCCGCCGGGGCTGTGAATGCTTCAAAATGGATCTGATTGCGTGTTTGGACATGCTGGTGACGTTCATGAATTCGCATGAACCGCCGCCATCTTCTCGTCTCTCTGCCTGCTGTTTTCACCGCTTCCAGCTTTGCTGCTGCGGCTGATTCCAAACTTCGCGTTGCCGTCATTGGTCATACGGGGCGTGGTAACTATGGCCACGGACTCGATACGATGTGGCTCAAAATTCCCGCCGTCGAGATCGTGGCTGTGGCGGATGCGGATGACAAGGGGCTCAAGGGTGAGCTGAAGAAGCTGGCTGTGAGCAAGGGCTTTGCCGACTACCGCGCCATGCTCAGCGAGGTGAAGCCGGACATCGTTGCCATCGGTCCGCGTCACATTGACCAGCATCGCGATATGCTGCTGGCGGCGATTCAGGCGGGGGCGCGTGGCATCTACATTGAAAAACCTTTTTGCCGCAGCCTGGCGGAAGCGGATGAAATCATCGCCGCTGCTGAGAAGGCGGGGACGAAGATCGCCATCGCGCACCGCAACCGGTACCATCCGGTGCTGCCGGTGATTGCAAAACTGATCCAGGACGGTGTGATCGGCCGGGTGCTGGAAATGCGGGGGCGGGGCAAGGAGGATACGCGAGGTGGCTCGCTGGATCTGTGGGTGCTGGGCACGCATCTTTTCAACCTCGCAACGTATTTTGGAGGAGCGCCGCAGGCGTGCAGCGCCGTGGTGATGCAGGATGGCAAGCCGATCACGAAGGCGGATGTGAAGGATGGGGATGAAGGCATCGGTGCGCTGGCGGGCAACGCGGTGCATGCGAGGTTTGAGCTGGCGAATGGCATTCCCATGTTCTTTGATTCGGTGCAAAGTGCCGGCACGAAAGAGGCGGGTTTTGGCCTGCAGATCATTGGGACCAAAGGCGTCATCGATTTCCGCATCGACAAGGAGCCGGTGGCTCACATCTGTCTCGGCAGTCCATTCAATCCCGCCGTCAAAGAGCCGCGCCAGTGGCAGCCCATCACTACGGGTGGTGTTAACAAGCCGGAACCTATTGCCAATCTTGGGGCTCAGGTTGCCAGTCATGAAACCGCAGGGCTGGATCTGATCGCCGCGATCCGGGAAAACCGGGCACCGCTGATTGATGCGAAGCAGGGGCGTGAGACGATTGAGATGGTGAGCGCCATCTTTGAATCCCACCGGATGAATGGTCAGCGGGTGACGTTTCCGCTGAAGACGCGCGTCAATCCGCTCACGCTGCTATGAAAAAGCCGCCTGCCCAACCGCTGCTCATCCAAAACGGCACGCTCATCCTGCCGGACAGGTTGATCGAGGATGGAGCCGTGCTGTGTGAACGCGGCAGGATCAAGGCCATGGGCAAGGGCATCGCTGTGCCGAAGAACGCGGTCGTGGTGGATGCCAAGCGTGGCTACATCAGTCCGGGGTTCATCGACATTCATGTGCATGGCGGTGCCGGGGCTGATTTCATGGACGGCACGGTGCCGGCGGTGCGCACGGCCCTGAAGGTGCATGCGCGGCATGGCACGACCATGATTTTTCCCACGACCACGACGGGGGCGCCGGTGCAGATCATGGCCATGCTGGGAGCGTGCCGAGAGGCGCAGCGAAGTTGGGAGCCGCGGCATGGATCACGCATTGCCGGGGTGCATTTGTATGGGCCGTATTTTGCGCCGGACAAGGTGGGGTGCCACTCGCGTGAAGGGCGGCGTGCGCCAGATGCGGAGGAGTATGCGCGGTGGTTTCGGGATGATCTGGTGCGAATCGCCACGTGTGCGGCGGAGCTTCCGGGGGCTGAGGCGTTTTATCAGATGGCGCGCAAGAAGCGCTGCCTGATCACCTGCGGGCATTCGAATGCCAACTGGGCGGAGATGGCGAGTGCCTTCAAGGCTGGGATGCGGCATGTGGATCATTTTTGGTGCGCGATGAGCTCGGTGGCCTCCCTGCGCACTCGATTTGGCACGCCGATGCAGGCGAGCATGGAGCAGTTCGTCCTCGCCAAGGCGGATATGAGCACGGAGGTCATTGCTGACAGCATGCACCTGGCGCCGGAGCTGCTGGATTTCGCCTTTCGCATGAAGGGGGCGCAGCGGCTGTGCCTTGTGACCGACAGCAACCGTGCGATGGACATGCCGCCGGGGCGCTACCGGTTTGGATCGGAGGATGACGGCTCGTTTTTTGAAAGCGATGGCCGGGTGGGATTCGTGCCGGGAGAGGGGCTGGCGAGTTCCGTGATGGGGCTGGACCACATGGTGCGTCATATGAAGAAAAGCACCTCGGCCAAGCTGCCGGATGCGGTGCGCATGGCGAGCCTGACGCCGGCGGAGCGGACCGGGATGGGGAAAACGTGCGGAAGTCTGGAGAAGGGGAAGCTGGCGGATGTGCTCGTGCTCAACCGGCGGCTGGAAGTTCAACGGACTTTCATCGGCGGTGTCGAAGTGGGGCATGAATAACCTCTTTCGACGCAGCTTCCTGTTTTTGGCCTGCGTTCTGGTATGCAGTGCGCAAACCGTTGCGCCGAGTTTTGCGGAGCGGCTGGTGGAAGCGGCGCTGGAACGGGTGCAGCACACGGTGCGCTATGATCCTGCGTATGTCATTTTGGATTATCCCAATGGCGATGTGCCTGCTGATACGGGGGTGTGCACGGATGAAGTCATCCGCAGCTACCGGGCGCTGGGGATTGATCTGCAAAAGCTGGTGCATGAGGACATGCGGCGCGCGTTTGCGGCCTATCCGAAGACCTGGGGGCTGAACTCAACGGACAAAAACATTGATCACCGCCGAGTGCCGAATTTGCAGACCTTTTTCAAGCGGCGTGGAGCGGCCCTGCCGGTGACGCAGAAGGCGGAGGATTATCTGCCGGGGGATCTGATCACCTGCACGGTTGCGGGCAGGCTGCCGCACATTGCGATTGTGGTGCCGGCGGCGGATGGCAGTGCGACGCCTTGGATCGTGCATAACATCGGCCAGGGGCCCAAGCATGAGAGCCGGCTGTTTGAGTTTCCGATCACGGGGCACTACCGGTTTCACCCACGCTGAACGGATTCAGCGGGGCGCACCGCTTCAAGCGTGAGCTGCCACTGCTCCGTGCCACGGAACCAGCCGCGCTGGATGCGCATGGCGACATCCCACGGGGCGGGAGGGAGATGGCCGATGGGTGCATTGAACCAGCGTGCCTCCATGGAGGCACCTTCCTGGGTGAGGATGATGCGCAGGTGCTTTTCTTTCATCGTGCGGCCTGGAAGCTTGGGCTTCACATTGCGGCAGAGAAACAACGGCTCGGGGTTTTTTTGGCCGAAGGGTTCGAGGAGCTTGTAGCTTTCGAAGAAGCTCAGTGAGAGGTCGCGCAGCTTGACCTCGGCATCGAGTTCCAGCAGGGCGGTCATGGCTTCCTTGCTCAGGGCGTCGCGTGCGGCCACCTGAAACGCCGCACGGAAGGAGTCGATCTTGTCTTCGTGGACGGAAATGCCGGCAGCCATCGCGTGGCCACCGCCGCCGAGCAGGTGATCGCGGCAGATGTCGATGGCTTCGACGAGCGAAAAGCCAGGAATGCTGCGTCCGCTGCCCTTGCCGATGCCATCTTCGTTGATGGACACGAGGATCGTGGGGCGGTGGCACAGCCGAGAGATGCGTGAGGCCACAATGCCGATCACTCCTGGATGCCATTTGCGCGAGGCCAGTACGATGGCGGAAACCTTGTCGATTTCGCCGATGTTGGCGAGCATGGCCTCGGCTTCGAGGTGCACCTGCTGCTCCACGTTTTGACGGTCCTTGTTGTGGGCTTCGAGCAGTTCAGCCAGTGCGGCGCCTTTGGTGGCGTCTGTCGCAAGGAGCAACTGCAGGGCGGTGGCTGCGGTGTCGAGCCGGCCCGCTGCATTCAATCGGGGGCCGAGGCGGAAGCCGACGTGATGGGTCTGCACGAGGCCTTCCACACCGGCTATCTGCTTCAAGGCTTTCAAGCCATGGCGCGTGGTCTGTGCGAGAGCTTCGAGACCGCGCCGTACGAGCAGGCGGTTTTCATCAATGAGCGGGACGAGGTCTGCCACGGTGCCGAGAGCCACGAGATCGAGCGTTTCCTTGAGATCATAGCTTTCGATCATGCGCGCCTTCAGCAGGGCGTGCGAGACTTTGAACACGAGTCCTGCGGTGCAGAAGTAGTGGTAGTCTTTGCCGAGCTTGGGATTTACCAGGGCGAGGCATTCAGGACGACCCTGCGGGGAGAGCTCATGGTGGTCGATGATGACGCAGTCCACGCCGTCGGCGCGCAGTTTGGCGACTTCTTTCAAGGAGGTGGTGCCGCAATCGAGCGCGATGAACAGATTTGGTTTGCCAAACTGTTCGTAGCATTTGGCGATGCCATCCAGGCTCAGGCCGTAGCCTTCCTCCATGCGCGTGGGGAGGAAGAGATGCGTTTCGAGACCATAGGCCTTCAAGATGAGATGCATCAGCGCCATCGAGGTGACGCCATCCACATCGTAGTCGCCGTAGAGCACGACGCTTTGTTTTTCATCGACCGCGCGCAGAATGCGAGCCACGGCGGGAATCATTTCGGGCAGAACGGTGGGATCGCCGAGGGTGGCGAGCTTTGGTACAAGAAAGTCGCGCGCCGATTCCACGGAGGTAAGGCCGCGCTGCACGAGAAGCTGCGCCATGAGCGGAGACAGCCCCATGTCTGCCGCCAGCTCGGCAGCGCCCTCCACGGCGGGCTTCAGCAGCCAGCGTGGCGGACGTATCGAAATGGGAGCAGGTTCAGACATGTGGATTATTTGCGAGATGAATACATCTCTGTATGGAACACGCGTGAAGCGTAGTCAAAGCCTGCTTCCCGAACGCATGTCGCAGAATCAATTTGCATCTCAATCAGGCCGCTTGTGGCTTTGCACGATGGGTTTGTTCCTCATCGTGGCAGGATCGTTCTTTGCGTGGCGGATGTGGTTGTCATATGAGAAGGCGCAGATCACGCGGCAGTGGTCGCAGGTTCCATGCCGCATCCTCTCCTCCCGCATCGTGAGCGAGAGGCCGACGCCGCACTCAGATCCCGCGCACCGGGTGGAGGTGCGCTACGAATATGAGGTGAAGGGTGTGAAGCACAGCGGCATGCGCATTCGTCAGGTGGAGGCCGCGCCGACGCTGCATTTCGATGATGCGGTGCAGAAGCAGCAGCAGTATCCGACGGGATCGAGTCAGACCTGCTTTGTGAATCCGGCTGCGCCGGATGAGGCGGTGCTGCAGCATGGCTCGCGTGCGGCGCTGTATTCCATCTGGTTTCCGCTGCTGTTTGTACTCGGGGGCTTTGGCATGCTGCGGGGTGCCTTACGGCGCGCGCCATGAGGACTGCATGAGCTTTTCCAGCTCAGCGACGATCTCGGGCTTCTCTGCGGCGAGATTGTTTTCTTCGCCGATGTCTGTTTCGAGATTGTAGAGGAGTTTTTCGAGAGGTTTGGGTTTGCCCTTGGCCTTGGTGTTTTTCGGCGTGGCTCCGGTGTTGAGATGGATCAGTTTCCAGGGCCACTTCAGCACGGCGAGTTTGCCGCCCTGCTCATCGAAGGCCCAGTAGAGGTGCGAGTGCTGCTGCTGGCCTGACTTGCCGAGGAGGGTGGGTGCAAAGGAGATGCCGTCGGTTTCGGCGGTGAGTTTCGCACCGCTGAGTTCGGCCACGGTGGGCAGGAGATCCTGGAAGCCGCTGACATGTTCGCTCACTGCGCCTGCTTTGACCTTGCCGGGCCACCAGGCGATGAAGGGCTCGCGGATGCCGCCGTCGGTCATGTCGCGCTTGATGCCTTTGAAGTCGCCATTGCTGTTGAAGAAGTCGCTTTGATGGCCGCCTTCCTGATGGGGGCCGTTGTCGCTGGAGAACATGACGAGGGTGTTTTCTGCGAGGCCGAGTTCTTTGAGGCGAGACAGGACTTTGCCGACTTCGTTGTCGAGGAAGCGGATGAACTGGGCGAAGCCTTTTTCGGCGTCGGGCCAGTCTTTGTCTTTGAACTCGCCGTAGTCGGGGGATTCCAAGCCGTGGCCGAGGGGGGAGTTTTTGCCGGCCTCGTTGTTGGCGTGGGGGATGTTGAAGGCGTAGTAGAGGAAGAAGGGTTCCTTGGCCTTGGCGCGCTCGCCGAGGTAGCGCTGCACATCGTCGGCGAGGAGTTGAGGAACCCAGGCTTTGCGACCGTCCAGCGGGGCCACGCCGGTGCCGACGAGATCGCTGTCGGAATAATCATGTGCATCCTTGAATGAGCCGGGGATGACGGTGTTGGGCAGATCCACGATCTTGCCGTTTCGAACGAGGGCCTTGGTGTAGAAGTTGTGCGCGTGGCTGGTGCCCACGTAGCCGAAGGACTCATCGAAACCTTTTCGCTGGGGATCGTCGAGCGGAAGCGGTTTGCCGAGGCCGTATTTGCCGATGCAGGCGGTGTGGTAGCCTGCGGTTTTCAGCAGCTTGGGCAGAGTGAGGTCTTCGTCGGGGATGTGACCTTCGCCATTGCCGCGCACGCGGCAGTGGCCGGTGTGCAGGCCGGTCATGAGTACGCAGCGCGAGGGAGCGCACACGGTGCAGCCGGCGTAGTGGCGCGTGAACTTCATGCCCTCGGCGGCCATTTTGTCGAGATTGGGCGTGGTGAGAGTTTTTTGGCCGAAGCAGCCGGCATCGCCGTAACCCATGTCATCGGCGAGGATGAAGATGATGTTTGGCTTGTCCGCTGCGTGGGCGAAGGTGCCGAGGAGAAGCAAGGTGAGGATGAAAAACGACTTCATGAGTTCCATCCAAACGCAAGAACTCGCGGGTTGCTTCAGGAAAAGAGGCTCTCTAGCGTGTGCAGGTCTGCATGCCGCCTGATCTGCTCATCGTCCGCACGTTCATCGTGCAGTTTTTCGTCCTGCGGGATGGTGAGGGGCTCTATCTCATCGACACCGGCTTTATTGGTGGGCGGCGGGCATTGAACGCAGCGCTGGTGGCGCGTGGTTGGGAGACGCTGCCGATTCGTGGCATTCTGCTCACTCATGGGCATCTGGATCATGTGAGGAATGCTCCTGCTGTGGCTGCACAGCATGCTGCGTGGATTGCGGGACCTGAGCGCGATCTGGAGCATTATGAAAACCGTGCGCGTTACGCCGGGCTCGGACGTGTTGCAGGCGTGGCTGAGTGGGTGGGGCGTCGGCTGTTGAGGCAGCCTTCGTTTAAACCGGATCGTTTGCTGAAGGATGGTGATGAGATTCCGGTATGGGGCGGTCTTCGTGTGGTGGCGCTGCCTGGGCATACGCATGGACACTGCGGGTACTACTCCGCCAAGCACCGGCTGCTTTTCAGCGGGGATTTGTTTGCCACCTTTGGCTTCGGGCCGCAGATCGCTCCGGCGTATCTGAATCAAGACAATGTGGAGGCACGTCGCAGCATTCATCGTGCGTTGGAGCTGCCGCTTGATGGTGTCCTTCCGTGTCATGCAGATGGGGCACAGCCGGAGAGGCAGTTGGAATACTTGCGGAAGCTGGCGCGGGGATGTTGAGTTCCGCCTATCATGGACATCAAACAAAGGTTTTGGCAAAAAGTGCCTCCGAAGGTCAGGAACTTTTTTGAGGATGAAGCTGAGACTATTATCGTGTCCAGACTTCCACCTGAGCAACTCGTGTACTGCATCCGGGAGTCGCTGAATACGATCGTCTCATTGAATCACGGATCTGCACGCGGCAGTGTGATTGGATCCACTCTTCGAATTCGCTGGGGCTCAGTAGTCGTGAGCGACAGCTTTGAACCCTTGTTTCGTGGAAGAATTGAAGAGGCCGAGGGTGGCAGCCGTATCGTTGGGTGCATGTCGCACAACCGCTTCGTTCAGGTATTTATGGCTGTCTGGTGCGGCTTCATCCTTGTGTTTTCTGTTTTGATGGTTTGGACGATCATCTTTCCACTGGCTGGCTGGGGACTGCTATGGCTGGTCAATGGCATCATGGGGATTGGTGACTATTTTTGCCCAGGACGCAGAGAGCATATTTTGGAGCATCTGCATGCCTGCGCAGCGCGAACTCTTTGACAACTTGGCAGAGAGGTTCTGATCTCCCACCATGAACCAAATCCTCGTCCTCTATGATTCCCGCAGCGGCAATGTCGCGAAAATGGCTGCGCTGGTGGCTGAGGGGGCGCAGCAGGTGCCGGAGACTGAGGTGCGGGTGAGGCATGTGGATGAGGCGACGGCGGAGGATGTCGTTTGGTGTGATGGGCTTGCGGTGGGCAGTCCGACGAACATGGGCATTCTGTCGTGGAAGATGAAGCGCTTCTGGGACGAGACGATGGCGGACAAGTGGCTGGAGGTGGATGGGAAGATCGCGTGTGCTTTCAGCAGCGCAGGCGGCTGGGGCGGGGGCATGGAGCTGGCGTGTCAGTCGATCCTTACGGTGTTGATGAATTTTGGGTTTCTCGTGTTTGGCGTCACGGATTACTCGGGGAAGAAGATGACGCTGCATTATGGGGCGGTGGCTTCCAAGGCACCGCGTGAGGAGGAGACGCAGGAGGCGTGTCGTATTCTGGGGCGGCGTCTCGCGGAATGGACGGCGCTGTATGTGCATGGGCGCAAGGAGCAGAATCCGCTGACGAAGGCGGTGAAGCGGTTGTGTCCGAGTGATTTTGTGGAAGATCATACTAAACCGTCATGACACCGACACTCTGCATTCTTGGAGGCTGCAATGGGGCAGGCAAAACCACGCTTGCACGGGAGCTGCTGCCGAGGCTTGGGTTGATGCGGTTTCTCAATGCGGATGAGATCGCGCGCGGACTCTCGCCGCTGGATCCGAGCCTCACTGCTTTCAAGGCAGGGCGGCTGCTCATTGATGAGACGCGCAGTTTGATCGCGGCCAAGGCGAGCTTTGCGATTGAGTCCACGCTCAGTGGCAAAACTTATGTCGCGATGATTCGGGAGGCCAAGGCACAGGGCTATCGCTTCCTGCTGCATTACATCCGCATTGGTTCTGGGGATCAGGCGGTTGGGCGCGTGGCGCTGCGAGTTAAGCTCGGCGGGCATGATGTGCCGGAGGATGACATTCGCCGTCGTTTTGAAAGGAGTCGCAAGCATTTCATCGAGGACTACGTGCCACTTGCCGACGAGTGGGGTTTGTGGGACAATCATTCACCGCCTGCGGTGCAGATGGCCGACAGCGCCACTCATTCACTCGAAGAACTCCAAACCATGCTTGCCTCCAACAGCCTTCAGGAGACTCCGCCGCGTGAAATGTCGGAGATGTCGAAAATTGTGATCGAAGCGAGCCGCGTGGCCACTGAGAAGATGCTCGACTACTACAAGCGCATGGGCATCAAGGTGACGCCGGAGATGACGCTGGTGCCGGAGAAGCCGAAGAGGGTGAGGAGGAAGTAATGCCGCCTCAATATGCGATCTGATAAAAGCACCAAAGAAGACCAGTTCGAATACGACGTATGCCTGTCGTTTGCTGGCGAGGACCGTGACTATGTGAGCCAGACAGCACATATTCTCCGCAATAAAGGCATCCGTGTCTTCTACGATGAATATGAAGAAGCCGAACTTTGGGGGAAGGATTTGTATGCTCACCTGCATGAAGTTTACAGCAGCTTTGCGCGATACTGTGTCGTCTTTATTTCACAGCATTACGCGAAGAAACTTTGGACGAATCACGAGCGGCGCGCAGCGCAGGAACGTGCGTTCAAGGAAAGCACCGAATACATACTTCCAGCGCGTTTTGATGACACCCGTGTTCCCGGACTTCCTGACACGGTTGGATACATCAACCTCAAAGACCGCACGCCGGATTCGCTAGCAGACTTGATTTCAGAGAAGCTTGGCGAACGCCAGCGCTGGAATTACCTGCCACCTGTTCCAGACCGGCTGATTGACGTTCTGGAACCCGAAAACGACGAGCAGGCGGAGATGTTAGTTGTAGGTGCGAAATCATTTTTTTCCGCGCTGCAACGAATGACTGAGCTGGAGCGGGAGGTTGTGTTCAATGTGTTTCTGCACGGTTGTCCTGCTGAATTGCCGGAGAACATTCATATCAACCTAGATTTGCTTCGGCGTTACACGAGCATCACCCCTGCGCGAATTAAGAGGATCATGGGTCAAATTGCATCCTTGGGCTTTGAATCCCATCTTCGAGAAGATGACGAAACAGCGGGGAGACTTGGAAAGAAGGAGATGCTCGTCGTAGAGTTTCACGTATTGAGCGCAGAATATTACCATGAAACCGACATGGGCACGGGTATTGCCCATTCGATGATTGAAACCGCGACCGACGATTACTGCGAGGAACACTCAATAGAGGTTCTTCGGCGGCTTGATTTTCACAACCTAGCCACTTCTACGTTTGAACCCGATTCTCATGAACTTAATCCGACGGATTAATATGCCACTTTAGTCTCACTTCTTCACAAACTCCACCTTCCCGTTTTTCATCGTGGCGGTGATGTGATCGCCGTCTTTGAAGCCGCCTTCGAGGACGGCGAGGCTGAGGGGATCGAGGAGGTGTTTTTGGATGGCGCGTTTGAGGGGGCGGGCGCCGAAGACGGGATCGAAGCCGGCGTCGGCGAGGTAGCGGGTGGTGTCGTCGGTGACGGTGAGGTGGATGTTCTGCTTGGCGAGGCGGTCGATGACGCGCTGGAGCTGGATCTTGACGATCTTGTCGAGCTGGGCGGCGTCAAGGCGGTCGAAGATGACGATCTCGTCGATGCGGTTGAGGAACTCGGGGCGGAAGAACTGCTTGAGACTGTCGCGGACGAGGGCATCGCGCTGCTCAGGATTGCTGACGTCCTGAATGGCGTTGCTGCCGATGTTGCTGGTCATGATGAGGACCGTGTTTTTGAAATCGACCGTGCGGCCCTGGCCGTCGGTGATGCGGCCGTCGTCGAGGACCTGCAGCAGCACATTGAAGACATCGGGGTGGGCTTTTTCGACTTCATCGAAGAGCACGACGCTGTAGGGGCGGCGGCGGACGGTTTCGCTGAGCTGGCCGCCTTCTTCGTAGCCGACGTAGCCGGGAGGCGCGCCGATGAGACGGCTGACGCTGTGCTTCTCCATGTACTCGCTCATGTCGATCCGGGTCATGGCGGTGTCGTCGTCGAAGAGGAATTCGGCGAGGGCTTTGCAGAGCTCGGTCTTGCCGACGCCGGTGGGGCCGAGGAAGAGGAAGCTGCCGATGGGGCGGTTCTCATCCTGAATGCCGGCACGCGCACGGCGCACGGCATTGCTGACGGCGGTGATGGCGTCCTTCTGGCCGATGACGCGCTGGCTGAGGCGCTCCTCCATTTTCACGAGCTTGGAGCGCTCGCCTTCCTGGAGGCGTGAGACGGGGATGCCGGTCCAATTGGCAACGACGCGGGCGATGTCGTCCTCGGTGACTTCTTCACGCAGCAAGGAGTGAGCTGAGCGCGGCTGCGAGGCTTCGACGGGGGCGGCGCTGAGTTTCTTTTCGAGATCGGGAATGAGGCCGTATTGAATCTCTCCGGCGCGACCGAAGTCGCCACGGCGCTGGGCTTGTTCGAGTTCGGTGCGCAGGCGGTCGATCTCCTCCTTCACCTTGCGTCCGGCATCGACGGATTCCTTCTCCTTCATCCACTGGGCTTTGAGGGCGGAGGAGCTTTCTTTGAGATCGGCGATTTCCTTGTCGAGCTTTTCGAGGCGGGCTTTGGAGGCGGCGTCCTTTTCTTTTTTCAGTGCCTGGCGCTCCATCTCGCCCTGCATGACCTGACGTTCGATGACGTCGATTTCGGTGGGCATGGAGTCGAGCTCGATCTTGATGCGGCTGGCGGCTTCGTCCACGAGGTCGATGGCCTTGTCTGGCAGGAAGCGATCAGTGATGTAGCGATTGCTCAGGGTGGCGGCGGCGATGATGGCGCCGTCTTGAATGCGCACGCCGTGGTGGACTTCATAGCGCTCCTTCAAACCGCGAAGGATGGCGATGGTGTCTTCCACGCTGGGTTCGCCGACTTTCACCGGCTGGAAGCGACGCTCCAGGGCGGGGTCTTTCTCGATGTATTTGCGGTATTCGTCGAGGGTGGTCGCGCCGATGCAGCGCAGTTCACCACGGGCGAGCTGGGGCTTGAGCAGATTGCCCGCATCCATGGCACCTTCGCCTTTGCCGGCGCCGACGATGGTGTGGAGCTCATCAATGAAGAGGATGATCTCGCCTTCGCTGGAGGTGACTTCTTTGAGGAATGCTTTGAGGCGCTCCTCGAATTCGCCACGGAACTTGGCTCCGGCCATCATGCCGCCGAGGTCCATGCTGATGAGTCGTTTGCCCTTGAGGGAATCGGGCACGTCGCCCGCGACGATGCGGCGTGCGAGGCCTTCGGCGATGGCGGTCTTGCCCACGCCGGGCTCGCCGATGAGCACAGGGTTGTTCTTGGTGCGGCGGCTCAGCACCTGCATGACGCGGCGAATTTCTTCATCGCGGCCGATGACGGGATCGATCTTGCCCTGCTTGGCGCGGGCGGTGAGATCAGTGCCGTATTTTTCGAGGGTCTGGTATTTGCCTTCGGGGTCCTGATCCACGACGCGCTGGCTGCCGCGCACGGCGGTGAGGGCTTTGGAAACGGTGTCGTAGGTGAGGCCGGCCTGCTTGAGCAGATCGGACAGCTCAGTTTTCGTTTTGAAGAGGGCGAGGATGACGTGCTCGACGCTGAGGTATTCGTCCTTGAGCTTCTTTTGCTCGTCCTCGGCCTTGGTCATGAGCTCGCGCATCTCATTGGAGAGATGCAGACCGCTGGTGCCGCCGCTGACCTTGGGCTGGCGAGCGAGGAGGGCTTCGATGCCAGGCTGCAAATTTTGGGCGGCGGCCGGGTTCACCGCCGCTTTTGAAAACAGGGGCGTGGCGATGCCACCCTCCTGCTCAAGCAAGGCGAGGATGAGGTGACTCGGCTTCAACTCCTGATGCCCATGGCGCGTGGCGATGGACTGTGAGGCATTGAAGGCTTCCTGGAGCTTAACGGTGAATTTTTCGGGAGACATGGTGGGTGGGAGAATGGTTGTTTCTCGGACTTTCTTGCTGGAAGCATGCCACAGGCATGGCATGGGCTGCTACGCCTGATTTGTCTAGGTTAGGCCACTTTTTAATACGTTTCCCGGTCCCCTTTTGAGTGCATCACTGGCACAATGAAAGGTCGAAGTGGCACAGGTGTGCAGCCCAGTTTGGCTGCTTATTTGTCCCGCCCTGGCATCTCCGTGCTCGCGCCGCTGCCGATGGTTTCTTCTTCGTTCATTTGGAGGTCATAGCCCGCAACCTCCACTTCTCCATGGCGCACTTTCTTCTTGGACATGGCGACGGAGATCCACTTGAATTCGATGTTGTTGTCGAGCAGCACCTTGAGAACCATGGTGAGAGGCACGGCCAGGAACATGCCCAGCGGGCCCCAGAGCCAGCCCCAAAAGATGACGGAGAGAATGACCACCAGCGGCGAGATGCCGAAGCGATTGCCGAGCATGGTGGGCTGCACGAAGTTATCGAGGAAGAAATTGATGCCGCCGTAGCCGATGCCGACGAAGACGGCGGTGCCGGGGCCGTGCTGCACCAGGGCCTCCACAATGGCGGGCACGCAGGCGGCGGTGCTGCCCACGGCGGGGATGTAGTTGAACAAGAACGCCAGCAGGGCCCAGAGAAGCGGGTAGTGGAGATCGAAGAACCAGCACCAGAAGCCTGCGAGCAGGCCAGTGAGGGCGCTGATGAGGGTTTTGACGCCGAGGTACTTCTGGATGTCGTCCGCGCTGCGCATGAGGCCGGTGAGATCCGGGCCGCCGGAGAGTTGCACGGCTTGCAGACGGCTCTGGGTGCCATGGGCCTCCATGAGGATGAACATCATGACGATGATGATCATGATGAGGCTGGCGAGGAAAGTGGCCAGGGTGCCGAAGGTGGTGCCCAGCAACCCGGTGAGGTTTCCCATCACATCCTGCTTGGTGGCGTAGCCGATGAGGGTGTTCCAGTCGAAGACACCGCCCAGCATTGTCTTGGCGTCAGCCACGCCCTTGAGTTCAAGCCAGGCTCCGAGGTCATTCGAATACTTCTCCAAGCCGCGCAGATAATGCGGCAGATCTCTCCAGAAGCTGATGAGCAAGCGCACGCCTACCGTGACCATGCCCGCAAGGAAGCCGAGATTCATCAGCATGGTGATGCCCAAGGCGAGGCCTGCGGGGACTTTGTGTCTGCGGAGCCAGCGCACCATCGGGTAGCTGAGCACCGCGAGGAAGAAGGCGTAAACGATGGGCACCAGCACATTGGCGGCGACCTTCAGGCCGGTGAGAACGACAAACAGGCATGCCAGCGTCACAACCGCCTGCGAGCCTTTGCGGCCCCAATCCACCGTCTGATCATGATCCTGAAACAACGACATGAGCTGCCATGCCGCAAAATACCTGCTGGCTCAAGATTTTTCCATGAAGTATAAAGCGATCCATGATCTCCACATTTCGCAGACTCATAAATACAAACCGCATTTCCGTCTTTGGAGAGGACCGGCGAGGCAACGGCCCAAGCATCAACCCGCGCATCATCCTGGGGCTGCTCATCATCGTTGGTTCATTGCTTTACCACTGGATCGCCACCACCTCTTATCAAAATGAGTTCACTGGCAGGAAGCAAGCACTCGCGCTGGCCACGCCGCAGGAGGAGATCGCCCTGGGGCTGCAATCAGCGCCGCAGATGATCCGGGAAAGCGGCGGGCTCTCGCGTGATGCCAAGGGCCGGGCGCTGGTGGACCGGGTGGGCGCGCGCTTGATCGCCTCCACCGCAGCGAGGGAGACCTCGTATCAGTTTAAGTTTCATCTGCTGGCCGACACCGAAACGGTGAACGCGTTTGCCCTGCCCGGCGGGCAGATTTTCATCACCGAGGCGTTGTTTCGCCGACTGAAGTCTGAAGACCAACTCGCGGGTGTGCTGGGGCATGAGATGGGGCACGTGGTGGGCCGCCATTCGAACGAGCAGATGGCGAATTCCCAGCTCTGGAGCGGTCTGGCGCAGGGGCTTGGCGTGCTGCTTTCCGACGGGCACAACAACTCGGGGGCGCAGATCGCCAACATGGTGGCGCAATGGCGCGTGATGAAGTTCAGCCGGGATGACGAATCGGAATCGGACGCGCTCGGCGTGCGGTTCATGATGCAGGCGGGCTACAATCCGGAAGCGCTGATTGGCGTGATGGAGATTTTGGCCCAGGTGAGTGGTGGGGCGAACAGTTCTGATTTTATGAGTTCGCATCCGAGTCCGGCGAATCGGATGGAACGTATTCGGGATGCTATCGCGAAGGAGCGGGCGGCGGCTCGGTGAGGATTGGTGGTGTTTGCGGGGAGCGAGGGTTGTTCGAAAGCGGCGCTGAAGCGCCGCACTCCGGGGACGCTGTCGCGTTATATCATGGTGCCATGCCGAGAGGGCGGTTTTCGGTGCCTTTGATTTTTAGCAGGGTGTCGCCCAGTTCCTTGCGGGTGGGTTCGGCGAGCTTTTGGAGGCGTTCCACGATCTCCGGGTGCTCTTTTGCGACGTCATGCGTCTCACCTGGATCGTCAGTGAGATTGTAGAGTGACAGGCCGATGTTTTCGACCCGGTATCCGTGTCGCGAGGCAATGCCCGCGATGCCGCTCTGAGTGATCGCCTTGGGTTTCATCTGGCCAAAGCGTGCTGGTTTGCCATCGCGGCCCGGTTCGCCATCCACGGTGATGTAGGGGTGTGGGAAGTGCAGTTTCCACGGGCCGCTGCGGAGGGCCTGGAGTTCATCGCCGCCGTAGAAGGCCAGCGCTTCATGCGGGGACTTGGCGTCTGGTTTTCCTTCCAGCAGAGGGAGGATGTTTTTGCCGTCGATTTTGCGCTCGGAGAGTTTTCCGCCGATCAAGGTGGCGATGGTTGGCAGCAGGTCGATTTCCATCACCGGCTCATCGCAGACCTTGGCCGCAGGAACATGGCCGGGCCAGCGGGCAATGAACGGGCTGCGTACGCCGCCATCGAAGGTGGTGAGCTTGCCTTCACGCAGGGGTTTGGCGCTGCCGGCGTGATTGCCGTAGCTGAGGAAAGGGCCGTTGTCGGAGAAGAGGATGACCAGTGTGTTTTGATCGATGCCGCAGCGCTTGAGGGTGTCGAGGATCTGGCCGACGGACTCGTCGAGCTCCTGCACCACGTCGCCGTAGAGTCCGGCGCTGGATTTACCGCGAAAGGCAGGGGAGGCAAAGATGGGGACGTGCGGCATCACGTGGGGGACGTAGAGGAAGAAGGGCTGGTCTTTGTGGCGCTCGATGAAGTTCGTGGCTCTTTCCGTGAAGCGGCGGGTGAACTGGCTTTGATCAGGATCGGTTTCGATGACCTTCAAGCCATCGTAGAAGGGCAGGGGCGGCATTTCCTGCGCCAGGGAGGGGTGGTATTTGCTGTTGTCGTTAGAGTAGGGAATGCCGAGGAATTCATCGAAGCCGTTGTGCAGCGGATTGAACAGCAGATCGGTGCCGAGGTGCCATTTGCCGAGGGCGGCGGTGGCGTAGCCACGTGCCTTGCACATTTCCGGCAGCAGGAATTCGTCGGGATGGATGCCCTCCTTGCTCGTGTGGTTCAAAGCTCCCTGCATGCCGACGCGGTTGGCGTAGCAGCCGGTCATAAGCGCCGCGCGTGAGGCACTGCACACGGCCTGAGCCACGTAGAAGCTGGTGAACTTCATCCCTTCCGATGCCATGCGGTCCATGTGCGGCGTTTTGATCTTCTCCGCGCCAAAACAGCCGAGATCGGCGTAGCCCAGATCGTCGAGCAGAATGAGCACTACATTCGGCGGGCGTTGATCGGCGGCGGAAAGAGTGAGGGAGGTGAGGAGCAGGGCAAGCAGCAGACGCATGAGGGCATCGTGGCAAACGAGGGCTGATGTGGCGAGTTTTTTTGCAGCCAAATGCCGCAGTGCTTGCCAGTGCGCGCATTTCCCGACTACTATTCTGCAATGATCTGGCGTATGGCGGCAGTGTTGGCGGTGATTTTCTGGGCGGTGATGTCCGGACTGCTGGTGCGTGACATCTATTTCCCCGAGGCCTCACGCTTTGCCATCGTGCCTCCGCGCATGGTGATGGATTTGTTTTTGCGGCAGTCGGAGAGCTTCGGTTGCACGCTGCATCTCTACCATCAGCATGAAAAAATCGGGCATGCGAACCTGCAGGTGAACCGCCGCATCAAGCCGAATCATGAGACCGTGTATGACCTGATCGCCCATGGGGCCGTGGAGCAGGTGGCACCGGAGGACCAGGTGCGCAGCATCATGGCGAGCTGGAGTCTTGGCTGCACGCTGGCCGATGGCGAGCGCTGGCAAAACCTGGCCATCAAAGCCAGCTTCCCGCAGCGTGATGCGAGCATGCGCCTGACCTGGGGCGAGACAGAGCCGGCGCCCGAAGTTCTGGTGAAGCAGGGGGAACGTGTGCTGATGAATTCGCAGGATGTGAAGCTGCTCATGGGCATGGGGGCCGGTCAGGACAGTGCGCTGGCCATGCTCTCGCTTCTGGGTGGAAGCATGCCTAAAACAGGCAAGCAGCCGGACAACAAGGACAAGGAGGCCGCGAAACTGCAGGCGCGTGAGGGGATGATGATGCTCGCAGGCAGGCAGCGGAAGTGCTTTGTGCTGACGCTGCCGATCATGGGAATGTACGAGGTCAAAATGATCTTCACCGAGGCTGGTGAGCTTGCGCGCATCGACCTTCCCGACGACTACGTGCTGCTGGAACCCACCATCCACGGACTGCAGGATGCCGTGCACTGATTCGAACCCTTTTGAAGCATGATCGAGATTGAAGACCTGACGATGAACTATGGCGAGCTGCGGGCGCTGGATGGCTTGAATCTCACCATCAAGCCCGGCGAACTGTTTGCCTTTCTGGGGCCGAATGGCGCGGGCAAGACCACCGCGATGAAGCTGCTCACGGGGCTGATGAAGCCGGACTCGGGACGTGTGAAGCTGTGCGGCCACGACGTTCAGCTGGAATCCATGCAGGCAAAGTCCTTGCTCGGCTATGTGCCGGACGTGGCGGTGTTTTATGAAAAACTCACGCCGAACGAGTTCATGGAGTTCATTGCGGAGCTGTTTGAGATGTATCCGCCCCATGCAGAGGCGCAGACAGACGCGCTGTTCACCAAATTTGCCCTGCATGAGTACTCACGGCAGCGCATTGAGAACCTCAGCCACGGCACGCGGCAGCGCCTCGCCATCGCCAGCGCGCTGCTGCATGATCCGAAGGTCTTCGTCATTGATGAGCCGATGGTCGGTCTGGATCCCATCCATGCGCGCACGGTGAAGCGGGAGATCAAGGAGCGCAGCCAGGCCGGTACCACGGTGCTGATGAGCACGCATCTGCTGAACATCGCCGAAGAGCTGGCCGACCGCATCGGCATCATCCACCACGGCAAGCTCATCGCTCTAGGTACGCTGGAAGAGCTGCGCCGTGATCACGAAAAGCGCGGGCGGCGGCTCGAAGACATCTTCCTGAGCATGGTGGAATGATGTGAAACCAAGGTGGCAATTGCCGCGTTCCTTTTCCCACATGAAAACCCTGCTCCTTTCCCTCCTCATGACCTCCATGGCTTTCGCTGCTGACACCAATGTTCAAGACATCGCCATCAAGGACATCGACGGCAAAGACACCACGCTCAAGGCCTACGCAGGCAAGGTGCTGCTCATTGTGAATGTGGCCTCCGAGTGTGGCTACACGCCGCAGTATGCCGGTCTGCAGGCACTGCATGAAAAGATGAACGGCAAGGGGCTGGCGGTGCTGGGCTTTCCCTGCAACGATTTCGGCGGGCAGGAGCCGGGCAGCGAGGCGGAGATCAAGAGCTTCTGCTCCCTGAACTACAAGGTGACGTTTCCGATGTTTGCCAAGGTGGCGATCAAGGGAGATGGCAAACACCCGCTGTATGCTGCGCTGCAATCGGCAGCCGGCGGTGAAGTTGGCTGGAACTTTGAGAAGTTTCTGGTGAGCAAGGACGGCAAGGTGTTGCAGCGCTTTGGCTCGGATGTGGCGCCGGATTCACCGGAGCTGATGGCTGCGATTGAGGCGGCGCTGAAGTAGCTTTTTACTTTTTGGCCATCCAATCCGCGAGTTGTCGCCGCTGCACGGGCAGCTTGCGGTGAAAGCTGTCTTCGATGGCGGCTGCGGCCATGCCGGATTCGCCTTCGGGGATGATGCCGAGGATTTCGGCGAGGCGCTGTTCGAAGCGGGTGATCAGGGCGGGCACGGGATCCTTCGCGGCGAGGTAGTCGAGGGCTTTGACGAGGAGTTCGTGAATCTCCGGGATGGGAGAGTCGGTTTCGGCGACGAGGGTGATGAGTTTGACGAGGTAGGTGGCGGCGAGAACGCGGCCGTAACTTTCGCGCAGGCCCAGTCGGGGATTGGTCCAGCGGGCCTCGGCCAGGGTGTGGAGATCACTGGATTTGCTGCGGACGAAGCGCAGGTCCGCAGAGACAAACAGGTCCAGCACGCCGTAGAGCGGTGATTTGGGGCGCAGGGAACCTTTGGCGATGGTTTTGAACAGGCCGACCTCCGGCGAGCACCATTGTACAATGAGGCTGCTCTCCGCATAGCGCGTGCGTCCGATGAGGATGGCCTCGGTTTTTTCCATGATGACAAAAGGCGTTGAACTCGCACGCCCAGACGCTATCTACGCTGCATGGAAAAGACCAGCAAGACCATCCTCACCGACCTTCAATCCCTCGACACCACGGCTCTCAAGGCAAGGTTGGGGGAGCTCCGGAGGTATCTTTGACGTCCCGAAATTAAAAGACGAACTGGCCATGCTGGAGGACCGCATGGCGGCCCCTGGCTTCTGGGATGACGCGAACGCGGCGCGCAAGCTGATCGACCGCACGAATGTCATCAAAAAGAAAATCGGACCGCTCCAGGATCTGGAAACGCGTGCCGGGGATTTTGACGGGCTGATCGAGCTGGCCAAAGAGGCGGGCGACACGGACACATGGCATGAGGTGGAGCAGGAGCACAAGAAGCTCAGCTCGGATGTTTCCAGCTTTGAACTGAGCCAGTTGCTCAGCGGCCCCTTTGACAGTGGCAATGCCTTCATCACCATCCATTCCGGAGCCGGTGGTACGGAGGCCTGTGACTGGGCGGACATGCTGATGCGCATGTACCAGCGCTGGTGCCAGCGCCGTGGCTACAAGGTGGAACTCATCGACCATGAAGCGGGGGATGACGTGGGCACGCGCTCCGCCACGCTCGAAATCATTGGTGAAAACGCCTTTGGCTTCCTGCAGACCGAGCGCGGGGTGCACCGCCTCGTACGCATCTCGCCCTTTGATGCGGCGAAGAAGCGCCACACGAGTTTTGCCTCGATCGACGTGACGCCCGATTCCGAAGAGGAGATCGACATTGTCGTGAGGGATGAAGATCTGCGCGTGGACACCTATCGTGCTGGCGGCAAAGGCGGCCAGAACGTGAACAAGGTGGAAACCGCCGTGCGTCTGACGCACATTCCCAGCGGTGTCATTGTGGCCTGTCAGATCGAACGCAGCCAGCCGAAGAACCGCGCCAAAGCGATGGCGATGCTCAAGGCGAAGCTCTACCAGATCGAGGAAGACAAGCGTCAGGCCGAGATCGACCGCCAGTATGGCGAGAAGAGCGACATCGGCTGGGGCAGCCAGATTCGCAGCTACGTCTTCCAGCCCTACCAGATGGTCAAAGACCATCGTACCGGCGAGAAGACCAGCAGCGTACAGGCTGTCATGGACGGTGACCTCGATGCCTTCATGGAGGCCAAGCTGCGTGGCCGGAAGGCCGGGGACAACGACAAGGACGACGACGTCTAACCAGAGTTGACGGTGGTTTACAGTGGTTGACGATGGTTTACTGTTGTTGGTCAGGGGCTCGTTGTTTGGCTTGCTGCAAACAACGGTCAACTACCGTCAACAATCGTAAACCACCGTCAACTTTCCCCCATGAAGCCTGTTTTCGAGAAAGTCCCCAAGCGTCAGTGGGAGTCCTTCCACTGTGAGACGGTGCGTGCGCTGGACTATGGGACGCGCTGGCATTTTCATCCGGAGTATCAGCTGACGCTGGCGATCGAGAGCCGCGGGCATCGGGTGGTGGGGGACAACATCAGCGCGCTCACGGACGGAGACATCGTGCTGATTGGCTCCAATCTGCCGCATGTGTGGCATCAGGACGTGAACGCGAAGGCGCGGCGGGTGAATGCCATCATCGTGCGGTTTGACGAGGATTTTCTGGGGCGGGATTTCATGGCACTGCCGGAGATGGAGCCGGTGAAGCGGCTGCTGCAGCGTGCGGCGCGCGGCCTGGAGGTGCGTGGTGCGGCCCGTGCGGTGGTGACGGAGCACATGAAACGTCTCGCGGGCAGCGAGGGGCTGGCGCGGGTGATCGAACTGCTGGCCATCCTCAATGCGCTGGCCGGTTCAGAAGATTTGAAGGCGCTGGCCAGCTCCAACTTTGAGCCCAAGCTCGAATCTGCCGACCAGGGGCGGATGGAGCGGGTGATCGACTTCATTCACACGCATCTGACGGAAGAAATCGACCGTGAGCGTCTGGCGAAGCTGGCGCACCTGAGTCTGGGGGCCTTCAGCCGCTTCTTCCACTCGCGCACGGGCAAGACGGTGCCGCAGTATGTGAACGAGGTGCGCATTGGCCGTGCCTGCGGCATGCTGGCGGAGGACGTGTCAAACATCACGGACATCGCCATGGACTGCGGCTACCGCAACCTGGCGAACTTCAACCGCCGTTTCCGCGAGGTGATGGGGACGACTCCGAGCGCCTACCGGCAAAAATTCCGCGGCATGGCGGGGAAGTGACGCCCGCGCCACTTGCGCCTCCTTTCATCCGGTGAGATAAGCTGTGCATGAGTCAGATGCTTGAACCGGATCTTTCCGTGGTGGACCTCCGCTCCTACTTCGTGCGGAAGCGCAATGCGCTGCTGGTACGGGGGCGCTTCAGTCCGCTCTATCTCGATTACTATCTGCACCTGATGCAGTACGGCCTTCAGAATGCGGAGTCGCTGGATCAAATGCTGAAGGACGCTCTTGCTGCGCTGGCACTGCATCTCTGCTCGCGCCCGCAGGATGAAAGCTGTGCGTGGACCATCCACGTCAAAGAGCCCCAGCGTGCGAACGTGTTTGTCACCGGCAGCTCACGTCCCGGCCGTGTGGCGGGCCGGGTTTTCACCGAAGACGTGCGTCAGGAGGGCGAGGCGATGTTCATCTCCCAGACGACGCGCCCGGATCAGGCACCCCGGCAGAGCATGATCGAGTTTCATGGTGACGACATGCTGAAGGCCGTGGAGACGTTTTACACCACCAGCGAGCAGCGCCTCACGCGCTTCTTCCGGCTGGAGGATGAAGAGTTCGTGCAAATCTCCGCCGAGCCGGACTGCGATGAGCAATGGCTTTCCGAACTCACGCTGGAGCAGGTGCTCGCCATTGAAACAAACGAGCACCTGACCCTGCTGGAAACTCGCGGCTACGTGTTTGAATGCGGCTGCTCCGTGGAGCGCCTGATGCCCATCATCATGCGCCTGCCGCAGGATGACCTGGACCACATTTTTGCCGACGGCGTGGCGCAGATTCACTGCCCGCGCTGCGGTGCGGTTTTTCGCACTCCGAAGGAGAGCTTTGAGCAGTGGCGGTCCAAGCAGTCCTAATTCAAGCGTCCCGCCCGCAAACGGGACGTTTGCGCCACTCGCATGAAACTCGCCCTCATCCGCCGACAGTTCTCCGCCACCGGAGGCGCGGAGCTGTACGTGCAGCGGCTGCTGGGGGCCTTGACTGCGGCTGGGCATGAGACGCATCTGTTTGCGGAAAAATGGAAGGGGCAGGCGGCGGGCGTGCAGTTTCACGGTGTCCCTGTGGATGGATCGCGCGCGGAGCGTCCGCGGCGTTTTGCGGAGGCCGTGAACGCCGCTTTGCAGCACGAGAGGTTTGACTGTGTGTTCAGTCTGGAGCGCACGCTGAAGCAGGATGTCTATCGCGCAGGAGACGGCTTGCACCGCGTGTGGCTGCAGCGGCGCAAACAGTTCGCACCCTGGTGGAAGCGACCGCTGGTGGGGCTGGGGGCGTTTCATCGCAACATGATGGCGCTTGAGGCGCAAACTTTTGATCCGGCAAACACGCAGCGCATCATCGTGAACTCTGAAATGGTGCGTGGAGAGATCGCGCAGCATTTTCCCTCTTTCCCGCAGGAGCGGGTGCATACGATCCGCAACGGAGTGGATGTGCAGCGCTTCCAGAAAGTGTCGAGGTCTGCGGCCCGCAAGCGCTTTGGGCTCGCAGAAAATGATTTTGTGCTGGCCTTCGTCGGCTCCGGATGGGAGCGCAAGGGGTTGCCCTGGCTGCTGAAGTTCATGGCCGGGCGCAGCGATGATCCGCAGCTCAAACTGCTTGTGGTCACGCGGGATCGCATGCGCGGCAAAGTTCCGCCGAACGTCATTCTCACCGGGCCGCTGAGCGATGTGGAGGCGGCGTATGCCGCCGCGGATGTGCTGACCTTCCTGCCCATTTATGAACCCTGCTCCAATGTGGTGAGCGAGGCCCTGGCCGCCGGCATCCCGGTGGTGACGACGAGTTTCAACGGCGCCAGCGAATTGATCGACCCCGGCATCAACGGTCATGTCCTGAACGATCCTGCCGATCTGGAGACGCTGGGCCTGTGCATCAATCACTGGCGCGCGCACGGCAGTGCCGGGCCCGTCAAAACACGGCTGCCGCTCGATTTGGAACTGAATGTGGACTGCACGATTCAAGTGCTCAAATTGGCAGCTCGAAAGCGTGAGTGAACATGAGTACTGAAGATTCAGAGGCTGCGGCGTCGCGCCTTTGTGCGGCGTGTGGGATGTGCTGTGACGGGACGATGTTTCAGATCGTGCGGATGCAGCCGGGGGAGGTGCCTGCGGAACTGGGAAAGCTGGGGCTGAAAATTCGCTGCCGTGACGGGGAGTATTACATGGAACAGCCATGCTCCGCGCTGCGGGAGAAACGCTGCACCGTTTATGAGAAGAGGCCCGTGCGGTGCCGTCTGTTCAACTGCCAGCAGTTGGGTCGTGTGGAACGCGGTGAAACCACCGAGGCTGAGGCGACGAATATGATCATCGAGACGCGTGCGCTGGTGGAGAAAGTACGCGGCTTGATCGAACAAAGCGGACTGCGTGAGGATGGGCTGGCGCTGGTGGAGCGCTACGAGCGTGTGGCTTCAACACCGGTCAATCAAGCACTGGAGCCAGAGCTGGTCGCGGTGCGGGAGGAATTGGATGAAGTGATGCGAAAATTGAAGCTGCGATTGAACCGTGAGTTTCGGCTGCCCCCGAATTCTCATTGACGGAATCATTCGACATGCGAAGGTGGCTTGATTAGATAGGTAAGAATAAGATGGATAAGAAACTACTGAGGTTGCTCGGCAGTGAGGATTACATACCCTCCAATGTGCCAGAGCTTCTCTCCCAACTGGGCATGAAGCCCAATCAACAGCAGGTATTGCAAAGCCTGCTCAAAAGCCTGGAGAAACAGGGTAAAATCGTACGCACGAAAGGCAATCGCTACATTGTGGCGAAGGAAGCTGATCTGGTGCCCGGAGTGATTCAGATCACGCGGGGCGGCCGTGGCTTTGTGCAGCCTGATGAGGCGGGTATCACAGAGATTGGAATCTCGGAAAGCAACACGGGCACCGCCATGCATGGCGACCGGGTGCTGGTGCGCCTCGACGTCAGGCCAGGGCAGGCGGACAAAATTGGCAGCGTGGTGCGCGTGCTGGAACGCAAGCGGACACAGTTCGTAGGCACCCTTCAGCGCTCGAAACAGTTCCTGCATGTGACGCCGGATGATCCGCGTCTGCCCGGGGCTATTTATGTCTCGGAGCCGCGCGATGTGGGCCGCAAACCCAACGTTGGCGACAAAGTGGTGGTTGAAATCACCCAGTGGGAATCCAAGCAGACAGCGCCCGAGGGCGAGATCATCGAGGTGCTTGGTCCGCCGGATGAAGAGGGCGTGGACATGCTCTCCGTGCTGCGCCATTATGATTTGCCACTGCACTTTCCGAAGAACGTGCTGCACGAGGCCAACACTATTGCGAAGTCGCGGGCTGACAACCAGCCGAGCGCGCAAGAGTGCGCCGGTCGCGTTGACTGCCGTTCGCACAACGTCATCACCATTGACCCGGATGATGCGAAGGACTTTGACGATGCCATCTGCCTTCAGAAGCAGGGAGATCAGTGGCAGCTGTGGGTGCACATCGCCGATGTGTCGCACTATGTGATGCCGGGCAGTGCGCTGGACATCGAAGCCAGGAAGCGCGGCAACTCGACCTACCTTGTGGATCGTGTGATTCCGATGCTGCCGGAGGCGCTGAGCAATGAGCTGTGCTCGCTCAAGCCGAACGTGGATCGTTTGACGAAGTGCGTGGAGTTCGTGCTGTCCAAAGATGGCCATGTCGTCAGCTCGAAATTCTATGCTGCCGTGATCCGTTCAAAGCGCCGCTTCACCTACAAGGAGGCGTTTGCCGCCATCCAGGTGCCGCCGAACAATGAGACCGAGCAGATGCTGCACGATGCGCATGCGATGGCGCAGAAGGTGCGCCACCTGCGCTTCAAGAACGGCTCGCTGGATCTCGACTTCCCGGAGAACAAGATCCGCCTCGACGAGCACGGCAAGGTGCTGCGCATCGAACGCATTGAGAACGATGTCTCGCATCAGTTGATTGAGGAATACATGCTGCTGGCCAATGAGGCCGTCGCAGGACGCCTCATGGGACTGGACCGGCCCTCTGTGTATCGCGTTCACGAATCGCCCAAGGAAAAGCGGCTCAATGACTATCGCGAAGATGTGCTGAGCCACCGCGTGCCCTGCGGAAATCTCACGCATCGGCCTGAGGTCCAGAAGTTGCTCAGCCGGCTGGATGACCTGCCGATTGGCCCTGCATTGAAGATTGGTTTCCTGCGCTCGATGATGCGTGCGCGCTATGCCGTGGAGCCGCTTGGCCATTACGGTCTCGCCAAGACCAAGTACACCCATTTCACCTCGCCGATTCGTCGCTACGCGGATCTCGTGGTGCACCGCTCCTTGTTCGACAAGGTGGAGCTGCAGGTGGGCGTCGCGAAGCAGATTGCGGATCACATCAGCACGACTGAGAAGAACTCGTCGGATGCGGAACGCGACAGCAAGGAGGTCAAACTCTACGCCTACCTGAAGGCTCAGCTGGTCTCGAAAAAGCCGCAGCCCTATGTCGCGCTTGTCACCGATGTACGGAACTTTGGTTTCTTCGTGGATGTGCCGGATCTCGGCCTCAGCGGTGGCGTACCGCTTTCCTCGATCCAGGATGACTTCTATGTTTTTGATCCTGCCACGCGTCAGGTCACGGGGCGTCACACGCGCAAAGTCATCAGCATCGGGGACAACCTCGTCGTGCAGATCTACAAGGTGGACACCATCAAGAAGCAGGTGGATTTCATGCCTGTCCCGCAGCGGGGCAAACCGACTCGTTCCAACGATCCGGAACGTCAGGATCGGCGTGGGCCATCAAGCCGTGATCCCAAGCGGCCTTCTGCACCGCCGCGCAAGCCGGGGCATGGCCACAAGCGTGCGTCGCAGCAGCCGAAGAAGAGGCGATAAGGATAAGGGGTATCAACCCAGGCCCACCGCATCGCGCACACGACTGAGAGTCTTGCGCGCGACGGCGCGGGCTTTCTCAGCGCCTTCCGCCAGGACTTTGTCCACGTAGCCTTTGTCTGCGAGGATTTCGTCACGCCGGGCTCGGAAGGGGGCGAAGTAATCGGTCACGCCCTGCAGGAGGCGTTTTTTGAAGTCGCCGTAGCCCACGCCGCCATTGAGGTGGTCGGCCACCATGGCGTCGTAGTCAGCCTGTGACGCCACCAGTTTGTAGAGGGCGAGGATGCTGCTGCCTTCGATGGGTTTGGGGGCTTCGACCGGCGTGGAGTCGGTCTGGATGCCCATGATCTTCTTTTTCAGCGGCCCGGGTTCTTCAAACAGCGGGATGGTGTTGTTGTAGCTCTTGCTCATCTTTTTCCCGTCCAGGCCGGGGACGACCGCAGTCGTTTCCTGAATGCGCGGCTGGGGCAGTTTGAAGAGGCCTGCGCCAAAGGTTTCATTCATCTTGATGGCGATGTCGCGGGTGACCTCGACATGCTGCTTCTGATCTCTGCCCACGGGGACGACATCACTGTCATAGATCAGGATGTCCGCCGCCATGAGCACCGGATAGGCAAAGAGGCCGTGTGAAGGAGAGATGCCGTTGGCGATTTTGTCTTTGTAGCTGTGGCAGCGCTCCAGCAGGCCCATCGGGGTGACGGTGCTGAGGATCCATGAGAGCTCGCAGTGCTCCGGCACGTCGCTCTGGCGGAAGAAGACGCATTTGTCCGGATCAAGACCGCAGGCGAGGAAGTCGACCGCGAGCTCTCGGACGTAGCTGCGGAGTGCTTTGCCGTCCTGAACGGAAGTGAGCGAGTGGTAGTCGGCGATGAAGTAGTAGGCGTCGCCTTCATGCTGCAGCTTGAGTGCAGGCTCCATCATGCCAAAGAAATTGCCGATGTGGAGTCTGCCGCTGGGTTGAAGGCCGGAAAGGATGCGCATAAGACCGCTGATATGGCGGTGCGTATGGGAATCGTCAAGCCAGCCGTTTTCGCGCGGCGATCAGGCCGTGCTTGGGGCCAAAGACAAAGGCGAGGGCGAACATGGCCGCCTGTGCCAGTACAATGCAGGCACCGGTGGCACCGTTCATGAAGTAGCTGGCATAGACACCGAGGCAGCTGGCGAGCACCGAGGAGCTGGCGGCGATCAACAGCATGTGATCAAAACGATCGGTGAGCAGGCGTGCGGTGCAGCCGGGGGTGATGAGCATGGCCACGACGAGGATGATGCCCACGGCCTGGAGCGAGGCGACGATGGTGGTCGCCAGGACGGCCAGCAGGACGTAGTAAAGCAGGTTCGTATTCAGGCCGATGGCACGAGCATGGGCAGGGTCAAAACAGAACAGCAGCAGGTCTTTGCGCATGAAAAGAATGACGGCGAGGGTCAGCAGCGATGCGGCAATGGTCTGGATCATGTCCCCACGCTCAATGCCGAGGATGTTGCCAAAGAGAATGTGATTGAGGTGTGCATCGGTCTCCACCTTGGTGAACATCACGAGCCCGAGCGCGAACAGCCCGGTGAAGACGATGCCCATGACGGTGTCCTCCTTGATGCGTGTGTTGGATTTGATCCAGCCTGTGGCGGTGGCGCAGAAAAGGCCGGAGACGAATGCCCCGACGGCGAGCGGCAGCCCCAGCATGTAGGCCCCGACAACGCCAGGCAAAACGGCGTGGGAGATGGCATCGCCCATCAGCGACCAGCCTTTCAGCACGAGGTAGCAGGAGAGCACGGCGCAAACCGCCCCGACGAGGGCGCCGACGAGCATCGCCTCGTTCATGAAGCTGTATTGAAACGGGGCGAGGAGGTTCATGCGGAGGCGGCACGGCGTTGGGCGCGGGCCGCGAGCAGGCCGTGTTTTGGAGCGAAGGCGAGAGCGATGAGGAAGATGACGGTTTGCAGCACGACGATGCAGCCACCGGTGGATCCGTTCAGGAAGTAGCTGGCATACGCGCCCACCACGCCGCACAAGACACCGGTGAGGGTGGCGATGCCGAGCATTCTGCCAAAGCGGTCGGTGAGCAGATAGGCCGTGGCCCCGGGGGTGACCAGCATGGCGACGACGAGGCACGCGCCCACCGTCTGCAAGGCTGCGACCGCAGTGGCGGAGAGCAGCGCCAGCAGCAGGAAGTGCAGGAAGCGCGTGTTCAGGCCGATGCTGCGTGCGTGGCCTTCATCAAAGCAGTAGAGCAGCAGGTCCCGCCATTTGAGGCCGAGGATAAGGATGGCGCCTGCGGAGATGATGAGCACCTGCAGGATGTCCGGATCGGAGATGGCAAGAATGTTGCCAAAGATGATCGTGCGCAGGTTGAGATTGCTCGGGTACAGTGAGAGCAGCAGCAGACCCAGGGCGAAGAAGCTGGTGAACACCACGCCGATCACCGCATCTTCCCGCAGCCGCGAGTTGTGCTTCACCCAGCCCATGCCCAGCGCCGCCAAAATGCCGGCGACGAAGGCGCCGACGGAAAACGGCAGGCCCAGCATCCAGGCCAGCGATACGCCGGGCACGATCGCGTGAGACAATGCATCTCCCATCAGCGACCAACCCTTGAGCGTGATGAAGCAGGACAAAAACGCGCACACCCCGCCGATGAGGCCGCTGACGAGAATGGCCTTCACCATGTATTCGTAGTGAAACGGCGTGAGCAAGTCAGTCATTCGCCCACCTCCATCTCCCGCTTCTTCACCAGTTTCTCGCGTCCCTGGCGGTCTGTATATTCCAGATGGCCGTCCTTGCCGAACACGAGCGGGCGCTCGTCGTCAGTGAGCAGCTTCACGGTGCGGCCGTCATGCTCCTGGATGGTGGAATGCTCAAAGTGGAACTGGCGCAGCACACCTCCAAAAGCGCGGGTCAGGTTGTCTTCAGTGAACACGATCTCGGTGGGGCCGAAGGCGAGCACTGTCCGGTTAACCAGCACCACCTGGTCGCAAAACTCAGGAACGCTGCCGAGGTTGTGGGTGGAAACGAGGATGATGTGGCCTTCTTCGCGCAAGGCCCGCAGCAGTTCAATGATGGCGGTTTCGGTCTGCACGTCCACGCCGGTGAAAGGTTCGTCCAGCAGCATGATGCGTCCCTTTTGCGCCAGCGCACGGGCGAGGAAGACGCGCTTCCTTTGTCCGCCGGAAAGCTCGCCGATCTGGCGGTCTTTGAGTCCGCTCATGCCCACGCGTTCCAGGCATTCCTCGGCCACGCGCTTGTCCTCCGCTCGCGGGATGCGCAGGAAATTCATGTGCCCGTAGCGCCCCATCATCACCACGTCCCAGACGCTGACGGGGAAAGTCCAGTCCACCTCCTCCGCCTGCGGCACGTAGGCGACGAGTTTTTGCTTGCGCGATTCCTCCACGCTCCGGCCCGCGATGCGCACTTCGCCTTTGGCAGGCCGCAGGAATCCCATGATGGCCTTGAACAAGGTGCTTTTGCCGCTGCCATTGACTCCGACGAGGGCGCAGATGGTGCCTGCTCCGAGGGTGAACGTGGCGTTGTTCAGGGCAACGTGGCCGTTTGCATAGGCCACGGTGACATCTGTGACTTCAATTGCGAGCGGAGGGAGGGCGGCGGGCATGTCAGGGTTGAGCGAACGCCTTCACGATGATGTTGGCGTTGTATTGCAGAAGCTTCAAAAACGTCGGCGCGGGGCCGTCGTCGCTGGTGAGCGAGTCCACATATAGCACACCGCCGTAACGCGCACCCGTTTCCTTTGCCACCTGCAGCATGGCCTTGTCGCTGATGGTGCTTTCCGAGAAAACCACCGGGATTTTGCTTGCCCGCACGGTGTCTATGACCTTCCGCACCTGCTGCGGCGTGCCTTCCTGGTCCGCGTTGATGGGCCACAAATAAAGTTCCTTCATGCCATAGTTGCGCGTCAGATAAGAAAAGGCGCCTTCACAACTCACCAGCCAGCGCTGCTCCACCGGGATCGCCTCCAGGGCTTTGCGCACAGGCTCATCCACGGCGCGGAGTTCGGCGGTGTAGGCGGCGGCGTTCTTGGTGTAGGTCGCTTCGTTGGCCGGATCGAGTTTCACCAGCGCTTTGCGGATGTTTTCCACGTAGATGACGGCGTTGGCCGGAGACATCCAGGAATGCGGGTTGGGCTTGCCGGTGTAGGGGCCTTCCGCAATTCCCATCGGCTCGATGCCGTCTGTAAGCACCACGCTGGGAACATCCCTCACCTGCTGGAGGAACTTTTCAAACCAGCGCTCCAGGCCCAGTCCGTTCCAAAGCACGAGATCGGCGTTCTGCGCTTTGACGAGATCAAGAGGCGTCGGTTCGTAGTCATGAATCTCAGCGCCCGGTTTCGTGATGGACTCCACGATGGCCGCCGTGCCGGCGACATTCTGCGCCATGTCCTGAATGATCGTGAAAGTCGTGAGAATGCGTTTCGGCCCGGACCTGACCTTTTCAGGGGAGGGGCCGCATGCAACAAGAGTGCCGAGGAGGAGCAGCAGAGCTGGCTTTTTCATGGCAGCGACGGCGCGGAAGACTTCTGGCAACGAGCCTCCTATGTGTGAGCGCCAGCCAGTTTCGGGGGTGTTTTCCATGGGTATGGGGATAAAATTAGAAGCGGAAAGAGACGCCCACAAAGGGATTCAGCGTTTGATTGCCATTGAAGAACCAGTTCATCCCAACATCGAACTTCAGGTCTGGGGTGACAAGGTAGGTGAGGCCCCCGTCGAAAGAAGACTGCAAGTAGCGTTTGTCGTCATAAAGCAAGCCTTGGTAGGTCTCAACGTAGAAGGCCAGTTTCTCGGTCAGGTCACGTCCAATCGCGAGGGTGAAGCCGGGCTCGAAGTAGCGCTGCCGCTCATCCGTCACCGCCATGGCCAGGAAGATGCTGGAGCCGAGTGCCCAGCCGCCGCCGATGTCGAGCTCCTGATTGATGGTGAGACCGTACTCCCAGGCGTTGTTGCCGAATCCTGTGGTGGCGGTGGGCGCCTTCACCCAGGGCAGCATGGCCAGGGCGTAAGGGCCATCATCATTGCCCACCAGACCGGTCTTCATGCGCAGGTAAATGTCCCCGCTGCCGCTGTTTTTGTCCGTCAGGAAGCCGTCGGCATCCTTTTCCCGATGAAGCAGACGCGGAGCCCAGCCGATCTGCAGGTCCGTGTTATGTGTGATGCCGTATTTGAAGATGAAATCGCACAGGGAGGTGTCCTGGGCCTGCTCACTTGCTCCATAAGTGCGGCTGAAGGAGACCAGGTTGCTTTCGACTTGAAACCAGCCTTTCGGCACGGTGTGGGCGGATTCCGTCTGGTCCGGGCGGTCAGTGCTCAGCGGGCGCACCGGCTGCTGCTCAGCTGCGTAAAGGGCGGCCGAGGGAATTGCCAGGCATGTGAATAAAGTGAGATATGCGCGCATTAGAATGTTAGTCCGGGCTAAAAACATCAGGCTGAGAAAAGCACAAGTGTTAATTTTAGCCTGGGCTAACATTTTCCGGCGAAATGATTCGCTTTGCCTCCGCCGACGCCCCGGCTAAAATTCAGCAATGCCTGCCAAGCGCCAAGAACCCACTGCGCATGTTCACTCTCCCGCCATCGAAGATTATCTCGAGCAGATCCACAATCTGATCGAGGGGAAGGGGTACGCCCGCGTGGTGGACATCGCCAAGAATCTGGGGATCTCACAGGCCAGCGTGACCAACATGATCCAGAAGCTCGATGCCGAGGGTTTTGTGGTCTATGAGCGGTACCGCGGGGTGGTTTTGACCGATGAGGGGCGCAAGGTGGGGGCCGAGATCGCGCGGCGGCACGAGGTTTTGACGCGCCTGCTGGCAGGTTTTGGACTCGATCCGCAAACCGTCCACGAGGATGTGGAGGGCATGGAGCACCACATCAGCCGCCAGACGCTGGACGTGCTGACCTTGCTGATGGAGGAGTTGGAAGGCAATGCAGTCTTGATGCGCAAACTGAGGCGCAAGCTGGCAGGCCTGACCTGACCGGCGTCGCTTAAAGGATTGTCTTGCGGCCGCTGAAGAAAAAATTACAAGCTTGTGATAGCCACCATGACAACTTTGCGTTTAATCATGGATTCGATCCCATAATGCGCTGGTACTTGTACATCCCCTCCATCTTGGTCCTGCTGACGCTGGGCATGGAGTTGTGTTCAATGCATGGCGCCCCGGTGGTGAAGGATCCATCTCACCTTGCCTGTGTTTTGGATGACGATGATGCTGAAGTGAAGCAGGGCGCAGTGCGAGAGCCTTCCTTCACTGAATGCGATTCATTCATTTTGGCAGGACTAAATTTCATGGCTCAATGCCAGAAGACAGACTTGGTTTTGTCGCTCGAAGAAGCTGCAACCTTAAAAGTCTGCTCAGGTGTCCGCCTGCACCGGTGGTTGTGCCGGGAATGCTGTTGATGATGGGAGAATGTGCTGCTGAGCATGTCCAAGGAATGCTCTGAACACGCAGCGGGAATGCCGTAAAGAGGCACGGGGTTTGCTATACACAGCTGGTGAGCAGGTGCTTTGCCCCAGCTTCCATTCTTACATCACGGCTGGACCGATTCGGTCTCTGTCAGTCCATGCCGAAGTTGCTTTTTCTCACGAGATCATGTCTTCCAATTTCATTGATAATGAACACTCTTCTTTCCATTTTTTTCAGCCTGCTTCTTACCGGCGTTGCGTCTGCCGGTTCGGTCATGCTCAACGTTAAATCTGCCAGCGAAAACAAAACCGCCGACAAGAAAAAAGCCGAAGTCACACGTGCTTACTGGCTCAATGTGCGTGTCACCAACCCCTCCGGCATCAAGCTGGAAGGAGCGACGCTGAAATGGACCTTGTTTGCCGCCAATCTTCGGCGCGGTGCGGACAGCATCGTGGTCGAGAAGTCCGGTGATATCCAAATCAGTGTGGATGCCAACGGCAGGTATGCGGACCTCACCACTCCCAAGGTGGCCTTTGTTTTCACCCCCATGCATTCGGAGCGCAAAGGCAGGTCTTCCATCACAGTCGAGGAGGCCGGACATCGTTACCACGGCTTTCATGTGCAGGTGGTGAGTGGAGATGCTGTTCTTGGGGAGATCTGGAGCAACGAGGCATTGCGGAAGCAGCAGCTCAAGTAACCCTTTGGATCCGAGGTTGATCGAGCCCGCCATTTTTAGAACTTAAGGCAAACTGTCCGCTGTCAAAACTGCCGCCATCTGATGCGTGGCAGTTTTGCACCGACTCTTTGAGTGCACGGTGAGGCAGTGTCTTTTTTCACGATACCTTTCCCGAAAAGCCATCCTCGATTTTCAGTCATTGATCATTCGGGTCCCGCCAAACTCCGTCAGTTAACACAACCGGATCATTCATCCACCACAGGGCCTTAATTGGCAGAATGCCGCCACGCATGGCGCAGCATCGAATGAATCGAAACTTCCTCCCCAAATGTCATTGATGAGTCCATCTTCCATGAAAACCTGTCTTTACCTTCTGCTCTTGACGCTGGGCCTGGAAATCCAGGCGATTGCTGCGAATCCCACAGCCATGCCAGAGGAGGCCGAGGGGCCGTCCGCTGAACGCCTGGCCGAACTGACCAAGTCCACCTCCCGGCTGACGCCGATCAAGCTGGAGGATTACCTGGCCAAAGTGGCTGCCTCAAACCTCGGTTATGCGTCACAGCGCTACAATGTGTCGATCGCCGAGGCTCAGATCATGGCCTCGAAGGTTTTTCAAAACCCGGTGCTGCAAATCGGCAACATGCGGGATGTCTCCAACAGCGGTGGGCAAAAGCTCCCGGGTTTTTACAATGGGTATATCTCACAAACCATCGAACTCGGCGGCAAGCGGCGCGAACGACAGCTGGTGGCCCGGAAGAACTATGCGGCGGTGGCCTCCAATCTGCAGAGCTTCCTGCAGAATCTGCGGCTGGATGCCTCGGGTGCCTATGCAGACGCCATTGCCATGGGCCGGGTGGCTTCTCAGTATCAGCGCACCGCTTCCCTGTTGCGGGACCTGCTGCAAGCTCAGCAGGAGCGCCAGAAGGCGGGAGACATCAGTGACGTGGATCTGTTGCAGACACGTGTCGAAGTCCGCCAGTATGAGGCCGAGCTCCTCAATGCTCAGGCCCAGGCCACAAACGCTGAACTTGGCCTCAATGCCTTTCTGGGGCCGCAGTTTTCCAGCACTCACTGGCAGCCCGTGGGGACCTTGGAGGTCACACCGCAAAGCACGGATCTCTTCAAACTGCTTTCCAGCGCCATCCGCAATCGCCCGGACCTCGTGGCCATGCGCCATCGGCGTGATGCGTCGGGCGAAAACATCAAGCTGGAAAAAGCGAATCGAGTTCCCGACCTGACTGTGGGCGTGGGATGGACCAACAGCACCTACTCGGGCAACACCACCTCTCCCCAGCCAAACTACAACATGATGGGATTGCAGTTCTCTCTGCCCCTTCCGATTTGGAACCGGAACAAGGCCGGCATCGCCACTGCGCAGGCTCAGGCAAGCCAGTCTCAGCTGGATCTGGATGCTGCAGAAGTTCAGGCAGGAGTGGATGTGCGCCGGGCTCTTTCCCTCTATACCACCGCCCGTGAGCGTGTGGATCTTTATCAAGGCGGCGTCTTGAAGGATGTCGATGCCGCTTTGGAAAAGCGCGTGGTCAGCTACAAGCGCGGCGGCTCGTCGCTGCTGGAGCTGCTGGATGCCCAGCGCAAGGCCAACGAGGTCTGGCAGAGTTTTTACGACGCACAAAGCGATCATGCCCGGGCGGTCATTGAACTGCATCGCGCCGCCGGCATCTGGATCATCCACTTCTGAACCCACTCACTCATGCAAATCATCAAATATTCATGGCTTCTGGCGCTGCTGCTGGCGTCCTGCAAACCGGCTCCGGTCGTTGAGATAGATCCGTTTCCAGTCAAAGTGGAAAAGACCCATCTGATTTTCACGGCGGGTGATCCCCAGCTGAAGTCGATCGGAGTTCAGCCGGCGAAGGAGAATGACACGGTGATCCTGCACCTGACCGGCAAGCTGGTGTGGAACGAGGACGTCACCACGAATGTCTTCTCTCCTCTGGCCGGGCGTGTGGCCAGCATCAAAGGTGCGCGTGGGCAGAAGGTGAAAGTGGGGGATGAACTGGCCCGCATCACATCGCCGGATTTTGGCCAGGCCCAGGCAGATGCTGTGAAGTCTGAGGCGGACCTGGCGCTGGCCAAGAGAGTGCTGGAGCGCACGCGGGATCTGCTGAAGCAGGGGGTGCTGCCTCAGAAAGAACTGGATACGGCTCAGAACGCTTTTGATGACGCTCAATCAGAGCGTGATCGTGCCGTGGAGCGCCTGGCCGTCTGGGGCGGGCGCGGCGGAGATGTGAACGGTGCGTTTGCACTCAAAGCGCCCATGGACGGAGTCATTGTGGATCGCAATGTGCAGCCCGGGCAGGAGGTGAGATCTGATCAGATGCTGGCGGGCATGGCCGTGGTGGCTGCTCCGTTGTTCATCATCTCAGATCCTGAATCGTTGTGGGTTCATCTGGATGTCAGCGAGCAGGATTTGTCGAACCTGCAGGTGGGGCAAAAGCTGGAGATTCGTTCCCGCGCTTATGGCGACCGGGTTTTTCCGGGAGCGCTCACGGTGATCGGGCAGTCGCTGAATCCAGAAACACGCACCGTGGTGGCCAAAGGCATGGTGTCCAATCCGGAGAAACTGCTCAAGGCGCAAATGTACGTGGATGTGAATGTCATCACGCACGTACCCAAGATGCCGCAGGTGCCGATCAAGGCCGTCTTCTTGCGGGAGGGCAAAGCCTGCGTGTTTGTGCGTGCTTCAGAGACCACTTTTGAAATGCATCAGATCACCACCGCCGCGGAAGATGCCGGGCATGTCTTCGTCAGCAAAGGACTCAATGCCAACGAAGCGGTGGTCTCAGAAGGGGCTCTCGTTTTGGAGAGTCTGCTTGATGCCAACACCAGTACCGCAAACAACGGCGCAGAGAAGGCCGAACACTAAACGTCATGGGCACGCTCACCAAATACGTTCTTAAACACCGGCCCATCGCCTTTGCGCTGATGGTGCTTTTTGTGCTCGCCGGTGCGCTGGCCTTCAACCGCCTGCCGGTTGAGGCTTATCCAGATGTCACCAATGTATCAGTGCAGATCATCACGCTGCTGCCGGGGCGTGCCGCCGAAGAGGTGGAGCGCCTGGTGACGGTGCCCATTGAGAATGCCATGAACAGCATTCCCAAGCGGTCCTCCATCCGTTCAGTTTCGCTCTTCGGTCTCTCGCAGGTCACCATCGTTTTCGAAGATGATGCCGACCGCGCCTACTGCCGGAACATGGCTTTCCAGCTGCTTTCCAGCGTCAGTCTGCCGCCGGATGCGGACGCACGCCTCTCGCCAGACACCACGCCCGTGGGGGAGATTTACCGTTACACGCTGGATGCGCCCAAGAGCATGCCCTCCACCGAGTTGCGTGCCGTGCAGGACTGGATCGTGGAGCGCCAGCTGCGTACGGTTTCCGGGGTCGTGGATGTCATCGGTTTCGGCGGAGCCACCAAGCAGTATCAGGTGCTGATCGACCCCATGAAGCTGCTGTCGTATGACATTTCGCTGCGTCAGGTGCTTGATGCGCTTTCAGCTGGAAACAAAAATGCGGGCGGCGCCTATATCGAGCACGGGCCGGAAATGTTCATTGTTCGTGGTCTCGGCTTTGTGCAGTCGCTTGAAGACATCGGCCTGATCGCAGTGGAGACACGTGGGGGCACGCCCATCCGCGTCAAAGACCTTGGTCGCGTGCTCATCGGCGAGCAGCTGCGCCTCGGGCGCGTGGGACGCAGCATTCCAGCCGAACATTTCGATCTGGATGACGCCATCGAAGGCATTGTGATGCTCCGCAAAGGGGAAAACGCCATGGATGTGCTCGAAGGGGTGCGGGAGAAGATTGACATCATCAACACCAAGTTTCTGCCTGCCGGCGTGCATATCCACATGCACTACGACCGCACCAACCTCATCAACCGCACCTTGCACACGGTGCACAAGAACATGGCGGACGGCATCGGGCTCGTGCTGCTTGTCCTCATCATGTTTCTCGGTCTGGGAAACATCCGCTCCGCGCTCGTGGTGGCGGCTGTGGTGCCGCTGTCGTTGCTGGGCGCCTTCCTCATGCTGGATCTGCGCGGCATTCCCGCCAATCTCATTTCCATGGGGGCCATCGACTTCGGCATCATCGTGGACTCCGCCGTGGTGGTGATCGAGGATCTGCTGCGCATGATGCATGAGCGGCGGGATAAAAAAGAGTCCCTCTTCAAACTGCTGCCCAAGGCCGTGGGGCAGATGGGACGCCCCATCCTCTTTTCCAAAGCCATCCTCCTCACGGCTTTCCTGCCGCTCTACACCATGCAGCGGGTCGAAGGGAAAATCTTCAAGCCGATGGCTCTCACGCTGACTTTTGCTCTGATAGCTGGAACCATTCTGGCTCTGACCATTGTGCCGCTGCTGGCCAGTTACGCGCTCAAGAAGGGGCCCGGAGAGCATGAGTCATGGCTCGTGCGGATCCTCCTGCGCCTGTACCGCCCGTCGCTTGGCTGGGCGCTCAAGCATGGGCGCATGATTGTGCTCAGCGGCGTGGCCATGCTGGCCGTGGCAGGTGTTGTTTCCTCTCATACGGGTACGGAATTCCTGCCCAAGCTGGATGAAGGCTCTCTCTACATCCGCTCTTTCCTGCCGCAGACCATCTCGCCCTCCGAGTCCGCTCAGATCATGCGGCGCCTCCGTGGTGTGCTGGCCTCCTTCCCGGAATCCAAATCCATCATCACGCAGAATGGCAGGCCGGACGATGGCACTGACGTCAATGGCTTTGATGTCAGTGAAACTTCCGTGGATCTTTATCCGCGCGAGGAATGGAGGACCGCCAAGGATCGGGATGGCCTCGTCAAAGCCATGAAGGCAAAGCTCAACATCGAAGTTCCAGGCGTGCAGTTTCAGTTCAGCCAGATCATTGAGGACAACGTCAATGAAGCCATCTCCGGCGTGAAGTCCGAGCTGAGTGTGAAAATCTTCGGGGATGAACCCGAGAAGCTCCAGCAGCTTGCGGATCAGATCGTGGACATTCTCAACACCGTTCCGGGAGCTGCGGATGTCGGCACCGACCGGCTCATGGGACAGCCGCAGGTGCAGATCGCCGTGGACCGATCCGCCATCTCCCGTGCCGGGTTGTCGATGACGGATGTGCAGTCTGTGATCGAGACGTCCATGGGCGGTTCCGTCGCCACCAAGGTGCTCGAAGGTGAGCGCACCTTTGATCTCGTGGTCAAAATGATCCCGCGCTCCGTGGCCAGCATTGACGGCATCCGGCGCATTCCTGTTTCCGGATCGGATGGCGAGCGACTCACGCTTGGTGCGCTGGCCTCCGTGGAAGTGAAGCCCGGGTTTGCCCGCATCTATCGCGAAGAAAACGCTCGTTTGACCGCTGTGAAGCTCGCCGTGCGCGGGCGTGATCTGGGAACGCTGGTGGCTGAAGCGCAGCAGAAGGTCAATGCGCAGGTCGTCCTGCCCAAGGGGTTTCGCCTGGAGTGGACAGGTGCCTTTGAAAATCAGCAGCGTGCGGTCAAACGCCTGATTCTGGTCGTGCCGATCACACTCGTTGCCATTTTCTTCCTGCTGTTCACCGCCTTTGATTCCGCGAAGCTCGCCACTCTGATCCTGCTCAATGTGCCCTTTGCTGCGGTGGGCGGGATTTTAGTGCTCCCACTTGCGGGGCTGGCGATGTCTGTTTCCGCTCTGGTCGGCTTCATCGCCCTCTTCGGCGTGTCGGTTCAAAACGGGGTGCTTCTGGTCGAGCGCATTCGTGAATTGCGCAAGGAGGGCATGCGCATGGCCGAGGCGGTGCGCGAGGGGGCCATCAGCCGTGTGAGGCCGGTCGTGATGACCGCCGCCATGGCAGCTCTGGGCCTGCTGCCCGCAGCCCTGTCCCACGCCGTCGGCGCGGAAACGGCACGTCCATTTGCCTGCGTCATCATCGGGGGCCTGATCACCGCCACCCTGCTCACACTCTTCATCCTTCCGGTGCTATATCCCCACTTTGACGCCGGGGAAGAAGGCTTGCACAGCAAGTATGTCCTCATCGAAGGCCCGGATCACCAGCCATTCTTGTCTTTGCACCAGAAAGAGCCTGACGTACCGGGCAAGCCCGCAGATCCAGCTGAAGGGCTTGGGTCAGGTTGATTTTTCATGCTGGAAACTGCCAGGGCTGTGCGTTATTGTCTTACATACACACATGAAATCTCACCGCCATGACTCCAAGCCGCTCGTCCGGCTGGTGCATTTGCTGCTGCTGATTGGCTGGATGCTCTCCTCTCATGGGATCGCACCGGCCATTTGCATGGCGGCGGCTATGATTGACGGTGATCACGCCGTGAAGGTCGGTGTGTCCAACAAAGGTGCCCTGACGGTGGTGCTTTCTCATGCAGGCAAGTCCGCCGCTGAGCTGACAATTCATGAGCATGACGCCCTCTGCAGAGTGCTGGTGGCTTTTGCCGAAGCGCCTGCGTCCAATGCCACGGACCACGTGCTGGCATTCAAACAAGTCGATGACGCATCACGTGCGCAACGACTGATGACGTCCACGCAAGGTATTGCCAAAGCGGCGGTCCCTTCGCATGTCGTGGCCCACTGCCTCCTCGCAAAGCCAGTTGTGGCTGCTGCAGTCGGGCGCTTGCAGAGGAACTCATGGTCGCATGGTCTTGCCCTGAAGTCTGGCAGGACCGTCATGCGTTGTTGAGCAATGGATCGAATCTCCGGGGCCGCAAAAGCGGACACTTCGGGCACATGCTGCGGATGAATCCGCCTTGCCCATAACTCACCATCCAATCTCAATTTACGCGCATGAAACTTTCCTCTCTTCTTCTCACTTTGCTTGTTTGCCTCCAGTTGCCCTCCAGGGGCGAAACGGAGCCCGTCTCAGTCAATTCCCTCGTTCTCAAGGCTCTCGCCACACACCCGGAGCTTCGTTTTTACGAGGCCCAAATCGATGTCGCCCAAGGCGGAAAAACCAAGGCGGGGGAGATTAAAAACCCGGACATGATGGTCGGTGTCGGCAACTGGCATATTCGCGATCTCTCCACGGGTGCAGTTGGCGATGGTCCCACCTGGGCGGTGCAGCTCACTCAAACATTTGAGTGGCCCGGACGTCTCTCTCTGCGCAAGGCTATCGCGCAAAAAGACATTGAACTCGCCCAGCTCGGGGTGGTGCAGTTTCGTGCTGCGCTTGCCGGCCGGGTGCGCACCATCGCCTGGAAGCTGCTGGCCGCACAGGAGCAAACCCGTGCCGCCGAGGAGGTGGCAAAACGCTTTCAGTCCCTCGCGGCGGTGCTCCTGCAGCGTGATCCCGCCGGTGCAGCTCCACGGCTGGAGGCCCGCATCATTCAGTCCAGCGCGCTCACGCTGGGTGCCGAAGCCACGCTGGCGCGCAACGAACTGGCCGCGGCCCGCTTTGAGCTGAACCAGCTTCTGGGTGAAAAAGCAGAGCATCCGCTGGAGCTGCGCATGGAGGATCTCGTGCTCAATCCACCACCGCCGCTCGAGTTCTTGCTGGCCGAGGCACGTCGCAAAAACTTCGCCCTGCGCGCCCGCTTCATTGATGTGGAGCAGCAGGGGTACTCTGTGGAGCTTGCCAAAAACGAGCGCTGGCCTTCCATCACCGTGCAGCCTTATATGCAGAAGCAGACGACGTTCACGCGGGAAACCCAAGTGGGCATTGGTGTTTCCATTCCTCTGCCCTTGTGGAACCGTAATAAAGGAGCCATCGACGCCGCCAAAGCCAAGGAAGTGCAGGCGGAAGTCATGCTCACTGCACAGATGCGCCAGCTCGAACGTGACGTCGCTGCTCAGGCTGCTCATTACCGCATCCACACCGAGGAGCTTGCCAAATGGCCGGCTGACACGCTGGAAAGCTTTCGCAAGGCGGCAGCAGAAGCCGATGAGCACTATCGCCTGGGCGCGCTGCCGCTGGCGACTTACACAGAGCTGCAACGCCAGTACATCGCCTCCGTCAAAGCCGTGCTGACTTCGCAGCTGGGTGCTGTGGACGCACGTCTGCAGCTTGAGCAGCTCACGGGCAGCACTTTGGTGAAATAAGCGGCATCGCGTTTTGAACCTCTTCTTTTGCGATCATGCTCAATTTCATTCTCGAATTCTCTGTCCGCCAGCGTGCCCTCGTGCTGCTGGGGGCTTTCGGCCTGCTCGGTGCGGGCCTGTATTCACTCATGCACCTGCCCATCGATGCAGTGCCGGATCTCACCGGCCCGCAGGTGCAGGTGAACGTGGCTGTGCCGGCCCTGGCTCCTGAGGAGTCCGAGCGCGCTGTCACACGCCCAATCGAAATGGCGCTCTCCGGGATGCCCGGCGTGCTCGATTCGCGTTCACTCACAAAGTTTGGCCTCAGCCAGGTCACGATCCAGTTTGAAGACGACGCGGACATTTTTCGTGCACGCCAGCTCGTCACCGAACGTCTCACCGCCGTGATGAACGATCTGCCTCCGGGCAGCTCGCTGAGCCTTGCTCCCATCAGCACGGGGCTCGGGGAAATTTTCTACTACACGCTTCATTGGAAGAAGGGGGCCAAGGAGAAGCCTGCGGATGAAAAGGAAGGCCTCATGCGTCTGTGGGAGACACACGAATACATCGTGAAACCGCACCTGCGCGTCGTGCAAGGCGTGGCGGAAATCAACAGCAACGGCGGACATCAGCGTCAGGTCACGGTCGAGCCCATGCTCGATAAATTAAAAGCGGCGAACATGACCGTGGGCGAACTCGCCGCCATCATTCGCGGCAACGTCGAAAACGCCGGTGGCGGCGTCATCAATCGCGGTGATGAGCAGCTCACCATTCGCAGTGTGGGCCGTGTCAGCACGGCGGAGGAAATCGCCCAGCTGCCAATCAAATTCGGTGCCGCCATTGAGCCGTTGCGGGTGAAGGACGTGGCCAAGGTGCAGTGGGGGGCCGGCTTCCGCGGCGGTGCGGCCACCATGGACGGAGAAGAGGTCGTGCTGGGAACCGTGATGATGCTCATGGGGCAGAATGCACGCGTCGTCTGCCATCGCGTGGCCCCACGGCTGGAGGAGCTGAAGGAGAAGCTGCCTGCGGGCATGGATGTGACCGTCGTGTACGAACGTTCCGATCTCGTCGAGGCCACCGTTGGCACGGTGGAAAAAAATCTCCTCGAAGGCGCCGTGCTCGTCATTGTCGTCCTGCTCGTCCTTCTCGGAAACTGGCGCGCGGCTTTGATCGTGGCGCTGGCCATTCCGCTGTCATTCCTCTTTGCCATCTGTGGCATGGTTCAGGGCGGATGGTCTGGTAATCTGATGAGTCTTGGCGCGGTCGATTTCGGTCTGATCATCGACGGCGCCGTGGTCATGGTCGAAAACATCATCCGCAGGATCGGGGTCAAGCAGCATCACCTCGGACGCATTCTCACCAAAGAAGAGCGTTCACGCGAAGTGCTCGCCGGCAGCAAGCAGATGGCGAGCCCGATGTTTTTCGGGGTGCTCATCATCACCATCGTTTATCTGCCGATTCTGACGCTCACGGGCGTCGAAGGCAAAATGTTCCGCCCCATGGCGGTGACGGTGATTTTTGCGCTCGCCGGGGCCCTGCTGCTGGCGCTGACGCTCATGCCCGCGATGTGCTCGTTCTTCCTCGGCGGCAACGTCGCCGAAAAGGACAACTGGATCATCTCGGGTCTCAATCGCGTGTTCCAGCCCATGCTGCGCACCGCCATCAAAATGCGCTGGGCGGTGGTGCTTTTGGCAGTCGCCTTCTTTGCTTTCTGCGGCTGGCGCTTCAGCACACTGGGGGCCGAGTTCGTGCCCAAGCTGGACGAAGGCTCCATCGCCGGGATGATTTACCGCAAAGTCGGCATGAGCCTCAAGGAGTCGCTGCATGAGGACCTCGTGCTCGGCAAAATGGTGCGTGAAAAGTTTCCGCAGGTCACCCGCTTTTTCACCCGCAGCGGCACCAGCGAAGTGGCCACCGACCCGATGCCGCCAAACGAAACGGATTTCTACGTCTTCTACACACCCGTCTCCGAGTGGCCCAAAGGCCCCGGCCTGCCGACCAACAAGGCCGAGCTTTGCGCCGCCATCGAGAAGGAGGCGCTCAGCGAGCACGAAGACCAGAGCATCGAATTCGGCCAGCCGATCGAGACACGCTTCAATGAAATGATGGAAGGTTCCAAGGCCGAGCTCACCGTGCGCATCTACGGCATCGAATTTGACATGCTCGAAAAGCTTGCCAGCCAGATTCGTGACATCATCAACAACACTCCGGGGGGATCCGCTGAGCTTGAAACAGATGGTCGAACCAGCACCGTCGTGATGCAGGTGAAGCGGGATGTTCTGACCAAGTACAACGTTCCCCTTGCCGAGCTCAATCATGCCGTCTCTGCGGGTCTCGGCGGTGAAGTGTCCGGTCAGGTCGTCGAAGGCAATCGCAAGCGCGACATCGTCGTGCGCCTGCCGGAGGAAGAGCGTGCCAAGGAGGAAATCATGAAGAGCCTGCCTCTGCGTGTCGGTGACTTCGGCATGCTCTCGCTGGGAGATGCCGTGGACATCCACACCGAGAAAACCGTGGAGCCCATCCGCCACAGCCGCACGCAGCGCCGTGCCGCCATCCTCGTCGGTGTGAAGGACCGCGACATGGAAGGCTTCGTCAATGAAGCGAGTGCACGCATCAAAAAAGAAGTAACCTTCCCCGAGGGCTACAGCTTCGAGTTTGGCGGCACCTTTGAGAATCTTCAGGAAGCCCGCGCCCGTTTGGTCATCGTGGTGCCCACCGCCTTGGCGCTCATTCTGATGCTCATCTTCTTCGCCTTCGGCAGCATTCGTCAGACCCTGCTCGTTGCCACAGGCATCCCGCTCGCGCTGACCGGTGGCATCATCGCCCTTGAGCTGCGCGGCATGCCCTTCAGCATCACTGCTGCAGTCGGTTTCATCGCACTCAGCGGTGTCGCGGTGCTCAACGGACTCGTGCTGGTCAACTACTTCAACGAGCTCCGTGAGGAAGGCATGAGCGTCCGCGATGCCGTGCTCACCGGTGTCTCCACGCGATTGCGTCCCGTCATGATGACCGCTCTCGTCGCTGCCCTCGGTTTCGTGCCCATGGCCCTCGCGCATGGTGCGGGAGCCGAGGTGCAGCGCCCGCTGGCCACCGTCGTCATCGGCGGCATCATCAGCTCCACGCTGCTCACGCTGCTGCTGCTGCCGATGCTCTATGACTGGATCGAGCGTAATTCCAAAGCAGCTTGATCAGATCAGCGCCGCGATCGGCACGCCGCGCTTCGCTCCAGTGCCGCCATAGATGCTGAAACTTCCGCCACTGCCGGCGGAGATGGTTTCCTGTGGCGGCACACCCAGCAGCGCTCCGATGGTTGCATGGAAGTCGAGCACGGTGACGGGGTTCTCAATCACATGCGTCCCGGTCTCATCCGTCTTGCCATAAGCCTGACCGCCTTTGACGCCCCCGCCCGCGATGAACGATGAAAACGCGATGGGGTGGTGCCCGCGTCCCGTTCCATCAATCTTGGGGCCGCGGCCAAACTCCGTGGTGAGCACCACCAGCGTGCTGTCCAGCATGCCGCGTGTCTCCAGATCCTCCAGCAAGGTGCCCACCGCATTGTCCACACGACTAGAGAGGTATTCCACCTGGGCAAAGTTGTCCGCATGCGTGTCCCAGCCGCCGAGTTCGATCTCGACAAACTTGGTGCCGCTCTCAATCAGCCTGCGCGCCAGCAGAATGCCCTGGCCAAATTCATCATTGCCGTAGTCTTCCACCAGCTTGCTTTTTTCCTGCGTGATGTCGAAGGCATCGAGATCCTTGCTGGTCATGAGTTTGATGGCGTCGGCATACACATCCACATGCGCCTTGACGTCCGCCATGGGGTAGCGCGCAAGGAAATCGCGGTTGAAGTTTTCAGCGAGCCCGCTGCGTTTGCGCAGATTGGTCATGGAGTCGCCGTTTTGCAGCTGGGTGTGTTCCAGCCCCTTGCTGGCATCCAGCACCGGGACAGGCGCATACCGTGCATCCATGAACCCGCTGCCCGGATGCCCGGCGAGACCCGCGAGGCGAATGTAAGGCGGCAGGGTGGAATGTCCCTGCGTCACCTGCCGCGCCACCCACGCACCGAGCGCCGGATGCCGCATCGTGGCGGACATCTCATAACCCGTGAGCACTTTATACACGCCCGGCTCGTGGGCACCCTGCGTGTGGTGCAGCGAGCGGACCACCGCTATTTTTTTCCCATGTTCCGCCAGCTTGGGAAAGAAGCCGGAGATGAGCAAGTCATCCGCCTTGGTCTTGATCGTTTTCACCGGCCCTTGATGCCCCGCAGGCGCATCGGGCTTGGTGTCAAAGGTGTCGATGTGGCTCATGCCACCGCGCATGTTCAGATAAATGACGTGGCTGGCAAACTTCGGCGTGCTCGTTTCCAGCGCTCGCGCGAGGCCCAGTGGCGGCACCAAACTGACGCCGAGGCAGGTGCGGGCCATGCGCGTGACAAACTCACGACGGGAGACATCATCAAGGCGGTTCAGGGAGTGCTTCATAAAGTGAGGGGTTATTTTTGAAACATGAATTCAGCAGTGGAGAGCAGCGTGCGGGCGAGCGCCTTGGCATTGCGTGCATCTCCCAGCGCCAGCTTGCAGGCATCGAGCTCGGCCTGCGTCGGCTCACGTGTCATTACGGCCAGGAAGGCGCCGCGCGAGACTTCGGTGATGTTGTTGAGCCCCCGCAAACTTTCGGACAAAGGACTGCCGGAACGCGCCACATGGTCAAAGAAATCGCTGTTCAGCATGAGCAGCGCCTGCGGCACCGTGGAGGAGCTCCACGCATCACCGATGAAGTCACGGTTTCCCTGGCCAAACATGCGCAGGAAATGACCATCAGGCGTTGGCTGCGGCAGCTCCGAGGCACGCTCCAGGCCACCACCGGCAAACTCGCGGGCCATCTCCTTGCGCAGGCGTGCACGGCGTTCCTCCACCTTCATTTCACGTTCTTCCTTGCCTGCAATTTTGCGGGCTACTGCGGTGACTTCGCTCCCTTTTTTAGCAGCGACCGCAGCTTCAAGTTCAGCGACACCTGGAGGATCAAAATTCAGTTTCAAATCCAGATCCTTCACCGCCAGCGCCATCATCGAGTCCCATACTTGTTCTGCGCTCAAACGACGCACCACCGGACCCGGGAAGCGATACACCACCGAAGAATCCTGCGGCGGCAGTCCGGCTTCGCGCTGATAGGCGCGGGTCAGGGTGAAGATGTGCAGAATCCGTCGCACATCGTATTTCGAATCGCGCACCACATTGACGAGATACTGAGCCAGACCAGGATTCTCGCAGTCCGCCACTTCACGCACCTGATCCACCCGGCCTGCGAACGGCATGCCAAACAACTTGGCCCACAGGCGGTTTGCCAGCGTGAGGGCGAAACGTGTGTTATTGGGCGCGGTGACCCACGCAGCCAGAGTTTCTGCGGGGCGTGCACCTGTGGCCGGTGATTCGCCGTAAAGCACAGCCGCAGGAATCAGCTCGCCGGGTTTGCCATCCGGGTATTGGTAATCGTCCGGCAGCTTGGCAGGCTGCCCCTCTCCATTCACCACGCCTGCACCACCGGCCGCACGCTGCAGCGCCAGCAGGGCATCTCGGATGCGCTGGTTTTTTTGCCGCCGTTCATAGTCCAGCTTGTCCATCGCCATGCGGTCATAGCGCTCTGCCGCTTCGCGGATTGCCTTGCCGCCCACTTCTCCGACTCCGTCTTCTTTTGACGCAGTCTTGATCCCGGAGGTCCAGGCAAGGAACTGATGGTACTCCTTCCGCGTCCAGCGGCTGTAAGGATGGTCATGGCACTGCGCGCAGGAAATCTGCGTGCCAAGAAAAAGCGTGGCCGTGCTCTCGATGTTTGCGGCGCGGTTCTCACCGTCACGAAGGTAATAGCCCGCCGCAGGTGCACGCCAGCCGTAGCCTTCGGGGCTCAGCAGCTCACGTGTCCATTCGTCGAAAGGTTTGTTTTCACGCACGCTCTGTTTGATCCAGGCGAGATAAAAATCCCCCTGCACACCTTCGGCCAGGTCGTCTTTGGCGCGCAGCAGATCACACCAGTAGTTGAACATGTGGCTGACGTGGCCGTTGGAGGCCAGCAGCTCTTCGATCAGGCGTCCGCGCTTCTCGGGTTCTTTGAGGGCGATGAAACGTTTCGCCTCATCGCTGGTGGGAATGCGGCCCACAAGGTCAAGATACACACGGCGCAGCCACACGAATTCACTGGCCATCGGGCGCGCCTCCTCCGCGTGCTTGCTCAGGTCCCGTTCGATCAGCTGATCAATGCGTGCCGCCACCGCCTTGAGTTGGGTGATATCCACAGCCTCGTTCAGCGTCGAGATCGAAACCTCCTTCGCACGCATGGAGGTCCACGATCCGAAATTCGCCCCCTCTTCAACCCAGCGCCGGATGAGCGCAATTTCCTCGGCGCTCAGCGGCTTGCCATCATTGGGCGGCGGCATGAGATCATCGTCGCCGGGCTTGTGAGAGATGGATTTCACCAGCGTGCTCTTGGCGGCCTTGTGCGGCAGGATGAGATTGTCCGTCTGGCTTTTTTCGCGAATCGCTTCCAGATCATCCAGCCGGATCCCACCTTTCGGCTTCTTCAGTTTGCTGCTGTGGCACTCAAAGCAGGAGCGCTCCAAAATCGGCAGCACCTGCCGCTCGAAATCGATCTTCGAGGAGACATCGGGAGTCTCCATGGGCATCTCGCTCTTGGGTTTCGAGGCAAGATTCATGGGAGGAATCGTCACGGTCTCCATTTTCTCCGGCACCGGTGCGGGGGCGTTGCCCATGCTGATGGCGGGCGGTGTCACCGGAGTTGCTGGCGGAGCAGGCTCCGATTTTTTCTCCACGACCACCACCTTCGGTGTCTGCGGATTCGGAGCTGGAGGAGCAGGTGCAAGGGGTGGCTGAACCAGCATCGGCTCGGGCACCACCACCACACGAGTCACAGGTGGGTTGGCGACAATGCGTCCGTACATGATGACACGTTTGCCCGTGCGCTGAGCCACCACGGGGGCAAGATCAAGCCGCTGAAACAAATCCGGCCACGCAAGAGTACCGCAGATGAACCCGATCAACACAGCTGCGGCCGCGGTGGTCCAGCGGGGCAGGTGGGTGAACCAGCGCCGCGGGCGACGGCGAGTGGTTGACTCTTCGATGCTGCGCATCAGATCATCGACGGATGACACATTCACGCTGGCTTCGATGGCATCAGCAAGAGCTTCAGGAGTGTCATTTTTTTCCAGGGCCACCCGCAGCAGTGCATCCATGCCGAGTTGCTCTTCCAGCTCCTTGAGCGTGTCGGGGGCGCTCATCAAAATCTGCCATTCATGATTGGAGAGCACCCCCTCCAAAGCCTTGTCGATCGCTTCTTCGGTGTTCATGCGGTTTTGTGCTCCAGGTGAAGTTCAATGCACTTGCGCAGCTGCTGGCGTACACGCATCAGCACGGTGCGCACCGCGAGCGTGCTGCGGCCCGTGCGTTGCGCGATTTCCTCGGAGCTGAGCTGCATCTCGTAGCGCAGATCCAGGATGGTGCGCTGATGGTGGCGCAGCTTCTCAAGGCAGGTCGCCAGATGGTCTGATTCATCACTCACGGGCTTGTCAGAAGCCTCCAGAGCCATTTCCCAGCGCACCTGCTCGGAGTAGCGCTCGTGCTTGGTGAAGTCCCGCGCATACGCCTTCAGCCGGTCGCGCAGCTGATTGTAGGCGATGGTGCGCAGCCACGGCTGCATGGACCCTTCGGTGAAGTCCTTCATGTTCTGATAAGCGAACACAAAGGCGTCATGCGCCACTTCATCGATCAAGTCAGGCACCGGCGCCCGCAGCGCCAGGTAGCCGCGCAGCGGCTGCAAATGCCGCTGCATCAGCAGACGAAACGCTGCGTCGTCACCGGCTTCCACCTGTCTGGCGAGTTCGGCATCCTGCGGAGTTTTGGGCGGCGTGAGAGAATCCATGCACTGTGGATATGGACGCTCGAGTCCAAAGTGTGGCAGAAAAATATGGCCGCCTCATCTTCCGCCATACCCCGGCGGTGGCGGAGGAATGCCCGCAGGCATTGCCGTTGTGCCATACCCTGGGGGCGGTGCACCGGTGCCATAGCCTGCAGGCGGCACCGTGCTGGGCGTGCGGTAGCTGCTGGCTGCTGGAGGAGCGCGATACGTTTTGGGCGCCTTGTACGCAGTGCGTGGCGGCGTGCTGTGTTTGACCGGAGCCGGGGTGTTGTAGTTGGCTGGAGCAGGACCGTAGCTGGTTGGCGGCGTACTGTAGTTGGCCGCTGGCGCAGCGCCGTTGGCGATGGTTTTGGCAGTCACCGTGACATCGCCGAGCTGGCGATAGGGAAGCTGAATGTATTCGGCAGCGGCGCGGGAGAGATTGATGACGCGGTTCGGGTAATAAGGGAAGCGGTCGGTCACCGTCACATTCACCGTTCGTCCGTTGCTGTTGTTCTTCACCTTGACCACCGTGCCGAAGGGCAGGGTGTTGTGCGCGGCGGTCCAGCCCTGCGGCTGATAAATGGACCCTGAGGTCGTGTACTGGCCTGCATATTGATCCGCGATGTAGGACGCATATCCGCGCATCTCATAGGCAGGCTTGGCGCAGCTGGCCAGCAGTGCGGGCACCGAAATGGCAAGGAATCGAAGAAGTGCGGAAAAGTTCATGTTCTGCTTTTGCGAACATAACAAGATTGTCACTAGGCACAATCTTGCTCATCATCGGCCAGTGAAAAGAAAACGAGTCATCCTGGGAGCCGCGCTTCTGCTGGTGCCACCGCTGGCCGGATGGCTGGCCGCAGATCAGCTGGCGCATCCGCCACGCAGGCCGCTGCAGGATTATCATCATGAGTTTCTGTCCAATCCGGCGGTACATGGCGTGGCTTTGAAATCCTTCACCTGTGCCGATGGCACCCCATGTCTCGTCTGTGAGCCTGAGTCGCAGGGCGCACTTGGAAAACGCGGGCAGGTCATCCGTGAACAGTTGACGCTGAAAGGTCTCAGCTTGCCAGCACCCGGAAGCGTGGTGGGAAATCTGGTGCTGGTGCATGGCCGCCGCGGTCGAAAGGAGGACTACCTGCTCGTCGCAGAGCGTTTCTGCGCCGTGGGCTTTCGCTGCATTCTGCCCGACATGCCTGCTCATGGCGATCACCCGGGAACAACCGCCAGCTATGGCGTGCGGGAGGCCCACCTTCCGGCACTGGCGCTGCATGAGGCCGCAGCGAAGTTCGGCTTCAATCCGCAACCCGCAGGCATCATGGGGCTGTCGATGGGAGGTGCAGTCAGCATCCGCTCAGCCGTGGAGAAGGATGCGCCTTGGCGCGCTGCCGTGCTGGTTTCCACCTTCGATTCATTGGACCACGTGGTGCGTCATCAGACTTCGGGCTGGGTGGGAGAGTGGCTGGGTTCAGTCTGGAGCCACATGACGGGCTGGTTTTATCAAAGAAAGGCACACATGGAAGTCAGTGCGGCGAACTCCCTCTCTCTGGTTCCCGAGCTCAAATGCCCGGTGCTTGTCGCGCATGGAACGTCAGACCGGGTGATCCCAGTCGAGTGTGGACGCCTCCTCTATGAAGCCCTGCCATCCGGCATCGAAAAACGCTGGGTTGAAATTCCCGGCGCGGATCACGACAATGTGCTGATCACTGATTTTCCGATCTACGCAGAAATGGCCGAATGGATGCTGCGTCACGTTCCCAAGTGATGGCAGCCTAATTTTACTTTGGTAAGTCATCGGGGGCACAGAATCCATTGGCCGGTTGTCGCCGTCTTTCGTCATCCCACTCCGCTTGACACCAGTCCCAACGGGACTGCGCATCAGAGCGAAGGGTTGCCGAGCCTCAGCGAGGCTACCCTGGTAGAGGGCACAACCTGATTTGGGAAAGCAAACCCAGCGCCTTCGCCACATACCACGACCACCAGCAGCGTCTGCAAGGCGCCCCGCCTCACTCACAACGTACAGCCAGCTCCCAAATCCCGCTAACTTATCAAAGTAGAACTAAGCCGCCGGCTGCCGCAGTTCCACGCCACCGCAGTCAGAGCAGGCGGTCATGCCGCTCTGAAATTCAGCACCGCACCGCGGGCAGGTGGGAAGTTTTGCCGTCGCGGGCGGGTCATAATCAGCCTCTGCGATGCCTTCATGGCGGAAGAATTTTTCCAGTGCCTCGGCTTCGAGCTGAAGCGTTTCATCTTGAAGCCAGCCAGGAGCGTAGCGTGACTCACGCCAAAACAGACGCGCACTTTCCATCCACCGCTTGTCATCCATCAGTCCGCGCCAGGCGAGCGGATGCGGCGGTTCGCCATCCGTGGTCAGATTCACGACATCAAAGGCACGCATCGCCAGTTGCGGCAGGAAGGCAATCCCGAGCGCGCGCCAGCGACGATGCGGAATAAGGACGCGGCTTTTCCGGGTGCTGCGCAGAAAGAGCCAGGATTGGAAGAATTGCACCAGCAGCAGCACACCCGCAGCCGCGAGCACGATCAGGCTGTCGCCAAAGCGATGATACAAAACGCTCATCACGCCAAAGCACCACATGAAGTGGATCGTGGCGCAGAGCCGCAGTGATCGGGTGAGCTGCGATGAAGCCGTGGCGGTTGTGTGGGCAGACTTCGTGTCGAGTGACGTGCGGGCGTGCTTGAGGAATGCGCTGCGGCGCTGCTCGGGCGTCAGGCCACGCCATTCAGTGAGCCGTTGCTGCCAGAGTTCAGCCAGCGTTTTAGAAGGCAGGCGCACTCGGGTCACAGCGTCGAGCTGTAGCGTGCTTTCCTCGACACGTGGAGCCAGCTTCTCCCATGCAATGCTGACGCTCATGCTGTCGGTCAATCGCACACGCAGTGATTCTTGCTCGGGCACAAACAACCATGGCAGCGCCAGAGCATGCGCCTGCATGGGCGGCAGAGGAGAGAGCAGCAATGGCGAGCCGCTGCCGATTTGCAGCCGCATCCATGGCCGCAGCGGGCTCCAGCCCGACTTGCCCGTGCCCGCAGCCATCCAGGCCGTGGAAGGCACGAGGCGCAGGCACTCGATGAGATACAGCAGCACGAAGACTGCGAGAAGCGTCTGGCCGTCGGTCATGCGCTATTCGCCTGGGGGCTGACGCGAGCCGAAGATTTTGCCGAAGAGCTTTTTCAAGCCGGCCAGAACACCCACCACCAGCAGGATCGCCGCCTTGCCCAGCTTGGCAAAGAACAGCCCGAGCTTGCCAAACAGGCCCATCTTGGCTGCGGCAAAGGCGCCGGTGCCGGCGATGAGCGCGGTGAGGCCGTATTTTGCGACCTTGTCTCCTTCGCGGAACTCCGCGTAGCGCTGACCTTCGACATAGGAGAAGCCGCCCATGACTTTCTGAAACTCGGTCAGCAGCGGCTGAAACTCCGCCGGGTCACACACGAGCTGCACCTTCATGGAACCCGTGCGGCCCAGCAGCCGCGTCTCATAGTTCACAGACTCGCCTCCTGTCCCGTCCAAGCTTTGGATTCGAACCGCCCACTCAAGAGTTTTGGTGGTGTCGTTGAAGCGCGGCGGCATGGCCCAGCCAAGAATGGCCAGCTCATGGATGCCGCGTTCCTTGCGCACTTTATTGGATTCCGCCAGTCCCTCGCGGCGGAGTGCGAGAAGCTCATCCGCATTGATGTCGTTTTTCTCATCGTCTTTCACATGGCCGGAATCGTCATAGCCGAAGATGATCCAAGGGCCGAATCCCTCGGTGGTGAGCATGCCTGAGGCGGAGGGCTGGGGCAGATTGCCAAACAATTCCAGCACACGGCTGGTGCCGCTGCCGTGGGTGAAGCGGTAGCCCTTCGGGATGGCGATCTTGGCCACGCCGCCGAGATCTCCTGCGCCTTCACGCACCCAGCCAACCTTTTCCATGTCATCCAGCAGCTTTTTCTCCTGCTCCTCCGCGTTCTGGTTCGCGGGTTGTTGAGCCTGAGAGGTGGAGAAAACTGCGAGACAGGCCAGCAGTACGGCGCGTGAGAGGAATGAAGGCTTCATGCGTCGCCAGTCTCGCAGGGGCTGCGGGAGATCGTCAAGGCGAGGTTTTTACCAGATTCGTAATTGGCAGAGGAAGCCTTAGGCCGCATGTTCAGGGGCCTTTGACTCACTCTTTATTCCATGGATGAACCAAATTCTGCTCCAGCACCCGCGCCGCGCCGCAGGCCAGGATGCCTCTCCACCCTGGCCCTGACGTTTCTGGCGCTGGTGGTCATTGGTGGCCTCGTGGTTTGGAAGGTGGTGGATTCAGGTTTTGGCATGAAGTGGCTGGTAGAGCATTTCCAGAAGCAGACCATCACCGAGAGTTTTCGTGAAAACGTGAAACGCATCGCCTCGACTCAGGGGGATGTATTGGAACTCGCCACCATGGAAACCGAGGAGACCGTCACGAAGTATGACACGAAGACCTTGTTCAACGATGCCGTTTACCTCGGCACCACCGTGGCGGAGATCCGCGCGATGGTGGTCTATCGTTACCATTTGAAGCTGTCCGACGAGTGGAAGATCACGGTCGAAAACGGTCGTTGCGTGGTGATCGCGCCCGCCATCCGGCCTTCGCTGCCACCGGCGATCCGCACGGAAACGATGGAGAAAAAGGCTGAGGCTGGCTGGCTGCGGTTCAATGCGGCGGAGAACATGGCCGAACTGGAGAAAGGATTGACCCCGATGCTGGAACGTCGCGCGGGTGTCCCCGGAAAGATCAAGCACGTGCGCGAAGCCAGCCGTACTTCCGTGGCCAAGTTTGTGCAGCACTGGGTGCTCAAGGAGCAAAAAGCGCAAGACCAGGGCGGCATTCGCGAAATCGTGGTGATTTTTCCTGACGAACCGGCGGCTGCCAATGCTGCCGAAGCATCGAAGCTGCCCGCCACTTTGAATGTGGAAGTGAGCGTCGATTAACTCAGCGGATCAAGGCTGCAGCCCTTCAGGGTCGTAGAGCAGCAGGCCGGACTCGAACTTCACAAAAGACAGAGCTCCGGGCAGGTCGCTGGGCCGCATGTTGGTAAGGCTGAAAAGTTTGTCCTTCCACATCCCTTGCTTGCCGGTAACACCGCCTATCAGCTTGGCTGCGGTGGCCAGTTTGTCCCCTGGCACCACAAAATCCGCATTGCCCAGCGTGGCATAGACCCCGAGAGAAACAATTTCCTGCGCGTTCCGCTGGTTGATCACACGTTCTATCACACTCCTTTGGTTTCCGCCGTGCCAGCCAAGTGCAATGCTGCTGAAGATGCCGACCAGGCAGATAACGGTGAGCAGTTCCAGCAGTGAAAAGCCCGCAGACATCCAGTTTTTTGGCTGGGGTTGCGGACGGAGGGGGCTGGCGGAGGTGCGCAACACGGGTTATATAATTATCATAAACATCTTTTCGCCGCAATCTCTCGTTTTGACGGGGGTGACAGTCTGCATTTAGACAGAGGCTGCAGAACACATGATACCTGACTTGTTGGAACCATTACCCCGATCGCAGCGCGAAGCTGTCGATTCTGCCGGCTACCGTATCATGCGCTGGATGGCGGCCCGCGAAGTCTTGCAGACGCGTGTTACGAAAGGCCGCATCGCAGGGCCATTGGGTGATTTTTTGGCGCACTGGCTTTCCCTGGCCCCCGCAAAGGGGGCGGACTCAGATCTTTGGTTGTCATTCAATTATGCACAGGATCGAGGGGGGCTGAAACTCGTGGGGGGCAGTGCAGCACTCGCCCATTCTCCATTGGAGCAGGCACTGTTGCATCTGCCGGCGCTGCGCTCATTTTGGAGCCAGGAATTGCGCCAGCAGCACTTTGTGGCTTTGCGAACTCTGGTGCCGCAGGCATGGCTGATGGACCCGGCTCAGGTTCCACCCGGTGCGGTGATTCAGGGCTTGGATACGGTTTCTTGGAAGCTGCCCCCGCAATTGTGGGGGCAGCAGTGGGAGATCCAAGACCCTAAGGGGCTGATACTCGCAAATCCGTCTCTTTCGCAGAACAGCATTTTGATCTCACGACCGGCTTCAGGCGTATTACTCAATGCATGGTATGGGCGGAATGACACGGGTCAGGTTGTTTTGCGTTCTCTTGAAGCGGCACCTTGACGTGCATCCTGCTTCCGTGCGACATTCTCCCATCCCCAAAAACCATGGCACGCGGCTCCAACGTTACTCTCTGCTCCTTCTGCGGCAAAAGCCATGCAGAGGTCAAAAAACTCATTGCAGGTCCAGGGGTGTATATTTGCGACAACTGCATTCACGTCTGTAAAAACATCCTCGATAAGGAAACCTCGGTCGATTCCGAGGGTGGTCCAGCACTACTGGTGCCACGTCCGGCGGACATTGCCGCGCTGCTGGATCAGCATGTGATCGGCCAGTCTCAGGCGAAGAAGGTGCTCAGTGTCGCGGTGCACAATCATTACAAGCGCATCCTGCACACCCAGCAGCAGGCCACGCGTGCCGGCAGCGGAGCCCCTCGCAAAGTGACGACCGCCCTGCCCGACCCAAATGATGTTGAGATCGAAAAAAGCAACGTGCTGCTCATGGGTCCCACGGGCTGTGGCAAGACGCTGCTCGCCAAGACTCTCGCACGCATTCTCAATGTGCCTTTCAGCATTGCAGATGCCACCACGCTGACAGAGGCCGGCTACGTCGGCGAAGACGTGGAAAACATCGTCCTGCGGCTCCTGCAGGCGGCGGACTACGATGTCGCCCGCGCTGAGATGGGCATCGTCTACATTGACGAGATCGACAAGATCGGCCGCAAAACCGAGAACGTGAGCATCACGCGCGATGTCTCAGGCGAAGGCGTGCAGCAGGCGCTGCTGAAAATCATTGAAGGCACTGTATGCAATGTGCCGCCGCAGGGCGGACGCAAGCATCCGCAGCAGGAGTACATCCAGGTGAACACAGAAAACATTCTGTTCATCTGCGGCGGGGCCTTTGTCGGCCTCGACAAACTCATGGAGCGGCGACGTGGTGGCAAGACCATGGGTTTTGTGAATTCCCAGGCCGCGAAACCCGAGACCGCCAAATCCAGGGCCGAAGTCGAACCTGAGGACCTGCTGTCGTTTGGCCTGATTCCGGAGTTCATCGGTCGTCTGCCGGTGGTTTGCTCGCTGGAGTCACTGACGGAACAGGAACTCGTGCGGGTGCTGACCGAGCCGAAGAACGCTTTGATCAAACAGTATGCGAAACTGATGAACATGGACGGCGTGGAGCTTTCCATCACACGTGATGCCATGCTGGCCATGTCGAAGGAGGCGGTGACACGCGGCACCGGTGCACGCGGACTCCGCAGCATCTTCGAACGCATCATGCTGGACGTCATGTATGACGTGCCGAGCCGGATGGACGTGCGCGGCGTCACCATCAACGAAGGCGTCGTCAAAGGCGAGCGTGCCGCCATGCTGCGCAAGCGCGTGGAACGCAAGGCGGCATAGGCTTCGGGTTACAAAGTCGGGGCAAAAATTCTGCTGGAGCTTTGGGGGCTCCTCACATCATAGTGGGTGCTATCACACCCATGACCTCCCGCCGCCACTTCCTTCAACTCGTCACCACAGCCATTGCCGCTGCAGGTTCACGCCAAGTCATCGCCGCTGACAAGGAGCCGCCGTTCAAAATCTCGCTGGCTGAATGGTCGCTGAACAAAGGCATCTTTGGGAAAGGCAATGCCGAGCGTCACGAGCATCTCGACTTCTGCAAGATCGCCCGCAGCCTGGGCATCGACGGCGTCGAGTATGTGAACCAGATGTTCTTCGACAAGGCCACTGACGCCGCCTACCTCGGCGAAATGAAAAAGCGTCAGGAAGGCGAAGGCGTGAACGGACTGCTCATCATGTGCGACCGCGAAGGCAATCTCGGCGATCCCGATGAGGCCAAGCGCGCAAAGACCGTCGAAAATCATCTCAAGTGGCTGGATGCCGCTTCCACCCTCGGCTGCCACAGCATCCGCGTGAATGCCGCCAGCGATCCGAAACTGAGCTGGGACGAACAGATGAAGCTCGCTGCGGATGGCCTGCATCGTCTGTGCGTGGAAGGCGACAAGCGCGGCCTCTACGTTGTCGTGGAAAATCATGGCGGACTCTCCAGCAACGGCCTCTGGCTCACTGGCGTGATGAAAGCCGCAGACCATGCCCGCGTCGGCATTCTGCCGGACTTTGGCAATTTTTACACCGACCGCGTCAAAGGTGAACTCTACAACCCCTACAAAGGCCTGCGTGAGTTCATGCCTTGGGTGAAAAAGGGCATGAGCGCCAAGGCCTACGACTGGGACACCGGTGCTGGCAAATTCTACACCGAAGACCGCCGCGAAGGGCGCGAGATGACGCTCGATTTCGAGCGTTTGATCAACATCGTCGTCAAGGCGGGCTATAATGGCTACATCGGCATCGAATACGAAGGCGACAAGCACACTGAAATCGAAGGCATCAAACGCACCAAGCAGGCGCTTGATGAGATCAAGTCGATGCTCTGATTTTCCAACCGCTTCCTAAACTCACACCCCCTCGCACATCATGCCTACAGAAGACGCTCCCATTCCTGCCGCCGTCGCGGAAATCAATCTCTGGTCCGGTCACACCTCCCAGTGGGTACATTTCTGGTACTACTTTTTCTGCATCCTGCTGGCTGCGGGCATTGCGGTAGCGGCCACCGTGTTCGGTCTGGCGACTGCTGGCATCGGAGCGCTGGGGTATCTGGGGTTGATCATTCCGTTTTTGATGTGGGTCTTCCGCTGGTGGGCGACAAAATGCACCACTTATGAGCTGACCAGCCAGCGTTTGCGCATTCGTTCCGGAATTCTCAGCAAAAAGACCGATGAAATGGAGCTTTTCCGGGTGCGGGATTACACGATGGAGCAGCCCTTTTTGCTGCGATTGGTCGGTCTTGGCAACATGACCTTGATCACCTCAGATGCGACGACGCCCACACTTTCCATGCGTGCCATTCCGGGAATTGAGAACGTGCGTGAAAAACTGCGCACGGCTGTGCAAATTGAACGTGATCGGAAGCGGGTGCGGCAGATGGATGTGGACAGTGTGGATGACAGCGGTGGCGGTGGTCTGCACTGACCCCTTGGGGCTGATCAGGAGCCTTCGACTTTTTCGGCATTTACGACGCGGGTTTTTCCATCTTTGACTTCGAGTTGCATTTTGATGCGTGCATATTCCTTTTTGTAGCTCCAGCCGGCTTCGGCGTCCCAGGTGGTGGCGCTGGTGGGCTGGAGTTTGCGGAGTTGAAGGACAAAGGCGGCGAGGCGTGTGTCGGATTCGGCAATGGTGTTGTCGGGCTCGATGACTTTGAGGTTTTGGGCGTTGACGAATTTGAGCTTTAAGTCGGCGAAGCGGTTGGTGAAGGGGTCGGTGGCGGGGGTCATGCCGTCGCGGTTGATCTCGCCGAGGACGATGGAGTAGCTTTTGGGGACGCCGGGATTGAGGTCGGGCAGGAGGGTGATGAGATGGCGGACGGCGGCTTCGCCGGCATCGCACTCATAGAGGTTCAGCGGGAGGGGGGCGGTGTCTGAGGAATCGCAGGCGGCGAGACCGAGGCAGAGGCTGAGCAGAAGGAGGCGGCGTGTCATGTGGGTTGGGAGTTCATGGCATGGAATACGCAGCTTGGCAATGCGCTGGCGTGCTCCATACTGGCAACCCCATGTTTGACATTCGAGAAAAACCCAATGCCGTTGAGAACGCTTTTCTGGTCGGTGCGTACTTTGACCGGCGGCAGAAGCAGGAAGCCTCAGACTTGCTGGAGGAGCTGGCTGAACTGGTGGGGACGCTGGGGATCAACATCATTGGCAAGGAGCTGGTTTTTGCGCGGGAGCACACGGCGCGCTACCTGATTGGCAGCGGGAGGTCGGCGGAGCTGATGAAGCAGGCGAAGGAGCTGGGGGCGGATGTGATTGTGTGGGACAATGAGCTGAGTCCGGGGCAGCAGCGGGCGTGGGAGAGCGAGGGGGACATCTGCGTGATCGACCGGCATGAGGTGATTCTGGATATTTTCAACATGCGGGCGAAGACGCGTGAGGCGCGGCTGCAGGTGGAGCTGGCGAAGATGGAGTATTCGATTCCACGGCTGACGCGGATGTGGGCTCACTTGGACCGTCAGGGCGGTGGCGCCGGCGGCGGGGTGGGTGGTGCGGGTGCGGCGCGTGGTGAGGGTGAAACGCAGCTGGAAGTGGACCGCCGGCTGGCGAGCAAGCGGCTGGACAAGCTGAAGGCGGACCTGGAGGAGGTGAAGAAGCAGCGGGAGACGATGCGAAAGGACCGCCTGCGCACGCCGGTGCCGCATGCGGCGATTGTGGGGTACACGAATGCTGGGAAGTCTTCGCTGCTGAACAAGCTGACGGCGGCGGATGCGTATGTGGAGGACAAGCTGTTTGCGACGCTGGACACGACGACGCGGCGGATGGAGCTGCCGGACGGGCAGCCGCTGCTGGTGACGGATACGGTGGGGTTCATTCGGAACCTGCCTCACGATTTGGTGCAGTCGTTCCGGGCGACGCTGGAGGAGGCGATCCAGGCGGATTTCCTGATTCATGTGATTGATGCGAGCTCGCCGCAGGCGGTGGAGTTTTACCAGACGACGTCGAAGGTGCTGGCGGAGCTGGGGGCGGGTGACAAGAAGGTGCTGCTGGTGCTGAACAAGGTGGATCTGATTGATGATCCGCGGCTGATGGAGCTGAAAAGGGATTTTCCTGAGGCGGTGACGATTTCGGTGAAGACGGGGCAGGGGATGGAGGATCTGCTGCACCGGCTGCATGATTTCATGATCGACCGGGTGGTGCGTCTTACGCTGAGCCTGCCGCTGGACCGGATGGATCTGGTGGCTTTGATCCATCAGGAGGGGAAGATGCTGAGCGAGGATTATGAGACGGGCCGGGCGGAGATTCAGTGCGTGCTGCCGAAGCGGTTTGAGAGCCGGTTTGCGGCGTTTCTACCGGTGGATCCGGAGGCTGGGAAGAAGAAGGGGAAGAAGTAAGGGGGAGTCGGAATGGTTGGCCGCAAAGAGGCGCAAAAAAGACGCAAAAAGGGAGGGAGAGGGGAGTGTATTCGGGGGTCGTTTGCACAAACTAAGCTTCCCAGATTCCGGCTAAAGCCGGGACTACAATACATGCGCTGGGTGGTTTCAGGTTTGGGGAGATGCGGAGCTTCCGGAACGGGCTACGATCCCGAACTACGTACTCAGAAGACCAGAAAGAGTGCGAGGATGTTATTCGGGAGGGCAAGCAGCGCTTGGGTGTATTCGTGCTGGGGAATTCAGACGGGGCAGGAATGCCCCGGTTACGTTTGCTTTCCGCTGAGAATTGTTTGGATGAAAAGGGGAACGTGCGTAAAAAAGGGCTGCTAATCACTGTTTACTTCTGCTCATGTTTTCACTCTCCAACAAAACCGTTATCATCACCGGAGCCGGATCGGGCATCGGTCAGGCCATTGCTATTCTTTTTGCCAAACAGGGGGCGCATGTGGAAGTGCTCGACCTCAAGCAGGAGGGGGCGCAGGTGACGGTGGATCAGATTGTGGCTGCCGGGGGCAGTGCGCGGGGTTCGGCCTGTGATGTGGGGAACTATGCGGAGGTGAAGGCGATTTTTGATGAGGTGGCGGCGAAGCATGGGAAGATCGACGTGCTGGTGAACAACGCGGGCATCGCGCACATCGGCACGGCGTTGACGACGGCGGAGGAGGACATGGACCGGCTGCACCGGGTGAACATCAAGGGGGTGCATGCGTGCGCGCAGGCGGCGCTGGCGCACATGACGACGGTGAACAAGGGCGTGATCCTGAACATGTGCTCAATCGCGGCGCAGATGGGGTTGGCGGACCGGTTTGCTTATTCGATGACGAAGGGGGCGGTGTTGATGATGACGTACTCGATCGCGAAGGATTTTATCAAGCAGGGGATCCGGTGCAATTGCATCGCTCCGGCGCGGGTGCATACGCCGTTCGTGGACGGGTATCTGGCGAAGACGTATCCGGGTCAGGAAGCGGAGATGTTTCAGAAGCTGAGCGAGGCGCAGCCGATTGGGCGGATGGCGAAGCCGGAGGAGATTGCGGCGCTGGCGCTGTATCTTTGCAGTGATGAGGCGTCGTTTGTGACGGGGAGTTCTTATCCGATTGATGGGGGCGCGGTGAACTTGAGGTAGCGCGGGAACCACTGATTTTTCACCGCAGAGACTGGAAAGCCGCAGAGATTTGTTTCTGAAGAGACTCTGCGGTTTTCCTATCTCTCGCGGTGTTGGATTGTGGGAGCGGGAAGCGGATTTTTTTAACCGCTGATATGACGCTAATAAAACGCTGATCTTGGCATTCGGAAAATGCAGGATTCAAAGGTGTTGTGTGGCGAATGGTTGGGGGTGGGACGTTCGTTTTTGCCGCAGAGGGGCAGAGAGGCGGAGGGGGCAGAGGTTGGCGGTTGTTGAGCCGGAGCCGGAATGGTTGGCCGCAAAGGGGCGCAAAGAAGGACGCAAAAAAAGGGCGGGGTGTTTGCGGTGGGGATGAGAGATGGCTGTTTTTCGGCAAGGAAATGGGGGGAAGGATTTTTCACCGCAGAGACTGGAACGCCGCAGAGATGGTTTCTGAGGTGGGCTTTGAGGGAGGGGCTGTTTGTGCTGTGAGAGCGGTGGATGTGGTCCGTGGGGCCTGGGTGCTTGCGATGCGCTGGCCGACAGACAGGAGTGTCTGTCGTACTTCAATCCATCTGCTCAGGCATGGTGTTGGATGGGATTGAGGTTCTTTGAAGAAAGGGGTTGAAATGGGGAAATGGGGCCCAAGGGTTGTGGTATGATGTGGTGGGCGGGTGATGAATACCAGTTGCTACCATTTGAACTTTTCACTTTTCAGATCATGGCTATTTCTTCTTCCAAAAAGGCCCGCAGAGGCGGGGTGAGGGCGGGTCGGCGGGTGAAGATGGCGAGTTTGCGGCGGTGGGTGAGGGGGGCGCGGGTGAAAGGGCTGACGGGGACGGAGCTGGTGTTTGAGCTGCATGTGCGCCGGGGGCTGGCGCTGCGGAAGGTGGCGAAGGTGCTGAGGGTGGGCCTGGGGGAGGTGCGGGAGCACTGGTGGGAAATCCGTATGGCGCGGGCGGCGAGGGCTCCGAAGCGGGAACGGGTTTTGCCGTCGCTGGCTCCGAGGTCGGAGGGGGATTTGGTGGCGCTGCGGGAGTGCGTGAGTGTGGCGCTGTGGGAGACGGTGGTGGGGACGTTTGGGGTTCCTGAGGCGAGGGTGGAGGGCGAGAGCGAGGGGGCTGCTCTGGTGCCGGCGCCCATGCTGTCGGTGAGGTTGAGGGCGTTGAGGCAGATGGCGAGGCTGTACGATGTGGACTGCCAGGGGCGGGTGGCTGCGGCTGAGGTGGTGCCGGTGGCGTGTGCGACGCCGGAGGAGATTGCGGAGATGGTGAGGGAGAGGAGGGGGAGTTGACGGTGGTCTTGGGTGATTTGGTGGGGTTATTTTTTGCAAGGGAATGTGGAGCAAGGGAATGGCCGGAGGCAGGGAGGGACCAGAGTTGAACCACGGAATACACTGAATACACGGAAGTCGGATCAGAGGTGGAGGTGGGGTTTTGAAGGGCTGCTGGGCGAGAGGGGCGTTTGTTTTTTGGCAAGGGAATGTGGAGCAAGGGAATGGCCGGAGGCAGGGAGGGACTGGAGTTGAACCACGGATTGCACGGAAGACACGGATGTCGGATCGGAAGTGAAGGTGGTGGGCATTGAGGGGATGCTGGGCGAAAGGGGCAATTTGTTTTTCGGCAAAGGAATGGATTGGCAGAGGAATGGCCGGAGGTTGAGGGGAGCGGGGTTGAACCATGGAATGCACTGAATCCACGGACGTTGAGGTGGGCTTGAACCACTGACTGGCGCTGACTTGAGCTGATGAGGAAGGGGGTGTTGTCTGCGGCGGTTCAAATGCTGTGGGTGATGCGTTTTGTGCGTGGAGAAAGGGGCGGATTTTTAACCGCTGATGGGACGCTGATATGACGCTAATTCAGAATTAGAAATCCGGACTCTGCGCCATGTTTGTTTGGAGGTGGCAGGGACGTTCGATTTTGCCGCAGAGGTGCAGAGAGGCAGAGGGAGCAGAGAAAGAAGTGAGCTGGGATGATTCATGCGGCGGCGGTGGAGCGCATGTGAGGTTTTGATTTTGGCAACGGGAATGGATTGGCCGAGGAATGGATTGAGTTTGGGCCGTGGAGATGTGGCTGTTATTCAGTGGGCGCACGCGGATGTGGTTGCTGGATCTGGTGCGATGCAGAAGGCGGGTTTCACCCCATTTCATGGGCGGGGGATCTCGCGCAGGATGTTGCCTGCCCAGTGAATGAATTCTCAAACATTGGGCAACAACCCAACCCCAAACGTTTCTTATGAAAACCCAAATCTACAGCCTCGCCTTTGCGCTTATCGCTTCATCCGCTGTCCTCGCGCAGGATACGACCACCACCAAGACGACGACTGTCCAGGCGGACGGCTCGTCGCAGACAACGGTGAAGACGACCACCAGCACGGGGACTCTGACGGAGTATGTGCCCGGAACGACCTTCATCCTGAAAGAGGAGACCGGCCCGGTGACTTATCGCTATGGCAAGGAAGTGGTCTATGTGACCAAGAGCGGCAAGGTCATCACCCAGGACATGCTGAACACACGCGTTCGTGTGGGCAATCCGGTGAGCGTGCAGTACATCACCGACGGTGACAATCGCGTGATCAGCCGCGTGGTTGTTGATGATTGATTGAATTGATTGCTCTGATGAATCGGAGCGAGGTATTCCCATTCACACCGGCACTTCTTAGGAGGTGCCGGTGTTTTGGTGTTTGCGGGAACTGAGGGGGCCAGAGGTGGCGAGTTTGCGGCGGTGGATGAGGCGGGCGGGGGGGGGGAGGGTTGGCTGGGCCGGTTTTTGATAGGAAAAGCGAAATTGGAGAGGACAAAAACAAAAATACCTGTTAATTAATTATTAAGCTTAATATCTTAGTATTTTAGCTGCCGAAAAGAGTTGATTTCGTTCAATTGAACAGTATAAATAAGTGAAATTAGCGCATCTGATATGGTTTTAGCGAAAAACAACCCACTTGCGCCGAAAACCGCTAAAAAAAAGGCATCACTTGCTATTCGTGGGGCCGATCTATTTGCAGGAGCAGGTGGTTTTTCCAAAGCGGCCATCAATTTGGGCATTGAAATTAGAACTGCTGTCGAATTCGACGCCCACGCGTGCGAGACATACCGGTCGAATTTGGTGAGCGAGAATAGCACATTCCCACTTCTTCACGAAGTTGACATTGCTAAATTGGATCTTGAAAAACTGGGGTCCGTGTTCAGTACGACAGCCCCATGTGATCTTGTTTTGGGAGGTCCCCCCTGCCAAGGTTTTTCAGTCCATCGAATTAAAGGTGCAGGTGTGAAAGACCCTAGGAATCAATTGATTCACCTTTATTTTAAAACAGTTGAATACCTGCACCCAAAAATTTTCTTATTGGAGAATGTGCCAGGTATTCTTTGGCCCCGTCACGCTCCCTATCTGGACCTTTTTTGCAAAATGGCACAAGATGCCGGTTATCGAGTGACTAAACCTGTGGTGCTAGACGCCCGCGACTACGGAGTGCCGCAAAGGCGAAAACGAGTGTTTATTCTCGGGATTCTAAATAAACTACCAGACATCCCTGATTGGCCTCCGGCACCTACGCATGGTAACTCTGCAGCTATCAAATTGTGCCCATCGCTCAAACCGTGGGTGAATTGTGATCAGGCCTTTGCCGGAGCTCCCAAGGGTGACATTAATGATGTTCACATGAGCCACGGCCCAGAATTAATTCAGGCGTTTAAAAATACGCCTATTGATGGTGGCAGTCGACGTGATTCAGGCCGGGTTTTAAAGTGCCATAAAGAACATGACGGTCACAAAGACGTCTATGGACGCATTGACCGAAGACAACCAGCTCCAACAATGACCACTGCCTGCGTCAATCCTTCGAAGGGGCGTTTCGTTCACCCTGTTCAGCATCATGGAATCACAGTGAGACAAGCGGCGCGGCTACAGACTTTTCCAGATAATTTCGTTTTTAAGGGAGGTATCATGGCTTCGGCCAGACAGATTGGCAACGCTGTTCCCGTAAAATTGGGAGAGGCCATCTTAAAGCCTATACAAATTTTTCTTGAAAATTTAAATAAAGATCATGGCTGAAGTTGTCCGATTCCAAACTCGAGCCCGGACCGTCGATCATCTTGGGAGGGAACAGATCGCCGACTGCCCAACAGCCATTTCTGAGTTGTGGAAAAATTCTTACGATGCTTATGCCCGCTCTGTGTCCCTTCATATCTTTGACGGCGACCCGATAGTCGCATGCATATGCGATGATGGACACGGAATGTCTCGTGATGAATTTATTAACAAATGGCTAGTTATAGGTACTGAGTCAAAGGCAGGCGTTGGCGCAACCTCACTGGCAGACCGTAACGGCCTCCCTTATCGTAAACGACAAGGGAAAAAAGGAATAGGGCGACTTTCGGTGGCTTACCTGGGCAGTCTTCTGTTGCTTGTCACCAAACGGAAAAATCAAGAGTTTGTAGCCGCTCTCATCGACTGGCGCATTTTTGAAAATCCATTTCTCATTTTAGACGACGTTCGGGTACCCCTTATCACGTTCTCTGATAAGAAAGAATTGTTCACTGAACTTCCAAATCTTTACGAAACACTCATGTGTAATGTTTGGGGGGATGAACTCGATCCGCTCCAAAAAAGACGGGTTAGGGATGCCTGGAAGCAATATGACTTGGTCGAGCGAGAGTTAAAAGGGCACGCCCAAGAGTTCACAACAACTCAAGCACGAATTGAAGATACAATTGTAAACAAGGAATTATTGGAGAGGCATTTGTCGGAATGGGAAGTCTGGAACGATAGCAGCCAACATGGCACAGCAATGGTAATGGCAGGCATTATTCCAGAGCTCGAAGCACAGCTTAATTCATACTCCAAATCCGCAAGTGATAGACAATCTCGTGACAACTTCCAAGACACGCTTTGGAGCTTCGTCGACCCTTTTGCCTCGCTCACCAATGAAGCCACTAATTCAAATATTGTTGACTTTTCCACGAAAGTCATCGGTTGGCATGGCGACTACCGCATGTCGATTATTGAACACAGCGCCGGCTTCAAAACGCATGCGGCTGGAAATTTGGAACACATCATTGATGGTTATGTTGACGAGGAAGGCTGCTTCAAAGGCAGGGTCAAGGCTTTCGGCAAATGGGTTCCAGAGGAGATCGTAATCAAGCCGGCGGAAAACGTTCCATCTCGTTCAAATACCCGAGTGGGGGGCTTTGCTTTCTACGCATCCGCCATGGAATTCGAACGCAAAAATACCACGCATTCTGAGGAAGAGTTTATGCAGCTGCAATTGCTGCTGGAAAAATTCTCAGGCATGATGGTTTTCCGAGATGGATTTCGCGTGATGCCATACGGCCGACCAGATGCCGACTACTTCGAGATAGAAGAACGTAGAAGTAAGCAGGCAGGCCGTGAATTTTGGAATCATCGCAGAATGCTTGGTCGCATCGCGATCACTGACTACGGTAACCCTAATCTAAAAGATAAAGCTGGGCGAGAGGGCATAATTGACAACACCGCCTCCAAAGTCTTCAAAGAGCTTGTCATGAATATACTCATGACCTCTGCGAGACGCTTCTTTGGCATGGATTCTGATATTAGAAAGCAAATCAAGCCTATCCTTAATGAGGCCTACGAAAAGAAAAGACGCGCCGAGGAACGTGAAAAGCATTTGCTTAAAAAGAGGAGGGAATTCCGAGCAAAGCTTCAAGAGAATGAACCAAAACTTAAGCAGCTTGTGGAAGAAATTAGCGAGCTCAAAAAACACTTTCTTGAGCCTGATTCTTTGAAAAGCCAAATTCAAATCTTAGAGCTGCGTAAGAGTCTTTCATTGTTGAAGCAACAACGAACGGAACTTAGACTTGGTGCGGCTCCAAACCGCTTGGCCCCCCGGCTTCAGGTTACGCACGGTATTTATCGTGAGGAAATGCAAACTTTTGATTCGGAATCTCGAGAAATTGAAGATCGCCTGAACGAGGCTTTCGAAAAATTGAAGCTGACAAACCCTGCAGAATCAACCAAGCAGCAGATTGAAAGTCAAGTCAGGCACGTCAGGCGGCGGCTCGCAGATTGGACAAAACGAGTTTCTCTTCTATTAGATTCAGAGAAACAACGTGTAAGTGGTCATGCAAAGGCAAGACTTGAAAATCTAGAAGAGGAGCTTCATTCCTTACCTGATGAAGTTGGAAAAGACAAAATTTCGTTTCAAGCGGCGTTGAGCCTAATCGAAGAGACGGTGGAGTGCCATGATCGTGAAAATGAACAGAAGTTTGATGGCATCATTTCGACGCTAGAAAGTTTGGGCGAGAACATAAATTTGGACCTGCTGGCAACAGAGAATAGTCAAGAAGTCGGAACTCTGCGTGCTGAACTCGACCGTCTTAATGCGCTGGCTCAATTGGGAATCACAGTTGAAATCATTGACCATGAACTGGCTGCCTTTAGTTCAACCATTGCACACGGTCTCAAGACATTCTCGGTGGAAGTACAAGACTCCCGCGCGTACAGGCAGGTTAAAGAGGCCTACGACGGCCTCGAAGGAAGGCTGCGATTCTTATCTCCACTCAGGCTTTCCGGTGAGCCTCAATACCGCAAAATAACGGGTAGAGAAATCGCTGAATATGTTAGGTTGTTCTTCAAAAAGAGTATCGAGCTGAAAGAGTTCTCACTGGAGTCCTCCGAGGCATTTGATAAGTTTAGCGTTTACGAGCAGCCAGCAAGAATTCTGCCTGTTTTTGTCAATTTGGTGAATAATGCTAAATACTGGGTTCATCAAAATCCGCTGAGCAATAAAGAAGTTATTTTAACTGTAAGGAATAACAACGTGATTGTTGCCGACGATGGGCCAGGGATACAACCGGAGGACATCGGGGATCTTTTCAGTATCTTTTTTACAAAACGAAGGGGCGGCAGGGGTATTGGACTCTATCTTTGTCGTGCAAACTTAGCGGCCGGAGGACACAGAATTAGCTACGCCTTGGATGAAAGCCTCAGGGTGTTAGAGGGTGCTAATTTTGTAATTGAGTTTCGTGATGCAATATTCCCACACTAGCCATGGAAAGCTATTCCGAACAAATAGACGAAGTATTTATCAGGCCTATTCGATCAGTCTTGATAGTTGATGATCGCTTTCCAACGCTAGATTCATTACTTGCTGAAGAGCCTTTCGTGCCTGCAGAACGAGATCGATTGTCCGCATTGGTCTCTTTTTGTAGAGACAAGAAACGCCACTGGCTAGTAGATGTTCACGATGGCAGAGCATTGTTAACGCAAGCCGATCTTCCTTTCTCCTCACTGAGGCAGTGTGATCTACTTGTTCTCGACTATAATTTAGATGGAGATAGCCTAAGCGGTGATAGGGCAATAGAAATCATCCGCCAACTTGCGGAAAGTGACAATTTCAACTTGGCCGTTGTTTATACCTCTCAAAATTCACAGGAAGTTTTTAATGAGATTGTAGTGTCTCTATCTTCTGAACTTAGATCGTTAGCTAAATTATCCGAGGATGATGATAGAAGGGTAGAAGAGATTCTTGTTGAAGTGGAAGATAGTGAAACCGACATCCGTACAAGGCTGGCAAAGCAGATTACTCACCGGTTGTGCTTGGAGCTTCTCAAAAATGGCAGCATATCAACCCAAAATAAAAAAAATGAAATTGTGTTGGCTCCCTTTCTGGAACAACTGAAATCAGATTTATTCAAAGACAGTAAAACTAAGGACCTCTTGCTCAAAAGGTTTCTGTCTCATTTTGTATCCCGTGAGTCTAAAGGTGAGACATTTGCTGTTACGCTATCCGAGCCAGATGCATCAATAAAATGGCTTATTGCCGGTAATGCTTTTGTTGTCATTGCCTCAAAGGGTGATGTTGCGCCGACTGCACTGATAGATCATTTAACATCAGCCCTTGAGCAATGGAGGCCTTCTCCAAATCGGTTAATTTTTGCTAAATTGCGGGCGACATTGGAAGCCTCCGGGCTGAAACCTGAGTCTAGCATACTGCAAAATCGAGATCTGCAGGCGTTTTGGCTTCATAAGCTCCTCGACACGGTCGAAATTGAAAGGCCTCATTATATAGGTGCGTTGATGGACAGGCAAATGGAGATGCTTACCGATACACTCCGAGATAAAGTTATCGAGTTCATGAAGCGTGTTGTGGATACTTCTCTTGCGGGTGGGGGCAATGCTGCTGAAGTTACCAAACATTTTTTAACTGTTAATCCAACTGAAGGCCACAAGAGGACTCAGTGCTTGATCGCACATAATACTCACGTCTCAACAAAGGAACGAAGTGGAAAAAACCTCGTTCCGGGCCATGTTCTTCAGCTTACAGGCAAGGATGGTGGGTATTGGATCTGCCTGTCTCCAGCTTGTGATTTAGAAGCGGGCAGAAAAGATAGCGGACGTGATTTCAAAAAGCGTGTTTATCCATGGATGCCATTTACTGCATTAAAATTGTACAAGATGTCAGACACGACGACGGCACTTACTGAAGCCACGCGAGGATGGGTTTTATTTCTTATTGTGGGCGGTAAGCAGCAGCAGTTTTCTTTTTTCAAAGATTCAAAACCAAGTAACAACCCTGTCTGGGAAGAATTTCTAGCTGCAAAAGAAGGCCGCATAGACAAAAACTTCGAACTTAAGGTTGCAAGGGTCGATAAAGTTGCCTCTGGAAACGAACATGGCGATACTTCTCCGCCCTCTTATAAAGATCTAACTGCATCCATAGTAGCTCAAGTTAGAAGTGAATACGCGACTAGCTTGACGCTTAGACTGACCAGTCATTTGTCGCGCATTGGATTAGATTACTTGGGGCTCCCGGATTCTTCAGAAGTTGCCTGACGAGGCTTTAGATATAAATTTTGGGTGGATATGGATACAGACGTTGCTGAAGGACTCGGTTTGCAGAAGTGGCTCATTCTTAGCTAAAGCTTCTGAGCGCAAGCTACTTGGTTTGCTTTCCGGATGGGTGGTGCTGGACCCAGGGCGTTGCCCTGGGCTGCGATCGGTCGCGCCTTTGGCGCTTGGAACATGAACTAAACGGCAGCGGGGTGAGCGCTGCCGTTTTGGTTTGATGAGAGTTCTGGCCCATTCTTCGCTGAAGCTACGAAGGGCAAGCTGCGCTTGGATTGCAGATCAGGCTTTCCAGCCGTCGCGGTAGGAGGGGCGGGTGATGAATTTGTTGGGGGCTTCGACGTTGGTGACTTTCATCGCACTCTTGTCCCACTGGACGGTCTGCTGGGCGCGGATGGCGAGATTGCCGAGGAGGACGAATTCGGTGAGGGGGGCGGAGTAGTCGAAGTTTGAGGAGGGGAGGCCGCCATTGACGATGTGGTGGGCCCACTCGCCCTGGGGATTGTCTGGCATGACGGAGCGGGTTTCGGTCTGCTTGATCTTGCCGGACTTCATGTCTTCGCGGACGGCTTTGTATTTTTCGAGGGGGTAGATGATGGGGCTCTTGCAGTAGGCGTCGCCTTCGAAGATGACGCCGTCGGTGCCGATGAACATCATGCCGGAGGTGGCTTTTTTGAAGGTGTCTTCGGGGATGTCGGGGTGGCGCTCGGGCTTGTTGGGGGCGCCGTCTTTTTCGCCGTCGTGCCAGGTGACGGTGAGGGCGGGGTGTTTGCCGGCGGGCATGTGGTAGATGAGCTTGGACCACATGGGGGCATTGAGGTCATTGATGGGGCCGGATTCGGCTTCGATTTTTTCGGGGATGAGCTGGCCGAGGATGGAGAAGGAGGAATCCATGATGTGGCAGCCCATGTCGCCGAGGGCGCCGGAGCCGAACTGCCACCAGCCGCGCCAGTTGAAGGGGGCGGGGCCGGGGGAGCGCTGCTTCTTTTTGGCCATCTCGGGGTCGAGGTCGAACTCGAAGTAGGGCTCGGAGGGTTCGCAGGAGAGCCAGAGGTCCCAGTCGAGATTGGCGGGGCATTCGACGAGCTTCTTCTTAATAGGGCCCTGGGGCCAGATGGGGCGATTGGTCCAGAGGCGGATTTCTTTGAGGGTGCCAATGGCACCCTGCTCGATCCATTCTTTGGCCATGCGCTGGCCGTCCATGGTGCGGCCCTGATTGCCCATCTGGGTGACGATTTTGGCGTCTTTGGCGGCGCGATGGAGATCGCGGACTTCGGAGATGTAGTTGCAGAGGGGCTTCTGGACGCAGACGTGCTTGCCGTGCTTGATGGCGTGCATGGCGGCGAGGTAGTGGGTATGGTCCGGGGTGGAGACGATGACGCCGTCGATCTGGTTGCTCATTTCATCGAACATTTTGCGGAAGTCCTGGTAGAGCTTGGGTGCGGGGGGAGCGGGCTGGGAGGAGTCGAGGTGGTGCTTTTCGCGCTTTTTGGCGGCTTCATCGAGGCGCTTGGTGTCGACGTCGACCATGGCGATGATGTTGTGATTGAGGGTGACCATGCCGGTGTCTGCGAGGCCTTTGCCGTTGGCGCCGATCTGGACGAGGTTGAGGCGCTTGGCGGCGGTGTCCTGGCCGCGGAGGAGGAGATTGGGGCCGGTGAAGGCGCTGGCGGCGAGGCCGGCGGTGGTGGTGAGGAAGTGGCGGCGTGAGTGGGGGTGGGTGCTCATGGGTGGCGAGTTGGGTTTATATAAGGGAGGCGGGAAACGTGGGGGAGGGGAGGATGTTGCAGATGGTTGCAACTTGCATTCGGGAGTTGAATCCTGGCGGGAACCGGTGGAAACGTGGGGAGCGTTCGTCGTCTCCGTAGTTCAATGGATAGAACGAGGGTTTCCTAAACTCTAAATACAGGTTCGATTCCTGTCGGGGATACGCGGTAAAGGAATGAGGGAGGTGGAGGTTGGGGCGAGTGGTTGATTTACCGTAAATGCTGGTATTTCCATGGTCTTTTTGAGAAATGGTCTCGCTTGGTTCTCATTTATTAGGAATTACGACCATCCTTTGAAAGGGTATTGTGAATAACTTAAAATGCTGAATTTCAGCGGGTTAAGTTTTTTTTGCGAAAGGATAAAAATAGCTTGGCTGGTAAGGGTTCATTGTGTTTTGATACAAAGAATACCTTTAGATGCCTCCAACCACACCCTGCGCAGAAATAAAGAATGCAGCAGCCGCACCTCTTTCGAAGAGAATGCGTGCGGCTGCGTCGCTGTATTTGTGAGGGCAGACATGAGGTTGTTTTAACTTTTTTCCTTATCCATTATGAAGACATTACGCCACCACCGCCAACTCCTTGGATGGTTCATGATTTGCCTGATGGCAACATGGCTGCCAGGACCCGTCGCACAGGGTGCCACCTATACTTGGAATCAGACTGGTGCCGGTCCCTTTACTTGGAACACTGCGGGCAACTGGACGGGCGGTGTGCCTGCCAATGTTGCAGGGGACGTCATCAACCTCACTGCGAATCTTACTGCGGCGCAAATCATCAATCTGGACATCAGCGCCCTGACCGGCACGCTGAATATTGGAGATCCAACCACCGCTTTCTTTGGCTACACCTTGCAGTCGGGCAATGGCAGCACGCTGACCTTTGACAACGGAGCCTTGGCGGCGGTGCTTTCCAAGGCAGCGGCGGCAACGGCCAATGATCTGATCGCCACGGACATCATCCTTGCCAGCACGGGCAGCGCTGATTTTAACATCACCAACGCGGTGGCCAACACGACCAGTCTGCTCACGCTTTCTGGCAACATCTCGGAAAGCGGAGGCACCAAGAACTTGGTCATCGCAGGGAACACGGCTGGCAGCAGCAATGGCGTGACCGTATTGGCTGGCACCAACAGTTTCACTGGAACCGTCAGTGTCAACAGCGGCACCCTTGTCGCTGCGGGGGCGGCTTCTCTCAACAGCGGGGCGGCTAATACCATCACGCTGGCCAGCGGCACGACCCTGTCGCTCCGCGACAACGGCTCCGGCTATGGTGATCGTCAGAGCATTGCCTTTGGCGACGACCTGAGCATTGCGGGCAGCAGCGCCATCGCCCCTGACCGCACTGGTTTGGCGGGCTTCCCGGGATCGACTGCGCTGAACAAGACGATCCAGATGAACTCCCTGTCTTGGACGGCGGCCAGCACGACGCTCACGGTGGCCCCGGGCAACGGTTATGGGCTGGAGATCACGGGTCTGACGAACATCAATCAGGCTTCAACCACGATCAGCGTCAGCACCTTGACCGGATCGAATGTGGTTCAGGGCCTGACTTTGAGTGGTCAGGTCTCGGGCAACCAGAACTGGACCAAGACGGGCACGGGCGCGATCGTTTTGACGAACGCCGCCAATGACTTCACCGGCAACATCAGCGTCACTGGCGGCATTCTTGCGTTCAGCAGCGACGCTGCCTTGGGCAACGCCGCCAATACCATCACACTCAATGGCACCACGGCGACCTTGCGTGCCATTGGCTCCACTCCGATCAGCAGTGCTCGTTCGATCAGCTTTGCCAACGGTACGGCGGCCAACAACGTCGTCGAAGTGGTGGCAGGTCAGACGTTGACGTTGACGGGAGTGAACGCGATCACCAACGCGACGGGTTTTGTGAAGGCCGACAACGGCACCCTGGGCATCAGCGCCAGCCAGAATTTTGCGGGTACGATCACGATCAATGCCGGTGCGCTCAATATTTCCGATGTCAATGCACTGGGCACGACAGCCGGGGCCACGACGGTGGGCAATTTCATCGGTGCGGCTTTGCAGTTGAGCGGTGCTGGCATCACTTATGCATCTGAGGCGCTGACCCTGAACAACACGGGCATCAACACGGGTGGTGCGCTGCAAAACGTCTCCGGCAGCAACACTTACGCCGGAACCATCACGATGGCCTCGGCTTCGGCCATTGGTTCCGACGCTGGAACATTGACGCTCTCAGGCGGAGTGGCCGGGGCCTTTGCGCTGACGACCACTGGTGCTGGTAACATCATCATTGGCGGGACCGGACTGGCGGCTGCGGTCACGAACCTCACGAAGATCGGCACCGGGAAGACGACGATCAATGTGGCTGACGCTGCGTTTGTCGGAACGCTCACGGTCAACAAGGGCGTCCTCGAAATTTCGGGTGCGGCGGGAGCTGTCGGTGGCACCGGAGCGATTGCGATCAACCCGGGTGGCACGCTGACCATTGACAACTCGGCAGGTGTTCTTTCCAACCGCTTAGGTTCCAACAGGGCGATCACTTTCACGAGCGGGAACTTCAACTTGATCGGGGGCGGAACCACGGTCACGGAAACGCTCGCTGTTCCCACATTCTCCCGTGGTCAGAGCATCATTACGGTCACGTCCGCCGCAGGCGGGACCAACCTCGTCACGGGTCTCCCGAACAACCCATCGACAACGATCAATAACACGACGGTTCCTGCGGGTGCGACCGCCTTGTTCCGTGGCACCAATCTTGGAGCGGCGGCGGGTGCCGGTGTTTCCACGATTGCAGCAACCGGTGCCGGATATACGTTTGTGGGTCAGACCGGGGCAACCGGCACGACGAACAAGAGCGTTGTTCCCTGGGCACTCGTTGATAACAGCGCCACAGGCCTCGGCGTGTCCTTCGCCACTGCGGATGCCGCAGCCGCTGCTGCGGGCACTGGCACAGCGATCCTGCGTGCGCTGAACACCAGCACGGAAATGGTGGCAACGCTGACCGCGGACACCAACGTCCGCCTGACGACGGCCCCGGCCGCCATTGACACTCGCAGGATCAACTCGCTGACGCTGGAAAGCGGTGGTGGTGTGACCATGAAGTCCCTCGACCTTCTTTCGATCCAGAGCGGTGGTATCCTCACCAAGGCGGGCAATGCAGGCATCAGCGGCGGTGTCCTCTCCTATGCTGCGGGCGGTGCTCCTCTCATCATCCACACCGTCGGCCTGGCCACGGACAACACCACCATCACCAGCCTGCTCCAGGGCGGCAACGGCCAGGGCAACGGCAACATCGCCTTTATCAAAGCGGGCGACGGCATCCTGACACTTGCGCCGACGGCCAGTGCGATCACGGGCGTGGCGGGCAACGTCGCCGGTGGCCAGACCGTCATCAACCAGGGCACGCTGAAGATGGCAGGCGGTAACAATACGATCTACTTCAACAACTTCCTGAACATCAACTTCGGGGGGACGCTCGACCTGAACGGCACGGCCCAGACATCGCGTCTGTTTGACGTGGGCGCGGTGGTCAATGGTGGCGGGGCCATCACGGGCGTCGCAGGATCGACGTTTGTCGAGAACTTGGATGCCGCCAGAAACTTTTCCGGCAACATCACCGGCGCTGTCGCCTTCCAGAAGACCGGCGCAAACGTGGCGCTTTCGCTGTTTTCCGACAGCAACACCACTGGTGACATCCTTATCGCGGCCGGCACCACGACAATGCGTGATGGTGCCCGCTTCTCCGGCACCAGCAACCTCGACATCAATTATGCCATTCTTCAGTTGGACAACAACGTCGGAACCATCAATGACAACGATCGTATCAACAACGCAGCCGCGATTAACCTGCGTGGCGGTACGCTGAACTACGTTGGACGTGCGCAGATGGCATCCACCGAAACCCTCGGAGATGTGACACTTGTCCAAGGTGCTTCTGCCATCACCGTGCAGCATGGCAACGTCGGGGTCAGTTCATCCGTTCTCACCCTGAACAACCTTTTCCGCCCCGCCAACTCGGGTGCGACCGTCAATTTCAGCACTTTCATCGCGGCGTCTGTTGGAACCCTTGGTACCATCGGCAGTAATCCGACCATTCTGATCAACAGCGCTCCCACATTGACGGGCGGCGCCATCGGTGCCTGGGCGATTACCAATCATGGCGAATACGCGAGCTACATCCCTGATCTTGGCATCGGGGCGATGGGGCAGGCCGGTTATCAGCCCTACGCGGCGGCCCTTGCCAGTGGTAACAACCTGCCGACCAACATATCTACGAACAGCGCCAGCGTCGCTCTTGCCGCAGACACGACCATCGGCAGTCTGCGCTCTTCTGGAACGGCGACGGTCAATTACACATTCACCAACGGTACGACCACTGGTGGTCCCGATTACCTCAATCTTGGCTTGGGCGGCATCCTAAAAACCAACGAAAACGGCGCGATCGTTTTCGGCACCACCACCAACCGCGGTATCCTGACTGCCGGAGCCAGCGCACTTTCAGGCAACACCGAACTTATCACCTATAACAATCAAAACACGATCACGATCAATTCGGTCATCGTGGATACCTTTGATGCCCGTGCCATGAATGCGGGCACGGCCACGGTTTCATTGGTCAAGTCTGGCGCCGGGACCCTCAGCCTGACTGCGGCAAACACTTACAGCGGCGGCACGATTGTCGATCAGAGCAATCTTCGCCTCGACGGCGCTGCCGGCGTGATCACGATCCCTTACTCCACCAATGGCGTCATCATCAACGGGGGTGTCAACGGCACGGATGCCCGGATCACTGTCGATGTGAATGGCGGGCAGATTGACCCGAACAATGTCGTCACCATCAACGGCCCCGGCTTTCTCCTGCTCGCGGGGAACAACACGCTGGCGGGCTTCAACATCAACAACAACGGCGGCAATCAGGGCGCGCTCATCAGTTCCTACCAAGGTGACGTGGTGGCGGGTGGGGCTGACTTCGGCGGAACGCTGTTCTTGAACGGGAATGTCAACGTCACCTCCAGCAATCCCGGGGCGATTGCACAGATCGTAGGCCGTGTGGATCTGGGCGCCAGCAACCGCACCTTCAACGTCGCTTCCACCCTATGGAATGGTCAGGATGTCTCCGCCCTCCTGCCGGCGCTGAACATCCAGGCGGCTATGCTCGGCACAGCAGGCCTCACCAAGTCTGGCGCGGGAGTCCTCGGCCTCCAGGCGCAGAACCTCTACACCGGCAACACCACTGTCAGTGCTGGCACCATCGCCATCACCGCCAACCCGTCGGGTGCGTTTGCTGGAGCCCGCTATTCGCGTCTCGACCTCGCCAGTGCCACTTCTTATCTTAATCTCAACGGAGCCAGCGCGCTTTTCGGTTCCATCACCGGCAGCGGCACGGTGACCAACGCGGCGAGCACGGCCGGGGCTTTGCTGGTCGGTTATGACAATACCAACTCTGCATTCGCCGGTTCCTTTGCCGCCTTCAGTGCGGCAGCGCCAAATACGCTGAACGTGATCAAGATGGGCACAGGGAATCTGACTCTCACCGGCACCAGCACCTCGACCGGCATTTTGGTGGCCGGGCAGGGCACCCTGACCTACAGCGGCGCGGCCAACAGCCTCTTTGCCACGAACAATGTTCTGGATGGCGGCACGCTGGTGCTGGACAACTCCGGCACCAACGTCAACAGCCGCCTCGGCGGCCAGGTGGACACGGCGACGGACAGCGTCGGCCTCACTCTGAACGGCGGAACGCTGACCCTCATCGGCAACAGCGCGGCGAGCACTACCGAGTCGCTGGGCCGGCTGATCTCAGGGACGTCAGGTGCGGCGACGTCTGCATCGACTACTCTGACGGTTGCGAATGTGGACAATCTTGTTGTGGGCATGGGTATTTCGGGCACCGGCATTGCTGCCAACACGACCATTACGGCGATCAACCAAGCCACCAATACGCTCACCTTGAGTGTGGCCGCCACGGTTCCGCTTAACTCGGCCCTGACGATCCAGGGCGGCCTGGTGACCATGGCCTCGGGTGCCAGCACCATCAATCTGACACCGACCAGCACCCAGGGAACGGTCCTGAATGGTGGTGTTCTTGGTGCTGTCACCACGGGCAGTTCACTTTTGCTGCGTGGTACGAATCTTGGTGGCACTGCAGGTGCAGGCGTGGCCAACTTCACATTTACTGGCACAGCTCCGGTCCAAATCGGTGGCGCTGGTGCGGTTGGATCGACAACGATGTCGATCCGTCCTGATATTATCGTGGACACGTCTTTGACTGGCACTGGCACCTCTTTCGCTACGTATGTCGGTGCAGGGGGAGCGGCGGGTGCCGTCGGTGGCAATGGATTCCGCGCACTTACCGCAGCGGAACTCGCACCCTTCCTAAGCTCGGGTGCCACCACCAACGTGGCCATGGGCTACCAGAACGGTGGTGCGTTCATCACCGGGACGACAATCAACAGCCTGACGCTCAATCAATACGGCGGCACACAGGCCGCAGGACCTATTTCGCAAAACACGGCTCTCACCATCACCAGCGGCGGCATCATTGCCCAGGCGGGCAATCGGGGAATCTCCGGGGGGCTCGTGGCCTTTGGATCTGCTCCAGGGTTCATCTATGCCAACGGCGACACCACTTTCTCAGCTGGCATCACCGGCAGTGGTGGTCTGGCCAAGGGTGGGCTCGGCACGTTGAACCTCAACCGTCCTCAATTCTACACCGGTACGACCACGGTCAACAATGGCACCTTGAGCTTGAACGGAGGAGCCAACACGCTTTTCGTGAATGCCATTGGCGGCCCGAACAGCCTGCAAGTGAATTCCGGCACGGTTGAACTGAACGGCAACAATCAGGCGGTGAATACTCTCGGCAGCGCCAGCAATCTCGCGGGCATGGGTGGCACGATCAATAACAGCAGCGGCACCACCGCACTCTTCACGATTGCCGGCGGCACCACGACTGCCGCCAATGGCGCGGGCTTCAGCGGCTCGATCAATGGCAATATCAACCTGGTGAAGTCCGGCAACAACACGGCCATCTTCACCAATGCCAACAGCTTCACCGGCACCACCAGCCTGCGCGGTGGCACCACGACCTTGATCGACAGCGGCACCTTTGAGAATACCACGGCCGTGGAAGTTTTGACCGGAAGCACTTTCAACCTGGACAATCGCGGATTGGTGGGTCTGACCCGCCTCGGTGTGGTTCCTGTCACGCTCCAGGCGGCCAGCTTCCAGTACTTCAGTGGCAACGGTTTGGACTCCGTGCAGAATCTCGGTGCCCTGACGGTGAACTCAGGCATGTCGTTTGTGGGGTCAACCGTCGGTTCTGGCGGTTCAGCGCTGCTGACTTTCACCAGCCTTACGCGCAATCAGAATTCGGTGCTGAATTTCAGCGGCAGCAACCTTGGCATCTCCCTCAATGCAGGCAATTCGGAGATCAAATTTGGCACCGCGCCGACGCTTACGAACAATATCATTGGCGGCTGGGCCATCGTGGGTGGCACCGAGTTTGCCAGTTATCTGGCAGGCACCGGTGTGGGTGCGCTGAACCAGACCGGCTACGCTGGTTACACGGGAACCGCCTTCCCTGCGGCACCGGGAGGCGCCACACAGAACATCAGGCTGGCAAACAACAGCTTCAGCGTTCCGACCACCAATGGGGTCTACTCACTGAACTCGTTGAACTTCCTCACCAATACCGCCGCTCAAAGCATCAACTTCACGACGGGCACGGATACATTGAACCTGACGTCCGGCGGCTTTTTGAAGTCGGGTGCGTTCGACGGAAACATCGGTGCCACGGTGAATTCCGGCCGTCTTAGCGCGGGTGTGGGTCCCGGGGTGAAGGAACTCTTCCTGACCAACAACCAAAACGCCCTCACCGTAAACTCGACCATTGTGGACAACGCTGGTGGAGGAAACACCCGCCTCGTGCTCAGCGGCCCCAGCGGTGGCACCTTTGTGCTGGCCGGTACGAACACCCACACAGGAGGCACCGTCATCAACACCACGACCACGCTCTCCGGCACGAACGGGACGGTGGTTCTCCCAGCCGCAGGCGGGATTTTGATCAACAACGCCACGCTATCCTACAATGTCGGACAGAGCGGCAAAATTGGCACGGGTGCCAACATCACGATCAATGGCAGTGGTACATTAAACCTGTGGGGCAACAGCAGCCTTAACAACTTCATCTTTGATTCCACCAGTGCCAACGGTGCTGCCACCGTCCGCACGGCAAGCGTCACCGGGGGCAACTCCACCACGGTTGCCGGCAGCACCACGCTGACCGTGAGCAGTTCCGATGGTCTCGTGGTTGGCATGCCTGTGACCGGCACCAACATTCCAGCGGGCACCACCATCGCCGCCATCCCCAACTCGACCACGGTGACTCTGTCCCAGGCCGCCACCGGGGCCGCCACTAACACTGCGGTGACCTTTGGCAGCACATTGACGCTGACCGGCGATATCACTTCAGCCGTCGGGCAATCAAACGGCGCACCGACATTCAGCGTCAGTACGAGCGGTCTGATGAACATCGGCAGCAGCAACCACAACATTACGGCAACCAGCACGGCCAATTCCACACTCGCTTTGATTCTGCCGACCATGATCGGAACGACAGGCGGCATCACCAAGCTGGGCAATGGCGGAGTCCGTCTTGATGGCGTCAACTACTACACGGGTGACACAACCCTGAGCGCTGGCACGATCTTCATCGGTGCAACCAATGCGATCCCCTATGCTTCGACTTTCAACATAGACGGCACCAGCCGCCTGGATCTAAACAACTTCGATCAAATTTTGAGCCAGCTTTCCGGTGCAGGGGACATTACCAACAACTCTGGCACGGCCCGCACACTGACCTTCGGCTTGAACAACGCCGGCACCAGTTTCAACGGCCGTTTCCTGGGCTACAATGACAGCGTTCTTACGACCCTCAACGTCACCAAGATCGGCGCCGGTTCGTTCGCTCTCACAGGCGGTGACAGCACCTCCACCGGAAACTTTACCATCAATGGTGGTGCGGCCATCTACTCTGGCACCGCCAGTTCGGTCTTCACCACCAACGTGGTCAACCAGAGCGGCATGCTCATCCTCGACAACAGCGCGACCAACGAGAACAACCGTCTCGGTGGCCTGTTGAAGGGCCTGACGATCGCCGGTGGCGAGTTCATGGTGATCGGCAACGCGGCAGGCACGAGCGAATCGCTGAATGCGCTGACGATTGGATCGGGTGCCGGCCTTCTTACACTGATCCCGGGTTCTGGCTCCACCACGGTTAATTTTGCCTCCATCCCGGCCCTGACTACGAGCGGTACCGTGCTTGTCATCCGAGGGGACAATCTCGGATCGGCTCCCGGAGCAGGTGTGGCGAATGTGTTCGTCTCGGGAACCGTGGTATCCAGCGGCGGTGGGGCTATCCCAGGTCTCGCCAACCGCAGCATTCGTTCTGATACGCTAGCCGATACATCGGCCACAGGCACGGGCGCCTCCTTTGCCACTTACACACCCGGATTTGGTTTCCAAGTGCTTGCCGCCAACGAGTCGATTTCCAACATCAACTCGATCTTTGTCACCAACGCGAACCTAACCCTTACCGGCGGACAGGAGTTCACCACGAACTCCATCAACGTTCTTACGCTTGAGAGCGGTGGTGGTGCCACTGGCTACAACACTGGCAGCATCCTGACGCTGGGCGGCATCGCTCTTCTGGCCAAAACAGGGAACACCGGCCTCAGCGGCGGACAGATCTCCAGTGGTGGATCCCACTTCTGGGCGCATACGCCAGGCGATCTGACGGTTAACAGCTACCTCATCAACACGGCCAACGGATTCACCAAGGCGGGCGCGGGCACGCTCACCATGAATCTTTCGATGTTCACCATCGGCACGCACATTGTGGATCAGGGTATGATGATCCTCAATGGTTCGGCTGATAACACCATCGTGGTCAATCAGACCGCTGCTGCGGTGGGAACGCAGGCTCTGACGGTGAATGGTGGCACCCTCGACTTGAACGGTCGCAATCAGGCGGTAGGAACTCTCGCCAGCGCCAACATCCTCCCCGGCACCGGAGGCACAATCACCAGCGCCAGCACAGCCACGCTGACCTCCACCGGTGGTGGCAACTTTGGCGGCGTCATTGGGGGCAGCCTTGCCTTCACTCGTTCCGGGAACAACACGACGCTGCTCACCACGGCGCAGACATACACCGGAGCCACCAACGTTCGTGGCGGCACGCTGCAACTGCGCGACAGCGCCACGCTTGCCAGCACCGCTGGATTGAACCTTGAATTTGGCGCCCTGAATCTGGACAACTCCAATCTTGCGAACCTTGGAGGACGCGTTGATTTGGGGAATGCCGTGAGCACCCGAGGCGGCACCATCACCCTGACGGGGGTCCAAGGCCAGACGGTCGCGGAAGCCCTCGGCACCGTCACTGTCCAGGCGGGGCAGACCACCATCACCGCCACTCCGGGCAATACCGGCACAGCTTTGCTCACCATCGGCAATCTCGTCCGCAGCGCCGGATCAGGCGTCAACTTCACCAGCAGCAATCTCAACCTTGGCCAGCGTGCCTCCGCCGGCGTCATTGCCATTGGATCCGGCGGAATCGAATTGACGCAGATCAATGGTGGGGCTCCCGCTCTCGTCAACGGCATCCTCGGTGGCTGGGCCACGGTGAACGGAACCGATTTCGCGAGTTATGTCACACCAGGTGCGACTCAGGGTGGTGTCGGAGCAGTTGGCACGACCGGTTACGGTGCCTATGTGACCACTGCACTGAGCACGGCCTCAATTGCAGGGGCAAGCAACGTGACCGTCGCTGCCAATGTGACGGCCCTTGCGCAGACGATCAACTCCCTCCGCGTCAGCGCAGCAGCGACCATCACCCAAACCGCTGCGACAACCATCAGCCTCACCTCGGGTGGATTGCTCTTCGGTGCGGCCACGACGCTGACAGGGGGCATTCTCACGACCAGCGGCACCGAACTCTTTGTCTATACGAACGCGGCCTCGACGATCAGCAGCCAGATCACAGGGGGCTCAGTCGCCCTCGTCAAGAATGGTGGGTCGACGCTGACATTGGCCGCGACGGTGGCCAACACTTACGGCGGCGGAACCATCGTCAACCAGGGTACGCTGACCCTGGGGGGGGCTGCATCCGTTGCGCAGATTCCTGGCAACCTGACCATCAACAATGCAACGGTGACCATGGCGACGAATGCAGGCCAGATCGCCAGCGCTGGTAACATTGTCATCAATGGCGGTGGTGTGCTGACCTACGTGGGCGCCAACACCCTCAGCGGCACCATCACCTTCAACAACACCGGTGGTACTGCAGCGCCGACCATCACGACCGGCGGCACCCTTACGCTGAACAACAACATCACTTCGGTGAACGACAGCTTCAGCTTCACGCCGACCATCGCCGGGGTCGTGGACTTCAATGGCGGCACCCGCACCGTGGACGCGTCTGGTCTCTCGCTGAACAACTTGAACATCTCCGCTCAGATTCTGAACGGGACTCTGACCAAGACCGGTGCGGGCGCGCTCTCTTTGAGCAACGCCACCAGCACCTTCGCAGGAGGTGTGAACCTCAACGTTGGTTCCATCATCATCGGTGCCAATGACACGCTTGCCTCAGGACTCAAGACCGGTGGTCCGCTCGGTCTTGGCACGCTCTCGGTTGCCGCCGGCCTCAAGCTTACCGGTGTCAGTACCACGATCTACAATGCGATCTCGCTCGCGGGCAACAACCTGATCATCAGCGGTGTTTCCTCGAACAATCTCGCCCTCAACGGCGCGATCACTTTCGGCGCTGGAACGCCGACGATCACCGTGGAAAGCCCTGCGGTCGTTGCCACACTCGGCAACAAATACACGGGAGCCTTCACCTTCATCAAGGAAGGAGCCGGCATTCTGTCGCTGAGCAATGTTGCGAACGACTACACGGGCATCACCCAGGTCAACAACGGCACCCTGCGTTCCGGTGCGACCAACGGCTTGTCCCGATTCTCGAACATCAACCTCGCCACGGGCGGCACGCTGGACATCAACAACACCAATGTGGTTACCGGTTCCATCACCGGCACGGGCTTGGTGACCAACAACGCTGCTGCTTCCACCCTGGCGACCGGTTTCGACAACAGCAACTTCATTTTCTCAGGTCGCTTCGGCTCCGCCAACCAGACCAGCACGAACTTCAACCTGAACAAGATAGGCACAGGCACCATGACCATCGACAGCGCCGCTGGCACTGGCACGATGGGCATCGGTACTTTCACCACCTCCCAAGGCACTTCGGTGCTGAGCGGCGCAGCCGGCAGCACGAAGTTCACAACCTACACCGTTCTTGAGGGTGGGACGCTGATCCTTGACAACAGCGGCACTAATCTGAACAACCGCCTTGGCGGCACCGACTTCGCTGTCGGCGCGGGCTTGGTGCGCAACATCACCCTGCAGGGTGGTGAGTTCAAGATCATCGGCAACGCCGGTGCGGCGACGGTGGAAACGATCAACCTCGGCACCGTGGGCGCCATCAACGTCGTTTCCGGTGGGTCCATCCTGACCTTGGATGCCAATGCGGCCCAGTCCTTGACCTTGAATGCGGGCAACTTCGCCTCACTTTCCGGTGGTGGTTCTTTGCTCGTGCGCGGGGACAACCTGGGCAGCGCTCCAGGTGCTGGCGTGGCCAATTTGTTTGCCCCTAACATGGGCAACGGCTTCATCGGGGGTGGGGGCGGCAACGGATCGAACACCATCAGCATCCGCGTGGACACCATCGCCGACGCCAGCGCGACTGGCAATGGAACCGCCTTTGCCACGTATTCCGCCATCGGTGGTGTGCGTCCGCTCGCGGCCAGCGAACTCGCTCCAGGCCTCTTCCGCGTTTTTGCCACCAACTCCAACGTCGCGGTTAACAGCACCCAGCTCTTCGGCTCGGTGACCATGAACAGTTTGACGATCAATGGTCCCACCGCCCTGAACGCGATCCGCGATCAAGCCATTCTTAACCTCGGCAGTGGCGGCATCCTTGTCCTCAACGCCAGCGGCACCGACTTCACGGGCGGCCTCATCCAGTCCGGTGGCAATCAGCTCATCATTCATCAGCTCGACATTGGCAATACTCTCGACTTCAACGCCCAGGTGCTGGGAAGCAACGGTTTCATCAAGGCCGGGGCGGGTGCGATGAGCATCAACAAGCAGCAGTTCTTCACCAACAACAGCCAGACCACGATCAATGACGGCCTGCTCACCCTGAACAGCGGGGTGGACAACACCCTGACGGTGATCGCGACGAACACGACGCCGACTCTCCAGTCCGTGCGTGTCAGTGGAGGGACGCTGGATTTGTTCGGCAAGAACCAGGCCATCGGCACTTTGGACACCACCACTTCTCTTGCGGGCACCGGTGGCATCGTGACGAACTCCAGCCTCACGGCTGCCACTCTCACGGCGAGCCCTGGAGGCACTTTTGCAGGCACCATCACAGGCAATTTGGCCTTCACCCGGTCTGGCAATTCCACCACCACGCTCACCAGCGACAACACCTACTTCGGAGCGACCATCATCCGCGGGGGTGGGCTAACCCTGCGTGATCAGGGACGGTTGAGCGGCTCCTCATCTGTGACCAACTTGTTCGGCACCCTGACGCTGGACGACACCGGCCTCTACACCTCCAACCTTCTTACGGGTAACCGAGTGGTCAATGGCATCACCCTCCAAGGCGGCACGCTGACCTACGCGGGTGCGCAGAGCGCCGCCACCGTCGGTACTGTCACTCTTCAGGGCGGAGCCAATTCGGGTGGCTTCAATGTCATCAATGCGACCAACGCTTCTCCTGTGGGCAATGCCCAGCTCACGATCACCAACCTCGTGCGCGGCACGGCTGGCAGCACGGTCAACTTCACCGGTGCAAATCTTGGCCAGCCCCTGGCTGCCGGCATCGCGACCTCTTCGATCTTCCTGACCAACATCAATGGCAGCGCTCCAGCGCTGACCCAAAACCTCATCGGCGGCTGGGCCATCACGGGTGGCACGGAATTCGCCAGTTATGTTGGTGCCACCGGCGTGGGTGCCTTGAACCAGACTGGGTATGCGGGGTATACCGGCACGACGCTGCCGGGAGCCTCCACCGCCACGGGCAACTACCGCCTCACTGCCGCAGGTGCAGTGCCGGTCGTCGCAGGTTACACTATCAATTCCCTGAACTTGGTGGGGATTGGACTGACCTTCACGTCCGACTTGACGACGAATGGGCTGACTCTTGTCAGTGGTGGCCTGCTGCACAGCGGTGCCAGCGCGTCGATCGGCGCGACTGGGGCCGGTGCGCGCGGTGCCTTGAGCGCCACGGGAGAGCTCTTCATCACCAACACCGCCAACACGCTCACGATCAACTCCCAAATCTTTGGTGGATCCACCGCGCTGGTGATTTCGGGCGGTGCTACGGTCACGCTGGCCCCGCAGGTGGCCAACACGTATGGCGGTGGCACGGTCATCAACGGCACCACGGTCAATACCGCCGGTGCGGCCGCCGTGACGGTAATTCCTTCCGCAGGCGGACTCACGATCAACAACTCGGCAGTCACGATCAGCGCTGCTGGTCAGATCGCCAACGCCACCAATATCACCCTCAACGGGGGCTCCTCGCTGACCTATACTGGTGCCAACACCATGGCCGGCACGCTGACCTTCAACAACATTGGTGGTGCGGCGACACCGACCGTCACCACTGGCGGCCTGCTGTCCCTCGGCGGCAACATCATCTCGAACAACGACAGCTTCAGCTTCACGCCGACCATTGCCGGCACCGTCGATCTGAACAGCGGCACCCGCACCATCACGACGGGCGGTCTGTCCCCGAACAGCTTGATCGTCAACGCCATCGTTTCCGGAACAGGTTCTTCCAACGTCCTGAATCTGGCCGGCACGGGCAGCGTGGTCCTCGCGGGGGCCAACACCTTTGGCGTCGCGGGCTCGACATCCACGACGCTCTCCTCCGGTTCCTTGATCTTCGGTGCTGACAGCACGCCGAACACCGTGGGTTCCACCATCACGGCCAGCCCGGTCGGTCTGGGCAATCTGGTCATCACCGACGGGGCCAAGATCCTCGCCGGTGGAGCTGCGCGCACCATCGCCAACAACATCACCGTCAACACCCAGCTCATCTTTGGTGTTTCGGCTCAGAATCTGACCTTGAACGGCACCATCACCTTTGGCACGGCGAACCCGACCATCACGGTGGAAAACAACTTCGCGGGCAATGGTGGCATCGCCATGACCCTGGGTGCTCCCTTCGCAGCGGGAGGCGGATTCAACACCTTCACCAAAGCTGGTCCTGGCCAACTGGTCATCAGCGCCACCAGCAATCCGACCCTCACCGCGCCGATCACCATCAATGATGGCTGGCTCGCGACCACCACGCAGTATGGCCTGGGAGGTTCCACCTACACCGCAGGCCCCGCTCTCAACTTCAATGGCGGCTCCTACCTCAATGGTGCCACGAACGTCTTCGTCCAGAATGCCGTCAACTTCAGCGCCAACGGCATCCTGCACGCTTCGGTTGGCAATACTGCCATTGGGGCTGTGACGATGGCGGCAGGCAGCACCGCCCTCGCAATTCAGGGTGGCAACACCAACACCATTTTCGGTGGATTGACGGTGAATGGCACCACTGGCACGACGATCTATACGTTCAACCAGTTGAACGTGCTTGGTGCCTTCTCCGGCACCACGCCTTCGATCACCAAGACGGGTACTGCGACTTTGATGCTGGGCGGGACGTCCACCTACACGGGTGCCATCACGGTTGAGCAGGGCACCTTGGAGGCGCGCATTGGCAACAACGCCCTGACGACCGGGGCTGTGGTGGTCAACCCGGGCGCAGTGCTGCGGGTGATCAGCCCAAGCAATCTGGCCACCGCCAGTTCGGTGACCGTGAACACGGACAACAACGGTCTTGGGATTCTGAGCCTGGCCTATGCGGGCGCTTCTGGAACGGTTACGTGGAATTCGACCAACCCGAACTACGATGGTACACTCGCGATTGATGTGAGCGGTTACGACACTGCGGTGAGCCAGGCGGGCACGAAGCTCTTTCTCGGTTCCACACTGAGCGGTGCCTACACGGCGGCAACGCTGACCCCCGGCACGGGCAACGTCTATCGTCTCGGCACGGGCGGCGGCATCTTGAACATCAACAGTGCAGTTCTGACCGGTGCCGGAAACTCGGTCGTGATCGGCGCGGTCACCGGCACCCCGGGTGCGAACCTCATCGGCAACGGCGGTACCGTGGTGCTCAACACGGCCAACAGCTATGGTGGTGGCACCACGATCAACGGCAATGCCATCGTGCAGATTGGCGACGCGAATGCGCTGGGCACGGGTGCGATCACCTTCAATGGCGGCACCTTGCAGCCAAACCAGAGAGGCCTGGGTACGACGGGCAACATCATCCTGCGTCAGCCTTTCACGCTGGCCAACGACATCAATTTCTCGGCCGGTGGTGTTCTTACTGCTCTTGCAGGCTCGGGCAACCTGGAGGGTGCCTTTGCTGCCGATGCCTTCATTGGCGCAGGTCCGCTCGGCCAGACGGATCTGATCCTGACGGGTGCCGTGGATCTCTCCGGGGCCACTTATCGCGCCCTGAGTGTCGCGGGCACGGATCGCATCGTGACGCTCTCCGGCGCCATCAACGGAGCCTCCATCCTGGTCAAGACCGGCGTGGGCATCCTGCGCCTGACCAATGCCAGCAACAGTTCCAACGGCATCGCCATCAGCCAGGGGACTCTGGCCCTCAGCAGCACTGGCGTCATTCCGGGCACGATCCTCCTCAACTCCGGCACGCTTGCCGGTTGGGACCGCAACTTCACGGTTGCCAATAACATGCAGTTGATCCAGACCAGCACGATCGACGTGGGTGCCTCGACGACGCTGACGAGTTCTGGCGTGATCAGCGGCGACTTCACCTACGTTGGTGCGCAGACCGGCCTGACGAAGACCGGCCTCGGCACCCTGGTGCTGAGCGGCAGCAACACCTACCTCGGCACCACCTCCATCAACGCAGGCATCCTGAGCATCAGCAGCGATGCAAACCTTGGCTCAACGGGTGGTCTGAACGTCACCCCTGGCGGCATCACCTTCAACGGCGGCATTCTGCGAGTTACTGAAGACATGACCACGAATCGTGTCATCACCATGACCGGTGCAGGCAGCATCAGTGTGAAGGCGGGCAAGACGTTGATCATCAACAGCATTACCGGCAACAATACTGGCCTACTGACCTTCAATGGAGGTGGCACGGCGATTCTTAATGGCAACCAGACCGGCCTCAATCTTCATGACAGCATCGCCATCAGCAACGGCGCAACGGTGATGACTCAGGCAACAGGGGGTACTCCATTCGGTGATGGTGCGGCCAACACTGTCACCATCAACGGCGGCTCCCTCCGTGTGAACACCAACGGACCAGGCGCAGCCTTCGTCATTCCGGCCGTCAACTTCACAGGAGCGGCCTACCTCCGACTCGACGCACAGATGGGCAATGACATTCAGATCACCGCCACCACTCTCGCCCGCGTGGGATCCGGCGTTCTCACGATTGTTCCTGGAGTGGATGGCAACGTCGGCAACACTGCCGGTGCGGACGCACGCGTCCTCGGGACGACCATCCTCGGTCAGAGCACCACGACCGTCGCGGGTCTCGCGGCCCTGAACAACTTAGGCACTGTTTCCGGGATCAATGCCGAGGTGACCGCCGCGTCCATCCTGCGTCTGGCCTCCAGCACGGATGCAACCGCGAGCTTCGTCCGCTACGATCCTGTGATTGGATTTGTGACCTCCATGGGTGCGAATCCGCTGACCAACACCTTCGCCGGTTCCACCGTTTCCAGCGTCGTCGACATCAATACCGCCACTGTCGTCACTGGCAAGGCTGATACATTTGGTGTCCGCACCTCGGCCAGCATCAGTGGAGGCACGATCAGCATCCTCTCGCGCAACACCAATGAAATGGGCGGCCTGCTCATCAATGGTGTGGGCAGTGCGGCTCCGAACATCAGTTCCAACATCTTCATCAACCCCTTTGGCGCCACGGGCGGCGTGAACGCGGGAGAAGGCATCATCTACGTCAGTGGTGGTTACCTTGGCACCAATGCGGCCACGATCAGCGGCAACATCACGGCGAAGAACTTGACCATCGGCGGGGCGGGAGACCTGATCCTGTCTGGCGTCAACAACATCTTTGGCAACATCACGGTCAACGAGGGTTTCCTGACCATTGCCAACGCGGATTCCCTTCCTTCGCTTACCGGGGGACTGGTGCTCAACGACATTGGCAACCTCGACCTCAACGGCATCCGAGTGGTGACAGCGGGACTGTCCGGCACTGGAGGCACAGTGGGCAACCAATCGACCACGTCCAATGGCGTGCTGGTCGTCAACAGCATCAATAACACGACCTTTACCGGCAACATTGTCGATGCACTTGGCGCGGGGACTAAGACGACGAGGCTGGTGAAGAATGGTTCGAGCACACTGACCCTTGGCACGATCACCAGCACCTTCACTTATGCAGGTCAGAACAGCTTCACGGGTGGTGTGAGAATCAACCAAGGTCAGCTGACGGTGCAGGATCCGTTCGGTCTTGGCGGCGCGGATCCGCTCGTCGTGGGCGGCACCAACTACAGCACCCCAGGCACGGTGACTGTGAACGGCGGCATTCTGGCGCTCAACAGCAATGGTGGCGGCCCGAACGGCACCATCATCTTTGGCAATCCGAACACCAACGGCATCAACGTTGTGGCGGCCGGGTTTGCCACGATCAATGTGGACCGGGTGAGCGCGAACACGGGCAACCAAATCCAGATTGGCGACCTCGACCTCAGCGCTGCGACCCTGACCCTGACCGGCGGCAACAGCTACTCCCTGCGGGTGGCCGGCACGACGACCATTGGAGGATCTTCTTCCAACATCAACACCTCCACAGGCGGCACGACTTTTCTTGAACTGGCCGGGCCGATCGTCGGCGCAGGCACCCTCAACAAATACGGCGGCGCCACCACCGGCTACGGCACGCTGCGGATCTCCGGCACGGCCAACACCTACACCGGCGGGACCAATGTGCTTGCTGGTGCACTTCAGATTACCGGGACCACAGGCACGCCGCTGGGCGGCACGGGCAGCGATGCGCTGATCAATGTCAATCCGGGCGCGGCTCTGCGCATCGCCGGCAACGGCAGCCTTGGTGGTGTTGCCCTCAATGGCTTGCTGCTCAACAGCAATGTCAACAGCCTGCCGGCCATCGTGCTCGACAGCGACTACAACCCCGGCACGGGCTTGAACGCGCAGATCAAGCAGCAAGGTGGCTTCGGCGCCGCCCTCCAACTCGCGGTTCCTACGTTCACCACGGCGCTTAATTTGTCAGACATCGGCAATGGACGTCTTTTCCTCGGTGGTTACTTCAACAATACCGTCGTCGAATACATGGCTCCGACACTGGGTGTCGGCGCGGACAACACTTATCGCTTGGGTGGAAACAACGGCGGCACGCTGGCCCTCTCCGGCGCGGACAATGTGCTGACTGGCACCGCCCGCCTCATCGTCGGCTCCCAGTTGAGCAATCTCCAAGGCAGCGCCATCACGAACGGTGGCGGCACGCTTTCCATCCGCAACTCCAATGACTTCAGCGGCGGCACCACCATCAGCAAGGGTTCGGCCGTATCGATCGAAGTCGGTGCGTTGGGGCGGACCCCGCTCGGAACGGGCAGCGTTGAAGTCTATGGCACCATCCAGGTCGTCGCGCCGGTCACAGGGATCGCGAGCGCGTCGTCGTTCTACAACCCGACCACCGGCTTCAACAACAACCTGATCACCCTTCGTCCCGGCGGTCAGATCCGCATCTTCGACCAGCTCGGTCGCGAACCCAACGGCCAGGGCCGCTGGGCGGATGCCACAGGACAGGACCTGAACGGCGGCACTTTCCGTTTCGATGGCGTGGCCAATGCCCAGTCCTACGAACTCGTTGGCACCTTTGGAGTGAACAAGGGATCCACCGTTACGGTGGTTCGGCCGGCCGGCTCAGGCTCCACCACTTTGGAAACTGCAGGTCTGACCCGTGGCTCGAATGGAACTCTTGGTCTTGCGACTTCTGGTGTGGGCACCCTTGGGATTCCAAACTACGTGGCGACGACCGGCACCACCACCGCCAGCACGACAGTTACCGTCGCTTCGACGGCGGGAATGTTGGTTGGTCAGGCGATTTCTGGCGCCGGGATTCCTGCGAACGCCACGATCACGGCCATCACCAACGGCACCACCATCACCATCAGTGCTGCTGCAGTTGCTGGCAGCGGGGTGATCACCAGCGGGATTGCGCCAACCTCGTATGACCGGCTGCTCGTCACGTCTGGTGTCGCAGTCGCTGGGACAACGGCCAACGGAACGGGTGTCATCAACGGTGGCATTGCCCCGGTGTGGATCGTGGATCGGACCAGCAACTCCTACGTGGGATACAATCCAACGGCGGCCACGACAGGCTTCCAGACTCTGATGATCCCTGGTGCCGCCACTCTGGGTGCCGGCCAGCTGGGTTACAGCTCGGTCAGCACGGGTGGTACGATCGGCGCGCTTGGTGCCGGCACCACCTTGGATGTGCGTGCGGCGGCCACCTTGTCGGCCAATTCGACTGTCTATGCTCTTCGCAGCGGCTTCAACATCACCCCGACGGCTGCCTTCAACACCATCACGTTTGACAGCGGTGCGGGCAACCTCGGCGGCGGCCTGCTGCTGACGGGCGGCACCATCAACCCCGTCCAGACCGCTGGCACGACCAATGGACCCATCACCCTGCCGATGACCCTGGCCTTTGGAGCCAACGAAGCCGTCATCTATGTTGGTGTGGCCACCAGCGTGATCAATGCGCAGATCACCGGCAGCAACGGCCTGACCAAGTTCGGCCCGAACCAACTGACGATTTCCTCCAGCAACCCAGGTCTGACTGGCACGATCACGCTGAACGAAGGCACCCTGCTGCTGCAGAACCCGGTTTCGAATTCCGGCGTGGCCATCGCCAGCACGACCAACGGCCAGGACATCATCATCAACTCCGGCAGTCTGGTCATCGACAGCCTGCTCTCCAACGACGCCGGGCGTGACTCCAACCTCCCGAGCGGCGTGCGTCTCACCGGCAACCTTGGCAGCAACGTCTTCGTCAATGGTGATGCGAGCATCACCAGCAACAACCAGGGGACCATGCAGCGGATCAACAACCTGACGATTGCCGATCTCGGGGCCAATTCACCGATTTACCTGAACTTCTCGCAGAACGGCATCACAGTCACCGGCACCACGACATTGGGAGCCAACAGCAACTTCATCGGTTCCTCCTTTGGTGCAGCCAATCAGAGCATCCTTGAAGGCCTGGTGGTGGGCGGCGCGAATGGCAAGCTGGTCAAGTATGGCAACGGCGGCCTCTTCCTCGCCAACGGAGCCAACACCTTCGGCACGAACGGCCAGATCGGGCTGGAAATCTGGGCCAGCACCCAGAACACCGCGACCAGCATTGTGGGTTCCACCTCGCTCACCGCAGGCACCGCGACCACGGGCGTGTTTGGTGTGGGTGACATTAACATCCTCGCTGGAGCACAGCTCCGCCTTGCGGACATCGGCAACATCGCCTTCCAGAAAGTCACCGCTGTCAGCGATGACTGGGCCTTTGGCGGCATCGCCTTTGGCAACAACAACAACGGCACCGCGCTGACCCAGGCCAACATCCTTGCTGTGCTGACCACCGGTCCTGCGGCCGACGGCAAAGTGCAGTTCAGCACCACGGGCTCCAGCCTCGGCGTCATTTCCCTCGACAACGGTGTGCAGTATGGAGCGCTCGACATCGGCGCGATGGAAACCGCTCTCAATCAGAGTGGGACGGTGGAACATCTCTGGCTCGGCACCTCGACCAGCGGCGCGATCAACCAATACTACTTTGCCCCGACGCTGGGTGCCTCCACGGACGGCGTCTATCGCTTCGGCGGCGGCGGCAACCAGGGAACCATGCAGATCGGTGTGAACGCGTTTGAAAACGTCCTCACGGGTTCCAACTCTGTCCAGATCGGGGCCATGGTGGCGGGCAACGCCTATGCCAACCAGCCCGTCATCAACGGCAACACCAACATCACGCTCAACACCCGGAACAACTACACCGGCGACACCTGGGCCAACCGCAGCTCGACGCTGAACATCGGCAACAACTTCGCCCTGGGCAGCGGCAAGCTGATCATCAACAACACCACGGACGGCGGTTTTAACATTGGCCAGGGACAGACGGGTGCAGTGAGTGCTGGTGGCATCAGCCTTCTCAACAACGTGGATCTGGTGGCTGACTTCCGCTCGGCCGGCACGAACTTCGTGCTGCGCGGCAACGTCAACCTCACGCCGGCTGGCGTGGGAGGCACCCGCACGATTGAAAACACGGCGGAGTTGAGCATCCTCGGCGTGATCAGCGGCGTGGACGGCAACCTGATCAAGAGCGGCACCAGCAACCTGGTGCTCAATGGCATGAACACCTACACTGGCACGACGACGCTGACGGGCACCTCTGTCAACGGCAACCAGGCCCAGGCGGGCATCCTCTATGTCGGCACAGACGTGCTGCCGAACGTCGCTGGCGCCCTCGGCAACACCGACTCGCCGCTGTTCATCACCAATGTCGCCGCGGGCTCCGTCGCTGCGACCACCTTCGCCGCCCTGGGCCTTTCCGGGCAGATCACTTTTGGTCGCGACATCATCATCAGCAACCCGAATGCCGGGTCGAACATGTCGATCTTCAGCAACTCGCTCTACGGGTCGAAGATCACCGGGGGCATCGGCATCGTCTCAGGGAGCGCGGACCGCACCCTGACCCTCTTCGCCATCACCAGTGGCCGCCTTGAACTGCTTGGACCGATTTCCAGCAACGGCAACCTGCACAGCATCCTCATCGGCAGCACCGCGACCACCGGACAATTGGGCAACGGCGTGGTCTTCATCGGAGCGGATCCAAACGGTTACTCGCAGAACACCTACACGGGCAACACGACTCTGAACAACGCCCGCGTGGTGGTCGGTGCCAATTCCTACTACTCGGGTGCGCCAAATGCGCTGACCATCATCAGCGGTCCCTTCGGTACCGGCACGCTCACTTTCGGCTCAGGCAATAACAACGGCGGCACCTTCATTGGCTCGAATGGCGCAGACCGGATCGTCCCGAACGCTCTCGGCACGCTCAGCACCGCCGCCACGCTCTCGATGACCTTTGAAGGCCGCGGCAACCTGACCTTCATCAACACGGCGTCGACGTGGAACCTCAATTCCGACGCGACGCTGCGCAACCGCAACTTCGTGGTGAACACCACGCAGGGGGCGATCCAATTTGATGCTGGTTTCACGGCAAGCGGCGCAGGGGGCAGCAACCTGCTCAAGCAAGGCCCCGGCATTTTGGTGATCACGGGCAACAATGCGGCCTACAACAAGACCACTGCGGACGCCAACTATGGCACTTCATGGTTCATTGATGCGGGCATGCTGCGGGTGACCGCCGACATCAACCTGGGTGATACCACGCCGATCGCTGTCGGTACCTCCACCGCTCACACTGTGGCCGGCCTGCCTACGGACGTGCGTCTGCGCGGCGGTGTGCTCTCCGTGGGCGGTTCCTTCACCACCTCCCATCAGCTGATCCAGACTGCGGCCAGTGCGATTGGCGTTTCAACTGGGTCCACTTTCGGAGTGCCGCTGCCCATCACCGGTGCCTTCGGCCTGACCAAGCTCGGCGGCGGCACTCTGGTGCTCAATTCGACCGTGAATGCCAACAACAGCCTGACCATCGGCGGCATCGGCAGCAGCGGAACCGTGATGACTCAGATGACGAGCGGCACGCCGTTCGGCACAGGCGCGATCACCCTTACCGACGGCACCCTGCAGCTTCAGGGCACGGTGGGGACAGCCCCAGTGGGTGTCACCGCAAGCGCACAGACGGCGGTCAGCTACATCCTCACAGTCAGCAACGCTGCGGGCATCGTCCCTGGCATGACCATCGCTGATTCCACTAATCCCGCCAATATCACGGCGGGAACGCTGGTCACAGCGGTCAATGGCAACGTCCTCACCCTGAGTGCTCCGACGGCGGGGATTGTGGCGGCGTCTGATGCGCTGACGTTCGGTGTCGTCAACCAGGCCCTCACGGTGACCTCGATGACCTACAACGCAGGCCGCGTCCAGTTGACCAAGGGAACCGGTGTGACTTCCGCGCTGACGGCGACGGCGCTGACCCGCGGCACCAACGGCATGCTGACGATCATCTCTTCCGACCTGGCTGCGGATCTCGGAGTGAATGAGTTCTTCAAGGTGACGAATTCTGCGCCGGCCAATACGGCGAGCGGCGGTGGATTCATCCTTGCCACACCTTCCATCGTCGGTCGTTCCTCGACGGGTGCGGACACCAACTCACTGAACTTCCTGCGCTACGATGCCATCAACGGCTTCCTCCTGAACAATGCCACCACGGTGGGTGTGTTGAGTGCCTCGGCCGCGACCTCGCTGGCCGACATCACCAGCGACCAAATCGTGGACAACAGCACCATCGATGTGCTGGACCTGCGTACGAACAGCAACATCGCCGCTGGTGGTGGCTCCTCGCTGCTCCGCATTGCGGGTGCGGGCCTGATCATGAACGGCGGCGCAGTGACGTCCGCCGGCCAGACTATCAGCAGCAACCTGCGATTCGGCACGGGTGCGACGCCAACGGAAGCTCTCGTATTTATCAGCGGCGGTCAGACCAGCGCCTCCGTCATCTCCGGCAACTTTGAAGCCACCGACTTCACCAAGGCCGGCGCGGGCACCCTGCTGCTCTCTGGCACCGGCAACATCATGGCTCCGCAGACCACCGGCCTGCGCAACCTGACTGTGCAGGAAGGCACCTTGCAGTTTGCCAGCGCCAGCGCAGTGCCTTCCAGCGGTCTGGTCAACCTTGTCATTAACAGCAGCGCCAATGGCCTTGATCTCAACGGTCAGAACGTCACCATCGGCGGTCTGTCCGGCGTCGGACGGGTGACGAACACGGGCTCCTCCTCCACCCTGACGGTGAACACTGGCATCGGTCAGAGCACCACCTATCTTGGAACGATTGATGGCAACGTCGGCCTCACCAAGTCAGGGAACGGCACGCTGACCCTCAATCAGGCCCCCATCGCGGATGGAGCTCCGCTGGCCAACACCTACACCGGTGGTACGATCATCAATGCGGGGCGTGTCACCAGCGCGAACGTCGTCGCCCCGGTCAGCACCGGCACACTTGCCGTGCGCAACACCCTTGCGCTCGGGACCGGTCCCATCACCCTCAAGGGTGGGATTCTTGACCTCGCAGCCACATCAGCGGCTGGCTACGCGGCGGGTGAAGTCACGGACAACATCGCCACCATTCAGTTTGGCTCCGGCAGCGGCTACAACATCATCGTCGACCAGTTCAACAGCTTCGGCAACGGCTCGACCTACGCCAATACGACTTCCACGCTCTCGGTGGGTGTCGCTCCCGTGGCTTGGTCGTTGATCAACAACGTGACGCTGAACGCTGCGGCCCTGAGCTGGACTGGCAATTCCACGAACGTCCAGATCAACGGCATTCTCGCTGTCAATGCGGCCGGTGAAACGACCCTCAACACGGCTGCGAATGGCGTGATCAGCGGGCAGATCGCGGCTGCGGGCAAGACTCTGGTGAAAATCGGCGGTCAGACCCTCTTCCTGACCAATGGCGACAGCGGTGCCGGTGCTAATGCGGTGGGCGCTTGGAAACTCATGGCTGGCACGACGGAAGTCCGCCTCTCCAACGGGGCCTCCAATCCGCTTGGAGCCAGCGCTCCGATCACCCTGAATGGAGCGACGCTTGTCATCAGCCATGAAGGTGACAACACCGCCAACATGCAGGTGCTGACCACCTTTGCGAACAACAACCTGACCATCGGTTCGACCGCCACGCTCGGCGGCGGCAGCTACATCGGCAGCGGCGGGACGGCTCTGAATCTGACCCGGGCATCTTCCGCTTCGAACAAGACTGTTCAGTTCGGCACGCTGGCCTTCGGCGGACCTTTGGGCTCTCCTCTCCTGACCCTCAACAACGTTGCGGACAACCAGCAGCTCTCGTACAGCTTCACCGGCCTGAGCTTTATCAAGGATGCCGAGATCACCAACAACAGCCGCACAGGCGGCAACGGCAACGTCACCATCAATGGACCGGTAAGCGGCAACGGCACCCTTTTGAAGGGCGGCGGTGGCGGTCTGTTCATCAACAGCGACAACAGCGCCACCTTCAAGGGCGGCTACGTGAGCAATGGCGGCACCACATTCTTCGGCACCTTCGAAGGCAATGTGATCACCCTGAGCGACACCCCCGGCATCGCAGGACTCGTGGCCACTTCCAACCTGGGAGCCGGCAACACCCTCATCCAGCCGGGCTCCGCCATTCAATACAACAGCACCAGCAACATCGCCGTCGGAGCCGGCAGCATCGACCTGCGCAGCAATGCCATGGCGAACTACGGCATCCTCCGCATGGCGGCCAATGCACCGCTCTCCGACTTCAAACTCCTCATCGGCAACCTTGGTGGCCCGCAGAACACCTCCTACTTTGGCCTGGCCGGCGGCAATGGGCTCAACGGTGGCGGCAAGAACGCCGGTTCGGCGATCATTGCGCTGAACACGGTCTACACGCAGACGATCAATCTCGCGAGGATCGGCGACGGCACCGCCTTCCTCGGCAGCACTCAGAACGGTGTGGGCCTGAACGGCAGCTACAACGCCGCCACCCTCGGTGCCGGCGCTGGCAACGCCTACCGCCTCGGTGCGGGTGGCAGCATTCTCTATGTTTCCAGTGACATGGCCAACAGCAACGTGCTCACCGGAGCGGGTGCGGCTCTCATCGTCGGCCTTCCCCACACTGGTATTAACGGGGACAATATCACCGCCGGCAACGGTCGTGGCACTGTGGTCCTCATGACCGCTAACAACTACACCGGCAGCACGGTGGTGAACCGCGCCAGCACGCTGGAATTCCGCGGCAGCCTGACGACGAGCAGTTTTGACACCTGGGGCATCCTGACGGCCGGTGGCCTGGGCGGCACCTTCCTCAATGCGGCTGGCACAGCCATGCTGGCCCCGGTCACTCTGCGCAACACCTCGGAAGTGCGCTTCGACTACTCCACCGGCCTGCTCGCCACCACCAAGCTCGAGGGTTACGGCGGCCAGGGCCGCTGGCTCGACACTCAGGCCGTCGACCTCAACAACTCCACGATCCGCCTCATCGGCAACCGCGACATCGAAGTCACGGAAACTGTCGGTGACATCACCGTGGGCAAGTTTGGCCAGCTCGTTGCCCAGCGCGACTTGATCGACCGCACCGTGAACCTCATCATCGGTGGCGGAGCCGGCGCTGACATCACCCGTCTCACGCAGACGAACAACGGACTCGCCATTGCCGGCAACGCGGCCTCGCTCCAGATCAACCCGGCCAACGGCGGCGTCCTCGGCAGCGATGAGCGCGTGAAGCTCTTCAGCGGCATCGGGGCCAATGGCCTCGTGGCTCTCGGCGGCATCACCAATGGCATGGTGGCTCCTTGGATCGTCAACGCCACGGATGCGCAATTCCTCACCTACACGGCGGATAATGGTTTCGTGAACGCAGGCTTCGACCGCACTTCGGCCGGTGGCAACATCGCCGCCGCCGGGCAGCTCATCGGTGCCAATGACCGCTTCCTCCTCAACACGGCGGTTCTTGTCTTCAACGCAGAGGGCCTTGGCATCGGCCTGGATGTCTATGCCGGCCGCTTTGACACGGGCATCACCTTCGGCAACAACAACAATGCAGCCGCCACGGACCGCATCCGCCTCCAGAGCGGTGGCTTTATCAACCCCAATGCGGCAGTCCAGATCTTCACCGGCATTGAAGTCGGGGTCGCAGGCAGCGGCCTGAAGGAGTTCAACATTTACAACCAGAACACCGTCACGATCGGCACGATCACGACCCAGACGAAATCCAGCACCCTGCCGGGATTGTCGCCTACGACCACGGGTCAGATCACGAACGCCAGCAACGTTGTCAAGCAGGGGGGCGGCACCTTGGTCATCGACTCCCCGCAGGCCAGCTTCAGCGGCAACTGGATCGTGAATCAGGGCAGCATTGCCTTCCGGTCCGCGACGGTGCAGGCCAACCTCGGCGGCACGGCCACCCTCTCGCAGATGAACGCCGGGACCAACGGCCTCGTGGTGATCAATAACCACGGCGGCCAGCTCCAGCTCCGTTCCGATACCGCCAATACGGTCTATAACCTCGGTCTCGTCATCGGTGAAGGCAATGCTCAGGCCACGATCAACAACGACCGTGCCGCAGCCACCACTGGCACTTTCCTAAGCATCCTGACTGGCGGCATCCGTTTTGGTGGCTCTCCTGGGGAGCAAGGCCAGACCTTGTTTGTCAGCAACGCCGGTAACAACGTCGCCATCCAGGTGAACGGCCCGCTCGTTCTTAGCGCGGCCACTCTGGAAGGTGCTCCGGCCTATAACTACATCCGCCAAGATCCCAACCTGACCGTATACGGCCAGGTCACGGGCGGTGCGACCTTGGTCCACTCCGGCGGCGGCACCCTCGAGCTTGGCAACGGCTTCACCGCATTCAACAACGGCATCAACACCTTCACTGGTGGCCTGCAGAACGTGCAGGGTTCGATCACGGTGCGCGGCACCACCACGGGCACGCCTGCCAACTTCGCCACGCTCTTCAGCGGCATCAACAATGGCGGTATCGGTGCAGGTGATGTGACCCTGTATTCTGGCATTCTTAATCTGCGGATCGACGGAGCGAACACCACCACCCGTGAGCGCTACGTCGTTGGCAACAACGCTGCCGGCAACAACCTGATCATCAACGGCAGCAGCACGATCGATGTGAACAGAAACATCGCCAGCACTGCGGCGAACAAACTCCTTGCCTTCAAGGATCTCACCATCGGCAGCTCCACGCTGACGGTGACTGGCGGCAACACTTACGGCTTGGAAATCAACGGCCTTACCAATCTGACCGGGACGCCGACGCTCAATGTCAGCAGCGCACCGCTTCTTCTGAACGGTGTCATCAATGACGGTGCAGGTTCAGCTCCAGGCAGCATTGGCCAGGCCATCATCAAGGGCGGCGGCAACGACCTCTGGCTCAACAGCGCCGCGAGCACCTTCGGCGGTCTCTATGCCGGCACGGTGGGGGCCAACGGCCTCGGCATTGTGGTCAACGGCGGCCTGCTGCGCTTTGGTGACGTCAACAGCGAGAACGGCACGTTCCTGAACCTGAGCGCCATGCTCCGCGGCAGCACGATCCGGATCAATCCGACCGGCAACATGTATCTGACCAACCTTGCCAACATCAATTTTGGCACGGGTCAGCTGCAAGTGCTGGGATCCGGAGTGCAACTGGCTGTCCTGCGTTTTGCCAACGCCGCCCTGAGCCAATCCTACCTCCAGAACGCCATCAGTGCTGATTCTGAAGGCGTGATCGGGCTGGACGTGAACAACGCCAACAACTTCAATCTTGCCACCATCGGCAACGGCAAATTCTACTTCGCGGCGACGGGTGCGGCCCGCAGCTACACTGGCACCGCACTTGGTGTGGGAGCCGGAAACATCTACCGAATTGGCGGCAATGGCCAGACCCTGACACTCGACTCCACTGCCGCAGGGTTGATGGGCGTGCTCGTGGATGCTGGCGGCACGAGACTCCTCGTCGGCGGGCAGGCGGCCAATGTGAACGGCGGCATCGACAGCCAGGATCTCTTCACTTACACCGGTGGCACGATCATCAGCCGCAGCTCCTCCATGGTCATCCGGCAGAACGCCACGGCGACCGCAGGACCTCTGGGTGTGGGCGGGGCGGTGGACATTTTTGGCACCCTGCAGGTTTACGGCAGCGCCACTCTGCGCAACGTGAACGGAACGGCCAACGCCTACGCCGTCAACCTCCACCCCGGTTCCGTGCTCTGGCTCGACAACGATGCCACCAACCTGACGGATCGCTGGGATGACAACACGGCCATCAACCTCAATGGCGGACAGTTCTACTTCCGTGCCCGCAACGACGCTGCCGTCACGAGCACGGAAACCGTGGGAGCCATCAACTATTCCAGAGGCTCCTCGATCCGTATTGACCGTCGGATCACCAACGGTGTGGCGCAACTGACCGTGGCCAGCCTCAATCGCGCTGGCGTGGGAAGCACACTCTCGATCGTGCCCAATGGAAACTTCCTTGGGCTCAACACTGGCAACGATGAGACGGAACGCTTGTTTGTCTCGGCATGGAATCTCACGCCTCCGACACTTTCGGGAACGGTGAACCGCAATGCGACCCCGGGCTTTGCGGCCAACGGGATCCTGCCTGCTTATTACATTGATGCGACGAACAACACCTTCCTGAGCTATAACTCGACGACCGGCTTCCAGTCCGTGCAGAGCACGCTGACCCCCACAACCAATCAGGTGGCCTACAGCAACATCTTCGCCGGTGGTGTCTTCAGCACCAACACCAATGCCAGCAGCGTGGTGGACATCACCACCGCTGTCGTGACGCTGACGCAAGATCAAACGGTCTATGCATTGCGCACCGCTTTCGGGATCAACAGCGGTGTGGGTCAATACAACACCATTACCTTCGCCGACGGCGCTACGGATGCAGACCGTGGCGGCCTCATCAGCACGGGCACGACCACCATCGCCACCAACCTGAGGTTCGGAACCACCGGAACCAAGGAAGGCATCATCTTCAATCCTGGCACGACCACACTCACAGGTGACATCTACGCGGGCAGCATCGTCAAATTCGGTGCTGGTGCGCTTGTGATTGGAAAGGATCAGACCGCAGCCGCCAACGGGACGGGCTTCTCTGGCAACTGGACGGTCAACGGCGGTGCACTGACTCTGAACACCTTCGGCGCATCCGGTGACGGCGGCACGATCACCCTCAACTCCAGCAGCGCGAACACGGCCTCCGGGACCACGCTGAACCTGCTGGCGCAGCCCGGCAACTCGCTCAACGGACAATACACGATGGGCCGCATCATCGCTGTGGACAACACGATCATCGTGTCGACGCCGAACCTGACTGACAGTGTCGTGGGCATTAGTGACCTTGAGTCCTTCTCGACAGACACGACCGGTCTCTCACCGGCCCGCCTCCGTGTGCAAACCGGCAACACCCGTTCCGTGTTGAATGCAGGAACGCTTTTCCTCACCGGCGCGGGTAACTCAATCCTCGACATCAACGCGGGTGCTGTGAACAACCAGATCACCTCTGGTGCCACGGGTTCCGGCCTGAACGTCCTGGGCCTCAACGGCAGCCGTGACCTCATCAAGTGGGGCAACGGTTACCTCTGGGTCGGCGGCAACAACAGCACCAGCTTCACGGGCAATGTGAGCATCGAGGAAGGTGCCATCGGCGTGACCAACGCCAACGCCTTCGCCAACGCCTCCACGAGCATCACGGTCAAGCGCTACGGTGTGCTGGACATCCTGACCACCGGCTTCACCAAGGCTACCGCCGCCGTAGCCACCGCCGGCTCGATCAACTATGAGGCCGGCTCCATCGAACGCTGGAGCGTGGACAATGCCCGCAGCGGCACCATCAACCTCGGCGCCGGCTCGCTCCAGGTGAACGCCGACCAGAACACCACGGTGGCCACCATTCTGATCAACGGTGGTGCCATCGAAGGCTTCCTCCGCACGGATGACGTCTCCAGCGGCAACTCTGGCACGGTCTTCCGCACCTTGGGAGCCGGTGTGAGCATCAGCCTGCTGGGCAACTCCTTCGTAGGCCAGAACGCCTTCACCGATGGCCCGAACGGCACTGACAACGGACGCACGACCACCCTGACCACTGGCGTCGGCTCCGACACCAACAACAGCAGCGAGCTGACCGATACCGCCCGTGGCGCGATTCTTGAAATCAAGGGTAACATCAGTGGCGCAGGCAGTCTGACCAAGCAGAGCATTGACACCGTCATCCTCTCGGGCACGAACACCTACAATGGTGGCACCAACATCGCCAACGGCACCCTCCGGCTCGCTTCGGCCGCCGCCCTGCCCACCGGCACCAACGTCACCACCTCCAGCCGCGGTGTCCTTGATCTTGGCGGGTTCAACGCCTCCATCGGCAATCTCAACTCCTCGGTGATCACGGGTGCGGCTTTCAGCAGTTCCAGCGGTTTCATCACCAACAGTGCCACGGTCATGAAGACCCTCACCGTCACTCCGACGACGGACAGTTCCTACAGCGGTGTCGTCCAGAACAACATCAACGTCGTCAAGAGTGGCACCAAGAAGCTCATCTTCACCAACCTAAACACCTACAATGGTGACACCACGGTGAATGGCGGTGTTCTGGAAGTCAGTCATGTCACTGCTGGCGTCATTGATGGCATTTCCGGCACCTCTTCGCTTACAGTTGCCAGCGGAGCCACATTCAACCTGCTGACCGGCACCACTGGCGGTGTGCTGACACTGGCGCCTTATACCGGCACCATCCTCAATCTCGCAGGGGGCAGCCGCCTGGGTGTCGAAGTGGGAACCATCGGCAGCAGCATTCTGCTGAATGCCGGAGCGATGGCGTATGTGACCGGCAATGTCACCGTGGACGCCTACTTCCTCAGCGGGCAGACGCCGGGGGCCACCTCCACGATCCTCGCTGCTGCTTCCGGCGGCCTTGTGAACGGCACCAGCAGTTCAGGAACTAGTTCAGGAACTTATACCGTGGGCAACCTTTACAACGTCACCAATTTCAAGGTCACCAGCATCACTGCCACGGACACGCTGGTGTATTTCAACACTGCACCGACGACAGCGCTCACGGCGGCCTACTGGACGGGTGGCTACAGCGGTGCGGCCAATGTCTGGGCGGTTTCCAATGGCTCCACGGCCAGCAACTGGGCGACAGATCTGGCCGGCACCGCCACGGGACTCGTTCCTAACGTCAGCACGGATGTGTTCCTCTCCGCCACCGTTAACTCGAACCAGAGCAACATGGTTCTGGGCGCCAACATGAGCATCAAGAGCCTCACGGTGAACGCACAAAGCACCGGCAGTGCGGTGGTGCTGAACAGCGACGGTGGTTACACCCTGACCATTGCCAACGGCATCACCACGGACGCAGGATCCAGCGCCGCGACGATCAACAGCAACGTGGCCCTCAGCGCCGCCACCGCCACCATCACGGTCAACTCGTCCAACGCGCTTGCCCTCAATGGTGGTGTGAGCGGCACGGCCATCACGAAGGCAGGTGCCGGCACCTTGGTTCTCGGCGGAATCAACACCTACACCGGTGTGACCACTGTCAGCGCTGGTGTGCTGAGTGCTGCCAACAATCTGGCGCTGGGCACGACGGCAGGAGCCACCACGGTCTCCAGTGGAGCTTCTCTGGAACTACAGGGCGGCATCAACATCGTCGGTGAGGCGCTGACCATCAATGGAACGGGTGCCTCGAACAGTGGTGCCCTCCGCAACCTTAGCGGTGACAACATCTACAATGGCACCGTCGCCCTCGGCAGCGCCTCGACCATCCAGTCGGACGCAGGAACCCTGAGCATCAATGGCGGCATCAGTGGTGCTTTCGGCCTGACAGTATCAGGTGCCGGAAACACGGTGATCAACGGGATCATTGGCACGGGTGCCGGCACTCTGACCAAGAACGACTCGGGCACACTGACCCTCGCCAACGCCAACACCTACACTGGTGCCACCAGCATCAACGGCGGCACGGTGATTGTCTCCAATGCCACAGGTCTTGGAACGGTGGCGGGTGGCGTCACGGTCGCCAGCGGGGCTACGCTCAACATCAGTGGTGTGACGGTGGCTGAAACACCGGTGAATTTGAACGGCACCGGGGTAGGTGGAAATGGCGCACTCACCGGCACCGGAGTGTCTGCCGTAACGGGTGGATCGGTCGTCCTGCAAAGCAGCAGCTCCATTGGAGCCACCAACGCCACGGACGTTCTGACAATCAGCGACGTGATCTCTGGTTCTGGCATGAACCTGACCAAGGTCGGTGCCGGCACGGTGATCCTCGCTGCCGCCACGGCTAACACCTATACTGGCACAACAACGGTTTCGGGAGGCACCTTGCAGCTCGGCAACGGCGGCACGACCGGCGCACTGGACATTAACAGCACGGTTAGTGTCGGCACAGGTGCGGTCTTTGCAGTCAATCGCAGCAATGCCGTCGCACAGGGCACTGATTTCAGCGCCAGCACCATCACGGGTGCGGGTGGATTCGCCCAGACCGGCACGGGTGTCACCACATTGTCCACGACTGGCAACAGCTACTCCGGCGGCACTGCGGTCTCCAACGGTGAGCTGCGTGTCACAGGCAGTCTGACGGGAGCCGGGTCGGTGATTGTGGGTGAAAGCGGTGGTTCGCTGACCAACGCGGCAGTTCTTGCAGGTGCTGGCGACGGCACCACCACCGGCGTCATCGCTGGTGCGGTGACGGTGGGTGGAGTGAACAGCGTGGGCATTCTCACTCCTGGAGTCACCTCCTTGAATGCAGACAAGGGCACTCTGACGATCACGGCTGATAACACAGCACTGACGGTGGCCACCGGTTCGCAGATTCAGCTGGGCATCACCACTCCGACCACCGCTGCGGTGACAGACTACAGCTACACCTTCAACATCGGTGCCACCACCTACACCAACGCCAAGGACTACTTCGACGCTTTGGGATCAGGTGCAGACATCTACACCAAGGGGGCACCGACATCCTCCACGAATCATGACTTCATTAATCTCAGCGGCACTAACAGCACTCTGAGTGTTGGCAACCGTGCAGGCGCCGCCTGGGGTCAGGGAGCCATCGTGGTGAACTCGGTCGGCAGTGTTTCAGCGCAGCAAGGCCAGGTCTTCAACCTGATTGACTGGAGCGGTGCCAACCTGAGCGGTGGCTTCAGTGTCGGGGCTTTCAACACCTACGATGCAAGCACCAGTGTCATTGCCGGCGATCTCGATCTTGCAGCGCTTGGTGCAGGACTGGCATGGGATGTCAGCGCCTTCAGCACCTACGGCGTCATCGTTGTGGTGCCTGAGCCTTCCCGGATGCTGTTCCTGATGTTTGGTCTCCTGGGCCTCTTCTACAACCGCCGCCGCCGTTACAGCCGCCTGTAAGCGGGTCTGATTCATCAAAAAGCCCGGTCGGCCTCAGTGGCGCGATCGGGCTTTTTGCTGCCTGCGGGTCAACCGGACAGGCTACAGGGAGAATTAGGGATGGCGGAGGAAATCAGCCGGGCAAGAGCCTGGCGGCGATATTGCGGGCGGTTTGAATCAGCTTTTCCTTCTCCTCCGAAGTGAAGTCATACGGCGCCAGCTTGCCGATGCCCAAGGTGCCACAGAGGCGTTCGCCATCCAGCACCGGGACGGCCAAGGTGCCCTGCACCTGCGTCTGTTTCGCGCCGGGTTTGGCCACGCCGGAGGTGTCTGTCTGCAGATTGCACATTTCCACGGGTTCCTTGCGCTCTGCGGCCACGCCAGCAATGCCTTTGCCCACAGGGATGGACTGGATGATGGGCATGAGCGCTTCCGGGATACCCTGATGGGCCACCAGCTTGAGATGGCGGTCCGCCGGGTCCAGACGGTGAAGTGTGCCCGTGGTACAGCCGAAATCCGCGATGGTTTGGGTGAGGAATTCAGCCCAGTAGGGGTCGGTGGAGGAAAACATGACGCAGGGAAGGGGTGTGAAGTCGGGATTTGTCGTTGTCGCGGCGAAACGGGGCGTTATTCTGCCGCCATCTTCGTTTCTGTCATGAAAACCTGCTCTGCTTTTTTTGTCCTTCTTTGGGTGACCTCTGCCATCGCGCAGCCCGCCGCCCCGGCTGGCACCCCCATTGTGGCCAAAAGCACCTACCACCCCGACAACTCGCACTCGGAGACCATCGTTGACAAAACCACGAACGAGCTCATCGAGTCCACCTACAATGCGGGCGGGGCGCTGATATCGAAGAAGCACTACCTGCTCAATGAACGCGGGCTGCCCACCCAGGGGCACATCTACGACGGACGTGGCAACCTTGTGGCCCGGTCCCAGGTCTATTTTGATGCGTATGGACGCGCCACGGAGATGCGCTCCTTCAATCTCAACGGCCAGTGCTATCAGCAGGTGATCTATGAGTACGATGCCCAGGGCGTCGCAAAGAAGCCGAAAGTCATCAATGTGAATCCCAGTGCCGCCCCCTCGATCAAGCCCGGCGTCATCGATTTCACCAACAATGCGGCTCCTGGAATGGTGCCACCCCAGCAGGGCGTGCCTGCCCAGGCCCCAGCCCCGACCCAGGCCCCGGCGGAACCGAAGAAAAAATCCTTCTTTGGGCGGTTGTTCGGCAAATAGGAAAATACAAACACGGCATTGATGGAAGCCCCCGCACCCGGCCAGCGCTGGATCAGTCAAAGCGAGCCCGAACTGGGTCTCGGAATCGTCAGCAGCATCGAAGGCAATTTTATTGACCTGCGCTTTCCTGCCGCAGGTGAAAAACGGCGCTACGCCCGCAACGGGGCTCCCCTGCGCCGCGCCAGTTTCAAGGCTGGCGATAAAATCACCCTGCGCGATGGGACGGAACTGCAGATCGACTCTGTCGCCTCGATAGACGGGGCTTTGCTCTACCATTGTGGTACACGCAGCGTCCCTGAGTCCGACCTTGCCGATACGCTAAGCCTTGGCGGGCCGCAGGAGCGCCTGCTGGCGGCGAGTGTCGACGATCTGCAGGCCTTTGCCCTGCGTGCCGAGGCGGTGGAATGGCGCTGCCGCATGCAGGCCTCGCCGGTGCGTGGGTTCATCGGGGGGCGGGTCGATCCGATCCCGCATCAGATGTCCATCGCTGCTGACGTCACAGGCCGCCTGCTGCCGCGAGTGCTGCTGGCGGATGAAGTGGGGCTGGGCAAGACGATCGAAGCCGGTCTGATTCTCCATCGCCTGAACCTCACGGGGCGTGCTTCACGCATTCTGGTGCTGGTTCCTGATGCGCTGCCGCACCAGTGGTTTGTGGAGCTTCTGCGCCGGTTCAATCTGATGTTCAGCCTCTTTGATGAGGAGCGCTGCGCGGCCATCGAAGCGGGAGATCCTGGGAGTAATCCTTTCCTCGACAGCCAGCTGGTGCTCTGCCCGCTGTCGCTTCTGAGCGGCTCACCCAAGCGTGCGCAGCAGGCTGCGGATGCGGCTTGGGATTTGCTGATTGTGGATGAAGCGCATCATCTGGAGTGGGCTGTCGGAGCGCCGGGGGTTGCTTATCAGGTGGTCGAGGCCATCGCGCAGCGGGTGCCTGGCGTGCTGCTGCTGACCGCCACGCCGCAGCAGCTTGGTGCTGAAGGTCACTTTGCCCGCCTGCGTCTGCTGGACCCGGACCGCTATGGCGATCTGGACGCTTTCCTCGCTGAATCCACCCGCTATGAGCAGGTGGCGCAGGTGGTGGACCGCATCCTGCAAGGCGGGCTCATGAGTGCCGCTGACCGTGAACTCTTTGGCAGTCATTCGCCGCGGGTGCAGCAGCATGCCGCCGAGCTTGTCGGAGGCGATGAAACCGCACGTCAGCGACTTGTGGCGGACCTTCTGGATGAATTTGGAACTGGTCGCGTGATGTTTCGGAACACCCGCGCCGTGATTCAGGGATTCCCGCTGCGGAAGTGCCATTTGCGGGAGCTTGTTCTTGAGGCTGGGGCGACACCTGACGAGGCGCTTGCCCGCTGGCTTGCCGCGACCTTGCGCGAGCTTGGTGAAGCCAAGGTTTTGCTCATCTGCCGAACGCGCAAGCTTGCGGAAGACACCCATGAGCGGCTGCTGCGCGAGATCAATGTGCATGCCGTGCTCTTCCATGAAGGGCTCACTTTGATGCAGCGGGACAGGCACGCGGCGGCGTTCGCCGATCCCGAAGGGGCACGCATTTTGATCTGCTCCGAGATCGGCAGCGAAGGCCGCAATTTCCAGTTCGCGCAGCATCTTGTTTTGTACGATCTGCCACGAGATCCGGAACTGCTGGAGCAACGCATCGGACGACTGGACCGCATTGGCCAAAAGGGGACGATCAACATTCATGTGCCGTTTATCGCGGGCAGTGAAGGGGAGGTGCTGGCGCGCTGGTATCATGAAGGCCTGGACGCCTTTGAACACAGCCTGCAGGGGGCGACGCAGCTGCTGCACAGCTTTGCTGCTGAAATCGAAGCGCTTTGCACCGGCTTCAATGCCAAAAAACTCGCCGACTGCATCCGGCGCACGAAGGCGCTGAGTCTTGAAGTGCGCCAGAAGCTCGAGCGGGGTCACAACCGGCTGCTGGAGCTGAACTCGTGCAAGCCGCGCCTTGCGGCACGGATGATCGAGCGCATTCGCGATGTGGATGCGGGGCTGGATTTCGAGCGCTTTTTTATTCGTCTGCTAGATCACTTCGGAATGCACATTGAGGAGATGACGTACCGGACGTGGTACATTCGTCCGGACAATCTGATCACGGACGCGCTGCCATCATTGCCGGAAGAAGGGCTTACTTTTTCCTTTGATCGTGAACGTGCGCTCTCGCGTGACCACGAGGCGTTTCTGACCTGGGATCATCCGCTGGTTTGCGCGGGCCTGGATGTGTTGCTCGGCTCTCCTGCTGGCAATGCTGGGTTTGCGTTTTGGAAAGCCTCGGGCGGCGAGGGGCTGGTGCTGCAAACGTGTTTTATTGCGGAGTGCATCGCGCCGCCTGCCTTGCATGCCACGCGCTTCATGCCTGCCATGCCTTTGCGGGTCGCGGTGGATCATCAGGGCAAGGATTTGAGCGCGGATCCTGCCTTCACCCGGGCCAAGCTCACGCCGGGTGATCCGACACGCACGGTGGAGAACGAAACGGTACGCCACAAGCTGCTGCCCACCATGCTGGGCAAGGCGCAGCAGCTTGCCGAGGCGCAGCTCAAGACGCTGCAGCAGAGAGCGGTGGCGTCCATGCGAAAGCAGATGGATGAAGAGATCGCGCGACTGGAAGATTTGCAGGCGCGCAATCCGCATGTGCGGCCTGAGGAGATCGATGCCTTGCGTGATCAGCGGGATGCGCTGGCGGCAGCCATTGGTGCGACCACGGTGAGACTGGATGCGGTGCGGTTGGTGCTGAGGTTGAAGTGAAGTAGGGGGGCGAAGGGGCTTGTCTGAGCGCGGCGACAATGTGTGGCGGAGCTCTTTGCAGACGCTGCTGGTGGGCGTGGGGTGTGGCGGAGTGCCGGGTTTGCTTCCCAATCGTGTGGTGCAGTACCCAGGGGCGCCTCGCTTAGGCTCGGCTGACCCTGGGCTCAATTACGCAGCTCCCTTGGAGCTGTAGAAAAGTGCTGGAGGAAGCCAGGAGTGGGCATGATTCCGAGCTCTTGCCATCGTGCGGACATGAAGCGAATCCCCTCTCCCCACCGATGATAAGGCAATGCCCATGACACCCTTTGGGGAGAGGTAAGGGTGAGGGGATTCGCTTCATGTCCGCACGATGTTATGCACCAAGAAGGGCATGAAATGATTTAAAATGCTCCAATCAAAAGGGGGATCATTGCTGATCCCCCTTTGATGAGTGTTGAATTGATGGGATCAGGCTGATCCCTATGTTGGTCAGGCGGGCACGCCGGTCAGGCCTGGGGCCATGCCGCCGTCGTCTTCGTCTTCACGCTTTACTGGGCGTGCGTCTGGGGATTTGGGAAGGGGGGGCGGGGGTGGCGGCTTGCTCTTGTTTTCCGGGGGATTGAGGAGGCGGCCGTGGGCCATGATTTCCTTGATGTGAGTGCCGTCGAGGGTTTCGTACTCGAGCAAGGCGTGGGCGAGGACGTCGAGCTTGTCCTTGTGCTGGAGAAGGACTTCCTTGGCTTTGGCGTAGGCTTCGTCGATGAGGCGTTTCACTTCCTCGTCGATCTTCTGCGCGGTGTCCTCGCTGTAGTTGCTGCTGCCACGACCCATGAAGGCGTTGCTTTCGTTTTCGCCGTATTCGATCATGCCGAGCTTGGTGCTCATGCCCCAGGAGCAGATCATGCTGCGGGCGATGCGTGAGGCCATGCGGATGTCTCCGCTGGCCCCGCTCGTGACATCGCCAAACTGGATTTCTTCGGCCACACGACCGCCCATGGTGACGATGAGATTGGAGATGAGCTCGCTCTTGCGGTGGGTGAACTTGTCCTCTTCCGGCAGCATCATGGTGACGCCGAGGGAGGGGCCGCGAGGGATGATGGTGACCTTGTGAAGGGGGTCGGTGTGTTCCAGCACCTCGTTGAGGATGGCGTGGCCGGCCTCATGATAGGCGGTGTTTTCCTTCTCCTTCTCGGTGAGGGCCATGCTGCGACGTTCACGGCCCCAGCGCACCTTGTCACGGGCTTCTTCGAGCTCGGGGTTGGTGATGGATTTCATGTTTCTGCGTGCGGCGAGCAGGGCGGCTTCGTTGAGCAGGTTGGCCAGTTCGGCACCGGAGAATCCGGGGGTGCCACGGGCGATTTTGGAAAGGTCGGCGCTGTCGGCCAGCTTCACCTTCTTGGCGTGAACGCGGAGGATTTCCTCGCGGCCTTTCACATCGGGAAGGTTCACAGTGACCTGGCGGTCAAAACGGCCCGGGCGAAGCAGGGCGGGATCGAGCACATCGGCGCGGTTGGTGGCGGCGATGATGATGATGCCTTCCTGGGTGTCAAAGCCGTCCATTTCGACGAGCAATGCATTGAGGGTCTGTTCACGTTCGTCGTGACCACCGCCCATGCCGTGACCGCGATGACGGCCCACGGCGTCGATTTCGTCGATGAAGATGAGGCATGGGGCGTTCTTTTTGCCCTGCTCAAACATGTCACGCACACGGCTGGCTCCGACACCGACGAACATTTCGACGAAGTCAGAACCGCTGATGCTGAAGAAGGGAACGTCGGCCTCGCCCGCGATGGCCTTGGCCAGCAGGGTCTTGCCGGTGCCGGGAGGGCCGGTCATAAGCACGCCTTTGGGGATCTTGCCGCCGAGGCGCTGGAACTTCTTCGGATCCTTGAGGAACTCGACGATTTCCTGCACTTCTTCCTTGGCTTCCTCAACGCCGGCCACGTCCTTGAAGGTGACCTTGTTGCGGTCCTGGGCGAGCATCTTGGCCTTGCTCTTGCCGAAGCTCATGGCGCCACGGCCTGCGCTGCGAAGCTGCTGGCGCACGAGGAAGTAGAAGAAGGCGAGGATGACCAGCAGAGGCAGAAGGAAGCCAATGAGGGAGGACCACATCTCGTTGTCATAAACGGGGATGAGCACGAGCTTGTGAGCGTCGAGCAGCTTGTGGAGCTCCTCCTTTTGGAACTCGATGTTCACGGCCACACTGAAAGCCTTCGAGTCCGCTTTGGCGGCTTCGGAGGCGGGTTTCTCAGTGATTTCCTTGGCTGGCTCGGCAGGAACAGGTTTGATCACGCTGGGCGCTACAGGCTCGGTGCTGCCTGCTGCAGCGACCGCAGGCGGCGTGACGCTGGCAGGCAGTGGGAAATAGCTGCCCTCAATGGTTTGCTTTGAGGTGGCGTCGGAATTGATGAGGACCAGCGGCTTGTTCGGATCAATGCGGTCAGCTTCAACGTGCTTTTTGAATTCTGCGTAGTCGAATACCTTGCGGCTTCCGGTCAGTCCCTTGTTCATCATGAAGCCCGAGATCAGCAGGGTGATCGCGAGTGCGAAGAGCATGAAACCACGCCAGTTGAACTGCGGATCTTGGTTGCGACGGTTGGGGCCGTCGGGGCGATTGTTGAAGGGGTCGTCGGACATGTGCGGGGGTTGTTACAGCTAAGTAACGCGAGTCCGACCATACACGCCGGTAATTTTTTTGCAAAATGCGATTCGCCGGGGATATGGACACCCTTTTGAGGGGGGTAAAACCGGGGACTAACGCCCAATAGGGATGCGTTTGAACTCGCGTGTGAGGCTGGTCAGCGAATCCTCGACTCCCATGCGCTCCAGGCTGCTGGCACCTACGAAACCGTCTGCCGAGGTCTTGCTGAGGATGAATTCCACATCCTTAGGCGTGTTGATCGGGCCACCGTGGGTGAGGGTGAACACGTTTGGATTCACGCTTTTGGCGGCATCGATGATGTCCTGAGTGACTTTCACGGTGTGATCCCAGCTGACCACGGCATTGGTGACGCCGATGCTGCCGCCGACGGTGGTGCCGACGTGCGCGATGATGGCGTCTGCGCCGTTCTTGGCCATTTTGATGGCTTCCTCAGGGGTCGCGACATAGACGATGCTGAACATGTCCATGCGAGTGGCGAGGCCGACCATTTCGAACTCTTTCTCCACGCTCATGCCCGTTTCTTCGAGGACGCCACGGAAATGGCCGTCCACGATGGTGTGGGTGGGGAAGTTGTTCACGCCGGAGAAGCCCATTTCCTTGACGCGGCCCAGCCAGTGCCACATGCGGCGACGGGGATCCGTGGCGTGCACGCCGCAGACGACGGGGATCTCTTTGACGACGGGCAGGACTTCGTATTCGCCGATCTCCATGGCGATGGCATTGGCGTCTCCATAAGCCATGAGGCCGCAGGTGCTGCCGTGGCCCATCATGCGGAAGCGGCCGCTGTTGTAGATGATGATCAGATCCGCACCGCCTTTTTCGATGAACTTGGCGCTGATGCCCGTGCCTGCGCCGGCGGCGATGATCGGCTCACCCTTGGCGCGGGTGGCTTTGAGACGGTCCACGACTTCTTGCTTCGTGTAGGGGTTTCCGATTCCGGTCCAGGGATTGGGCATGACTTGATGTGGTTGACGGTGGTTTACGATAGTTGACGGTGGATGACAGTGGTTTGCAACCATCGTCAACTACGGTCAACAATTGTAAACAACCGTAAACTCCGCCCTATGCACGCCCGCGCCGCCATCCAAGAGCTATCCGAAACGCACACCCACGGGCCTGACACGGAGTACCGCATGGTGCGTGGGTCGGAGAGGGATACGCGCGCCTGGCTGCGCAGTGCGCCGCTGTGCACCACGCTGGCGACGCACCGTATCGCGCATGCGGGGGTGATGACGGCGCGTGCGCCGTACCGCATCGTGCGGATGCACCAGGGCGGGCTGTATTTCCTGGCCTGCCTGGAAGGAGAGGGTCGTGTGCTGGTGGATGGTGTGTGGAAGAAATGCACTGCGGGCATGGCGGTGGCGCTGCCGCCTTTCATGGTGAACGCCTTTCATGCGGTGCCGGGCAAGATCTGGCGCTGCTGCTGGGTGCGCTATGAACAGCAGCCGGAGCAGACGCCGATCCTGAGCAGCAGTTCGCCGCTGATGGCACCGTTTGCGGGTGCAGCGTTGTGGAATGCCATTGAGGGACTCGTTGAGGAAGCTGGAAACGCAGCTCAGCCCGCCGCCATGTTTCACTGGGTGGAGCTGGTGCAGCATTACATCGAGCGCTTTGCGCAGCCCTGGCAGGTGGATGACCGGCTGCACCGCATCTGGGAAAAGGTCTCTGCCAATGTGGGCTATGACTGGACGCTGGATGAGCTGGCGCATCAGGCGCATGTGAGCGCCGAGCACCTGCGCCGGCTGTGCCGGAAGGCGCTGGGGCGCACGCCGATGCATCACGTGACGTGGCTGAGGATGCGCAAGGCGGCGGAGCTGCTGAGCACGACGAATTTGAAGATCGAGACGATCTCGCACGAGGTGGGATATCAGAACCCGTTTGTGTTCAGCAACACGTTCAAGAAGTGGATCGGGTGGCGGCCGAGTGAGCACCGGAGCAGGATGGATGGGTGAAATGGAGGGTGCTATAATTACCGGCGATAGGGGCGGGTATCAGATTTAAGATTGAAGTAGTTTGTGGTTTTTAATGGGAGGCTGTAAAAATTTATATAATCAAATTTTAATCACAGAGACATGAGTATTCCCCATATCGACATTACAAATCAACTCACCGAACAAAGGCGCAAGGTTGACTTTGATAGCTATGACATAACGGTTCAGCAGTTGATTTCAATGGTTGAAAGCGGAGCCATAGATGTTGCTCCTGCATATCAACGGCAATACCGATGGGGCACTGAACGACAATCGCGGTTCATTGAATCTATCTTCTTGGGCATCCCGATCCCAAGTTTGTTTATGGCTGCGAACGCAGATGGCACTTGGGAGCTCGTTGATGGTGTCCAGCGGCTTAGCACCTTGGTTCATTTTGCAGGAAGTGAGGCGGCACGAGCTAAGCTTAAAATGGATAGCAAATTAAGCCTCGAAGGTCTCTCAAAGCTTTCTAGTTTTTGTGGACCTTTCGATTCGCTACCTCAAAACATACAATTACATTTTACGCTACGTCCAATCAAAGTGACAACGCTAAGCGATAAAAGCGATTTGGTCGTTAGATTTGACTTGTTTGAGCGCCTCAATACCGGAGGAGTCAGTCTTACAGATCAAGAAATTAGGTCGTGTATTTTTCGAGGAGCGTTCAATGAGTTTCTTGAAAGATTGTCGAAAAATGAAGATTTTCTGAAATTGGTACTGCTGCCTGAAGGTAAGCAAAAGGATGGTACAAGAGAGGAATATGTGCTTCGGTTCTTCGCTTTTCTAAATGGTTATAAAAAGTTTGATCATAGCGTGGTTGATTTTTTGAATGACTACATGAAATCATCATCTGTATCTTTTAACTATTCAAACGGAGAACACATATTCGAAAGCACATTTAAGGCTTTGCGTAAAAGACTGCCCAAGGGCATAACCCGAGGAAGAAAAGTTACTCCGGTTAACCTTTTTGAGGCTGTTGCAGTGGGAGCCGCTTTGGCTTTACAAAAAAACGGAGCCATCAAGGGATTGAATGCCTCAGTCTGGATCGAATCCGACGAACTGACTGGGCTTACGACTGGCGCAACTAATGATCGGAAACGTGTAGTTGGGCGCATTGAATACTGCGCTAGAAAATTTGGGTGGTAGCCCATGTTCTCCTCGATAAAATCCGAAGTCGGAAGGCGCTCTCTTCAAGTGGCGGCATTTTGGCGCTTAATTGATGATCTCGAAAACAAGGAGTTAGCAAGCCACTCGGTTGAACCGAGTCTTCGAACTCTTAAAGGTTTAATGTTTGTGCATTTTTATGCTGTTTATGAACATGTGGTAATTCAAGCTTTTGCATCTACGGTGAAGCAATTAAATTCACATTCTCTAAGTCATAAACAGCTCAAGAGGTCCCTTCTAATAATGGGATTTCATAATCACTTTATGTCAATTGGCTCTATTTCTGAGAGGAGAGCATGGATTCCCAAGATTGAGCTTCTTTGCGAAGCTGAGGCGAATACACAATTTTGTGTCCCTGAGAACTTTTTTCCCCTCGATGAGAGTCATTTTCGGCACCAGCAGCTCGATACAATCTGCAGTGTTCTTAATCTGCCTGCCGGATCTCTGTTGCCAGATAATCGAATAATTGGATGGATTAGAGAGGTTGTCGAAAATCGCAATGCAATTGCTCATGGGCGAGAAACTGCGGAATCTATAGGGTCACGATACAGTAGTTCTGAGCTAGACACTAGGCGACATCAGTTAGACCAGCTTTGTAATCACATAATCATGACTCTTGAATCACATAGCTTGGTGGTAACTAACTTGGTAAAGTGAAAAGAGGTAAGCTGGAGATTATCAGTTTGGTGCTTGCTTATTACGGACATTTGGCGCGCGGATTTTTATTTTTGCGATGCCTTGATCGACCGCGTTTCGCAAAAATACCTTCAATCATCCCCGTCTTCGCGGGAGATGCCGGCGTAGAGTTCGGGGAAGCGGCGTTCGAGGGATTTGGGGGTGATGTAGCCGATGAGCTGGGCTTCATTCCAGTCGGCGAGGCCCCAGAACTCGTGGGGGAAGGCCATGATGATGGCGGTGCAGGTGGGCACCTTGGGGATGTTGGCGCGGGCGAGGATGTGCTCGGCGAAGTCGTGCAGGCCGGGATTGTGGCCGAAGATCATGGTGTGATTCCAGCTTTCTTCAAAGCCGCGCATGACGTCGAGAATGCGGTCGGCATCGGCGAGGTAGAGGCGGGACTCCAGCAGGAGGCTTTCCACGGGCATGGCAAAGGTCTCACGCATGATCTGCGCGGTGCTCAGGGCGCGCAGGGCGGTGCTGGTGACCAGTCGATCTGGCAGCGGGAGAAGGGGAGGGGAATCGGCCCCGCCGAAATAGGTGCGGTGCAAAAATGTGGCGACTGCCGGGGCGGCCCGCTGCCCACGCTCATTGAGCGGGCGATCATGATCTGCGAGTCCAGGCTGTCCCCAGCTGGATTTGGCATGACGCACGATGGTGAGGTATTTCATGGATTAAGAGCGAGGGGCGGGGCGAAGAAAAATGACGAATGACGAATGAATGACGCAGCCTGAATAAACAAACCGTGCCGCCGCAGGGTGATTGCGGCATTTAGGGCATTTGTCATTCGGATTTTTTTCGTCATTCTGCATTCGTCATTTGCCGCAGCGCAAACACAGAAGTGGGCCAGAGCTGATTACGCGGCCACTTTTTCGAGTTTAACCGGGTAGGTTTGGAAGGCATTCCACTGGCAGACGATGAGATCACCGTTGTCGAGAACGCAGACATCGTGCCCATGATCGAAAATCCGTTCGGCCTGCATGAGGGGCTTGAGTTTGCCTTCCTCATAAACGGGCTCGGTGCCGCCGGGAGCGCTGACGACTTTGCCTGCAGCATCGAGGATGACCGTGAAGCCGCTGGGGTTCTGTGGGAGCTTGTTGATCTCGGGGGTCTTGGACCAGCAGACGCCGGCATAGAGTTCCTGTCCGGCAATCACGGGGCGGCAGACCATGGCGCCGGGGACGGCGAGGGTTTCGAGGTATTTGCCGTCGAGGGTGAAACGGCGGAAGCAGTTGTCGACGCGTGAGGTGACGATGACGGTGGCTTTGTCAGCGCCCTGGCGGGTGTCGATGGCGATGCCGTGGGCGTTGTTGAGGCGTTCTTCGGCAGGGACACCGTCCTTGCCGCCGAAGCGCTGGATGAACTTGCCGCGTGCATCGTAACGCAGCACAAACTGCGAGCCGTAGCCGTCCATGACGTAGATGTCGCCATTGGGGGCGATGGCGGTTTCGGTGGGGTTGAAGATCATGTCCGGCTCATACGCGCCGACGCTCATGGGATGGCTGATGGAGAAGATTTCTTTGCCGCCGAGATCGGTCTTGGTGATGCGGCCGGTCTGACGGTAACCGCCGCTGCCGGACTTCCACAGGCCGCTGTCGGTGACGAAGAGGAACTCTTCGCCGTTTTCATTCGAGAGTGTCAGGCCATGACCGCCGGGCCAGACGCAGCCCCAGGAGTCGAGGATGGTGCCGTCGGGCTTGAAGACGAGCATCTGATTGTCCCAGTGGTCGCCAATCATGAAGAGGCGGCCGTCTTTGACCTGCACCATTTCGTGGCAGTTGAGGATGGGGTGATGGCGGCCCTGGCCTGCGGGCACCCATTCCTTGTTCACCTTGTAGCGATGAGCGCCGTGGCCGATGACGACGTCCTTCTTCGGATCAGGTGCCGCGCGCAGGGTTTCAGTGAAACTGGCGGCGGCGGCGGTGGCGAGACCGGAGAGGAAGTGGCGGCGTGTTTTCATGCGGAGCGGAAAAGTTCACTCAAGCACGCATGGGCCCCGGCTCAATGACGTTTCATCATGGTGGACACGCGATGGACCATCTGCGTGAGCTCACCGGCTTCGTAGGGCTTGGGCAGGACACCGACAAAGCCGCGTTCGAGGAAGATCATCTGCACTTCCTCGGTGACGCTGCCGCTGGTGCAGACGATGCGTGCTTCAGGATCGAGATGCAGGATTTCGGCGGCGGTTTCGGTGCCGTTCATGCCACCGCGCAGGGTGAGGTCCATGAGCACCACATCGGGCGGGGTGCCGGTGCGGAAGAGGCTGGAGTAAATGCGCACGGCATCCTGGCCGTTGTCACACTGCACGACTTCATAGCCGCAGCGGGTGAGGATCATGTGGGCGACTTTGCGGAGGTCGTCCTCGTCATCGACGATAAGCACCTTGCCTTTGCCATGCTTCAGCGGAACGGGGGCCGAGTCCGCTGGCGTGAGAGGCCGGGTGCCACCGGAGCCTGCGGCGGCAGGCAGGAAGACGCTGAACTCGGTACCGATGTTTGGGGTGGAGGTGACTCGAATGTCTCCGCCCATTTCATCCACGAAACGTTTGCAGGTGGTGAGGCCGATGCCGTTGCCATCGGGCTTGGTGGTGAAGGATTCGCGGAAGAGGCGGTCGAGGTTTTCCTTGGCGATGCCGCAGCCGCGATCGCGCACGATGATGTGGACGTGCTTGCCGGGCTTGAGTTTGCCATCTCCCGCCGGGCCTACCAGATAGTTGGCCGCCTGCACATCCATGTATCCGCCGTGCGGCATGGCTTGGATGCCGTTCATGACGAGATTTTGCAGCACCTGGCTGAGTTTGACGGGATCGGCAACGGCCTGGCGCAGGTTCTCATCGTTGCGCACGCAGACGTGGACGTTGGAGCCTGCCCCGGCGAATTCCACGGTGTCGCGTATCAGAGAGATGATGTCGGTGGGTTCCAGCTTGCGGGGGGAGGACTTGGAGGCGGTGACGACCTGGGAGGTGAACTGCTTGGCGCGCTTCAATCCGGCGAACACGAGCTGGAGCTCCTGAGCCAGGGCCGGATGCTCCTGCACCTGCTGAATGAGCGCGGAGAGACGCACGGTGACGGGGCCGAGCAGATTGTTCACATCATGCGCGATGCCCTGGGCGAGCGCGGCGAGGTTGTCTTTACGCATCTGGGCAGACTGTGCGTCCAGATCGTCGGCGGCGGGTTTTGGCTCAGGCTTGGAGCCGGCTGCGGAGGCAGCGGCCTGAGCGGGGCTGATGAGAATGGTGAAGTTCAGCAGCTTGCGCATGCTGTTGAAGACGGCGCGCACGCGCCACTTGCTGGGCACCGGGGTTTGAGTGCGCAGGCTCTGCAGCTGGCATTCACACTCATGGCAGCCGCCATTGTCCACGGCGAGGCGGAGGCTTTGCTGGAGTGTGGCAGCGTCTTTGACGTTGGCGACGAGATCATTGAGGCCGAGGCCGCGGAGTCCGGTTTCAGGATCGGCGCCTGCCAGCATGGCGGCGGCGGCATTGCTGAAAAGGACCTTCTGGCCGCTTTTGGCATCACTGGCTTCGCTTTCCACGATCACCACACCATCGGCGACCTGATCGAGTGCGACGCGGAGGTAATAATTGGCCACCTTGAGGTGCTCCAGCCCCTGCTCCAGTTCAGCGATTGCTGCTGGAGTTGCGGAGGAAGTGGAGAGGGAAGAAGTCATGAATTATCCGCGTGATTCTGACTCATTTAGCAATCTTAGATAATTAAGACAACTTTAATTTTTGATATTCTGGATATTTCTGATTCCCATATTTGAGAGCAAACGTATGCGGGAAATTTGATGAGAGTGCATGAGAAGGTGAAAAACACCTTGCCGAACCGGGCTTCTCCTTTACCATCGCCGCCCCTATGTCCAAAAATGCCGGTATCGCCAAGACGAGGAAAGCTTACGCCAAGCGGTTCAAAATAACTGCCACGGGTAAGGTGCTGCGCCGTAAACAAGGCAAGCGCCATATTCTGCAGAACAAGAGCCGTAAGCGTAAACGTAACCTCGGTAAAGTCGCCCTCGTGGCGGAAGTGGATGTCAAAGCAATCAAGGCGAACATGCCGTTCTCCCATCGCTAAGACGACCACGGTCTCTCAATAGAGACCACGATGAACTTGCCTGGCTTCCCAAGGGAAGCCTTCGACCAGGTGAGGCAAGCCATCGCTACCCAAACAACAGCCTGATCATAGAGAAAGATACATGTCAAGAGCCACCAACTCCCCCGCCAGCCGGAAGCGCCGTAAGCGCGTGCTGGCAAAAGCCAAAGGTTACCGCGGCTTCCGTTCCACGCATTTTCGCTATGCGAAGGACGCCGTCCGTAAAGCCGAAACCTACGCAACTCGTGACCGCAAGGCCAAGAAGCGCAGCTTCCGCAACCTGTGGGTGCAGCGCATCAACGCCGCCACCCGTCCTCTCGGCCTGAGCTATTCCCGATTCATGGAAGGCCTCAAGTTCGCCGGCATCGACCTTGACCGCAAAGTCCTCGCGGACCTCGCCGTCAAAGACATCGCCGCCATCGAAGCTCTCGTTCAGCAGGCCAAGGCCGCGCTGGAAAAGAAGGCCGCCGAAGCGCCGAAGGAAACCGCAGCAGCGTAAGCTCCAACGGAACCTCCAAGATTCTCAACAGCCGGGGTGCAAGCTCCGGCTGTTTTGTTGTGCCCGGACCATGCCGGGCAAGTGGGATCCATGAATGGGCTGGATCTTTGAACTTTTTGGCGGAGTGTTGATCAATTATCAATGCACGGCTTTTCCCCAGCACGAGTGCTTGAAGAAGACGTGGCTTTCTGCGCGTCGTTTCTCCATCCCCCTGCGTATCGTGAGATGTGCCTCCACGCTCTCATCGAGCCCGCCTGCTGATCCATCATGTCCGCACCTTACTCCCGTCGTAGCATCTTGCGCCAGCTCACTGTTCTGGCCGCAGTCGGTTCCACATCGCCCGCATTCGCGCGTGAGCGGAAGCAGAAGCTGATTGTCGAGCGTGTTGAAATCGAGGTTCCCGGGCTGCCGCCCGCGATGGATGGCTTTCGCATTGCGCAATTAAGTGATTTGCATCTGGAGCCCTTCACGACGGCGGAGGATATTTTGCTAAGCGTTCAGGCCTGCAATGCCCTGAAACCGGACATGGTGGCCCTGACGGGTGATTTTGTGACCCACACGGCGCGGCCGGCACCGCAAGTGGCGGAACTGCTCTCCCAACTTGTGGCGCCCTACGGCGTGTATGCCAGCCTGGGCAATCATGATTTCGCCAGTGGTGCCTCTGAGGTGATCCGGGCGCTCACAGAGCGCAATATTCCCGTGCTGCGCAATGAGATACGCCGCGTCCACACGGACAACGGCACGCTGGTTCTCGGTGGTTTTGACTCCAGGTATGTGAACAAACCTGATGTGCGTAAAACGCTGCAGGACTGGAAGCAGCACCAGCCGCTGGTGCTGATGATGCATGAACCGGACGCCGCGGACACCATCGCCGCCGCCGGCGTGAAGGCGCTGCAAATTTCCGGGCACACGCATGGCGGACAGCTCGTCTTCCGTGGCAAGACGCCGATGTCACTGCGTCGCGCCAAGTTTGGCAAAAAGTACCTCGCCGGGCGCTATGAGGTGGGTGGGCTGCAAATGTATGTGAACCGCGGCATCGGCTGCGTGGGAGTGCCGCTGCGCATCGGCTGTCCACCGGAGGTGACGGAGCTGACGCTGCGCAGTCCGGAACTGCTGAGGGCGTGATTTGCAAGAGCAGGCCGGTGGTTCCAACAGTTGCATGCGGGCCATGTCGCAGCTAAGTGGCCGGTTCCATGCTTTCCGAACTCGACTCTCTCAAAACCGCAGCCCTTGCCGCCCTTGACGCTGCGCAGGATGAAACCGCCCTCGAAGCTGTGCGGGTGAACTTTCTGGGCAAGAAAGGCAGTGTCACCGCTCTCAGCCAGGGCATGAAGGATGTGCCGGTGGATCAGAAGAAGGAAGTGGGCGCCAAGCTCAACGAAGTGCGCACCGCCATCACAGAAGGCATCGACACGAAGAAGCTGGCGCTGCAGGCCGCGCAGGATGCGAAGGCTGTGGAAGGCATCGACATCACGCTGCCGGGGCGTCCGGGAGCAGGCGTTGGCGCGCTGCATCCGCTCACGCAGATTCGTGATCTTGCCATCCGCACGCTGCGCCGCATGGGCTTCGCCTTGGCGGAAGGCCCGGAGATCGAAACCGAGTGGCATTGCTTTGATGCGCTGAACACGCCCGCCGACCACCCGGCACGCAATGAGAAGGACACGTTCTATCTTCCGGATGGCCGACTGCTGCGCACGCATACTTCCAGCGTGCAGGTCCGCACCATGGAGGCTGCGAAGGCGCTGCCGATCCGCATCATTGCGCCGGGGGCTGCATATCGACGGGATGAAATCGACGCCACGCACCTGAGTGTCTTCAACCAGCTGGAAGGTCTTTATGTGAATCAGGACGTCAGCCTCGGCGATCTCAAAGGCACGCTGGAATACTTCTTCCGCGAGATCTTCGGCGTTGGCACGGCGGTGCGTTTCCGCCCGCATTTCTTCCCGTTCACGGAGCCGAGCTTTGAAATTGATGTGAAGCTGGAAGCGAAGGGCAAGGATGCGCGCTGGATTGAAATCGCGGGCTGCGGAATGGTTGATCCGGCTGTGTTCGCTGAGATCAACAAGGCGCGTGGCGACAACCTTTTCGATCCGGAGACCACCACGGGCTTTGCCTTTGGTCTTGGGCTCGACCGCCTGGCCATGATCATGCATGGCATCACTGATATTCGTCATCTCATTGAGAATGATGTGCGGTTTCTGCAGCAGTTTGCGGTCTGATTTTCTGCTGCCTTTTTTGATCCTTCTTTTCCCTTTTTCCTGTCATGCAAGTTTCCCTCTCCTGGCTCAGCACTCATCTTGACCTGAGCTCCTACACCGTCCCGCAGCTTTCTGATCTCCTGACCTTCGCGGGTGTGGAAGTCGAAGGCATCGAAGAACGCGGGGTCGCGACTGACAAGGTCGTCGTGGCGCAGATTCAGTCTTTTGAGCAGCATCCGAATGCTGACAAACTCAGCGTTTGTCAGGTGGATGACGGCAGCGGTACGTTGCGTCAGATCGTCTGCGGTGCGAAGAATTTCAAAGCGGGGGACAAGGTGCCGCTGGCGCTGCCGGGGGCTGTTTTGCCCGGCGGATTCGCCATCAAGGAAGGCAAGCTGCGCGGGGTCGATTCCCTTGGCATGCTGTGCAGCGGCAAGGAACTTGGCATTGGCGAGGACACCGGCGGGCTGCTCATCATGGCGCCTGATTCACCTGTCGGCACGCCCTTCAACAAGCTCAATCCGGCCGACGTGCTGTTCGATCTGGAGATCACACCGAACCGTCCTGATCTGCTCAGCCATCTGGGCCTTGCCCGCGAACTGGCTGCACTCACCGGTCTGCCGCTGAAAGGCGAACGTCATCACGCCAGCACGAGCACGAAAGCGAAGGCTGCTGGTGAGGAGCAGATCGTTATCAAGGCCGTTGAGGCCTGCCCGCTTTACACTGCGCGGCTCATCAAGGGCGTGAAAGTTGGCCCCAGCCCCGAGTGGCTGCGCCGTCGCCTTGAGAGCATCGGCCTGCGCCCGATCAACAGCATCGTGGACATCACGAACTATGTGATGATGGAGATGGGGCAGTCGTTGCATTGCTTCGATCTGGGCAAGCTGAACGGTGGCATCGTTATCCGCATGGCTGTTGAAGGTGAGAAGTTCCTCGCGCTTGATGGGCAGACGTACGCTTTGCAGACTGATGACCTTGTGATCGCGGATGGTGATCGTCCGGTCGCCATTGCGGGTGTCATGGGTGGTGAGGAAACGGGTGTCACGGAAGGCACTGTGAACGTTTTGCTGGAGAGCGCCTACTTCGCCCCGAGCGGCATTCGTCGCACTTCGCGCCGTCTGGGCCTGAGCAGCGACAGCAGCTACCGCTTTGAGCGGGGCATTGATCCGCAGCAGGTGCAGGGCGGTTCGGAACTCGCCACGAAGCTGATCCTTACCATCGCGGGTGGCACCGCTGAGGATGTGGTTCAAGTCGCGGGCGAAGCTCCCAAGCTCGTCGGTGAAGTGACGCTGGATGAAAACCGTGCGCGCAAGCTGCTCGGCACGCCGGACATGACTGGCGATGAAATTCACGCCATCCTCGAAAAGCTCGGCCTCACCAAGAAGTCCGCCAGCAAGCACGAGAGCCACTGGGGCATTCCCAGCTATCGCCTCGATCTTCAACGCCCGGTCGATCTCATGGAGGAAATCGCCCGCGTGATAGGATTGGATCGCGTGCCATCACGTCAGGTTGCGGTCGCATCGCCTGTGGAGGCTGCGGATCGCACGTATGATTTTGCGATGAACCTGCGGCAGTCGCTTGCCGCGCGTGGCTTCTTTGAAGCGCAGACGCTGCGGTTGATTGCGGATGCGCAACTCGCCGACAGTCTCGGTGGCGGGCAGGGGGTGGCAGTCAAAAACCCGCTCAGCGAAGATCACACGACACTGCGTCCTAGCATTGTGCCGGGCCTCATCGCCACTGCGGCGCTCAACATCCGCCAGGGGTTGCACCGCCTGCGTTTCTTTGAACTGGGCCGTGTCTTCCTCACGCTGCCGAAGGGCGGCAGCCGGGAAGAGGAGCGCCTGGCCGTGCTGCTCAGCGGGCCGGTGTCACCGACGAGCTGGCATGGCCGTGAACCCCAGCCTGCTGACATCCATGAGCTTGTCGGTCAGATCCAAAACCTGACGCGCACGCCGCTTGAGGTCCGTCCTGCGAAAGAGAACAGCGCCAACTTTTTGCTGACCAGCGAGCTTCGTGCGGGGAATCGCATCCTTGGGTGGATCGCGCAATTGCATCCTGCGCGTGCGCGTGAAATCAATGCGCGTCATCCTGTGTATGTCGCCGAGTTGCTCATCAGCGCGCTGCGTCAGGGCAGCACTGGCCCGACGAAGTTTGAGGAGCTGCCGCGCTTCCCTGGAATGACGCGTGACGTCGCCATGGAAGTCCCAGCGGATCTTCCGCACGCCAAGGTGGCCGCGTTCTTTGCCTCCCAGAAACATCCGTTGTTTGTGGGGGCTGAGGTCTTCGACGTCTTTGCTGATCCATCGGGAACCAAGATGGCGAAGGACCGCAAATCCATCGCCTGGACGCTCACCTACCGGTCCGCAGAGAAGACCCTCGAAACTGCCGAAGTGGATGCCGCGCATACGGCGATCCTCACGGCGCTGGAGAAGACGTTGCCTGCGACAGTGAGGAGGTAGTGCCATCCGGTAAATATATGCCGCCATCGCGATGACAAGCGTTGGCGGCTCGTCATGGATGTATGGTGACCGAATCAAACCGGAAGGTCACCTTCTTCCAGAGGTTTAAGGGAGTGATGTCTAACCGACAGAATGACGACACGTTTGCCGGAGACTGTGAAAAGGATGCGGAACTGGCTGCGATGTTTGCGAAAGAGCAGCTGGTGAATCTTAACGGGGAATCTATGGCTTTCCGGAGCCAGCCTGTGGCGGCATGGATCGGTTGCGAGTGATTCCACCTTGGCGATCAGATCGTCCCGCCAGCGTGAGGCAGAGATTGGCGCGCGGGCTTTGATCCACAGATACACATCCTCCAATTCAGCCTGCGCATGCGGTGTGTATTCAATCTCAAAGCTCATAATTCGCGCAATCGCTGATGCACGGCCTTGGCGGAGATGGTTTTTCCAGCTGACATTTGATCGAGACTGGTTTGAATGGATTTGATGGCGGCAAGCTCCTCCATGGCATCCTGCATCTTCTCATAGGCTTTGCGCCCGACCAAAACAGCCTCGGCACGGCCATTGACCGTCAGCACTTCCGGGCGTCCGGTCTTATTCACTCGATTCAGGTGACTCTTGGCGTTGCGCTGGAAATCGGTGAGGGGATGAATGTCTTCGAGCTGGAACATGACTTGAATTAAACATGGAATTCCATGCGAATCCAGCGCCTATTCAAGGCTTGGTCAGGCAGCCTCTCCAATCACCCCCGCCACTCGGTCCATCTCCGCTTCTGTATTGTAGAAGTGGGGGCTGAAGCGAAGGAGGGGCTGGCCGGCGCGGTTGTGGCGCAGGGAGGTGGTGATGTTGTGAGCGGTGAGATGTGCGGAGATGTCCGCCAACGAGCGCTCGGCATGTTGCACTGTAGTGATGCAGGAGGCGTTGATGCTGCGCGGATCGGGGCCGAGTAAGGTGAAGCCTAGGGGCTGGAGTCTGGCATGCAGGCGGGCTTTGAGCTTTAAAAGCTGGGCGCTGATGGCGGGGAGGCCGACCTCCTGAATCAGGTCGATGCCGGCTTTCATGCCGAGGATGCCGGAGATGTTGAGGGCACCGGGTTCGTAGCGACGGCCGCCGCGCTCGAAGGCGATCTCTTCCTGCGCGATGAAGTTGGGGCTGCGTACGTTCCAGGAGCCGAGGAGGCTGGGGCGCAGCCTGTCCTGCAGTTCTTCGCGGACGTAAAAGATGCCGGCGCTCATGGGGCCGAGCATCCATTTGTGGGAGTCGGCGGAGAGGAAATCGACGTGGTCGACACGGGTCTCGAAGGCACCGACGGTCTGGATGGCATCGAGGCAGAAGAGGATGCCGCGCTCCCGCAGCATGCGGCCGATGCGGTCAATTTCGATGCGGTAGCCGCTGAGGAAATGGCAGGAGGCGAGGGCGACGAGCTTGGTTTTGGGCGTCAGCGCCGCTTCGACGAGTTCGGGGGTGATGGCACCGGGGGCTGCGGGCTGGAGGCGCTTTAAAACGACGCCATGGCGTTCGAGATCGGTCCAGGGGTAAACGTTGGCGGGATAATCGTCGAGGTAGCAGACGACTTCGTCACCGGCCTGCCAGGGCAGGCCATTGGCCACCAAGCTGAGGCCGACGGAGGTGGGGCCGATGAGGGCGATTTCGCTGGCTTTGGCACCGATCAATTCGGCGGCAACGACGCGTGTTTCGTTCACCGCTTTCCAGGCCTCAGGATACTCCTGCATGCGCAGGCAGCATTGTTCGAGGTATTCCTGCATGGTGCGTGTGACGCGGCGCGGCAGGATGGTGACACCGGCGTGGGCGAGGAACAGGCTGTCCTTGATCACGGGAAATTCCTGCTGGCGCAGGGCTTCATCGGAAAGGAGGGCATCGAGAGTGAGCATGGCTAATACAACGAATGCCGCATGACCCTGGGTGACGAATTCGCCAAGGCAGGCGGGCTAGGCGACCTTCAAGGTCTTGGCGCCTTCATCGATGAGGTGCCAAAAGCTTTTGGACTGGCTCAGGGCCTCGTCTTCGCCGCCACCGGGCAGATTGCTGCGAAAGAGGAAGTCGGTGAGGGTGTTTTTGTGCAGCACGCGGTGCACGCTGACATTGCCATCGACCACGGCGAAATAGATGCGGTGGTCGCCGGCACGGCAGCGGTAGAGTTTTTTGCCGCCGCGCTCGAGCACGCCGTAGCGTTTGCTGAGGATCGTCTCGTCAATATCGGCGGGCTGGATGTTCAGCGCTTCCAGCAGATGAAACTGCACCTGGGTGGGCAGGTGGGAGAGCTCGGCGGCGCTGATGTCATTGAAAACGATCTGGATCATTGTTGTGCGGCAGGGATAGGGGCGAGCGGGGTATTGGAGGTCTTGTAGCGTTTGATGACGTGCTTTTTGCGCACGGTTTCCATCCACTTGTCGATGTTGGCCTTGGATTTTTCCTGGTTGATCATTTTTTCGATTTCCGGGCGCAGCTTTTCGATGTCCGGGGCGGCGCCGAGCTTTTTGGCATCGCAGGAGACAATGATGAAATTGGATTCCAGATCAAGAACCGGGCTGACGCCGCCGGTTTTAAGTTCCATGGCGGCATTGGCGATGGCGGGCATCAGGTCGGTTTTGGACATCCAGTCCCAGGCGCCGCCATTTTCAGCATGGCTGTCTTGTGAATTGGTTTTCGCCATTTTGGCAAAATCAGCGCCTTGAACGATTCTGGTGCGCAGCTCCTGGGCGAATTTTTGCTGCTGCTCAGGGGTTTTGTCCCCGGTGAACTTGGGGATGGTGATGGTGGAGATTTTGATCTGATCGCCTTCGCGCCATTTATCCACGTTTTTGTCGTAGTACTCCTGAACTTCGCGGGGGGTGGCGGGGGGATGGTCACCGGCATTACGCGCACGCATGACGTTCATGATGACCATTTTCTCGCGCAGTTCGCGGAACTTTTTCACGGTCATGCCGCCCTTGGTCAGTTCATCCACGAAGGCGTCGCGGTTGCCCTTGAAGCTCTCGCGGATGATGCCGTTGATGTCGTCATCGACGTACTGGGCCTTGATGACGCCGCCGATCTTGCGGAACTCGGCGAGCAGGATTTCGCGGTCGATGAGCGTTTCGATGGCTCCTTCGCGCAGGAGAGCGATTTCCTTTTTGATGCGTGCGGGGTCATTGCGGAACTGGAACTGGATCACCTGCTCCTGGGCCTTGATGGTTTCCTCCACTTCGGAAGAGGCGATGGGGATGCCATCGACGACAGCCGCAATGCTGTTGGTGTACTGCTGGGCGAGGACGCTGGAGCAGGCGGAGAGGAGGGCAAACAGGCTTATACGCAGGGGAATCATGACAAATGAGGAGCTTATCGTAAGGCTTGGGGCGGCTGTGGCAAGGTGAAGTTCGCCTGTCAGGAGCGTGTAGATGCAGCTTCACCTTGCACGCGGGCGGCTCCGGTTTCTAATCTGCGCCTCCCAATCGCCGACCCCAACCAGCCATGAGCAAGAAAGCCGCCGCCAAATCCTCCCCCAAGAAAGCTGCCAAAACCGCCCCCCAGGCAGCCAGCAATTCCAAATCCCTGATGACTGAAAGCCGGGTGTTTAAACCGAGCGCTGAGTTTTCCAAGAAGGCCCGAATCAGCTCGATGGCGCAGTACAAGAAGATGCATGAGGAGTCGATCAAGCATCCGGACAAGTTCTTCGGACGTGAGGCCAAGGAACTGCACTGGACGAAGCCCTTCACGAAGGTGCTCGACTGGAAGTGCCCGAACGCCAAGTGGTTCATCGGCGGCAAGCTGAACGTCAGTGAGAACTGCCTCGACCGCCATCTGGACGGCCCGCGCAAGACCAAGGCCGCCCTGATCTGGGAAGGCGAGCCCGGGGAGAAGCGAGTGCTCACCTACCAGCAGCTGCACCGCGAAGTGTGCCGCTTTGCCAACGTGCTCAAGCGCCACAAGGTCAAGAAGGGCGACCGCGTCATCATTTACATGCCGATGATCCCTGAGGCCGCCATTGCCATGCTGGCCTGCACCCGCATCGGCGCGATGCACAGCGTGATCTTCGGCGGCTTCAGCGCCGAGTCGATCAAGGACCGCGTGCTGGACTGCGGTGCGAAGATTGTCATCACCGCCGATGGCGGCTACCGCCGTGGTGCCGTGGTGCCACTGAAGAAGAATGTGGATGACGCCCTCAAGGCCAAGGACACGCCCGTGGAAACGGTGATCGTGTACAAGCGTACCGGCCAGGACATCCATATCGAAGAGGGCCGCGACGTCTGGTGGCACCGTGAACTGGAATACGTGGACGCACGCTGCGCAGCGGCCGCGATGGATGCGGAGTCGCCTTTGTTCATTCTTTACACCAGCGGCAGCACGGGCAAGCCGAAGGGCATTCTGCACACCACGGGCGGTTATTTGCTGCACGCGCAGATGACCTGCAAATATGTCTTCGATCTGCGCGACGACGATGTGTACTGGTGCACCGCCGACATCGGCTGGGTAACCGGTCACACCTACATGGTCTATGGCCCGCTCGCCCTGGGTGCCACCTCGCTCATGTTTGAAGGCGCGCCGAACTGGCCTGAGAACGACCGCTTCTGGAAGATCATCGAAGAATACGCCGTGACGGTGTTCTACACCGCCCCGACGGCGATCCGCGCCTTCATGAAGTGGGGTGATGAGTGGCTGAAGAAGCATGACCTCAGCAGCCTGCGCCTGCTTGGCACCGTGGGTGAGCCGATCAATCCTGAGGCGTGGATGTGGTACCACAACAAGGTCGGCGGCGGCAAATGCCCGATCGTGGACACCTGGTGGCAGACGGAAACCGGCGGTCACATGATCACGCCGCTGCCGGGTGCCACACCGACAACGCCTGGCACCGCGACACTGCCGTTCTTCGGCGTGGATGCGGCCATCGTCGATGACCTTGGCAAAGAGGTCGGCGTCAATGAGCAGGGCAAGCTGGTCATCCGCAAGCCATGGCCTTCCATGCTGCGCGGCATCTGGGGCGACAAGAAGCGCTATCAAGACGCCTACTGGAGCGAGTTCAAAGGCTGGTACTTCGCTGGTGACGGTGCCCGCCGTGACAAGCAGGGCAACTTCTGGATCATCGGCCGCATCGACGACGTGCTCAACGTGGCCGGTCATCGCCTCGGCACCGCCGAAGTGGAAAGCGCGCTTGTTTCCCATCCTGCCGTGGCGGAAGCCGCTGTGGTGGGCCGACCTGATGAGATGAAGGGCCAGGGCGTCGTGTGCTTTGTGACCGTGAAGGAAGGCATCAAGTCCAGCCGCGAACTTGCAGAAGAGCTGAAGAAGCACGTCCGCAAAGTCATCGGCCCTGTGGCCACTCCGGACGAGGTCCGCTTTGCTGCGGCGCTGCCGAAGACGCGCTCTGGCAAAATCATGCGCCGCCTCCTGAAGCAGATCGCCGCCGGCGAACTGATCAAGGGCGACACCACGACGCTGGAAGACATCAACGTCATTGCGCAGCTTGCTGCGGGTGGGGAAGATTAATTCAAACTGACATCGGCTGGCTGCGGCATTTTCGGTTTTGAAAATGCCAGCAGCCGGACGGTCCAGATGAGTGACAAGGCCAGCGCCACCCACGGCGTCAGCCATCCTGTGCGGGTGTAAAAGGTCAGGTCGTTTCGGCGCTCAATCGAGCCGCTGATGATGCCAGACTTTATGGGTGCCAGTGATTGGATGACGGTGCCCTTGGAGTCGATGATCTGCGAGACGCCCGAGGATGCAGCTACAACCATGCTGCGATGGTTCTCCGCAGCCCGCACCCGGAATAGCTGGGAGTGCTGGATGTGCTGCCGTGCCGGCCAGCCTGCGGCGTCCATGGAGGGCACGGCGAAAAACTCCGCCCCGGCCAGGGTCATCTTTCGCACCACGTCGTGGAAGTCACAGTCAAAGCAGATCGGGGTGCCGATTTTGCCGAGGGTGGTGATGATGGGCAGGGCGGTCTTGCCGTGCTCACCGTCGTTGAACAGGTGGACGGGATGATTTTTTCCGTGCTCACCGAGAACAGAAGAACCATCAATGGTGAGGGCGGTGTTCTGCCACTTGGGGCCTTCGAGACGGGTCTGGGTGCCGAAGACGAGCAATGCCTTTCGTTGCAACGCGAATGCCTGAACTTTGGCGAGCTCGCTTTTGGCGACGTTGCGAACATCGATGGGGATTGTGTTCTCCGGCCAGACAACCAGCTGCGTCGCATCAGCCGCATCGCCCGCCAGCTTCATGTAAGTTTCAGTCGCCGCCCCCTCCGCCTGCACCGCGACCACCTTGACCTGCGGCAGCGGATTTGTTCGCTGTGAAACGATCTGCGCATCGATGAGGACGATCATCAGCAGCGTCAGTGAGGCTCCGCCTGTTTTGCCAGCAAACAGAAACGCCGCCACACACAGCATGCTCACAAACCCCAGTCCATACACCCCCACCCATGAGACCAGCGGCCAGGGTTCGAGCGCCAGCCCGAGGTTCATCCAGGGAAAACGCAGGGACATAAGTTCACAGCGCACAAATTCCGTGCCAGTCCACGCCAGTGCAATGAACAGCGCCATCCGCCAGCCCTTCAAGCCCCGTTTCCATGCCAGCGCCACCACGCAGCCAAACGCCGCCGGAAACACCGCCAGCATGCCCCACAGCAGCAGGCTTAACGGCCCAAAAATATTCCACATCCATGACAGCCCGGTGCCAAACGCCAGCATGCCCCACCAGAAGCCTGCCATGAGCCCATGCACCGCACTCACATGGTTGTAATAAAGAAAGCCGTTCAGCACAGCGACGCTGACAATTGCCAGCGGCCACCATCCATAAGGTGGAAAGGCAAACGCATACGTGACCGCGCTGGCCATCAGCAGGAGGATTCGGTTCGCATGCTCCATGTTGCGGCGAGCTTATGTAAATCCAGCCCTCATGTGCAAGCCCCATTCACAGCCATCAGCGCTGCCATACCTCTCTCTTCACATAGAGGAGTTTCTCTTTTTGCTTCGACGCAGGCGGCAAATAGATCGAAGCATGGCTTCCTCATCCCCATCATTCTCATGATCCTGCTGCGCACCTTTCTGCTGATGCTCTCCATCCTGCCTTTCTTCGGCTGCTCAAAGCAGCAGCAGCCACCCCCGCAGGAGCGCGCTGCAGGCCTGCCCGAATGGGTCGAGGGTACGAGTGAACCGCTGCCGCTGAAGAAATCCGCCACTCCTGCCTACCTCCAAGTGCAAAAGACTGCTTCGGTCATTCGCCCCGAGCCGCTGAGGAAGATCGAGGCCTTGGAAAAGCTCAATCCGGGACTTTTTTCGGCCCTCCCCCAATTGACCGAACTGCTGCGCACTGCGGAGGTCTCACCGAAATTCAAATCGTTCTATGATGCGAAGATCAGCGCTCTTGCCGCTGGCGAGTCCATGAGCACGGATGATTTCTTTGACTGCGCGACGGTGCTGCATCTCACCGCTCCGACCACCGGGCGCAAGGCGGTGCTCTTTCAGTCCGACATGGACGTGGACACCGATGGTACGGATCCCGTGAGGCTCGCACGCCTGCAGGATTACGATGATGCACGCATCTCGCGGAGCTTTCAGCCTTTGCTGGCCTACTCATGGGCGCAGTCCGCAGGCCAGCAGGCGGCCAATCCGTTCGTGCAGTATTACGCCGACACCCTCACCAAGCTGCGGATTCTCCACAAGCAGGTGTCCGATGAGGCTGCTCATGACCACGGCTACATCTGGCAGTCGGTGCAAAAGCAGTTTGAGGAGACGATTTCCACCCTGGACCGCCGCGCGAAGTACTATGATGAGGATCTGCGCACCCGGCGCTCATTGGTGGGCAGTCTGGATCCATTCATCGTGGTGCCGCAGACCTGGCCGGACCGCTTGAAGCTGCCCTTCAGCGTGCAGGTGGGAGATTTCGTGGCCGTCATTGTCGGTGGGAAGGTCTATCCCTGTGTGATCGGCGACACCGGTGGCGATGCCAAGATGGGCGAGGCCTCGCTCAAGGTCGCGCAGGCCATCAATCCCAAGGCCACGGGCAGAAACAGTGCGGCGGATAATGTAACTGTGACCTACGTCATTTTTCCACAAACAAGGCTTGCCATGGCCGCGCCCGACCTGTCAGTCTTCCAGACCGAGGTGGCCCGTCTGCTGGAAGAAATCGGCGGACTCGGCACCGGCACGACTTTGCACCGCTGGCAGTAACACGAACCGACACCCCAAAGACATCCCATGAGCAATGACGTGACACCACCGCCCGCAGTGCTGCCGCCACCCTCCGCTGTTCCCGTCAGAAAGCGCCGCCTCACCTTGCTGATCGAGCATTTGCGCACCCTCCTGGCGCCTGAAACGTTCAATCCCAAGTTCAGCTTTCTGGCGCTCATCACCGTGCCGTTGCTTGTGTTTGGGCTGCACGCGGCTTTCAACAGCGGCATGATCATGAGCCGGCCGCTGGGGGAGCTGGTGGTGCCGGTGGGTGCGGATGTGCCGCCGAACGTCGTCTTTGCCGCGCGCCTCGGGGAATGTGGTGACAAAGGGGAGCAGATGGATGGTGCGCGCGGCATTTTCATGCCGCCGATGCTCACCGTGTGGGTGCGCAATTTTGACGGTTGGCTGATGGATCGTGCGGAAGGCAATGAAGCCCTGCTCAAAGACTCCGGCTTTACCCCGGCCTCCTACCGCACCTATCTTTCTCTTCGATCCAACAAAGGCCGGGTGCAAAGCGCCGCGCAGGAGGCTGCCTTTCGCACATGGCTGCGGGAGATCATCGTTGACCCCCGCCTTCTTGGAAAACCGGGGGTGCCTGAGCCCGCCACGCTGGAGCAGATGTTCAACGATGCGGATGTTCGCGGCCAGACAGACAAACGTCCCGAGATGGCTCCGGTCACACTCACGTCCAGCATGCTCACCTTTCAGGCCCGGCTGCTGGAGATGGTGCAGAAAAGCCCCGAACTGCTCGGCACCTTCATGATCAGCGACAAACTCGAGCACAATCCGGAAACCTTTGCCCGCTTTCTTTCAGAACGCGGCATGCGCTGGGAGCAAAAGCTCAAGGATGACAAGCTCAAGTTTCAGGCCTGGCTTGAGACCAGCAGGTGCAATCTGTGCCTCACCATCGGCGGGCGTGAGTTTGCCAGCATGAAGCCGGATGCCAAAGGTCACAGCACCCTGGCCGGCGCCACGCTCAAAGGCCAGACCGACGATGACACGCTCAATGTGCTGCTCTTCCGCCGCATCTCACCCGTCAGCACGGAGGTCGATCAATGGCGCGATCTCGTCACCACCTATGGCGTGGACAGCAAGGCCTCCATCACCGTTTCCCTGCGCACTGCGGATGCCGAGGGCCGTATTACCACGCTGAAGATGCCCACCGTGGTGAACGGCGGCACGCTGCAGCATGACTGCATCGTGGCGCTGCCCCTGCGTCCTGTGCTCATGCGTTCCATCGCCTGGGCGGCCATGGCCGGCGTGCTGTGGCTCATCGTCCTCGTCTCCATGCAGACCGGCACTTTGCGCAGCAGCGTGCCTGAGAATGATCCGTTGATCACACACTGGACTCAAAGCCCCTGGAGCGCCTCACGCGTCGTCTTCGCCTGGTGGCTCGCCATCTGCACCGGCTGCTATCTGTTTCTGTGGGCCATGAAAGCGCAGATGGACGTGCTTTCCGGCTCCGCACCGCTGCTCCTTGGCATCAATGGCGGCACCCTGCTGGCAGCCTCCTTCGTGGGGTCCAACAGAAGGTCCGTGCGCAGCCGCTCCTTTCTGGAAGACATCGTCTCCGAAGGCGGAGAGGCGGAAATCTCACGCCTGCAGATGATCATCTGGAATGGCGTCCTCGGTCTCGTCTTCATCTGGCAAAGCCTTGCCGACTGGCAGATGCCAACCTTTGATCCCTACCTCACCACCCTCCTGGGCATCAGCTCCACCGCTTACGTTGGGTACAAAGTTGCAGCCAAGTAACAGCCAGGTAACAGCGTATACTCTCTCCTTATGAAACTCACACTTCTACTGACCCTCGCTCTTGGTCCCCTGGCCGCACTGCATGCTGAGAACTGGCCGATGTGGCGGGGGGCGAACGGGGACGGCACCTCTGCGGAGTCAAAGCTGCCGGAAAAATGGAGCCAGACGGAGAATGTGGTGTGGAAGGTGGAGCTGCCGGAGCGGGGGAACTCGACGCCGGTGGTGTGGGGGGACAAGGTGCTGGTGACGCAGGCGATTGAGAAGGAAGGGAAGCGGCTGCTGCTGTGCTTTGACAAAAAGACGGGCAAGCAGTTGTGGGACGCGGGCACTATCTACCGGGAGCCGGAGCTCACGCATGCCACGAATCCGTACTGCGCAGCCTCACCCGCGACGGATGGCGAGCGTGTGATCGTGTTCTTTGCCTCGGCGGGAGTGTTTTGCTATGACATGAATGGCAAGGAAGTGTGGAAGCGCACAGATCTGGGCAAGCAACACCACATCTGGGGCAACGGGACTTCGCCAGTGCTCGCGGGGGATCGGGTGTTTCTGAACTTCGGGCCCGGGGAGAACACGGTGCTGTACTGCTTTGACAAAAAGACGGGCAAAACGATCTGGCAGCACAAGGAGCCGGGCGGTGCCTCCGGCGAAGGGGCGGACAAGAAGTGGCTGGGCTCGTGGAGCGATCCGCTGCTGCGCAAAACCGGCGCACGGTATGAACTGCTGATGAGCTACCCCCGGCGTGCTTGTGCCTTTGATCCGCAGACTGGCAAGGAACTGTGGACCTCCAGCGGCCTGACTGACCTCGTTTATAATTCTCCGCTTTATGCGGATGGTGTGATGATCGCCATGAGCGGCTACGGCGGCGCTGCACTGGCGGTGAGGACCGGCGGCGATGGGGATGTGACGGAGAAGAACCGTGTCTGGCAGCTGCCGAAGGTGAGTCAGCGCATCGGCAGCGGCGTGGTGCATGGCGGCTACCACTACATCCTGAGTGATGGCGGGATCGCCGAGTGCCGGGATCTCAAGACGGGGGCGATGGTGTTTCAGGAGCGTCTGAAGGGCAACAACTGGTCTTCGCTGGTGCTGAGCGCCGATGGCAAATGCTATGCGGCGAATCAGATCGGCGACTGCTTCGTCTTCAAGGCCAGCCCGAAATTTGAACTGCTGGCGACGAATTCACTAGGGGAGAAAATCATCGGCTCCATCGCCGTTAGCGAAGGCCAGCTTTTCATCCGGGGCTACAAGCACCTGTGGTGCATCGGGAAGAAGTAGCGGCGGGTATCGGGATTAGCCCGGGGAGGGGAGGTGCATGCCCAGCATTTCCCTTTGACCCCACCGGGCCGCGACGCTAACGAACGTGCTCCCGCCTATGGCCGCCTCAGACCGTCAGCATACACTCGCCAAGTCCGTCTCGATGACGGGCACCTCGCTGCATACCGGCGAACAGGTCACACTCACCCTCCAACCCGCCCCGGAAAACTTTGGCTTCAAGTTTCGCCGCATCGATCTGGAGGACAAACCCTTCATTCCGGCGCTGGTCGAGAAAGTCCAGAAAGTCGAGCGTGCCACGACCATTGCCGAGGGCGGGGTGAATGTGCACACGGTCGAGCACGTGATCTCTGCGCTGGCGGGGATGGGCGTGGACAATGCGATCATTGAAATGGATGCCAACGAGCCGCCCATCGCGGATGGCAGCTCGATGCCCTTTGTGGAGCTGATCAAGTCCGCCGGACTGCAGGAGCAGAAGGAAGCGCGCAAGGTTTTCGAAGTGCGTGAGCCGATCTACCAGGAAACGCGCGACGGCACGATCCTGACCATTGTTCCTGACAAGAAGTTCCGCATCTCCTGCACGAACGTGGGCCCGGGCGGACGCTTCACGCAATATTTCAGCACGGAGATCAATCCTGAGACCTACGAGAAGGAAATCGCGGCGGCGCGCACCTTTGTGTATTATGAGGACATCGCCCCGCTGATGGAGAAGGGGCTGATCAAAGGCGGCACGCTGGAGGCGGCGGTCGTCATTCGCGGGGACACGCTGCTCTCGAAGCAGCCGCTGCGCTTTGCGGACGAGTTCGTGCGGCATAAGATTCTCGACATCGTGGGAGACCTGATGCTCTCCGGCAAACGCATCCAAGGCCACGTCATCGCCGTGCGTCCGGGCCACGGACCGAACACGGAGCTGGCCCGCGCCATCGTGGCGCAGTACAACCAGATGCGCAGCATGGTGCCGGCGCCGGTGCACATCCCCGGTGGCGAGGCCGTCCTCGACATCAACGAGGTGATGAACATCCTGCCGCACCGCTATCCCTTCCTGCTGGTGGACCGCATCATCGGATTCGAAGGCGAATCGAAGTGCACGGGCATCAAGAATGTCACGATCAACGAGCCGTATTTCCAAGGTCACTTCCCCGGCCATCCGATCATGCCCGGCGTGCTTCAGCTCGAAGCGATGGCGCAGGTGGCCAGCATCGTGCTGCTGCGCATGCCAGGCAATCAGGGCAAGATCGGCTACTTCATGAGCGCCAACAATGTGAAGTGGCGCAGGCCGGTGCTTCCCGGTGACACGCTCCTCATCGAAACGGAAATCCTCAAGACCAAGCGCAGCATCGCCAGCGGCATTGGCCGTTGCAGTGTGAATGGGCAGGTCGTTTCCGAGGCCGAGCTGATGTTCAGCGTAGTGGATCGTTAAAAGTTAGATTGTTCACGCATGCCCGCTTCGATTCACCCGACCGCCATCATTGATCCCTCCGCCAAAATCGGTGCGGATGTCCACATCGGTCCGTATTGCATCATTGGCGCGGACGTGGAGCTGGGAGATGGATGCTGGCTGCAGCACCACGTGACGGTGATGGGGCCTTCGAAGATCGGGAAGAACAACAAGTTCTTCGCCTACGGCTCCATCGGCCAGCAGACGCAGGATTTGAAATACAACGCGGAGCCGACGTGGCTGGAAGTGGGTGACAACAACACCTTCCGTGAATTTTGCTCCGTGCACCGCGCCACGTCCGCCGGGGACAAGACGGTGATCGGCAGCCACAACAACTTCCTCTCCTACGTGCACATCGCGCATGACTGCATCGTGGGAAATCATGTCATCTTTTCCAACAACGGCACCCTCGCGGGGCATGTGGTCGTTGAGGATCATGTCATCATCGGTGGTCTGACGGCGGTGCATCAGTTTTGCCGCATCGGCACACGCTCGATCATCGGTGGCTGTGCCAAAGTGGTGCAGGACATCCCGCCTTTTTGCACGGCGGATGGCAACCCGGCGCGTGCGCGTGGCTTGAACATCGTCGGCCTGCAACGCGCGGGATTCACCCGTGAGCAGATGCGTTCTCTGCGTGAGGCGTTTCGCAAAGTCTATCGCAATGGTTTGAACAACGCCCAGGCCGTGGAGGAACTCCGTGCCGGAGAGCTCACGCCGGAGGCTGCGGCCTTCACCGACTTCGTGGCCACGACGAAGCGGGGCATCATTTTCGGCGGCAAGGCCGAGGCAGAGGAAGAGTAGCCCTGCTCCTGCGGAACAGTGGAGTGTGGTGCAAACATTACGGCTGGGAGCGTCTTGAAATCTGGGGCCACGCTGAGCTGTCCTTGTTGTACAGCCACAAGGCTACTTTCACTGCATCCTTGCTTTCGTGGCTGCGCTGAATGGTGCTAAAGTGGCTTTCTTCGATGCAAATCCTTCTAGTCACTGAACCCGGAGTGGATGGCGTGTTCCGGCACGTTGAGGCACTGGCGTCGTTTTTGATGGAGCGGGGTCATCGCATCCATCTGGCGTATTCGGATGTGCGGGGTTCGGACCGGCTGACACAACTGGTGGCGAAGGTTTCTGCGGCGGGTGGCAAGACGGTGAATCTCGCGGTGAGCAATGCGCCCGGTCCCGGTGACGTGGCTGCGCTGCTGAAACTGCGCAGGCTGGTGGCGGAGGCGCGGCCGGATGTGATCCATGCGCACAGTTCCAAGGCGGGTGCACTGGCACGTGCGCTGGTCTGGCTGGGTGTGAGGCAGCCGGTTTTCTACACGCCGCATGCCTACTTTGGATTGTCGGGCAAGGGGGGGATGAAGTCGCGGGTGTTCAATGCGGTGGAGACGGTGCTCGGGCGCATTGGCACGACGATCAATTTGTCTGAGGGGGAGAGGGCGTTTGCGCGGGACTCTTTGAAGATTCCGCAGACGCGGCTGCGTTTGATTGCGAACCCGGTGGACTGTGTGCGGTTTCGGCCTGCGGATGCTGAGAAGCGGCAGGAGATTCGTGCAGCGCTGGGTGTTCCGGCGGGTGCGATCCTGCTGGGATCGGTGGGGCGTCTGGCGTTTCAAAAGGACCCGCTGACGCTGTATCATGCGTTTGCCAAAGCCTGCCAAAAAAGGCCCGAGCTGTGGCTGTATCATCTGGGCGAGGGCGAGCTTTCGGCTGAGTGTGCGGCTCTGGCGGATCAGCTGGGCATTCGTTCGCGGATTGTGCGCCAGACTTACTTGTCCGAGCCGTTGTCGTTTTATCAGGCGCTGGATGGGATGATTCTGACATCACGCTATGAGGGGCTGTCCTTTGCGGTGCTGGAGGCGCTGGCCTGTGACCTGCCGGTGATTTTGAGCCGGGTGCCGGGGAACAACGACTTCACGGAGATGGGGCTGTCGCACTGCTGGTCGGCGGGCAAGGAGGATGTGGATGGCTTTGCGAGTGTTATCGGGCAATGGGCGCAGGATTGTGCGCTGGGGCGGGTTTCGAATCATCGGCAGATCGCGGAGACGCGGTTCAGCCAGGAGGCGTGTTTTGGGGCGATTGTGCGGGAGTATGAGCAGAAGGTGGGGCGGTAATTCTGGGCTGGAAAAATCCAGGGGCGACGAAAGCGATTCTCCCTCTCCCCGCCCCTGACACACGGTGGCAGTCTATGTTTTTCTTCGGGGGAGAGGGCTGGGGTGAGGGGACGACGAGCATCCTGCGTAGGCATGGGATGACCCCTCACCCGGCCTCTCCCCAAAGAGAGTCTTGGGCATTGCCATATCTGCTGTGGGGAGAGGGGATTCGCTTTGAGTCCATCGTAAATGATATGTGCGCAAATCTGCGCTCGGTTGTTTTGCCACGCAGCTTGATCTCGTGAGGGCAGGCGCTTAGCTTTTCGGCTTTCATGTCATTGTTCCGACATCTTCTCGGTCTTTTCTGCCTTGGGGCCATGGTGGGGCATGCAGCGGAGGTGCCGTGGGAGCCTGCGATGCGCGATGACACGGCGTATTGGGCGGGCACGGTGAAGCAGCAGGCTGAGAAGATGAAGCAGTCGCATGCCAAAATCCTTTTCATTGGGGACTCGCTCACGGAGAGCTGGGACAAGGAAATCTGGCAGAGGCGCATCGCACCGGCGCAGGCGCTGAACTTTGGCATCGGTGGTGAAGGGCCACAGCATGTGCTGTGGCGTCTGGAGCATGGTATTCTGGAAGGGCCATCGCCTGAGACGGTGGTGCTCATGATTGGCATCAACAACTTCTGGCGGCACTTCAGCGCTGCGGATACGACACTTGGCATCGAAGCCATTGTGGAGCGCATTCACACGCGACATCCGACGACGCGCATCGTGCTGCTGGGCCTGCTGCCGGTGTATGAGGCGACATCGCCGATCCGGTCATGGATTGCTGAGATCAACAGGGGGCTCAAAAAGCTCGATGGTCGGAGCAAGGTGGAGTTCTTTGATTTCTCATCCGCCTTTTTGGAAACGGACGGCAATCAACGGCTTCAGCTTTACCAGGAGGATCATCTGCATCTTTCCAAGGCGGGTTATGTCGTGCTGGCTCGTGAACTCACGCCTGTTCTTAAACTGCCTGCCGCCCTGCCATGAAGTCGATCAATCCCACGCTGCGAATCGCTGAACTGGATGCTTTGCGCGGCATTGCGGCTATGGCGGTCATCCTGTTTCATTTCACCAGCGGCATCGCAAAGAACTGGACGTTTCACCTGTACGATCCGCCGTTTGAGTTTCCTTATGGCGGCACGGGGGTGGATCTGTTTTTCATGATCAGCGGCTTCGTCATCTTCATGACGCTGGACCGTGCGAGGTCTGCGATGCACTTCGCCGTGGGGCGTTTTTCGCGTCTGTATCCGACGTTCTGGGCCTGCGCGCTGATCACGCTGCTGGTCACTGCCAACCATGGACTGCCGGGAATGGAGGTCACGCAGCGTGATGCGCTTTGGAACATCACGATGCTGCCGCGGTTTGCGCGGGCGCAGATGATTGATGGCGCGTACTGGTCGCTGGAATTCGAGATCTTGTTTTACGTGGCCATGCTCATCCTGCATCGTCTGGGGGCCTTCAAGAAGCTGACCGTGCCGGTGCTGCTGCTGTGGCTGGGTGCGGCGGCGGCGGCGCATGGGGTGCTCACTTACGGGCAGCCGGAGTCGTTGGTTTATCGACTGACGGGGAAGATCAAGGCGGTCACGAGTCTCGACTACATTCACCTGTTTGGCGTGGGCATGATTTTATACGATGCGCATCGCCGGCGTGCGTGGAGCCTTGGGCATACACTGGTGCTGGTGTCCTGCGCGGTGCTGGCATGGTGGAAGGCGGCGTTTCCGCTGCACTTTGTGTTTGTCGTTGGCTTTGGGCTGCTGCTGCATCTGGCGACGACGGGATGGCTGCCTTTTCTCAATGCGAAGCCGCTGGTGTTTTTGGGAGCGATTTCGTATCCGCTGTACCTCATTCATCAAAACATCGGACTGGTGCTTTTGAATGCGCTGGGTGGTGTGACGGACTCGGCGTGGTTGAGGCTTGGTATCACGGTGGCTGCGATGGTGGTGCTGGCGTGGGTGATCTCGGTTTGCATTGAGCGGCCGTCCATGCGGTGGGTGCGGGACAGGCTGCGGCGGTTTACGTGAGGTGTACGGAGCGCGGACTTTAGTCCGCAGCATTCCGCAACACCAGAGGCGTCACATTCGCTTGGGGCTTTCGCCGCGCCGAAGATCTCGTGCTTGCGGCTTTCTGTCTGGGATGACTCACGCTAGGCGTGAGCGACCTGCTGCGGACTAAAGTCCGCGCTCCTTCTGCGCCTGGAGCCAGGCCTGGAACATGAGGATGTCCCAGAGGTAGAAGTGCCAGTTGCGGGTGCCGCTGAGGTGCTCCTGCCACTTCTGGCGGATGGAGGCGGGGTGGAAGAAGCCTTCGCGTTTCAGGCGTGATTCGCTGAGTAGATCCTCGGCCCATTCGCGCAGGGGGCCGCGCAGCCAGATTTCCAAGGGGATGCCGAAGCCTTGCTTGGGGCGGTCGATCATGGCCTTGGGCACGTGACGGTAAAGCGTTTCGCGCATGAGCCATTTGCCTTTGCCGTCGCGCACTTTCATGGAATACGGGATGGTCCAGGCGAACTCGATGAGGTTGGTGTCGAGCAGCGGGATGCGGCCTTCGAGACTGACGCCCATGGCGGCGCGGTCCACTTTGGTGAGGATGTCGCCGGGGAGGTAGGTCTCCATGTCGAGATACATCATGCGATGCGTGAAATCGCTGACACGCGGCCATGCCTTGGTGTTGGTGATGGCGGTGATGGGATCTTTGCCGTCGATGACAATGTCCGTGGGCTTTTTCCAGTAGGACATGAGATTGAGATAGAGCGTCTCGATGCCGGGAGCGGCGACGACTTCGGCAAGTTTGTGCAATTTATCACCGACAGGGATGTGGCGCCTGCTCTTGGGCAGGAGCTTGGAGCCGAGGGCGTTGAGCGGGCCGGGAGGCACTGCGGTGAGTGCGGCTGCGGTGAGCTTTTTCAATGCAGGGGGCATCCAGGCGAACTTGCTGTGGAGGCTGCGGCCCATGGCGTAGCGTTCGTAGCCACCGAAGAGTTCATCGCCGGCGTCTCCGCTGAGGGCGACAGTGACATGCTGCTTCGCCATCTTGCAGACGAGATGTGTCGGGATCTGCGAGTAGTCGGCAAAGGGTTCATCGTAGAGCGCGGGAAGCTGCGGGATGACATTCAGCGCGTCCTCACCGGTGACGTACATTTCGGTGTGCTCGGTGCCGAGGTGCTTGGCCACGCTCTTGGCGATCTCCGCTTCGTTGTACTGCTTTTCGTGAAAGCCGATGGTGAAGGTGCGCACGGGGCGGGCGCTTTGCTTCTGCATCATCGCCACGATGAGGGAGGAATCGATGCCGCCGCTGAGGAAGGCTCCGAGCGGCACGTCGGAGATCATGCGCATGCCCACGGCTTTTCTGAGCATGGACTCAAAGGTGTCGATGGCCTCGGCCTCGGTGCCCGTGAAGGGATGGTCGAGGCCGCGTTCGACGACTTGCGGCAGGCTCCAGTAGTAGCCGGGCTGCGGGCGTTCGGAGGGAGCTTTGAAGCTCAGCATCGCAGCGGGTGGCAGCTTTTTGAACCCTTGATAGATGCAGAGCGGATCGGGGATGTAATTGAAGCGAAGCAGAGAGGTGAGGGCCTCGCGATCCACAGCGGCGTTGAAGCCGGGGAAGCGCTGGATTGCCTTCAGCTCGGAGGCGAACACGAGCGTTTCGCCGATCCATCCGTAGTAGAGGGGCTTTTCGCCCATGCGATCGCGGGCGAGATGCAGCATGCGCTGCTGCTTGTCCCACACGGCAAAGGCAAACATGCCGTTGAAGCGTTGGGTGGCTGCAATGACACCCCACTGGCGAAAAGCGGCCAGCATGACCTCGGTGTCGGAGTGGCCGCGCCAAGTGTGGCCGAGGGGCTCGAGCTTGGCGCGCAGTTCCTGGAAGTTATAGATCTCCCCATTGAAGACGATGACGAAGCGGCCATCCGCGCTGTTCATCGGCTGGTGGCCGAGCGGGGAGAGATCGAGAATGGAGAGACGGCGATGGCCCAAGGCGATGCCGCTGGATGAGTCGACCCAGGCTCCGGCGTCATCGGGGCCGCGCAGGATGATGGCGTCCGTCATGGCGGTGACGATGGCGTTCATCTCGTGCCCGGGGCACGCTGAGGGAGGATTGAAGAAGCCAGCGATGCCGCACATGAGTCAGGGATGGGGAAGGGGGGATGCGAGAGGATGCGGCACCGGGGGCACGGGAGCTGCGGCGGATGCGTGGGACGAGTTCAACAGAGCGGCGAACTTATGCAGGACACTCCCGATGGAGAACTGCTGCTCAATGCGTGTGCGTGCGGCGGGATCTTGAGTGATGCCAGAATCGAGCATTTCGATGCAGGCTTTGGCAAGTGCAGCGGGATCGCCCGGCGGCACCAAGTGGCCGGTCTCACCGGTGACCCAGCGGGTGTCGCCGATGTCCGTGGCTACGACTGGAACAGCGCAGGCCATCGCTTCGCCGACGACGTTTGGAAAGCCCTCGCCAAAGGCGGAGGATGACACGGCAATGTTGAGCGAGGCGGTGAGCTCGGGCAGGTCGTGGCGCTCGCCCAAAAGCTGGATGTTGGGAGGAACGTCGAGTGTTTCGGTGTCAGCACCGACGATGATGAACTGCGTGTCAGGGCGTTTTTCAGCGATGAGTTTCGCAGCGGCGATGAAGGTGGCGTAATCCTTCATGGGGGCATTGCGGCCAAAGCGGCCGATGCGTCCGGGGACGGGCTTGCCGGGCTGCCATTTGGCGAGATCAAAGCCGTTTGGAATGAGCTGCGTTTTGCTGGCGCGGAAGCCGATGGCTTCGTGTTGCTTCGCACCGGTCTGCGTGTTGTAGGTGATGCGCTGCGGCAGCCAGGACAGTTTGGCGAGGGCACGGATGACGAGCGCAGAGCCGCGCTTTTCGTGCTTCAGATCGTAGAGGCTCTGGCGCACATTCCAGATGATGGGAACGCGTTTGAAACGCATGAAGCGTGCGAGCACGGCGGCGAAGCAGCCATGGTACATCCATCCCATGAGCACGTCCGCGCGGGTCTGCCGGACCAGTTTGAACAAGCGCCAGAGGGAGCTCAGCGTGGGTTTGCCGGCGGGCATGTCGAGGCTGTGGACTTCGATGCCAGCTTCGCGCAAAGCTGTGGCGTGCTTGCCGCCTGCGGTGAGGGAGATGACGACGTGCTGAAACTGCGGCAGGCCGCGAATGAGCTGGACCAGCATCATCTCTGCGCCGCCGCTGCCGAGGCCGGTGGTGAGCCAGAGCACTTTTTTGGAAAGCAGGCGGCTGGTGCGTTCGATGAGCTTCGCCACGCTGAATTCATCCACGATGCGCTGACGTGGGTTGTGCGGGTGGAAGGCGAGCATGCAATGGGCGAGCGCGGTGTGATCGCCCACGGGGAAGACCTGTGTTTTGTCGCCGATGATCCAGGCGCTGTCGCCCACGTTGCTGGCGATGCAGGGCACGCCGCAGGCCATGGCTTCGCCGATGACGTTGGAGAAGCCTTCGCCAAAGGCGCTGGAGTTCACGAGGCAGTCGAACTTGGCGTAAACGGCGGGCATGTCGTGCTGCGCGGGCAGCCAGGTGATGCGGTCGGCGATGCCGAGTCTGGCGGCGAGGTCGCGCATCTGCTGCTCGTAGGCGGCATCACCCGAGCCGACGATGATGAATCTGGCATGCGGATCGAGGGCTGCGGCGGCGAGGAAGGTGGCGTGGTCCTTCATCGGGTTCATGCGGCCGACGAGGCCGAAGGTGAGCTCCTTGTTCGGAGTGCGCGGCTGCGGCTTGAAGCGCTCGGTGTCGATGCCGTTGGGGATGACGTGCATCCTCTGGAGCGGATAACCACGGGCGGCGTAGTAGTCGCGCCCGGCCTGCGAATTGCAGAGGATGAGATCGGCGAAGCGGGCGAGGAGGCAGTTGAGGCGGAAGCTGGCCTTGCTGAGGATGCCCCAGAGGTGCGCGTCTGACTGGGAATCACGCACGCCCCAGACGATGCGTGGAAAGCCGCAGAAGGGCTTCAGGAACAGCGCCATGAGATTGGACTCCGCGAGGTAACCGTGGAGCACCTCGGGGCGGACGCTGCGGGCGGCTTTGATGAGGCGGATGAAAAAGCCGGTGAGATCCCAGCGGCTTTTTTTACCAACGCAGATCGTCTGCACACCGGAGGCCTCGAGTTCCGCACGAAAGGGACCGTCGTAGAAATGCAGTACGCAGACTTCGTGGCCCTCCTTGACCAGACCACCCGCGAGCAGCACGAGCTGGCGCTGGGCGCCGCCATGGCCGAGATCACGAATGATGAAGGCGATCTTCATGGCTGCGGCAGCGGGGAGTGAGGCGTGGCCTGCGCCTTCGGAGGAGCGGAGAGAACGAGGCGGAAGCGCCCGCTGTATACCAGATTGCAGCACACGGCGGCGGCGAACCAGTAGTGCGGGGATTCCACGAGAATCTGGCTGCAGGGGATGAACAACCACAGCGGGACGAGGCAGTAGAAACCGCGCAGCTTGACCAAGAAACAGCGGATGGTCAGCACCAGCAGTCCGCCGATGTAGAGCAGCACGCCGGGGATGCCGATGTCGATCCAGAGGGAGACGATTTGATTATGCGGCTTCCAGATGCTGGTGCCTGCTCCGGTGCCATGACCCCACAGAGGTTTTTTGCCGGCGGCCTCCCAGCCGTCCTGCAGATCCTTGCCGCGTTCGGGGGATTTGATGCGCTCGAAGTCGAGTTCGTAGATGGCCTTGAGACGGTCCGTCGTGTCCTTGTTGGTCATGATCCCGACCTTGGTGGAAGTCTGGGCCAGGATGGCCACGCCACCGATGGCGAGGGGAACGCTGATGGCGACCAGGAGCAGCATGCCCATGAAGTGTTTGCGCAGATTTCCAATGATGTAGCAGAGAATCAGGCAGGAAAACACCGCCATGCCGCTGCGGCTGAGGGTGAGCGCGATGGCGGGCGCGACGAAGCCGATGAGCACGACGTTCCACCAGAAGCGGGGATTCAGCGTGAAGATGACCGAGAGCATCAGCGTGATGATGATCGGCGGGTCATTGGGATCGTCCGGGAAGCCGGCCATGCGGCCCGGGATGCGCGTGAAGGAGCGGAAGCCCAGCCATTCGTAATACACGCAGCCTGCGGAGAGCACGGCGGTGCAGACGGCGGCCCACATGGCCACGCGCCGCCATGGCTCCGTGGAAAGCAGCAGCACGGTGGTGAAGGTGACGAGGAAGTTGGAGAGCAGGGACATCACCACAATGCTGTGATCCCCCAGGGCCGTGATGGTGAAGCGCTGCAGAAACGCGGCATCCAGCACGCGCAGCAGCGGCACGATGAGCATCAGAAAAGCGGGCGGGCAGATGCTGGGCTTGTTCAGCAGAGACATCACTCCGGCACCCGCCAGCGTGAGCAGGGTGTAGTCGCGTGGTTTGAAGGGAATGACGCCTGCGCCATCGGCCCAGTACAAAGCCTTGGTCATGGCAGGCACGAGCAGCGCGAGCGCGGCCAGGAGGAGAAACTTCACCAGGCGCTCGCGGCGTTTCGCGGCGATCTGCATGTAGGCGGGCATCCTGGGGGCGGCGTTCATGCGGCCTCCTTTCGGCGGATCACCAGCAGGCAGGTGGCGCAGGTGGCGAAGGCGCAGATGCAATGCACGATGGTGGTGGAAAGCGCGATGCCTGCCGCACCCAGATGGCGCATGAAGAGCCAGTTGAGCGAAGCATTGAGAAAGAGGGCGCTGAACGCGATGGTGAGCATGTGGCGCGAGGCCTGCAAGGAGATGACGATGCGTGCAGCCACGGTGCCGAGAATGTAGAAGGGAATCTGGAAGGCCGCGTAGCGCAGCACCTCGGCCACGCGCTGGGTGTCCTGCGGGCCGAAGGCACCGCGCTCAAAGAGGATGCGGACGATCCACGGGGCGAGGAAGCACATGGCCAGCGTCATGGGCAGCGAGGCGCTGACGATGATCCCGGCGCTGGCGAAGAGCCGCTTGCGCAGGCCGTTCCAATCACGGCGGGCGACGAGCTCGGCGAAGTGGGGGAAGAGCACGTCCGAGGCGGGCCCGGCGGTGACGGCGAGGACGATGGCGCAGACTTTGTCCGAATAGCCCAGCACGGCCACGGAGCCTGCGGTGAGCCATGCCGCCATGGTTTGATCCACCACCACCGCACTGCCAAAGGCGACGCCGCCGATGAGGAAGGGCACCGCATTGCGCAGCACCACGCGCAGCCCCGGCTCCCTGTGGCGCAGGGAGCAGCGCCACCAGCTCAGGCTGCGCGGCAGTCGGCGGAGGATGGCCGCCAGCAGCACCGAGAGATGCGCCACCGCGCCCCAGACCGTGCCGGAGACGAGGGTCCAGGCATTGACCTGATTGCCAGCGAGCAGCAGTGCGATGACGATGCCGAGGGGCACGAGCATCGGTGCGGAGGCGGCCAGCAGAAAGGTCTTCCCGGCACGCAGCCAGGCGCCGAGGTGCTGGGCCACGCCAAAGCAGAGCAGGAAGGGGAGCAGGCCGCGCAGCAGGCTCACAGCGAGCGCCTGTTTGGCAGGCTCAAAGCCCTTCGTCGTCCATGCGACCACCGAGGGAGCCGCGAGTGCCAGCAGGCCACCGCAGATCAGCAAGGCCGCGAAATGCGATGCGACACTCTGAATCCCAAGGCGGTAGGCGCGGCGCAGGCCCCGGCGCTCGCGCAGTTCAGCGTAGGCGGGCACGAAGGCCTCGGGGATGCCGCCACCGAGCACCGAGCCGATGAAGGTGTAAAAGCCAAACACGACCATGAAGGCGTCGAGCTCGCTGGCGGTGCCGAGTTTGTTGGCGACGAGGGCGTCCTTGGCGAAGGCGACGATCTTGCCGACCATCGTGAGCAGCGCCACCAGAAGAAAGCCCGAGACCATGGCCGACCCGGCCCCGCGTGCGAGCAAGGCACGAAGGGGGGCTGGCAGGGCGAGGCGGATTTCAGGCATTCTAGTAAACTATAAACACCATAAAAGGATTCGGCAAACTTGAGGTCGGGATATTTAGGAGGGGATTCGGGGGGAGGACGGGTGGTTTTTTCCCGTTCTCTGACAGGGGGTTAAAGCGTGTTTTAAGGGGCTTAGGCGCACCGTGGCGGGTTGGGGTGTTCTTGTATTGACGGGTGGGGAAAGGCGCGTGGAAGTGGGGCGGGAGGGGCTGTGGGAGGGGGCTGGCTTGGCATCTGCGCGAACGCGACAGCCTCTTGGACTGCGTGCGGCAAGCCTGGGCGCTTCGCAGGCTGGAGGGTGGGCTGAGGCCGAAGACCATGGAGCGCCTCGCGAAAGCGGTGTCGCCGATGCAGGCTTGCGCCTTGCATCTCTGCCACCGCAGTCCAAGACGCTGGCGCGTGGCTGGGGGACTCCAGACGTCCACAACGCGCGCTGCCAGACGGGCTTTAGGAAAGGGGTGGGCGGCTGGGCTGCCAACCGACGCTGGAACGAAGGATTCTACGGACGCGCACAACGCGTCCCTACCATCCGCGCAGCATACCCAGGGCTGGTAGGGATGCGCTGTGCGCGTCCGTGATTTCGGGTCTGTCGCTTCGCGGGCGATCAAAAAGGTGCGCCGTCCCTAGGGCGGTGAAAGGCACCACGCGTGGGCCTCGCGATGCGCGGTTCTATGCCTGGCTTCAGACTGTCCCACTGGGCCAAAGGGTGTTTTGAACCCACGTTGAACCCTGAGCCCATGAACCTGATGCCGGCGGGGTTGGCCAACAGCGGGGAGGTTTGTCTGACCCCCGTTGGGGTTCGGTTCGCCGTTGGGTTCAGGCTCACAGGCTCACTACTTATATATAGGTAGTGAGCCTGTGAGCCTGATAGGATCATGATCCTATCAGGCTCATGATCCTCGTTTGAGCCTGAGCCTGGCTCATCGCGGGAAGCGCTGGTCCGTAGGATGGTTGTGGCGGCAGCCCGTCCGTCCATGAGCGTGCGGCAAGCACCCTGGCGTGCGGACGTCCTCGCAGTCGGGCGGTTTGGCGGTGGGAGCGGTGGGGCGTGGGAAGGTGCAGCGCGCCAAACACGACCGACCTACGGGCCGGAGCCTGGCTCTGCGCCACGGGGCGGCATGGAGGGTGGTTTCCATCCTGTGCGTCCTCCTGCTTCCAACGGGGGTGGGAGGTACTGCATCCAAACCCCGCTGGCTTTCTCCCGTCGGGGGTTGGGATTGGTATCAAGGTATCACTCCCTATATATAGGGAGTGATACCTTGATACCATGATACCGATGGTATCAATGATACCGGTTTGATGCCAAGTGATACTTGATACCATTTCATGTCATGAGGATTGGCGGTGCGGTTGCAGCGGTTCGCAAAACCCATTTCCGTTTGGCGGGTTGTTTCTTGCTCGAGGAGCATGGGCTTCGACGGCGGCTGGCTGAGGACAGCCAGCCCCACCCGCGCTGGGCTGGCGCGTGTCCGGCGCGAGGCATGGATGCTTGTCCGCAAGCCTCCGCCGAGTGTCGCCACGCATGCTTTTCGGATCAGTTTTGGAAACGCTGTATCTCAAGCGCCCAGATGGGGGATCGGGACGATCCCCCCTCCGCCTGCTGCAGCGAGCTCTGGAGGAGAGGGATCGTCCCGATTCCTCAATGCTCCGCTCTCGCCCTCGGCTCCGCATTGGAAAGACGCGGGTCTCTTCTTGGATGACGCCGCAGCCATCACCGCGCCAGACGGGGGATCAAGATGATCCCCCTCCATCGGCTGCGGCGTGCTTTGCGTTGTTCGAGTGCTCTTTGAGAACCGACTCAGAGCTTCGGCTCCAGCGTTTCGCGGTCTCCGGCGGCGAGGGTCAGGCAGACGATTCCCTGGCCGAGCAGCGGGTAGGTTTGGGAGCCAGCCAGGCCGGGGGGCGTCTTGGCGGGGAAGGAGGGGCTCAAGGCGGTATCGAACACGAGGGACCAGAGGATGTCCGGGCCGCCGGGGAGGGTGAAGGGCTGTGGCTCGGCGCTGTTGTTAAACAGGAGCAGCAGCGTGGCGGAGGAGTCACTCACGGCGCCCATCAGTGCGCCAAAGCAGCGGCGGGTCTCCTGATGCCATTCCTCATGGTGCAGCAGGGTGCCATCGCTTTCCAGCCAGAGGACGTCGCGCAGGCTGGTGGCGGGATTGAGCTTGCCATCGAAATAGCTGCGGCGGCGAAACACCTCATGACTGCGGCGGAAGGCGGTGATCTGCCGGGTGAAGGTGAGCATTTCTTCGTCGCAGTCTTGCCAGTCCAGCCAGCTGATGTCGCTGTCCTGGCAGTAGGCGTTGTTGTTGCCGCGCTGGGTGCGGCCGCGTTCGTCGCCAGCGGTGATGAAGGGGACGCCGAGGGAGCACATCATCGTGGCGATCAGGCTGCGGCGGAGCTGGCCGCGTGTTTGGAGCACCTTGGGGTCGGTGGTGGGGCCTTCCACGCCGCAGTTGGTGCTGTGGTTGTTGCTGTCGCCGTCGCGATTGTCCTCGTTGTTGGCTTCGTTGTGCTTTTCCGCGTAGCTGACGAGGTCCAGCAGCGTGAAGCCGTCGTGCGAGGTGAGGAAATTGATGCTGGCCAGGGGCGGACGCTGGTTCCAGCCGAAGACGTCCTGGCTGCCGCAGAAACGCTTGGCGAACTCGGCGGTGCAGCCGGAGTCTCCGCGCCACCAGCTGCGCACGGTGTCGCGATACTTGCCGTTCAGCTCGCGCCAGGGTTCGGGGAAATTGCCCACCTGATAGCTGTCCATGCGGGAGATGTCCCAGGCTTCGGCGATGAGCTTGACGCGCGAGAGCACGGGGTCCTGCGCCACGGCGCTGAGGAAGGGGGACTGGCGGTTGAAGCCGTCCTTTTCATCGCGGGCCACCGTCACGGCCAGGTCGAAACGGAAGCCGTCCACGTGCATTTCGGTGACCCAGTAGCGCAGGCTGTCCAGGATGAGGCGCAGGGCGGGCAGGCTGGCGGAGTCGACCGAATTGCCGCAGCCGGTGACGTTGATGTAGTCCGCGCCGTTTTCGCCGAAATGATGCCGGTAGTAGCTGTGATCGTCGAGCCCGCGAAACATCAGCGAGGGGCCGTGCTCATTGCCTTCGGCGGTGTGATTGTACACGACATCCAGGATGACCTCGATGCCGGCGGTGTGCAGGGCCTTCACCATGGCCTTGAACTCGCGCACCTGCTCCTGCGGATCCGCTGAGGAGGCATAGGTGTTGTGCGGTGCGAAGAAGCCGATGGTGTTGTAGCCCCAGTAGTTGGTGAGGCCACGGCCCAGCAGAAAGCCGTCGTCCAGATGCTGATGCACCGGGAGAAGCTGCACGCTGGTGATGCCGAGATCCCGCAGGTAGGAGGTGACGGCGGGATGCGCGAGGCCGGCGTAGGTGCCGCGCAGCCTGGCAGGCACGTCCGGGTGCGTTTGGGTGAAGCCCTTCACATGCAGCTCACAGATCACGGTGTCCTGCCAGGGCACGCGAGGGATGGCATCGCCGGTCCAGTCGAAGGATTCATCGATCACCACGCTTTTCAGGGCGTGTGAGCCGTTGTCGATGCATCCCAGGGAGTGCCGTGGATCGGGCAGCGTGCGCATGTGCTCGGCCTCGTCGGGCGTGCCGTGGATGGCGCGGGCGTAGGGGTCGAGCATGAGCTTCTTGGCATTGAAGCGCATGGCGTTTTGGGGCAGCCACGGGCCGTGGGCGCGGTAGCCGTACAGCGTGCCTGCTTGGATCCCGCGCACGGTCGCATGCCACAGATCGCACTCGGTGCGCTGCATGCGCACGCGGGCGGTCTCGCGAGCGGGGTTCTTGGGATCGTAGAGGCAGAGGTCCAGGGCCACGGCATGGCGGGAGTGCACCACGAAGCGGGTGCTTTCGCGCAGCAGCGTGACGCCGGGAGTCAGCGGTTCACCATTGATCTCGAATGAAACAGGGAAGGGGGAGGCTGGGACGGCCGCGCGAGCAGGGGGCGTGGGCGTGGACATCCGGGCAAATTTGCGTTTCAAGCTTGTGAGCAAAGGTTGCATGAGATCCACAACGCACAACGTTTGCCATGCCGCCATGATTTATCGCCATTTTCTTGTCCTTTTTCTTGTCATTTGCTCCTCATGGGCTCACGCCCTCAAGCCGGCGGACCCGGCACGTTTTGAAAAGGCCATCCAGGCTTTTGAAGCGGAGGATGCGGCCAAGGCGCCGCCGAAGGATGTCACGGTGTTTGTCGGGGCTTCGAACATCCGCCGCTGGCAGTCGCTGCCGGAGCGGTTCAAGAAAACGCCGCTGCTGAATCGCGGCTTTGGCGGCTCGCAGCTCAGTGACGTGGCGTTCTTCGCGGAGCGCTGTGTCATCAAATACAAGCCGAAGCAGGTTTACCTCAATGCCGGTGGCAATGACCTGCATGCGGGAAAGACGCCGGAGGAGGTGCTGGCAGCGTTTGAGGAGTTTGTGACGAAGGTGCGCACAGCGCTGCCAAAGACTGCGATTTCCTTCATCTCCATTCCGCCTTCGCCTTCGCGCTGGGATGAAGTGGAGCAGGTCAAGCAGGCGAATGCGCTCATCGCCGCGTCCTGCGAAAAGCATGGGGTCGTTTTCATTGATGTGTTCTCACTGCTGCTCGGTGCAGATGGCCAGCCCCGGCCTGAGCTCTACGTGGAGGACAAGCTGCACTTCAGCGAGGCGGGTTACGATGTCGTGACCTCCGCCATCCGCTGGCAGAAGGACATCCTGGCCTTTGCGAAGAAGGATGCGGAAAAGGCGCCGCCGGAGAATCCCATCGTGTTCACCGGCAGCTCCAGCATCGTGAAGTGGAAGAGTCTGGCGGAGGATTTCCCCGGACTGCCGGTGATGAACCGCGGCTTTGGCGGCTCCGAGGTGTTTGATTCGTTCAACTACGCGCACCTGACCGTGATCAAGTACAAGCCCCGGCAGGTGGTGATGTATGCGGGTGGCAACGACATCAATGCCGGCAAAACGCCGCAGCGGGTGTTTGCGGATTTCAAAGCCTTCGTGGCCAAGGTGCATGCGGCGCTGCCGGAGTGCCGCATCTGCTACATCTCGAACGCGCCGAATCCGAAGCGCTGGAGCATGATCGACAAGATGATCGAAGCCAGCCGTCTGGTGGAGGAGTACACGAAGACCGACAAGCGGCTGCAGTTCATCAATGTGTATCCGCACATGCTGGGGGCTGATGGGAAGCCGAAGCCGGACATCTTTGTGGAGGACCAGTTGCACATGAATCCGAAGGGGTATGTGATCTGGAAGGAAGTGGTGGGGCCGTATTTGAAGTAGGGGGGGCTCAAGCGACGCGACAGCGTCTTGGAGTGCGTGCGGCAAGCCTCGGCGCGACGCCGCTTTCGCAAGCCGGATGGCATGCTGGGACCGAAGAACTTTCTACACCCTGGGAAAGCGGTGTCGCCGATGCAGGCTTGCGCCTTGCATCTCTGCCACCGCACTCCAAGACGCTGCCGCGTTCGCATAAGCGCCGCATCAAAACGTTGCCCACGGAGAGGAAGATTGGAGCAATAGATTTTAAAAGGGGCTTTAAACCAGCCCCTCCTTCACCGCCTTCGCGATGGCGCTGCCACGGCTGCGCACCTGGAGCTTCACGTACACACTGCGGATGTACTCGTCTGCCGTGTAGTAGCCGATGCCGAGCTGGGCGGCGGCGTCTTTGATGGTGCTGCCGCTGACGAGGAGCTTCAAAATGTCCAGCTCACGCGGGGTGAGGCCGTAGTCCTTCTGCGGCACGTTGGCCTTGGAAAACATCTCCAGCACGCGACGTGCGATGTGGGGATTGATGGGGGAGCCGCCTGCGGCTGCACTGCGGATCGCGGCGGCGATGTCCTCGGTGTTGGATGTTTTCAGAAGATACCCGGCGGCACCGGCGCAGATGGCGCGGAAGATTTTGTCGTCCTCTTCAAACACGGTGAGGATGACGATGGCGGTGCTGGGTGCAAGCTGGCGCAGGCGTGTGATGCCATCGATGCCATTCATGCCGGGCAGGCCGACATCCAGCAGAAGCACCTGCGGCGCAGGCTCCGTGGCGAGCGCGGCAAAGGCATCCTCACAGGCGGTGAAGCGCTGCGTGCAGGCGATGCCGTCGAGACGGTTCAAGGCCCTGACGAGACGCTCGCCGTAGGTCTTGTGATCTTCGATGATCCAGAGGTGGATGGTGTCAGGCATGGGGTGTGGATGATTGATTGTGGGCCGGGGCATTTCGCTGCAGTTGATCCAGCACGGCCCGGCGCACGACTGAGCGCACGTGCTTGGTTGTGAGCGATGACTTCGTGGGAGCACTGAACTCCGGCCGTTTGAGCAGGACGTGAATCATGGCCGCAGCCGGGGTCCAGCCTGCAGATTTGAGCGCTTCTTTGAATCCTGCGACATGGGTGCCATGCTGGGCCGTGGGCATGCCGTTGCACCAGGAGCGCCAGTGGCAGGACTTTGCAGTGCCGCAGGCTGCAGCATTGATGTTAACATCCTCCAGTTCAACGTTCAGCTGAAATGCTGACTGATCAGTGCTCGTGAAGGCTTCATCCTTTTCTGAAGACTCAAACTCAGCGAGGTCAAGCAGCCCGCCCGGTGCATGAAACGTCTCTTCTTGAAGTCCTAACATCACACCTGGAAACAGATGAGCAGTGTCGAAGAGCCTGCGTCTCACCATGGACCATCGAGGGGCCTGTGCGGACATCACTGCCGGGTCAGGCACGAAGGTGATGCTGGTTCCGCGTGCGGATGACTTTGATTTTCTCAGAGGGGCGGCGGCATGCCCCTTCTCAAAGCGTTGCTCCCAGCGAAATCCGGCACGGTGGGAGACAACCTCAACGACGCTCGACAAGGCAGACACCACGACCAATCCGACGCCTCCGGCATTCAAATGGACGTGAGGGCTGTGCCCGTCTGCTGTTGGCGTGGAATGGAGTTCGGTGAAATAGGTTTCCGCCAGCGTCTTGCTCCCTGCACCTGGGACGTCGAAAGGCAGGCCTTCGCCATTGTCAGAGACGCAGAGGGAATGGCCATCATGCCAGGAGACTCCTATGCGGTCAGCCTTTCCCGCGAGGTATTGGTCCAGGCCGTTTGCCACCAGTTCATGAATCAGGTGCTCCATACCGCGTGGTCCTGCATCGCCAATGTACATGCCGGGTCTTTGACGGATCATGGCAGCGATGTCAGAGGACGGGGAACTCATGAGGATGATGCGCAGGAATGTGCCGTCTCAGGCATGCAGCGGCAGGGTGAGGGTTAAAACGGTGCCTTGGGGCGATGAGGTGATGTCGGTGCGGCCTTGATGTTTGGCGGCACGGCGGTGCAGATTGGTGAGGCCCATGCCGGTGTGTTTGGCGGTGGGGTCGAAGCCGTGGCCGTTGTCGCGGAGGGTGAGGATAATGTCGTTCTGCGTCTGCTTGAGGGTGATGTGCACCTCCGTGGCGGCAGCGTGGCGGGTGATGTTGTGCAGGGCTTCTTTGAACATCAGCATGAGGTCGCGCTGGCGGTCCACCGAGAGGCGGCGGGTCTGGGCGTGGTCATCGAGATCCAGCGTGTGCTGGATGCCGCGCAGCATGCGGTCGGCGGTTTCGCGGAGGAGGGTGGGCAGGTCGTCGGTGCCGTAGCGTTCGCTCTGCATGAGGCGGGTGATGTCGCGCATGGCGTCCACGGTTTCTGCGGCGATGTCTTTGATGTCGGTCAGATCTTCGCGAGACTGGGGGCTTTGTCCGCCCTCTGCCAGAAGGTCCTGCGCGATGAGGGCGATGCTGCCGAGGCTGCTGCCGATCTCGTCGTGCAAATCCTGGGCGATGCGCTCGCGCAGGCGTTCGAGTTCTCCGCGCCGGATGCGCCGCTGACGCTGCAGCCAGAGGAGCAGAACGATGACACCTGCCACTGCCACGCCGATGAGCAGCCCCAGGGCGTTCTTCTGCCAGTGCTGCGTGAGGGTTTCTCGCTTCTTCTCGATCACTCCGAGCTGGTGCTCCACCTCGCGCCGCTGTGAGAGATCCACCAGCCAGCCGGGCCAGTCCACGATGTCCGCACCGCTGGCAAAGCCGTCCACCAGGGCTGCGCGTGACCAGCCGTTTTGTTCCGTGGAATTGGGGGAATTCACATCGCAGCCGGTGGCGATGTTTTTGCCTGCGGACCAGATCTGCATCTCCGCCATGGCCAGCACGACGGAGCCGTTGCTCACATGCGGATCGAGAACCTGCAGGCGCACAAAGCGTGCGCGATGCGCACCGACGAGGGTGACCACATTGTCTCCGGGCAGGGCGTTGTAGCTGCCGGACTGGGGCGTGGGCAGGAGGCGCGGATCTTCATTGTCCTCTTCGCGCAGCTCGATCTGGTAGCGCACCGGAAAGCCGTAGCCGTGGCTGTGGGAGAACTGCGGCGGATGGGAGGGAAAGAGGCGGATCTCGTCGATGGGCCTGACGGTGCCGAGATCAATCTCCACCCAGGGGTTGTCGTAAGGGCGGCCTTCGCTGGTGGGCACACTGCGAAAGCCCAGCGTGGGGCTGGGGCGTGTGCCGAGCGGCGGACCTAGCACGGTGTGGCCGTCCACGAGATTGATGCGACCCCAGTCGGGGCGTGTGCCCTGGCTGCTGCTGGCTTTCACGGCATTAGGGCCAATGGCCTCCAGCCGCGCGCCGAGGTTTTGCTTTCCCTGCAGCAGCATCACTTCGCCCAAGGCGCAGAAGCTGCGTTCGCCCGTGGTGCAGAGACGCGTCGCGGTGATACGCACCTTTTGCGCCATGCGTCCGCCTGCGGGGATCACCACGGGGAGCAGGCCCGGATTGGGGAAATCGGCGTCGGTGTAGTCGGCAATGATGGTGCGCTCATTGTCCTCGCCTTCATCCAGCAGCTCGACGTAAAAGCGGATGGGAAATCCGTAGCCTTTGCCCACGGCGGCTCCGTTCGGTGGCGGGGCGATGAGCACTACGGAGTCAATCTGCTGCGCCTGGCCGAGATTCAGCTCCACCCATTCGGCCTTGTCTGGAGAGGATGAGTACTCGCTGTGCCAGCCCAGACGCTGGGTGAGCTGCACCTCCGGCGCTGCGGGCATGGCGCTGAGTTTTTCCTGCAAAGCCGTGCGCTCTGCTGCGAGCGCGCGCATTTCAGGAATCCATGATGTGAGCTCGCCATGGGCTTCCCCGCCCCACAGCATGAGGAGAACGCCAAAGCATGGATGGAGAAGGTGACGCACCGTGAAGGGAGCCTAGCGAGGAGGGGACGGCCCTGCCACCGCCTTCTGCTGCCGCAGGGGCCCCCGAACATTCGGGGGAGCTGCACAAAGCTCTGCGGGGCACCGTTTGAACTCAAGACCGATGACACGCCTCCTGATCCCTGCGCTGACCGCTGCCGCCCTGCTGACCTCCCATGCTGCCATGGGGGCTGAATCGCGTGATCTGACCGGCCTCGTGCGCCCCTTCTTTGAGCAGCACTGCAACAGCTGCCACGGCGACAAGAAGCAGAAGGGGGATCTGCGCGTGGACAATCTCATCGTGGATCTGCAGTCACCGAAGATCATGGGACACTGGGAGGAGATCATGAGCCGCATCAATTCCGGCGACATGCCGCCGGAGGATGAAACGAGGCCGAAGCCGGAGGAGATTTCCAAAGTGGCCGACTGGATCCTGCTGCAACTGCGTGAGGCCGAAACCGTGCGCCAGTCTTCGGCGGGCGAGCGTGTGGCCTTTCGCAAGCTGACGCGTGATGAGTATGGCAATACAGTGCGCGATCTGCTGGGCGTGAACTTTGATGTCAAAGCACCGAGCGGACTGCCAGAGGATCCGGATTGGAAGGGCTTTGAACGCATTGGCTCCGTGCTGACGCTTTCGCCTGCACACATTGAAAAGTATTTGTCCGCTGCGGATGCGATTCTGGATGAAGCGCTGTCGTTGCGGCCTGAACCGAAGCGCGAGGTGATCCGCTGGGAGGCCTTTGACATGCGCTGGAAGGGCTTCAAGGAGGAGTATCAGGCGCGTGGCATCGCCGACGAGGTGCGCATCGAGATCGTGCCGAGGAACTACACCACGGACAGTTGGAACATCGAGATCAAGACCACCGGCGACTACTTGCTGCGGCTGAAGCTCAGCGGCTTGCGCCCTGCGGGCGGTCGTGCGCCGCGCCTGAAGGTGTATATGTCCAGCATCAACACCACGTTGATCGAGCAGGACATCGATGCGCCGGAAGACAAGCCGATCACGGTGGAGGCACGCGTGCATCTGGTGGCGGGCAAGTATCCGGTACGCATCATCAACTCCGTGCCGGGGCCGAACCCCGAAGGCCGGCGCTCGCGCCACAGCGGCACGCCGAACGCTTTTACCAACACCCGCAGCCGTGTGCCGTGGCAGCTCAAGCTCACGGACGATGATTTCAAACCGATCCAGCCGACGCTGATCGTGGACACCGTGGAGTGGGACGGGCCCATCGTGGATTCTTGGCCGACGAAGGCGCATCAGAAGATCTATGTGAGCAAAGACGCGCGGGAGATTCTGACACAGTTTGCCACACGTGCGTGGCGCAGGCCGGTGCAGGCAAAGGAGATCGAGCGTCTGATGCAGCCCGTGAACAAGTCGCTGGAACTGGGTGATTCGTTTGAGGTGGCGGTGAAGAACGGCCTGATCGGTGTGATGTGTGCGAAGAGCTTTCTTTATCTCGAAGAGGGCGATGCGGCCAAGGCTGCTCCGACGCTCAGCGATTACGAACTCGCCTCCCGTCTGTCTTACTTCCTGTGGAGCTCGATGCCGGATGAGCATCTGCTGGAGCTCGCCAAGCATGGCAAGCTGCACGATGCGAAGACGCTGCGCGCCGAAGTGCAGCGAATGCTTGCCGATCCCAAGGCTCAGGAGTTTGCCGACAGCTTCCCGCGCCAGTGGCTGCAGCTGCGCAAGGTGGGCATGTTCCCGCCGGACAAGGAGCTGTATCCCGACTACGACGAGAATCTGGAGCAGAGCATGGTGGCGGAGACGCTGGGCTTCTTTAACGAGGTGCTGAAGCGCAACGGCAGCCTGCGCGAGTTTCTCGACTCCGACTGGTCCATGATCAATGAACGCTTGGCCATGCACTACGGCATTGAAGGCGTTCGCGGGGATCAGTTGCAGCGCGTGGCGCTGAAGCCGGAGGATCATCGTGGTGGACTGCTCACGCAGGCCTCCGTGCTCAGTCTTACTTCCGACGGCACGCGGCATCGCCCGGTGCATCGCGGTGTGTGGATGCTGGAGTCCATCATCGGCAGGCCGCCACCGCCGCCACCCGCCAACGTGCCTGCACTGACCACCCCGGATGCGAAGGCCAAAAAGACCACCGTGCGCGAGAAGCTGGAGCTGCACCGCTCCGACCCGAACTGCACCGCCTGCCACAACAAGATCGATCCACTCGGCATCGCCTTTGACAACTACGATGCGATCGGCCGCTGGCGCACCGTGGAGACGATCAAGGACGGCACTGGTGACAACCCGTCGCTGGACCCCGGCGGCGTGCTGCCGGACGGTCGCGCGTTTGTCGACTCGGTGGCCTTGAAAAAGATCCTGGTCGATGATCTCGATAAATTTGCCGCTGCTGTCACGGACAAGCTGGCCACCTATGCCTTGCGCCGTGGCATGACGTTCTCGGATCGCGAAGAGCTGAAGCGCATCGCTGAAGCATCCAAGGCCGACGGTTACAAGCTGTCCTCACTCATTGAATCTCTCGTCACCAGTCCGCTGTTTTTGAAACGCTAACCTGCACCGCCATGAGCAACATCCAATCCCAACGCTGGCTTATCAACCGCCGTCATTTTTTGCGCGGGCTCGGCACCACCATGGCTCTGCCGCTGCTGGATGCGATGGTGCCTTTGCGCGCCAGTGCTGCTGCAACGGCCAAGCCGCGCCGCAGTGTGTTTGTGTACATTCCCAACGGCGTGAACGGCATGACGTGGCAGTGCACGAAGGCAGGGCGTGGTTATGAACTTTCGCCTTCCTTGAAGCCGCTGGCGAAGCATCAGGAGGATTTTACGGTGTTCAGCGGGCTGCACCATCCGAACGGTCTTGGTCAGGCGCATGTGTGCGCGGACACCTGGCTCACGGGTGCGAAGATCGACGCGCAGGGCGGGCGCAAATACGAGAACACCATCTCCTGCGACCAGATGATGGCCGAGGTGGTGGGGCAGCAGACGCGGTTCACCTCGCTGGAATTGTCCATCTCCTCCGGGACGGGGCAGCCCTTTGGCACCAACACGCTGGCGTTCTCACGCGATGGCGTGCCGCTGCCGGCGGACGACAATCCGAAGACGATCTTCAACCGCTTGTTTGGCGAGGAAGTGGGGGGCATCGGAGCGCAGCGTGCGCGGCTCACCAAGCGCCGCAGCGTGCTGGATGCGGTGCTGGATGACGCGAAGTCTCTGCGACTGGCGCTTGGCACGGATGACCGCACGAAGCTGGATGAATACATGCATGCCGTGCGTGACGTGGAGCAGCGCACGGAGCGCCTGGACGCGTGGCTGGACATTCCGAAGCCTGTGGTGGAAAAGAATCTGGCGGCACCCTTCCAGCGGGATGTGCCGAAGGCGCAGGCGGGTGAATACTGGCGCACGATGTTTGACCTCATCGTGCTGGCGCTGCGCACGGACATGACGCGCGTGGTCACTTACATGAACGGCAGCGAGGGCAACGGGCTCGCCATTCCTGAGATCCAGATCACGCAGGCACGGCACAATCTTTCCCATCACAACGGCGATCCGGTGGTGCTTGACCGTCTGGCGAAGAGCGATGCCTTCATCATGCAGCAGTTTGCGCATTTCCTCGATGAACTGCGCGAGGTCAAAGACGGTGACGAACCGCTGCTCGACCGCACGATGGTGCTCTTTGGCAGCGGCATGAGCTACGGCCACAGCCACTGCAACAGCAACCTGCCCATCCTGCTCGCAGGCGGCAAGGGTCTCGGGCTGAAGCACGGCCAGCATCTCGACTACAACAGGCCGCATCTCAAAGAAGACTACACCCTTAGCTACGACGAATGGCGCAGCCTCTGCGGCAAGCCGAAGGACGGCAATGCCCGCGTCAGCAACGTGCTCGTGACCATGCTGCAAAAGATGGAGGTCAATGCCGAGACCTTCGTCGACAGTCTCGGACCGGTCAGTGAGATCTTGTGATTATAAACGCTGCCAAAACCTGCACTCCTTTTCCCAACCACTCTTCATGAAACCAACCCTCTCATTCATCACCCTGCTGTCTTTCGCTGCAGCCATTCCCGCCCTTGCTCTGGAACCCCATGTCGAAGCCGTCACCAAGATTGTCGAAGGAGCGAAGGGCAAGGTCGAAAAGACCGAGGACGGCCAGAGCTTGAAGCTCGTGGATCTCGCCGTGCCGAATACGGGGCCACATGACCACCGCAAGGAAGATCCGTATGATGCCGCCTTCTTTGAGCATCTCGGTCACATCACCACGCTGGAGTCGCTGAACATCATCTCCACCAAGTTCAACGACGAGTGGATGCCGAACATCGCGAAGCTCACGAACCTGAAGACCCTGCGCTTTACCAACAACGGCTCGCTCACGGATGCAGGCATGGTGCAGCTTGCGGGACTGAAGAACCTTGAGTCCTTCTCGTTCGTCGGCACCAAGATCACCGGACACGCCTATGCAAAATTCGAGGGCTTTACCAAGCTGACCAAGGTGAGCCATCGCGGCAGCAGCATCGACGACGAGGGGTTGAAGGAGCTGTGCGACCACCTGCCCAACCTCGAAAGCATCAGCCTCGCGCATGCGAAGTTCACGGATGCGGGTGCCCCCAACCTTGCCAAGCTGAAGAAGCTCAAGGGACTGGAACTCGGCGCGCATGCGACGCCTGCAGCGCTGAAGAACATCACTGCACTGCCGCTTGAATATTTGCAGCTTGGTGAAGGTTTCGACAAATCCGAGTCGTTGCCCATCGTGAAGGAGATCAAGACGCTGAAGCGCCTGACGCTGACGAACTGCAAGACCACCACCGATGATGACCTCAAGGTGCTGGCCACGATGACGCAGCTCGAATCCCTCGAACTCGGCAGCCCTGCCATGCCCGAGGAACGCCTGCCGCTGCTGCAAGGTTTTAGCTTCCTCAAGGAGCTGAAGATCATCGACCGCCAGAAGGGCTATCCGGAAGAGACGCAGGCCAAGATCAAGGCGCTGCTGCCGAAGGTGGACGTGAAATTCAAGTGATCCGATTCAACCGCCACCCCATGCGACTTCTCTGCGTCCTCCTCTTTGCCTCCGCCTTGTCCCTGTCTGTGGCCAAGGCGATGGAGTTCCCCTCGCTCAATGATGCCAGGCGCATCCATGGGGAACTGGTCAGCGTGGACTTCATTCTGCGCAAAGGGGAGTTCCGGGCAGATGATGGCAAACTGATGTCGTTCTCCATGCCGCCGTATGCGATCATGAAATACAAGGGCGTGGAGGCGGACCTGCGCGAGGTGCCGCTGGGGACGAAGATGAACTTCCTCATGCTGCCGGATGCCGGAGGGAAGCTGACACGCCTCGTCACCACGGATGACGGCCAGCCCGCCGATGCGGCGCAGTTGAAGAAGTTCCGTGAGTTCACCGAGAAGCGCGGCATCGCCGGGTGGATCGACAAGACGGAGGGCAACACGGTTAAGGTGACTTTTTTCAGCGGTGACCCCGCCGCGTTTCAGGCTGCTTACAAAGAACTGCTGGCGGTTGGGAAGGAAGGGAAGCTTTGCGTGGCGAACGAGGAACTGCGCACGTGGAATCCGGGTGTGGATGGCGAGCGTGGCTCCATCACGGAAGTGAACAAGGTGCCCACCGAATACTTCGGCAGCAGCGGTGTGCAGGTGACGCTGAAGGTGAGCAACATGCTCGAAGGCTTCCGCCGTGGCCGCGTTGTGCGCGTGTTTTTGGCGGGCTGGAGAGTGCAGGATCAATTCTATGGTGAGAGTCTGATGGGCTACGGCTTTGGCCGCATGCTGAATCAGGAGTTGGTCGAAAACGTCGCCAAGGAATACCCGGAGCAGTTCCCCTTCCGCACGGATTTCAGCAACGCGGACCTGCCCTGGTATCAGCTTAAAGACGAGGTGAAGCCGCCGCCCTTTTCCGAGCACGTGGTTTATGGGCAGCTCGTGGAGGCCGATGCCAAGACTGGCAGCGGCAAGTTCATTGCTGAGCTGACCAGCGAGGAAGTGAACTTCACGCTCATCAAGCGCCACACCTTGAAGTATCTCGGTGCTGATCCTCAATTTGCGCAGCTGCCAGTCGGCCAGCGCTACCGCTTCCACCTGTATCAGGATGCGAAAGGCACCTTCACTCGCGTGAGCTTCATTAGCGATGATTTCAGCCACGCGAGCGCGAATGCCAGCACGGCACGCGTCACTGCCATTCAAGGGGACCGCATTCATGTCGCCTGGCAGCTGCCGCTGGTGAAGGACTACAATGGAGACATGCAGCGCCCGCAGGACATTGGCAGCTGCATCCTCTTGGTGAATGATGCCACCCGCGTGTGGAAAGCAGACCAGCAGGTGAAGCTGGCGGATCTGAAAGCGGGTGATGTGCTGCTTTTTAACCGCACCGCAGAACTTCCCGGCAAGCCTTCAAGCTGCACCGACCTTTGGATCGGCGAGGAGACGCACAAGCTGGTGACTGAGAAGCAGCGCAAGCCTGCGGTGGCGAAGAAGTAGGTGGGGGCTGAAGAGCGTCTATCAGCGCGACAGCGTTTTGGAGTGCTCCAGTCCTCTGGAGCTTTCCGCAGGCCAGTGAACGTCCGAAAGCGCCGGAGGACCGGCGCACTCCAGGACACTGTCGTGCTGCTTCACACTCCAGAGACTTGGTTACTTCGCGTTCTCATCGCGGCGGTGAAGGGGACGCACCCAGATGTTGCGGTAGCGGGTTGGGTTGTGGTGGTCCTGCAGGGCGAAGCCGACTTCCTGCAGCTTCGTTTCGAGCGGAGCGGCATGCTGCACGATGACGCCGTTGTGCAGCACGGTGATGCGGGCGGGCTGGGTCACGTTGCCTTTGTCATCGAGCTGCGCGCATTCGCAGATGATGTCGTAGCTCTGCCATTCGCCGGGCTTGCGGCTGGCGTTCACGAGCGGGGGGTAATTGTTGTAGATCGCCCCGGCCTGACCGTCGGGATAGGTGTCGTTTTCATAGGAATCGAGCACCTGGACTTCGCCCCAGCCATGGATGAGCACGCCGCTGTTGCCACGGCCCTGGCTCTTGCCCACCACCTCGGCGGGCGTGGCCCATTCGAGGTGAATCTGGCAGGAGCCGAATTTGTCCTTGGTATCAATGTCGCCGCCCTTGGGCTTGATTTCAGCGTAGCCGTTTTCGATTTTCCAGTTGGGCACGTCGCTTTGGTCTTTGTCATCCTTGCGCGGCTTGCGGATGAATCTGGAGAGGTCCTTTCCATCAAAGAGGACAACGGCGTCACTCGGTGCGGTGGTGGCCATGGGTGGCGTGATCACCGTGGGCCTTGGCCGTTGCATGTCTCCCTGCCGGTAAATGCCGCCGGGGGTGAAGGGCTTTTCTTTTTTGGGTTCGGCCGGCTTGGTGGGTTCGGCGGCGGAGGCGAGAACGGCGAAGAGGGGGAGGGTGAGGAGGAGGCGATGCATGACAGATTGCAAGCAACGCGATCAGGCAGGAGCCTGTTTCAGCCAACTTGACGCAAGATATGTCTGACGTTAGTGTCAGACATATGAAAACGATCCCGCTTCGAACGTTGTTACGTGACCCCAAGTCGGTGAAAAGACTCACTGGCGGAGGACACTCTGTGCGCATCACCGATGGCGGTGTTGCTTTGTGGGATCTCAGCGCCCCTGCTGCTGATGCTGGTGGCGATGAAGATGAGCGAAATCGTCTATGGGATGAGCATTTCGAAGAGTTGCTGGCTCAGCCTCTCCCCATGGCTGACGCACCGTCACTGGATCATGTGCTGGAACTATCACGCGGCGACCGATGATGAAGATGTATGCAGACACCAGTTTTCTCGTGCGCCTGCTGGTGCGAGATGTGGACAATGAGACGGCGCTGGCGGCTCACCGTCGCGTCGGCCGGCCTTTTCTAATCTACACGCCGTTTCACGCTCTCGAAGTCACCAACGCACTGCGTTTGCGCACCTTTGCTGTCGCGAATGCCACCTCCTCCATCAAACGTCAGTTCCGCAAAGAGCAAGATGAGACTGAGCGGCGTCTGAGAGCCTGCGTGATGAAGGGCCTCTTTCAAACGACTCCCATGCCTTGGGATGCGGCCGCTGAACGTGCTGTCGAACTTTCCACCACCTACAGTCAACGCCTTGGGGTCCGAAGTTTCGATCTGTTTCACGTGGCTGCTGCGCTGGAACTCCACTTCAAGGAATTCATCACCTGCGATCTTCGCCAGGCTGCACTGGCAAAAGCGGCAGGATTGAAAGTGATCTTGATTCAAAAAGGTTGAGCAGAAAAAAGAAGGCCGACGAAATCGCCGGCCTTCTCCAATCCAGTTGCGGCGCAACTGGACTACTTTTGGAACGCCTTGTCCTTCGCATTGCCGCCGCTGGTGAGGTAGGCGATGAGGTCGAGGAGTTCGTCCTGATTGAGGGAGTTGATGAGGCCGGGGGGCATCATGCTGACTTTGCGGGTGCCCTTTTTGGCGATGTCGCTTTCGTTGATGGCCATGTGGTCATTGGGGGCGAAGGGGTTGGTCATGATGAAGACCTTGCCATTCTCCTCCACGACGATGCGGCCGATGATGCTGCTGCCATCCTTCTTGGTGATTTCGTGGCTGTCGTATTGGTCGGAGATGACCTTGCTGGGATCCACGATGTTTTCCATGAGATCGCGCATGGTGTAGCGGTTGCCGACGCCGGTGAGGTCCGGGCCGATGCTACCGCCGTCGCCGTTGAAGCGGTGACAGGTGGCGCACATGATGCTCCGGTACATGTTCTCGCCATTGGTGAAGTTGCGGCCTTTGAGCCCGCCGGTGGTGAGGGCCACGACTTCATCGACCGTCCAGTTTTTGCCGGGGCCTTTGGGAGCGACGTAGTTGGGGATGGAGGTGCTGGCCTCGACCTTGTTGCTGAGGGTGTCGAGCGCGGCGAATTCTTCCTTCGGCACAAAGGTGGCGAGGGCGTCCTTGCGGATGTTTTCGATGAAGCCTTTGAAGCTGTTGCCGCCCTTCCAGGTGCGGGCGCGGGGGAACCAGGAGAAGAAGGTTTTGCGATGCTCAGGGTTCCAGCCTGCGGTGGCGTTGCGGAGTGCAAACATGTAGCTGATCTGCTGGGCATTCGGGCGGCTGCCTGCAGCGGCGCGGGCGGCGTTGGCGTAGCCTTCGTTGCGGCTCAAAACGGCATCGGTGGCGACTTCCTGGAAATCGTCTTTGGCGGTGGCCATCAGGGCGAGGGTCTTGGAGACGACTGTGGGTGAATCGATGGCAACGAGGATCTGGCAGAGCTCGCGATTCAGGAAGGGATTCTCCGTGGGATAGACGAGATCGAGTGCCGTGGAGATCTGTGCGCAGATGTCTGCGTTCGGCTTGCCAAGGCGGATCAGGATGAGCTCCAAAGCGCGGAGGGCGGCGAGCTGCTGATCGAGCGTGAGCTTGGCCCCGACCAGCTTGCCCAGAGACAGGAGCATGCGGCCTTCGAGCTCCACATGCTCAGGAGAGACGTAGCCGATGGGCTCCGAGGAGGTGCCGGTGGGTTTGGCAGCGGGCCTGCCACCTTCGGAATTGGCTTTGGCACCGGTGACGCGCGCGAGGGCGATGATGCCTTCGATCAAGGCGACGGGCTGTGTTTCACTGAAAACCTTTTCTTGCCAGAGAGCGACGGGGAGTTTTTCGATCGCGACACGGGCGGCATAGCGCACGTTGCGGTCGTCGTGGCTGAGCTTGCTCCAGGCGTCCTGAAGGGCTGTGGCGGCATCGACCTTGCCGGTGTGGTAGGCTTCGAGGGAGGCACGCAGCTTGAAGTCCTCACCAAGAGGCTGCGCTTTGACGGGGGCGGTGGATTCATCGCCGACATAGGTCACGCGATAGACGCCGGACTGGGTTTTCCGACCGCCCACCGCGAAGTACATGGCACCGTCCTGCGGATGGATGACGACATCAGTGAGAGGGAGAGGTTTGCCGAAGACAAATTCCTCCTTGGTGGCTGCGTAGCTGGCGCCTTTGGCTTCCAAGTTGACGGCCCACATTGTTCCGTAGGTCCAGTCGTTGATGAAGATTGCGTGCTGGTATTTGGCAGGGAATTTAGCACCGGTGCCGGCGACGACGCCGGTGGGGCTGCCAGGGCCGATGTCGAGCGTGGTGGGGAGAGAGTCAGGGTAGTAATTGGGCCATTTGCCGCTGCCGCTGCGCCAGCCGTAATCCGCGCCACTGACACAATGGTTCACACGGGTGGGGCGATACCATGGGCTGCCGATGTCCCACTCCATGTCGGCGTCGTAGGTGAAGAGTTCGCCCTGGTCGTTGAAGCAGATGTCGAACTCATTGCGGAAGCCGTAGCAGAAGAGCTCCAGTCCGGTGCCATCGGGGTTCATGCTGCAAATGTAGCCGCCTGGTGCGAGGATGCCGCGTGCGTGGCCGTTTGCGTCCCACATGCGCGGGAGGATGTGGTCTTCGCTCCAGATCTTGGCGGGGCGGCTGTCCGTGAGGCCTTCGGGGAGTTTGGTGTGGTTGCCGCAGTTGAAGAAGATGCGCTTGCCATCCGGGCTGACGGTCATGCTGTGCAGGCCGTGCTCACCGCCGCCGGCCATGGTGTGCAGCTTGGTGGTCTTGTCGTACTGGTCGTCGCCGTTCGTGTCCTGCAGGCGGTAGAGGCCGTTGTTCTTGCCGTCTTCGTTGACCATGACGTAGAGGCTGTCGAAGGCGGCGAGGAGGCCATGGGCCTTGCCCAATTCGATGGCGAGCTTTTCCGGCTTGAGGTTCTCGGTCTTGCCAATGGCTGGAACTCCCATGCGGTAGATGCTGCCATACTGGTCGCAGGCGATGAGGCGGCCTTTCGGATCCACGGTGAGAGCCACCCAGGAGCCTTCCTGGTCCTTGGGCACGTTGTAGAGTTTTTCCACCTTGAAGCCTTTGGGCACGGTGATCTCGGATGCTGCGATGCTTTCTGCCGGGCCGCTGTTTCTGCCGCCACCCGGTTTGCCATCCAGCGCGAGTCCCCAAGGGCCTTTGCCATACTCATTGATGACGATGGCAGGCTTCCAGGATTCCGTGCCAGTCTTGGTGGCCTCCCATTTCTCCGTGGTTTCCACGACGATGGGCTTTGCATCATTCGGCAGCTTGAGGGTGAGGCGGGCGATGAGCGCCGCGACGCCGCCTTTGTTGCGACCGTTGACGATGATTTCATTCTGCGCACCGAGCTTGAGATTCTTGCTGATGTCCACCTTCGTGGCCTCCTGCCAGTCGGGATTGGTGAGAACCTTTTGGCCATTGAGCAGGGCGTCCGCGCCGTTGTCACAGGTGAGTTCCAGCAGGGCTGATTGCACCTTGGCCGGCGCTTCAAAACGATAGCGAAAGGTGACCTGCGGGTCTTTGTTGCCATCCTTGGACAGCCAGATCCACTGCGGGGCAGCGGAGGCGGTGTTCAGCAGGAGGGCGAAAGCGGCGAACGTGGAGAGAATACGAGGCAACATGGTGGGCGAAAAGTACGCACCAAATCACCTGACGTTGCACACGATTGCCATCCTTTGGCAAACACGTACGCTGAGCTGGTCAGCCGAGGCTAGACCTGGCTGCCGTTGAGCTTACTACCGTTCAGGGCAACGCCATCATGTACATTTTGCACGGACAGCGACGCGACACGGGACTTGAGCTCCTTGCTGGGCTTGAAACGCACGACACAGCGGTCCGGGATCATCACCTCAGAATTCGGCTGCTTTGGGTTTCGACCGATTTTGCCACGCGCAACTCGAAGGTCAAAGGTGCCGAAAGTGCGCAGCGTCACTTCGTTCCCCTCAGCTAGATTCTTCGAAACCAACTCCATAAAGGCCTCCACCATGGCCAGTGTGTCGGCATGCTTGATTCCCGTTGCGTTGCTGAGTTCCGCAACCAAATCTTTTTTGGTGATCGTGGTCATAATGAGGTGACTAGCGAGACGATTAACAGGGTGCAACTAATTTCTGTGTCGAATTATTGTCCCTACCTACGATTTAGTCAGTAGGTTTATTTGGGGAGATCCGAAACTATACCCGATAAAACCTCAGAAGAAGTCCTGAAGTGCATCTTGCACAGCGTTGGCAAAATATCGCTGCCGTGCTGTTCTACGAGCTTGGCGGCCGTTTTTTTCACGCCATCTGAAACTCCTTTGGGGAGTTCCACACCCAGTTTCTGTCCTTGGGACATCAGCCAGCCCACAAAAGCCTCGCGTGCCAGAATGGAGGCGGCGGCCACGGCGGGGTCGCTTTCTGCCTTGGTGCGCTGGACGAGTTCGATTTCCCTGCCGCGGGTCTGCAGAGCGCGCTGCAGCACGGCGGGATTGGCAAACTGGTCCGAAATGGCCCGCTGGCAGCCGGGGACGCGCTCCAGCAGGTTTTCGATGTTCCGGGCATGGCCCCAGGCCAGCAGGCGGTTCAGGTTGCCAAATTTGGTGTAGAGCTCGTTGTACCGTCCTGGGTGAATGGCGATCACCTCCCAGGCGAGGCCGGGGATGGTGCGGATGTCGGCGGCAATTTTATAGATGCGCGCGTCACTGCTGATGCGTTTGCTGTCAACAGCTCCGGCGTCACGCAGGCGGCGTGCGACATCGCCATCGACATAAACACCTGCAATGACCAGCGGGCCGAAGAAGTCGCCCTTGCCGCTTTCGTCGACCCCGATGTGAGGCTGGAACATCTCGGGGTTGTGCACTTCTTCGTAGCCTAGCTTTGCCTCCCCAAGCACCTCAGGTTCAAGCAGGTTCGTGATGAAATCCTCGGTGTCTTTCCCCTGCACGACGATCTTGGGGCCTTTTTCATACACGCACACGTTGACCTTGGATTTGGCGGCGGCGTAGAGGCAGTAGGGTTTGGTTTGAAACTCAAAGCCACGTTCCTCCAGCAGGGTGCGCAGTTTTACCGCTTGAGGGGAGGTGAGCGCGTGGGTGTAGCTTGTCAGGGCTGGCATGGGCGTGATTTTAATCACAGGAGTGGCGAAAGACTCATGAAAAATGCGCCGGATCGTTCATAAGTGAGGCACGATGCGCTCTCGAACTGCCAGGCCTGATCCCCAAGCTATCGCCATGGAATTGGTGAACTGGTTTGGGCATAATGCGCGTGATTATCCCTGGCGCCGCACGCGTGATCCTTATGCCATTCTTGTTTCGGAGGTGATGCTGCAGCAGACGCAGATCGCGACGGTGCTGGACCGTGGTTTTTACGCCCGCTGGCTGGAGCGGTTTCCTGATTTCAAGACACTGGCGGCAGCGCGTGAAGAGGAGGTGCTGAAAACCTGGGAGGGACTGGGCTACTACCGCCGGGCGCGCAATCTGCAGCGGCTTGCCCAGGAGGTGATGGCGCAGCATGGCGGGGTGTTTCCAAGCGAGCATGCGATCATTCTTGATCTGCCGGGCGTGGGGCCGTATACGGCCGGTGCGGTGGCCAGCTTCGCCTTTGGTCTCGCGGAGCCCATCGTCGATGGCAACATCGCGCGGGTGCTTTCGCGCATCTACAACGATGCCACGCCGGTGGACTCCACCGCCGGCACAAAGCTGCTGTGGGAGCGCTCGAAAGCCCTGGTGCAAGCGACGGATGATCCGCGTGCCTTGAACTCGGCGCTGATGGAGCTCGGGCAAACCCACTGCACGCCGACCAAGCCTGCCTGTGATCTCTGCCCGGTGCGCGCCCACTGCCGTGCGACTGATCCGGAAGCACTGCCTGTGAAGAATGCGCGGCAGCAGATCACCGCCGTCACAGAGCGTGTCATTTTTTTGCGCACCAGCGAGGGCGTGTTGCTGGAGCTGGAGACCGGCAAACGCCGCACCGGTCTGTGGAAGCTGCCGGCGCTGCATCCCATGCATGAGGATTCACCGCCGCCTGTGCTGCTGCGCATGCAATATGGCATCACGCGGTACAAGGTGACGCTCTGGGTGCATGAGCCGCATGTGCAGGCAGGGGAATGGCCTGATACGCATCGGGTGATCCCTGTCGCTGAACTTGAATCCACACCCATGCCTGCTCCGTATCGTAAGGCATTGAACGACCTGCTCCAGCGCGGAGAGTTCCGGCTCAGTGCTTGAATTGTCAGTTTGCGATTGACTTCCCATGCCCTACCAGATGCCATAACCCTTTATGAAAAAGCGCACCCTTCTCTTCTCCTGCCTCGCCATTGTCATGGCGGGTTGCAAACCCTCGGCGGAAAAAGCTGCTGAGACCCCGGCTTCCCAGCCTGCCGCGAAATCCGGCAAGCCACAGGTGTTGGTGGCGAATTACCCGCTGCAGTATTTTGCACAGCGCATCGCGGGAGATGCTGTGGAGGTGCGCTTCCTCGCACCGAAAGACGAAGACCCTGCTTTCTGGCAGCCGGATGAGGCCGCCATCACGGCATTTCAAAATGCCGATCTGATTCTCATGAATGGTGCTGGCTACTCCAAGTGGGCTGACAAAATCACGCTGCCAGAGTCGAAGGTGGTGGATACCTCGGCCGCCTTTGCCAACAATTTCATTGAAGTGCGCGATGCCACCACGCACAGCCATGGCCCGGGCGGGGAGCACAGCCACAATGGCACCGCATTCACCACCTGGATTGATTTCAAACAGGCCTCTCTGCAGGCACAGGCGGTCAGTGATGCACTGGCGAAACTGGTGCCCGCTGCCAAAGACTCCATCAGCAAGAACACAGAGGCCCTGAAAGATGAGCTGGAATCTCTGGATGATCGCATGAGTGCGCTCAGCCGTCGCCTGGTGCAGTATCCGCTGGTGGCCTCTCATCCGGTCTACCACTATCTGGCACGTCGATATGGGTTGAACTTGAAGTCAGTCCTTTGGGAGCCCGACACTGCGCTGGATGCCACAGCGCTCAGCGATCTCAATGGCGTCCTTGCCGGTCATCGCGCACGGTGGATGATCTGGGAAGGCGAGCCAAGCAAGGACAACGTTGACAAGCTTGCATCACTGGGGCTGCAGAGCGTTGTCTTTGATCCCTGTGGCAATGTGCCTGCAAGCGGTGATTTCATGACCGTGATGAAAGCGAATGTGGAGGCGATGGAGAAGGCGTTTCTGTAACGTGCTGGAGTTTTAGGTGTGAAAAAACATCTGAAGCTCGACCGAATAAGAAAAATATAGATTATCGTGTTGACGGCCTAATAAGGCTGTGTCATCATTCGTTACCTTCACAACAAGCCATGAAAACCAACCAGACACATCTTAACTCATCCGCGCTGACCGAGCGTCGGGGAGCGATCGTGTGTGCGATATTGGATCATGGCTTTATGGCCGCCTATCCAGCACAAGATTGGAGTCTCCCAACAAAGAGATATAGCGAGCAGGGTGCTTTGACACCCCATTAGGCCCCCGAAGGCCAGTTTCCCAAGGAAGCCCTGCTCGCCCACTCCAAGGCAGCAGGGCTTTTTTTTGGCCACGAAACGAACCACACACCCCTTTTCCATACACATTGAATGAACCTGCGGTCCTTTGACCGCTTCCCCACAGCACGAAAAAAACCCCGGCATCCGCGCTAACGGACACCGGGGCAAGGCCAGCCAAGCTGACTCCCGGAGGAGTCGTTTAGAGACGCAAGAGCAAGACCTCACATAGGTTTGCACCCTCCTCCCGAATGTCAACTGAAGCAGCCATCGAATACGCAATATTCCTACGTCGAGACGAGGAATGTGGGAATTCATTGCCCATTTTTGACATCACGAAACGGCTTCCCCGGGAGGTGTGCCATAAACACCGAAACATCCGCCGTGAAATACCTGCGGGTGCGACGCCAGCGATGGAGTGACCAACACTCCATCCCGTGCGTGGCAGCGGTGTTCGTTCTTTATATGGCAGATCACCTCACAACGAGGCTGATCTGCCATTCAAGGGCGCGGAGCACAGCAACAAGTGATGTAACCTTGGGAGAGTGTGTACAGTGGCAAGGCTGTCTCCGTGTCCTTGAATGGCAGAACGGAAAGGATTTTCCAATACAATAAGCAATACGGCGGTGGCAGACAAGCAATGCACGGGACTCCAAAACCCGAAGATGTGGGCGCGATACCCACCCGCCGTGCCATTTTATTCCAAATCAAGAACGCGGCGGTAGATCGTTAAAGAGGCGACCTGGACTGTAACTCCAAAGCTCATCGAGAGACCACACGGAGCATTACCGTGACGCCGCACCATTCCATTTATGCCCACGAAACACGAGGCGCACGGCAGCAACTTCATACGCCGCAAACGGCCCACCGTGGCAGCCCCGTGCCCTTCGTGGGTGTTTTCATTTTTTCTTTTTCAAATGCAGGGAGAGCCAGTGCTCTGACGGGTCTCATAAGCCTGTCTTGGTTGGTGCAACTCCATCCCCTGCGTCCAATTTTATGGGACCGTAGTGTAGAAGACTGCACGGCTGGGTGGCACCCAGCAAGTGACGGAGCATTACCGTCCGGCTCCACCATTTTCAATTAAGGTCCGTTAGCTCAGTCCAGTAGAGCGCCCGCTTGTCGAGCGGAGGGTCGCGGGAGCAAAGCCCGCACGGACCGCCAGTTTCAAAGGGACCGTAGTGTAGAAGACTGCACGGCTGGCTTGCACCCAGCAAGAGACGGAGCGTTACCGTCCGGCTCCACCATTTCAGAATCCTCGGTGATCTAACAGCAGGATGCCGCTCTGTTAAAGCGGCTGTGTTGGTGCGAATCCAACCTGAGGAGCCAGTTTCATGCCCGCAAGGTGTAATAGAACATGCATACGCCGCTTCTAACGGCCGTGGTTCCAGGTGCAAGTCCTGGTGTGGGCACCTTTTAATGGAGCACGTCCGGCATAGACGAGGAAACGTTCTCGAAAACCGCTGCGCCCTATCAAGGCGTCCAGAGTGCGATTGCCTCTTCCGAGGCCTGGCCAAATCCTCCGAGCGTCCAATGATGCGCTATCGCGCCAGCCATTCACTGGTGCTCCGCCATTCCGCTAAATCCTGCGATCAAACCGCAGCAACGCTTCATGAACCAGCAGCAGGCAGACCGCCATGGCTATGGTAGCCAATGTCACGGCCTCTAGTCCTCGAGATTGCGCCAGCCATCCGCAGGCGCTTGGCAGCGCTGCTGCACCCACCATGGCAGCGCTGACTTGAAAGCCGATGGCATGGGCTGCATGTGCTTTGCCAAGACGCTGCGGCGTGCGAGTCATCAGACACGGATAAATGGAGGCCAGTCCAAGACCTGTGAGTGCCAGCGCTCCTGCTGAGAAAGGCAGGTTTGCCGCAAATAAGGCGGTGCCGAGGACCGCTGCCAGCATGCTCAGGCGCAGGAGGAGGTCGATGCCGAGCCACTCAATGATGAAGCCAAACACCACACGACCGGTGGCAATGCTGGCCCAGTAAATCGTCACCCACATGCCGGCGGTTTCTTTGGTCATGCCGCGTGCTTCGGTCATCAGCGTAAAGCTCCATTGTCCTGCCGTCACTTCAAGACCGGTGTAGATGAAAAAGAGCAGCGCATGCGCCCAGACACCGCCATGTTTCAAGGCTCCGAGCATGCTCACGGAGGCTTCTGTTGCAGAAGACGTATCGGTTGTTTCGCCTGGAGTGTCCCACAGCTTGCGAGTGTAAACGAACAGACCTGTTAAGATGAGGAGCAAGGCGCCGACCGTTGCATAACCCGCCCGCCATGATCCCAGTGTGACCAGCATGGAGGTCATGATCAGCGGCCCCAGAGTGGCACCAATGCCGTAGCAGGCATGCAGCCAGTTCATGTGCCGTGGCGAAAAATGATTCGCCACATAATGATTCAGCCCGGCATCAATGGCACCGGAGCCTAGCCCATGCAGCAGCGCACAGGCCGCAAACAAGATCCATGCAGGCGCAGCCGAATAACCCAAGGCACTAGCCGCCACCAGCAGGCTGCTGCCACCCAGCAGAAGACCGATGCCAAATGACTTGAGGAGTTTTCCCGTGAGCAAACCTGAAACAAAATAGCTGGCTCCCGCACCAAAGAAGATCCACGCGATGTCACTCTGCTGCCGTCCGAAAAAATCCCGCACCGAAGGCCAGGCCACGCCGATGAGCGTGTCCGGCAGCCCAAGGCTGATGAAGCCCAAATAGGCGGTCACCAGCAGAAGGCGGCGGGTATAGGATCGAGTGTTGGAGGCCTGCATATTTCGGACGGTAGTCTGGTGCAGAAGCTTCGTTTGTCGCTGCCGCCTTGCGTGCAGTTGTGCCGGCTTTCTGGCTCATACCCTTTTCAATCCCTCTGTAGCTCAACAGCAGAGCAGCCGGTCGATAACCGGCAGACCGTGGAGCGTCACCACGCCGAGGGACCCTTTTTAACATACGCTGGATGGCTCAGACAGATGAGCGGCGGATTGAAGATCCGCAGAGGTTGGCGCGCTACCAACTCCAGCGGCCATTTCATTGCGGCATTGATGTAACAGCAAGCATGCCTGTCTTCCAAACAGGGCGCGTCGGGGCAGTTGCCTTCGGCTACGCCAAATGACTTCGTCTTAATGTTGCGCTATCGCGCATGGCGTTCCGACATGCCGCACCATTTTTATGTGATCATCGTCCAGCAGCAGGACACGGCTATGCCAAGGCCGAAACGCCGGTGCGAATGCCTTCGGCCACGCCAACAGGCTTCGCTCTGAATCATGCGCTGTCGCGCATGGCGTTCCGGCTGACCGCACCATTTTCAGACTCCTCCGTGGCCGACACAGAAAGGCACCTGTTTCGTAAACAGGTTCATGTGGGCGCAAATCCCACCGGAGGATCCATTTCAACACACACCCTTCATAGTGTAACAGCAGCATTCTTCGTTGTGAACGAAGCGGCGCCGGGGCAGAACCGGCTGAGGGAACCATTTTATTTATTTCGTGCGCAAGACAAAGAGCCGAGTCAGCGGTCCGCAAAACCGCATTACCCAGTGCAAGTCTGGGGCGCACGTCCACCTTTTCATCGGATACGAGAGAGCCAGCCGTTCTCGCTTGGTTTGGGACCAAGACACGCCCGGGGCAGCACCGGGGTATCCGACCATTTTCATCATTGGTCTGTAGCTTAACAGTCAGAGCGTCGGGCTCATAACCCGCAGGGTGCTGGTGCAACTGGCTGCTTTGCAGCCTGTGCAGCAAGGCTGCGCATTCATCATTGCGCTATCGCGCGCAGCGCTCCAGCCGGACCGACCATTTAAAGCATGGGGCAGTGAGCATGACACGCACACAGATGATTCTGTGCTGCTGTCTCCACGCCCATGCCAACCTAGCCTTGTAGCTCAACAGTCAGAGCATCCGCCTTTGAAGCGGAGGGTTGGTGGTGCAAACCCACCCGAGGCTGCCAGTTTCATGCCCATGTAGTCCAATGCAGAGACAACCGCCTCAGAAGCGGTCCAGTGCGGGTGCGAGTCCTGCCATGGGCACCATTTCAAAGTCTCCGTAGCTCAGTAGATAGAGTGGCTGATTACGAATCAGCAGGCCGCAGGTGCGAATCCTGCCGGAGACACCAACTCAATGCTCCCGTAGCTCAATGTACAGAGCACCGCGCTTCGAACGCGGAGGCTGGAGGCGAAAGTCCTTCCGGGAGTGCCAGCTAACGCCCATGTAGTCCAACAGCAGAGACAGCCGTCTCAAAAGCGGCGCAGTGCAGGTGCAACTCCTGTCATGGGCACTATTTCATCATGGAACGCCAACCGGACCAGCGTGCCGGGACTTGTTGCTAACAAGATCGTGCTGCCATCGTGTGGCATGAGGAGCATGTCCTCGGCGTTCTGCCATTTTCAAAAGACCCTGTCGTCTAACTGGCCAAGGCACCCGACTTTCTATCGGGTTATTGCGGGTTCAAATCCCGCCAGGGTTGCCAATTTTATTTTTTAACAACGGGCCGTCGGTGCCGTGGGGAAACTCAGAAACTGATGGGGGCATGGCTCCGACAGCCGGCGTGAGCCGGTCAGAGGCGAAGGTGCCTGAAAACCTTCGCGCCGTGAGGGATCACGGACAGTCCATGCAAGCCCAGGCTTCCCGCAAAAGCGGGCGATCATGGCCCTCAAGGCCGTGGTCGTTTTGGGAAAGCAGTGCGTCGTGGAACGAACGGCGGTTTAGATGCCCGGAAACGGGGAACATCAGCCGCCGGAGAGCAGCGGGTGGTGCCGGCCTCACGACCAACCAGACTGCGATCCATATAGCCAAGGGTAGTGCCAAAAAACATCCGAGCCTTGTCGGCAAGGGTGATGGCGCAGAGCGAGAGGTGGCGGACGTGTGCAAACACGGACGTTGTCTTGAGACTCCGTTGAGTAACCGACAGGTGAAAGGCAGACGATGTGCGGCATTTCGCAGCCCAAAAGGCGGCGACAACCGCAGGACATCCACATCGTCGCAGGTATGACTCGTAATCAGAAAAACGTAAAGAGGTGTCCGGCGTGACGAGTGAAATAGCTCAATCCTCCAGCCATGGGGCAATGGAGGCATCCGAGGGCCGCAAGCCCGGAGATGTCGGTATGAATCCGCACACAAGGGGTAGCTCCCCTGAACGGCCGAAAGGTCGGTGGTAGGTGCAGTGCCGACAGTCGTCACGCGACAAGTGATACGCCACACTTTAAAAAAGGCAGCTATGCTGTTCGACCCCGCTCGGCGGGGTCGATACGAGTCGAACCAAGGGCCGCAAACCCTTGGATAATGACTCCAACGGAGCAGCACGCGAGGTGTAGTCTCAGCCCTCGCATTCCATTTCAGAAGCGCAGCCTGCATGACGAGGCTGCGCTCCATTTTCAAAGCTCATGTAGCCCAACAGCAGAGGCACGACGTCGAGAACGTCGCCAGTGCGGGTGCGAATCCTGCCATGAGCACCATTCACGGTCCAAAGCTTAGACAGCGAAGCAGCCGGCTTTTAACCGGCATAGCAGGGTGCATGTCCCTGTGGACCGACCATTTCCACGCCTGTTGGTGAAGCAGCATCACGTCTGGCTTACATCCAGAAATCGAGGGGGCAGCACCTTCATGGGCGATCCATTTTTTTTCATTCCCAACATGTGCTTTGCCATCACACCCGAAATTCATCTCAGCGCCATCACGTTGGCAGATTCCGCAGACATCACCGAGCATCTTCAATATCACGAAGTCAGCCGTTACACCCTGCTCATTCCCTATCCGTACACTTTGGAGATGGCGCATGATTGGATCGCATGCATTGCGGATGACGTGCAGCGGAATGGCCGCGAGACGATCTGGGCCATCCGAGAATCCGCCGGGCGCATGATCGGCGCGATTGAACTGCAGGCAGGCAGCGCTGGCAAGCAGCACGTCTCCGAGATCGGCTACTGGCTGGCCAAACCTTTCTGGGGCCGCGGCATCATGACGGCGGTGGTCAAATCAGTTGTGGAGCGTGGCTTTCGAGAGTTTGGCGTGCGCCGCATCACCGCCCCCATCTTTGCGCCGAATACAGGTTCCGGCCGCGTGCTGGAGAAGAATGGCTTCCTCGTGGAGGCTTCCCTGATGCGCCTTGCCTACCACCGCGATGGTCAGTTTTACGACGGAAAGCTCTATGCTCTGGTTCGCGATGAGTAACCGCCACATCCCTTTGCGGCAGTGAGAACGGAGTTACTTCGTAGCTCATCGGTAGAGCACTTGTTTTGCACAAGTGGCAGCAGGTTCGAGTCCTGCCGAACGGCCGGGAAACCGGTTGTTCAACACTTCGTTCGCCTTCCTCCGCAATCCTTTTCAACTTCACCCAATACAACCCATGAAACACCAGCCCAGCTAGCCAGCGCATCTTCCCGCTGGCATCATCCTTGTTTGGAAGATCGCTGTCACATCCGTCCAGCGTGCCTGCTCGCAGGCAGATCGTACGGATGATGATTCGATGATTCCTTTATGAAACTCGAACATCTCGAACGTGCGTTTGAATCCATCGGTGCACGGCTTCGTGTGGAGGCTCCGGCTCGCAGCCGGGGCGCCTCTTCGGGATACTCGCTCGACATCGGACATGACCGTCATGGACAGTTCTTCGCCCTTCGTGGCGATGATGTGAGCCTTGCGGAGGTGGAGTTCTCCCTGCTGCACAAGCAGAAGGAGAACCGCCACCTGCTGCTCCTCGTGAAAAACGAGGACAGCAAACGCAAGGACCGCTTTTTGTGCGGTCACGATGAGCGCGAATGGTTTGTCGCCGCCGTCCCCAGCAATGCATCCACTGTGGTGCAGGCCAAGGAGGCGCTCAAACCAGCTCCCGTGCGTGAGGCGCAGGCTCGCAAGAACCTGAATGCCCGCCAGGCCAACACCCGGAACAATGCGGCCTTCCGCAGGCAGGGGGAGTGGTTCTTTGTGCCTGTGGAAAAACCACTGGTCGTTGATCCCAAGCTCATCCTGCGTCACGAGCCTATCTCACGCGGAGGCGGCAGCAAGCCGCACCTCGTGGAGCAGCTCTACCGCACCGGAGGCGAGGTCGTCTATGTCCACCAACAGCATCCACGCGGACTCACGCAGAAGCAGTATGACAACCTGCTGCTGCGCCGTCCTGCCGCGAAAAACTGGCCATGGCGCCAGATGCGCCGAAACCCCGGTGTTTATGCCCGGGGCTCGATTCGTCACGCCGACCATGCCACCATCGTGCTTCACGACTGGCACCAGGTTTTGATGAACGAGGAGCACCGTGCTCCTTCGCGCAGCAATCTGGCCTTCCTTGATTGATTCAATCCGACACGTTCAATCCCTGTGCGTGCGGCATGCTGCAAGTGTGCCGCACGCATTTCATTTTTAGTACACGACTCTGAGGCAGCAAGGCCGGGGATACTCCGGATATCGTGGGTTCAAATCCCATCATCCTGGCAACAGGGTGAAGCCCTGGCCGGTTTTCTCCTCAGATTCTCTTTTTCAATTTCGCGGCAGTGAAGACAGGATTTCTTCGCTCCAAACCCAAACTGAAGTGCGATTGCCCATGAGTTGGGGGTCGGTGAAAGCCGGCGCCGGGTTCGATTCCCGGCTTTCTCAGTTAGAGCCTGTCTACTTTTCTCCGCGATTCCTTTTTGGGGCAGTGAGACTGGAGTTACTTCGCTGATAACGAAACTGCCGCCGGTTCGAATCCGGCTTTGTCCGCCAACGCGGGCCAATAGCTCTGTGGTAGAGCATTTCAGCCTTAGGCAGGTCATGCCCGGGGCTGATCACTCAAGTCACCTTCCTCCCCAAATCCATTTTCCAAAATCAAGAACACCATGCGGCAGTGATGCCGGGGTTACTTCGGGAGCCGGTGTGCTCGCAAGAGCGCCGGCGGCTTATCACGGGCCGTTTCCCTGGCAAACTTTCTCCGCATTCCACCCAGCAAACCAACACCATGAAATTCAACTTCCTCAAGAAACGCCCGCGTGCTGACACGCTCAACCTCGCGGGTGGCGAGGCCTTCACCGAGACTCCCAAGCTGGAGCTCGCATCGATCATGCTCACGTCCATGCTCAAGGATGAGTTCTACCGCAGCGGTGATGCCACCGCGCAGCGCCTGCGGGAACTGATCTCCGCCCAGAGTGACAAGTGCTTTGTGGCGAAGGCCGCGCTCTATGCCCGCAAATCCGCCGGCATGCGCAGTGTGAGCCACCTCGCTGCGGCGGAGCTGGCCAAAAGCGTGAAGGGGCAGTCGTGGACGGCGCGGTTTTATGACCGTGTCGTGCATCGCCCGGATGACGCCATCGAGATCCTCGCCTGCTACCGCGGTGCGCATGGGAAAGTGATTCCGAATTCGCTCAAGAAAGGTCTTGGCCGCGCCCTCGCGCGTTTCGACGAGTATCAGCTCGCGAAATACCGCAAGGACAGCGCCGACCTTTCGCTGGTCGATGTCGTGAATCTCGTCCACCCACCTGCCACGGAAGCTTTGGGCAAGCTCGTCAAAGGCACACTGGCCGCTGCCGAAACTTGGGAAACCAAGCTCACGCAGGCTGGTGCTGCGGCGCAGAATGACGATGATCTTGCCTCGCTGAAACGCGAGGCTTGGTCGGAGCTCATCCGCACGCGGAAGCTGGGCTACTTCGCCCTGCTGCGAAACTTGCGCAATGTGCTCGAGTCGGCTCCTGAAGCTGTGAACGAGGCGCTGGCGATGCTGCGCGATGAAAAACTCATCCGCAAATCGCTCGTGCTGCCGTTCCGCTTTCAGACCGCGCTCGATGCCGTGCAGGCCAGCAATCTGCCGCGTGCAGCCGATGCCCTGGCCGCCCTTAGCGATGCCGTGGACATCTCGCTCGCCAACGTGCCTTCTTTTGAAGGTCGCACGCTTGTCGCGCTGGATGGCTCCGGCTCCATGATGGGGCGCCCGCTGCAGATCGGTTCGCTCTTTGCCGCCACGCTGCTGAAGGCGAATGACGCCGATGTCATTCTCTTCAGCGACAGCGCCAAATACGTCACGCTTAACAAGCGCGACAGCACGCTCTCGCTGGCCCAATGGCTGCAAGGCCAGGCGCAGTCTGCGGGAACCGACTTCCACTCCATCTTCCAGTGCGCAGACCGGGCGTATGACCGTGTCATCATCCTCTCTGACATGCAGGGCTGGGTGGGACACCACGCACCCGAGGAGACATTCCGCCGCTGGAAGGAGCGCCACCGCTGCGATCCGAAAGTGTTCAGCTTTGACCTGAACGGCTACGGCTCCCTGCAGTTCCCAGAGCGCCAGGTTTGCTGCCTTGCGGGCTTCAGCGACAAAACGCTGGAGACTCTGAAGCTGCTGGATTCCGACCCAGGCGCACTGATCCGAATGATCGAAGCCGTGGAGCTATAACATTAACAACACACACACGGCCCGCCGCCCATTCCGAGCGGCGGGCCTTTCATTTTACCACTCCCTGGAAAAGGAGGTTCACCATGCAAAACAATGAAGTCTCTCAGCGCGTCCGCAATGCGCTCAACCGTCTCGAAACCGAACAAGATGTCCGGGTGCTTTATGCCTGCGAAAGCGGCAGCCGTGCCTGGGGTTTTGCGTCCCAGGACAGCGACTACGATGTGCGCTTTCTGTACGTGCACCGTCGTGAATGGTATCTCTCCATCGAGAGCCGGCGCGATGTGATCGAGGAACCGCTCTGCGATGAACTCGACGTGAGCGGCTGGGAACTGCGCAAGGCGCTGCGCCTGCTGCGGAAGAGCAATCCGCCGCTCCTTGAATGGATGAAGTCACCGATGGTGTACCATCGTGATCCGGACTTCACCCGTGAGTTCGAGGAACTGGCCGGGATGTTTTATTCGCCGCGCCGCTGCTTTGCACACTACCTGCACATGGCCTCCGGCAACTGGAAAAGCTATCTGGAGGGCAGGGATCAGGTGAGCCTGAAAAAGTATCTCTACGTCCTCCGGCCGCTGCTCGCTTGCCGCTGGATCGAGCGTTCGCTGGGTCAGGTGCCCATGCTCTTTCAGGAACTGGTGGATGCCGTGCTTGATGATCACGAAGTCCGGCTGGCTCTGGAGGCTCTTCTGGTCCGCAAGCGCGCGGGAGATGAACTCAGCAAGTCCGCTCCGGATGGAACGCTCTCGCGATTCATCGTCACGGAACTGCAGAGGCTCAAGGCGCTGAACGATCCTGAGGATACCATGGGTGACCTAGATGAACTCGACCTCTTCTTCCGGCGTTATGCTTTGAAGAACTAGCCATCATTCCTGCAAAGCCGGCAGCCTGGGAGGATTCCAATTCCTCCCGGGCTGCAATTCCCAAACTCCAAGAACGAACACCGCTGCCGGGAGGGCCGTGCCCGCTTTTCAACATCTCATTCTATCTCATCATGCAAACTCAAGAACTCACACGCCTTGGCGTGCCACAGGGCGCAGCGCTCAAGTCTGGCATGGAATTCATTGCGAATTTCATCTCCCAAGGCGGCGAGTCCGCGCGCCTGGAGGAAGAGCTTGGCGCCATCATCTCCAAGCCGGAATCATTCCTGGGCGATCCTTTGCGGGAGGCCTTCGCTCGTGATCTCTATGCGCCTGCCTACAAGCAGCGCGATCAAATTGCGCCCTGGCATCAATGGGGCGTCGGACTCGATGCGAGTGCGGTGCAGCAGCTGGCGAACGCCTGTGCGCTGCCAGTCGCCGTGGCGGGGGCACTCATGCCGGATGCTCATTCAGGTTACGGCCTGCCGATTGGTGGCGTGCTGGCGACGGAGGATTGTGTGATTCCTTATGCTGTCGGTGTGGACATCGCGTGCCGCATGCGTCTCACGGTTTATGACCGCAAGGCCAGCACCATTGCGGGGCAGAAGGACCGACTGGCGAACATCATCGAAAGTGAAACCCGCTTTGGCATGGGCTGTGAGTTCAAGCAGCGCCGTCAGCACGATGTGATGGACGAGGACTGGAGCGTGTCTCCGATCACGCGTCGTCACAAAGACAAGGCGTGGGCGCAGCTTGGCACCAGCGGTTCGGGGAATCACTTCGTGGAGTTTGGTTCATTCAGTGTGTCGGCAGATGATGCCGTCGCGTTGAAGGAGTCGGGCTTCGACATCAAGCCGGGCGAGTACATCGCGCTGCTTACTCACAGCGGTTCACGCGGTGCAGGGGCGCAGGTGTGCCAGCACTACAGCCGCATCGCCATGGATCGTCGCTACGATTTGCCCAACGAGATGAAGCACCTCTCGTGGCTCACCTTTGAGGAAGAGGCCGGACAGGAATACTGGGCGGCCATGAATCTCATGGGTCGTTACGCCGAGGCGAATCATGCGCTCATTCACAAGCACATTGCGAAGAAGGTTGGGGCCCATGTCATGCTTGACATCGAGAACCACCACAACTTTGCCTGGAAGGAAACGCATGTGGTGAACGGCGAATCGCGCGAAGTCATCGTGCACCGCAAAGGTGCCACACCTGCAGGAGCAGGCGTGCTGGGAGTGATCCCGGGCTCGATGGCGACGCCCGGCTTTGTGGTGCGTGGCAAGGGGAAGCCCGAGTCACTCCACAGCGCCTCTCACGGCGCAGGTCGTGTGATGAGCCGCAGCCAGGCGCTGCAGAGCTTCGCCTGGGGAAATGTGAAGAGACAGCTTGCCGCCGCAGGTGTCGAGCTGCTCAGCGCCGGTCTTGATGAAGTGCCGGGTGTTTACAAGGACATCCACAGCGTCATGGCCGCGCAGCAGGATCTTGTCGAAGTCCTCGGCAAGTTTGAGCCACGCATCGTCAAGATGTGTCCGGCTGGAGAGAAAGCAGAAGATTAAAAAATGAAGTTCAAGAAAGGTATGAAAGACCTCCTCACCAAATCCACCGTCCTGGTGCTCAACCGCAACTGGCAGGCCATCGCCGTGAAAACGCCGCTGGAGGCCTTCAGCATGATCGCCACCGGAGCTGCCACAGCGCTCGACATCGAAGCGGACGGAAACATTCGTCCGGTGACATGGAAGGAATGGCTGGGCCTCCCGGTGCGTGATGGCGACAACGCCATCGGCACCGTGAATGGTCCGGTGCGTGTGCCTTCCGTGCTGGTGCTGGCCCGGTATGACAGAGTGCCGAAGAAGCGGCCCAAGTTCGGCGTGCGCGCCATCTGGGAACGCGATGGTGGCCTGTGCCAGTACACCGGCCGCAAGCTGCGTCCTCATGAAGGGAACATCGACCACGTCGTGCCGCTGTCCCGTGGCGGGCCCACCTCCTGGGAAAACTGCGTCCTTGCCGACAAGCGCGTCAACAGCCGCAAAGGCAGCAAGCTGCCTGAAGAGGCCGGCCTGAAGCTGCTGCGAAAACCTGCCGTGCCCCGGGAACTGCCCGTCACCCACCTGATCCGCAACACGCACCAGGTGCGCGACTGGGAGATGTTTCTGGCCAAATGACCTGTGCCGCCGGGGCAACCCGGCGGCATTTTGCCTATTTGGGCGCGGAAACGATCTTGGCACTTGGCAAACGGCCAAGACTCGCCAGCATAGGGGTCCAACATCAAGGAACGATCACCGCGAGTGTGAGTTCCTTCGTGCCGAAATTCCAACTTAGGAGCTGTGCATGAATGAAACGTTGACCAAAACGACCGTACTGGTGCTGAATCGGCACTGGCAGGCCATCGACTCTAAAACGCCCATTGAGTCCTTCAGCATGATGGCGGCGGGCAATGCGACCGCACTCGATATCCAAGCCGCGGGTGACATGCGTCCTGTGACCTGGGATGACTGGCTGAAGCTGGAAGTACGCGAAGGCGACAACAGCATAGGCACCGTACATGGTCGCGTGCGTGTGCCGTCCGTTCTGGTGCTGGCCCGCTTTGACAAGGTGCCCAAGCGCCGTCCCAAATTTTGTGCGAAGGCGATCTGGGAGCGCGATGGCGGCATGTGCCAGTACACGGGCCGCAAGCTGCGTCCGCATGAGGGCAACATTGATCACATCGTTCCTGTCTCCCGTGGTGGCGCGAGCAACTGGGAAAACTGTGTGCTGGCCGACCGCCGGGTGAACAGCCGCAAGGGGAACAAACTGCCCGAGGAGGCGGGTCTGAAACTCCTGCGGCGTCCCGTAGTGCCACGCGAGATTCCCGTGACGCACCTCATCAAGAACCACCACCGCGTGCGCGACTGGGAGATGTTTCTCGCAGGCGGGACTGGCGTGTTTGAGGTTTAAGGGCTGAACAGCCAAAAGGGCAGGAGCAGCTCATTGAGCGCCTCCTGCCCCTTTGACGAATTTCGAGTGTGAAGCTCTGACTCAGCTCAGCTTGGCGCCCACCTTCTTCAGCATCGCTTCCAGCATGCGGCCGTATTTGATGTAGCTGTCGTACTGCTCCTTGGCCTTCTGCTCAGGGGAGAGTTCATCCGCAGCACCTGCGCCGTGGAAGACGACGGCCACGTGCGGCTCGATGCTGATGTAGCCATTGTAGCCTGTATCTACCAAGTCTTTCATGATGCGTTCGGTCTGGCCTTCGCCTTCGCCGGGAAAGGTGTAGATGGCATCGTTCTTCGTTTTGTCCCAGATGCCATCTTTGACGTGCACATGGGCCATGAAGGGCTTCACGGCCTGGTACATCTCCCAGGCGTCCTGCTTGTGGCCGGGCTTGTCGCGGTCGTCGATGAAGACGGGGTTGCCGGTGTCAAAGACCCACTTCATGCCGGGAACGGCTTCGGCCATGCGCTTCACGTAGGTGGGGCTCATGCCGCCCCAGTTCATGCAGTTTTCATGCACGACGGTGAGGCCGGCATCGGCGAAGCGTTTGTTCACTTCGTTCATGCGCTTGATACGCTCGGGGGCAAACTGCTCCTCCAGATCCTTGCCGGCCTCGTCCTTGCAGACGGCGTAGCTCATGACGCGGATCAGCTTGGCGCCGAGGCGCTGCATGCGCGGGATGGCACGGCCGATCTCTGCCTCGGTGATGCTGAAGTCGTCGGTGATTTTTTTGGCCCAGTTGCCGATGAGGGAGCCGAAGCCGCTGACCTTCATGTTTTTCTCAGCCAGGCGTGCCACGACCTTGTCGAAGGTGGCTTCGGGAATCTCATGCAGGTTGCCCTTCACTCCGTCGAATTCGACGATGCGTGACTCGATGCTGTCCCAGCCGAGTTCCTGGTGGGCCTGGATTTGCACATCCAAAGATGCGCCTGCTTCGTCTGCGATGCCGGTGAGTTTGATCATGGTCGGGGGATGGGGATACGGTAGATAGGATTGATGGATGCAGAGGGCTGGAGCGCAAGGTTTGGCTTTGACAAAAAATGACCGGCTGAGGGAGGGCAAGTGGGGCCAGCCGTTATTCTCGACAGGGGAGGAGTCTTTTCTTGAACTTGCGCGGGGGGGCGTCATACCTGAAAAATGGCCGAATCAATCTCTGGCTCTGAACATCACATAGCCAACAGCGTTTCCGGCCAGCACCCCAGACTGATGATCCTTGGTGGCGGTCCGGCGGGGCTTGCCTTGGGGCACTTTGCGCGCAAAGCAGGACTCGAATTTCAACTCATGGAGGCTTCATCCCGTTTTGGCGGCAATGCGACGACCTTTGTTGAAAACGGATTTCGTTTTGATTCAGGGGCGCACCGGCTGCATGACCGGGACAAGGCCATGACGCAGGAAGTCAAAGCTCTGCTCGGAGATGATTTGCTTGAATGCAACATTCCGAGCCAGATTTATCACGATGGGAATTTTGTCGATTTTCCGCTGTCGCCGTTGAATCTGATTCGTGCGCTGGGCGTGCCTGCCAGCGTGCGGGCATTGGGTGCTTTTATTTCTGCGAGGATGTCGCGACGCAGCGCATCGCAGTCATTTGAGATGCAGGCGATCCGGGCTTATGGCCGTGACATCGCGGATCGTTTTTTGTTGCGTTACTCTGCCAAGCTGTGGGGGTTGCCCTGTTCGCGGCTTTGTCCTTCCGTTTCCGGCAAGCGTTTGCAGGGCTTGGATTTGCGCACATTTCTGCTGGAGGCGTTTCGTGGCAGGAGCGCCAAATCTGCGCACCTCGACGGCCATTTTTATTATCCTCGTCACGGCTTTGGCATGATCACGGAAGGACTGGCCGCCTCCTGCGGGCGGGAGCGCCTGCGGGCCAACGCGCGCGTCACCGGCATGCAGCATGATGGCAGGCGCATTCTCTCGCTGCAAATCAACGGCGAAGAAACCGTCCCGGTGGAGCGAATCATCAGCACCCTGCCGCTACCGCTGATGGCCAGTCTCCTTGCTTCTGGGCTGCCAGCCTCAATCCGAGATGACGTCGCGGGACTCAAATTTCGCAATGTCGTACTGGTGGCCCTGTATTTGAACAAGCCTTCCGTCACGAAGGTGGGATCAGTGTATTTCTCCGATCCGGATTTCCCCATGACGCGCGTCTATGAACCTCGGAACCGCAGTGCTGCCATGGCACCTGCTGGCCAGACCATGCTGGCGGTCGAAATTCCGTGCAATGCAGCCGATGAGGTGTGGCGGCAGGATGACGCCGAACTGGTCCGTCTCGTGGCGGACAAGCTCAAAGTCTGCGGGTGGTTTCGAGAGGACGAAGTGCTGGGGGGCTGCGTGAAGCGTCTTCCCGCAGCCTACCCGGTTCTCGAAGAAGGCATCCGGGAGCGGGTGCAACGGATTATGGATGCGCTTTCCCGGTTTGAAAATCTCACCATTCTGGGCCGCAACGGAGAATTCCGCTACACTCACACGCATGACATGCTGCGTGCCGGGCATGATGTGGTGGCTGCATTGGTGCAGGCGCAGCATAAGTTATGAAGGCCAGCGCTCTTGAAACTCGGACGACCCGGCAGGCTCACTGGATCTGGATGATTCTGCTGGGGTGTCCTGCTGCCGTTTTGCTGGGGTCCTATGTACTGCTGGCACTGCATCATGGGGTTTGGAATGTATTTCCAGTCGTGGTGCATGAGAATGGTCGTTACACGCTCACGGAAACGATTTTCTATTTTAGGCATTTCGTGCGTGAACTGCCAGTGAACACCTTGATCGCCATGGCGCTGGGGATGCTGGCGGGGCTGCATTCGCCGCTGGAGCAGGACAGCTCCGCACAGTCGAGAAAAGCATGCCGCCATGCTGGTCTGGCCGCTCTCCTGATGGCAGCAACTGCGATCACCATCACCTGGGTGCAATATGACCGGAACGAAGCCTGGACCGAACTCGCCCAGTATCGCACACGGGATGAACTGGCCGATTTTGGTTCCCACTGGCGCTACCATCTCCTGCACATCGTGGACAGCTTCCTGTTTTGCATGGGCATGCTGCTGGTGAGCCGAGGGCTGACAAATGCGGGTGGTTTGAATCGAAGAGCGCTCGGCTGGCTGGCGGTCCTGGGGGTGGCTTTTGTCGTGATCACCCTGGGATTTGGATCGCCGCTCAGAGCGCTGACAGATCCGCTCTACCTCGCGCATCAGGCACGAGAAATCGAAACTCACCGGTTATTGACGCTCTGTCCGGCGCTGGCCTGCTTGTTGTTGCTTGATCTGCGCTTTGCCGCTTCATCCAGGCTGCCAGTGGTCAATTGGCGGATGATCCGGCTGGGGGTGGCTTGGGTTGTCCTGGCCACGCTGATCCCTCTTTGGATTGTCTGGCGGCTGAGAGAGGTGAACATCGGCTCCCTGGCGCAGCGGCAGACAGGTCTGTGGCAGCTTGCTGCAGCGCACCATTTTGAACATCTGCTGGACTCTGTTTATGTGACTTTGCTTTCGGCATGGGCCTATTTGAGCCTAATGCGCAGGCGCACCTCCGCCCATTCACCATGAAGCGTTCTTTGTTCCAACCCTGGCTGATGCGGATCATTCGAGTGGGCGCCGTGTTGTTTGCCGCCGCTTTTTTGGGTGTGGGAGCATTCTTTGCCCTGAGTGAACCCCGGGGCTTTGATGGGAATGTGCGAAACGCGTTGTCCGGTTCACAGGATCTTCTGCTGCGTCACAATGAGGTGCGCATGCTCCTGATGGGGGAGAATATTTATCAACTCGACGCCTCCAAAGACCTCAATCTGCGCACCGCGAGCTTGCTTGGCGCGGGCCAGCTTGTAGGCGCAGATTACTTTCCATCGACCCTGCTGCCAGTTCTGCTGATGGCCAGGCTGCCTTTCAATGCAGTCAAAACATTGTGGCTCCTCATCAACCTGGGGGCATTGGTGCTGCTTGTTTGCACCATGCGCTGGATGATGGCAGCGGGCGGCCCATGCAATGGGGATCAGATGCTGATGACCTGTCTCTGGATCTGTGGCATTCCATTCTGGAGCTGTCTTGCCATGGGGCAGGCGTCCATTTTCTCAATGGCGCTCACCCTGGCTGCATTTCGTGCCGACTGCGCCCGGCGGCCCCTGCTGGCCGGGGTGCTGCTCGCCTTTGGGGTGTTTAAATATGCGCTGATCTGGCCCTTGGTGCTGTTTTTCTTCATCATGCAATGGCGCTGGCGCTGCCTGCTGGTCGGAGGGGGCATTCACGCTGGAGTGCATTTGGTTCTATGCCGCATCATCAACGCGAATCCGATCACGATTTTCGCGGATGTCCTCAGCGGCAACACGAGGGTCTTTAACAGCAACAGCCTGCTGACGGTCTGGATGCCGTTTCGCTCATGGAACGAGATGTTTCCGAATCTTGCTGTTCCGGCTCAGCTCTCTGGATCCATGCTCCTGTTGTTGATGCTGGGCGGGCTCCTGTGGCTTTGGCTGCGCAGAAAAAAAACTGACCGCCACAACTTGATTCGATGGACGGCGGTGTTGCTCCTGCTGTCCCTCCTGGCGGTCAGCTCGCGAATTTTTTCCCACATGTATGGCCTGCCAGTGCTGTGGATCGCCTGCTCTCCCGCCCACCCTTCGCTGTCATGGTTCCAGCGATCTCGTCTCATCACTTGGGTTCTCTATCTTTGCTATGTGCCCAGTGGAGTGGATGATCTCGGCGTGTCGGAGCAGGTTCTGCAGGCGTTACGAATTGTGTTCAATCTGGTTATCGCCGCTCTGGCGGTTGACCTTGGCAGGCTGCTGTTAGCCGGTGAACGATCTGCTGCTCAGCTCAGCAAGGCGGCTGCATTGCGCTCTTGAACTGCCTGTGTTTGCGCTGGATCAAGCGCAGACTCCTGCATTTTCAGGCGGGCGGACTCCCAGTAGAACACTGGGGCGAATGAGCCGAACACGAGCCGCTCCAGAGGCCAGGTTTTGAGCAGGTTTTCCACGCCGCCCACGCCTTCGATCATCGCGAAATCGATCCACACGTTCGGGCATTCCTGCAAATCGTGAAGCAGCATGGTGGCGTTGGCATTGAGCAGCATGATACGCGATTCCTTGATTTCCTGCAGGATGCCTGAGAGCGGCTTGAGATCGACCGGTGCCACACGCACCTGCGGGTTCTGAGTGCGTTCATTCTCCATCTGGATCACCAATTGCACCAGCAGACGGTGCTTGGCAGCGAGGGGGAGCAGCTGGCGAAAGGCCGGGGCTTGCAAGTCGTAGCCATGATAGTTCGGATGCAGGCGAATCACGCGCATGTCGTGATCTTCAGCGCAGCGTTTGACGTCATCCTGCCAGTTTGGGAGGGAGAGATTGATGGTGCCGCAGGGGCGGAGAATGGAGTTTTGGCAGGCTTTGGCGAGCTCTCGGTTCACATTGGCCACATCACGCCGCAGCAGGCCTTCAAAGGCACCGGTCCAGGCCTCCGTCACGCCGCGCAGGTTCAGACGTTGAATGAATTCCTTGGCATTTTCAGCACCAAGCTGCCGAAACGGATGGGAGCCCAGATAGACGTGGCAGTCGGTTAGTTTTTTCGTCTCATCCACCGCGCGCAGGGATGTGGCTGCAAGCATGGCGCTGGAGGTCAGCATGAAATTCCGGCGATTCATGCCGGTAGTTTGAACGATTCGGGGGCTGTGAAAAGCATTTCCTCCTGCCTTGCGCTGTTTTGATGTGAAGGTAGCCTAACGACACATCAAGATGAACTGGTACTACAACAACGCAGGCGCAGCCGAGGGTCCGATGGATGACCAGGCGATGACCGAGCTGGTCCGTGCCAAAAAGCTGTCTTCGGATTCTCTGATCTGGCATGCGGGACTGGAAGCCTGGCAGACGGTGGCCGCGCTGGCGCCTGCCTGGTGGGCGGCATCGTTGCCGACCCCGGCAGGCCGACCTGCGCCTGTGGCGGCCAAAAAGCCTGCTGAAGAAAAATCGGACTCAGGGGTCCGCAGGCTGGCCGGACCGAACGCCCCGAACACTGAGGCCGCCGAGACCAAATCAGGCGGTGGGTTCCTGAGGCGTCTCTTTGGATTCGGCAAAAAGAAGGACTGAGCTCACGCTTTGATGCCTTTGGCCCGCAGGATGGGCAGCATGAGGTTGCGCAGATTGTCGCAGAAGATTTTTTGTTTGTCGGCATCGCTGAGCTGCGCGCCGTGAACTTTTGCAAGCTGGCTGGCGAAGCTGCGCCCGCCGCAGTCGCTGCCGTAAATGACGCGCTCGGCGCCGAGCTCACGCACCGCCATCTCCGTGAAGCCTGCCGTGGGATCTGAGCCGGCAAGATCGGCATAGAGATTGGTTTGGGCGCGAATGGCACGAATGCCCAGCTCCCAAGTGCCGCCCGTGTGGCCGCAGATGATGGGGACATCAGGAAAGCGTTTTGCCAGCGCGACGAGATCGTCCGGAGTCGATTCACCGGGGTAGTTGGAGGTGGTTTTGAACCAGGTGTGCTGGAAAATGACGGCTTTCAGTTCAGCGGCGCGGCGGATGATCGAATCGATGGCGGCCACGTGGCATCTTTCAGCCACCCAAAGCTTCACGCCCACCATCGGGCCGTTGGCCACGCAGCGTTCCAGCTCCGCGAGGCTTTCCTCAGGATGCTTGGCGCTGAGATAGACAAATCCAAAGGCCCGATCAGGGAATTTTGCGATGGCGCGCAACACTTCATTGTTCTGCTGCACCAGATCGGCCGGGGAGGGATCCTGCGACCATTTCAAGCCCATGTAAACGCACAGCCGCTCGATGCCCATGCGGTCGGCATAAACGAGCAGCGCCTTGAGGCGTTCCTCCGGGGTGAGGCCGGGGACACCGGACATGTGGCAGTGCAGATCCCAAATGCGCATGGAGAGGAATGAAGCGGAAGCAGATCGCCACGGCAATGTTTTCTTTGCGAGCTTGCTGAGGCGCTTCATTTTGAACTCATGCCCACCACCAAACCCACTGACGTCCGAGTCACCGCCGCCGAAGTTTTCTTTCTGCCTGTCACGATGCGTGTGCCGCTGAAGTTTGGCCCGGAAACAGTGACCAGCGCCGTCTGCCTGCGGGTGCGCGTGACGGTGGCGGACCGCAGTGGCAAAACGGCGCAGGGCTGGGGCGAAACGCCGCTCAGCGTGTCATGGGTCTGGCCCAGCAGCCTGAGCGTGGCGGTGCGTGCGCAGCGGATGCAGGATTTTTCCACACTGCTGGCCAAGCGCCTCGTTGAAAGCGGTTTTACCGGCCACCCAATGGAGATCGGCCAGGACTTCATGCACGGCCCGCTGGCGGCCACCCTGAAGGAAGCCAACGCTGCTGCAGGCGGGGATGAGATGCCCTACCTAGGCTCGCTCGTGGCGTTCAGCGCCTTCGACATCGCCGTGCATGATGCGTATGGCGTGCTGCACAACCGTGACATCTACTCCACCTACAACGCGGAGTTCATGAGCCGGGATTTGTCTGCGTTCATCACACCTGAAGAAGGCAGCGGCATTGATTTCAAGGGACGCTATCCGCAGGATTACCTCGTGATGGATGCGCCGAAGCAACTGCCGGTGTGGCATCTCGTGGGCGGTGTGGATGCGCTGGAGGCAGCGGATTTGAACGGCACGGAGCCGAAAGACGAGCATCCACTGTTGCTGGCAGACTGGATCAAGCGCGATGGCTTGAAATGCCTCAAGGTCAAGCTGCGCGGCACGGATGCAGCGTGGGATTTTGAGCGTATGCAGCGCATCGGCCGCATTGGTTTCGCCGGGGGCGTCCAGTGGCTCAGCGCTGACTTCAACTGCACCGTCAAGGAGCCTGGGTATGTGAATGACATCCTTGACCGGTTGCTGCGTGATGAACCAGAAATTTTTGCCCGCACCTTGTATGTGGAGCAGCCCTTCCCGTATGATCTTGAAGCGCATCAAATCGACGTGCGCAGCGTCTCGGCGCGCAAGCCGTTGTTCCTGGACGAAAGCGCGCATGACTGGGAGTTTGTGCGCCTGGGGCGCCGCCTCGGCTGGTCTGGTGTGGCCTTGAAGACCTGCAAAACCCAGACTGGCGCTTTGCTGAGCCTGTGCTGGGCCAAGGCACATGGCATGCCGCTGATGGTGCAGGATCTGACGAATCCGATGCTGGCGATGATTCCGCACGTGCGGCTGGCCGCCCATGCAGGAACGATTCAGGGCGTGGAGTGCAATGCGATGCAGTTCTATCCCGACGCGTCACTGCCGGAGCAGGAGATTCACCCCGGCCTGTTCCAGCGGCGCAATGGCATCGTGGACCTGAGCACGCTCAGCGGCCCGGGATTTGGCTATCGTGCAGACGAAGTGAAGCGCGTGCTTACGGCAGCTCCTCAATCGTGATCGTGTAGCGGTGCGGGCTGTCGGCGTTGCCGAAGATGATTTTGTTTTCGCCGGTTTTCAGCAGACTGGTGATGCAGCCCGCATCAACGCTGACGTGCTCGCCATTCACCCAGGAGCCGAGCTTGCTGCCGCGATCACGCAGGACGAAATGACCATGCTCGAAATCGATCTCGCAATGATTGCGCGAGAGCTGATACGGATGATGCTCTTCAATGGAGATATCGTTGCGGGCAAGGGATGACACTGCGGTGTCAAAGTAAGTGCGACCGATGCGGAAGGGGAGCTTGGTGATCGTTTTTTCCACCGGAGGATGATCGAAACCGGTTTCATCGTAATGCGACCGGATTTTCACGCGGAAGACGGGCTCCTTGGCTGGCTTGGGTTTGGTCACCAGTGGCACGGTGACATTGGTGGTGGTGGTCAGCAGCAGATCGGTCCTGCGGATGCGCTCAAACAACGTGGCGAGATACACATGCAGGCGGTCGGAGCGCTGGATGATCTGCTGTTCAAACTCTTCTTCAGCAATGGTCTCAAGCGTGGTGTTTTCCAGCGCGGTGGCGGTGGCGGAGCGCGGGCGGTCCATGATCATGCCCATCTCACCGAAGATTTCACCCGGGCCGATCTGGGCGAGTGACTGGACCCCGTGAGCGGTGTTGATGGAGATCTCGACCAGCCCACTAACGATGAAGTAGGCCTCCTTCGATTTGTCGTTTTCACGAAAAATGACCTGACCTCGTTGAAAGTGCTCGGTTGCCATGATTGCGGAGGATATGGGGTGGCTATGCAAGGTCAAGCCTCAGGTCGGATAGTTTAGAGGCGCCGAATCAGCACGCCACGAATGCGCGACTGTGTGGCATAGCTGGAGAAGCCGAAGGGGACGCATTTTTCAATGTCACCGGTACGCAGGCCGAGCCTGTGGCCTTTGGTGCTGATATTGACGAAGAGCTTGTCATTGATCCAGGCCCGCAGTTCATCATCGCGCACCTCGATGCGCACCTTGTGCCAGCGGTTGTTTTCAAAGTAGCCGTTGCCGTGGGTGCTGTTCTCGCTGGCGTCCATTTCATCGATGCTGGAGATGCCGACGAGCGTGCCTCCCCATCCGCCGACGACTAGCGAGACATGAGCATCATTGACCGGAAAGGTCACGGTACCGAAGAAGTCATTCCCCTCCACGCGCATGGCCTCGTAATCGATGGCATAGCGTGTGAGCGGCAGGTTGGCGGACATCCAGGCATCAAAACGTACGCCGGTCATTGGCTGGCCGGGCCGCAAGGTGATCTCGCCGTCGTGGATCAAAACTTTGCCTTCTTCGGGCATGCCGGAGGCTTTCCAGGCAGGTGCAAACTCCTCAGAGAGCAGCTTCCACTCGCTGCGGGGCGCCGGACCGCAGTGCGTGAGCATAAAAAAGAGGCAGAGCCATGCGGCCCTGCCTCCGAGAGATTTGATGAAACTGTGCATCAGCCTTTCACATCGTAGCAGGAGATGAACTCCTGGTCACGCAGGTAAAGCTTGCCGTTGCTGATGACGGGATGCGTCCAGATCTTGCCCTTGGGATTACGCTGAGAGGAGGTGGCTTCGAGTTTGAAGCTGCTGATCTCCTGCCAGCCTTTTTTAGAGGCTTCCACCAAGGCGACCGTGCCGGAGTCTTCCGAGAGGCAGTAGAGCTTGCCATCTGCGCTGGTCACGGCGCCTTTACCGATGCCCTTGTCCTGCCAGACGATGTCCCCGGTTTTGAAATCCTGGCAGGTCCAGCCGCCCTTGTCGGAATGGCCGTAGAGCAGGCCGTCGATGAGTATCACCCCGCCGTGGTGATTGACCATGTTGGTGTTGGAATACAATTCGGTGACGGTGCTGCCGTCGATTTTGACCGACTTGCAGCCGACGCCGTAACCAGCGGCCACATACACCTGGCCGTCGCTGTAGATGGGGGTTGGAATCACGGCGGTTTTGCCGGGGAATTCGGTCTTCCACAGCACCTTGCCCGATTTGGAGATGCCGAGGATGCTGTTCATGAGCAGTTGCACGTATTCGCGCTCACCACCCTGGGTGATGGGGATGACAGAGGAATATTGGGCATTCTCTGTCACGTCGGTGGTCTGCCATGCGACTTTGCCGGTCTTGGCATCCAAGGCGGCGACAGCGCCTTTGGAGCCGCCTGGAGTCACAATGACGAGATCACCATCCACCAGCGGAGATTCGGTGTAGCCCCAGCCCTGAAGTTTGCCGCCGAGATCTTTTTGGAGGCTTTTTTCCCAGATTTTTTTGCCGGATGCAGCATCGGCACAAATGATGTCACCATTGCCACCTGTGGCATAGACCATGCCGTTGGCGACTGATGGGGTGGCACGTGGTCCATCTCCCCAGCCGTTTTTGAGAATCGGGCCGACGGCGGTTTCCCACAGCTTCTTGCCGGTGGCGGTGTCGATGCAGATGAGCTTTTCCTCAGCATCGTACAAACCCATGGTGTAAAGCTTGCCGCCGACGACTGCGAAACCGGAATAGCCGAGCCCGGCTTCTTCGTTCACCCACAGCCGCTTCGGGCCACCTGCAGGCCACTTTTTGAGCAGCCCCGTTTCCTTGGAGACATCGTCACGGCCCGGGCCGCGCCACTGCGGCCAGTCGCCTGGAGCGCCGCCAGCGCTGCTGGAGGCACCTCCACCGAGGAGAGCCTGATCTGCTTTGCTGAGAGAGGCGACCGCCAGAGTGAGCAAGGTGCCGTTTTCACGCTTCAGGGTGACTTTTCCGCCGGCGACACTGACGAGTTCGGCTTTGATTTCGTGGGCACCTGAGGCGTCCTTCCAGATGCGGATTTCAGCGCTGGCCCCGAGGGTCAGGCAAAGTAAGAACAGAGCGGTGGTGGTGATCTTCATGGATGGGTGTGAATGAGCGGCCCCTTTCAAACGGGCAACGAGCCCCCGGTTTTAGCACAGACTGCCAATTTCGCTGCATTCTATCTGGCAGCGGTTTTTCATCCGCCCATGTCCTTGAGCAGGGACTCGGCGGCAGTTCGGGCGGGTTGATCTTTGAAACGGGCGTCACCGAGTGTCTCGCGCAGCAGCTTGCGTGCGGCATCGGCTTTTTCACTGCGGCGGAGCATTTCCGCGCGGTACAATCTCAAACGCAGCAGTTCGGCGGCATCCTGGGTGGTGGATTCGGCGTGTTCGAGCAGGTCGATGGCCTGGGGGAGCTTGGACTGCAGGGCGGAGAGCAGGGCGGTGAGTTCGAGGAGGCGAGGTCTGTGACGTTTCTCGGCGAACTCTGTGAGGGCGGTCTTGATGTGCCCATCAGGCTCGCCTGCCAGACGCAGCGCCATGCCTTGATAGAGCGCATAGTCGCGGTCCGATCCTTCGCCGAGCTTGGCCCCGATGCCTTTGCCAAAGGGGCGGTACAAGGGATCACCCAGCACGACATTCATCCAAGACAGCGCCGGTGTGGCATTCCATGCGGCCTCGCCGACGGTGAAGCCTTCGAGGAGGCGCTTGTTGAAGATGTCAAAGTGCAGCGTGAGCGCGAGGTAGGGCTCAAACACATTGCCAAAAGTGACGGCGGCTCCGTGCGAGAGCAGCGGGCCTGCCCAGGCTTTGTCATGCGAGCGAATGATGCTGGCGCTGAACGAATGCAGATGACATGCGATGGCCCCCCGTTTGAAACGGAAGGCGGGAGAGGCCAGCGCGCCGACGATGTGATCCGTGTACCAGCCGAAGTAGAAAATGGTGTCTGGCAGCGGCCAGCCATCGCGCAGCACCTCTGCGGAGCGGTCGATGAACACGGGAATGCCGGCACGGCGATAAGATTCGGCGCTGTTCTTGAGCCAGTCCTCGCCCTCCTGATAGGCGCCGGTTTTTTGAGCGAGATCAATGACGGCGCGGCCAAGCAGGCCGGTTTGCTCGGCATAGATCGCGTCATCGATCATGCGTTTTACGGTGGCGGCATCAGGTCCGTCGAGCCGGCCGACGATCAGGAGACCAAGTGAGTTTTGAGCATGGGGGAACCGCGTCTGCTGGTCGAAGTAGGGATTGCGCAGCCCGCCTTTGACGGGGGGATTGTTGAGGCCGAGCACCGCAAGTTCGGAGTCGACGCTGGCCTCGTCCTCCTCGGATTGTTTGGGCTTTTGCGCTGCACGTCGGATTTGAAAGGGGATGCCGCGCATGAGCACCAGCACGCGCACCTTGCTGGACGGGGTGGTGGTGATGCCCTCTCCGGTGAGCGGCTTGCCGGGGGGGGGCGGGGCTGCGTTCCACCAGTGCCTCGATTCAAAGAGCTGCAGCAGCGGACCGCGCAGCTGGGCTTCGAACTCACCGCGTGAGATGGAGTCCTCCTGCGAGCAGCGCAGGCCGATGACGCGCTCCTTGGGGATGTGGCGCTGTTCGGCATAGTAGGCGGCCAGTTCAGCGGAGCCGGGAAAATCTGGATTGAAGATGACAGCGGTCTCAGCAGCGGCATCCCAATCGGCGATGAGCTGGGCGTGGACTGAGAAGGCGGAGGCCAGGAGGAAGAGGCAGAAATGACGAATGAAGGCTCTCGCAGCTCTGCCGCGCATCTTCTGATTCAGGTTTGGAATCCCTGGCCTCATTCAAGTCCACTCCAGTTTAAGTCCATCGTAAGCGATGTTCACACCGGATGGAAGTTTGGGGTCTTCCACCGAGTGCATGATCTCACACTGGATGTGGGTGAACCAGGTCTGGCGCGGCTGGAGTTCGCGCTGCACGGCCAGGCTTTCTTCAAAGCTCATGTGCGTGGGGTGCGGCGTGTGGCGCAGGGCGTCGATGATGAGCGTATCGACCCCTTTCAGCAACTCGAGAGAATGGGGCAGCAGCGTTTTGCAGTCCGGGATGTAGGCGCAGAGTTTTTTGCCGCCGCGTGAGAAGAGAAAGCCGATCGTGTCCACCTTGCCATGCTGCACGGGCAGGGGAGTGATGGTGGTTTCGCCCAGATGAAAGGGGCCGTGAATCGGTTTCGGAAACGGCTTCAAATAGCCGCGGTATCGGTTCTCTCCATTGAAGGCGTAGATGAACATGCGCTCCAGCACGGCGAGACACTCCGGTGTGCCGTAGATCGGGAGGAAATGATCCGCCTCGGTGGTGAAACGACGCAGATCATCGAAGCCGGTGAGGTGGTCCATGTGCGGATGCGTGAAGATGGCGGCATCCAGGCTGCGGATGTTTTCGCGCAGGCACTGCATGCGGAAGTCCGGCCCGGTGTCCACCACCCATGACGCCTCAGGAGTGTGGATGTACACGGAACTGCGCAGCCGCTTGTCCTTGGGGTCGGTGCTGCGGCACACGTCGCAGTCACAACCAATCACCGGAATGCCGACGGAGGTGCCGGTGCCGAGGAATGTGAGTTGCATGGACATGGGATTTATTCGACCTCCGCCACCGGACGATCCACCGAGCCTTTGTTCCAGCGGCCATCGAGGGTGAACGAGAGATGCGGGGTGTAGAGCTGGGGTTCGAGAAGAAAGGAGTCGTGGCCTTTGTCGGAATGCACGGTGATGTGCATGTTGGAGACCTCGGCTTTTTCCAGGTGGCTGACGAGTTCGGCCTGCTCCTCGGGGTAGAAGCAGAAGTCGCTGTCGATGCTGAAGACGAGATAGTGCTGCCCGGCGGCGGCGCTGCGGGCGAACAGCGCCTCATAGGTTTTCACTCCTGCATCCCCGAGCGGATCGTAGCGCAGCCACATGTCGGCGATGCGTAGATAGGTGTTGGCATCGAAGCGTTTCACGAATTTTTTTCCCTGATGCAGCATGTAGCTCTCCACGTTGTGCTGCACGCGGTACCATGAGAGCGATGCTCCGCCGGACTTCACGTCCTGCCGCGCACGGCGTTCAATGGCGTCGAGGTGGACAAAGGTTTTGTGGCTGATCATGCGAGCCAAGGCGAGGCCGTACTCGGGTGCTTTTCCTTCGTAAAAATCTCCGCCACGAAAGTGTGGGTCGTTTTCAATGGCGAGCACCTGCTCGAACAACGTGAGGCGTGTGAGCACCGTAGTGCGGCAGCCGCTGGCGATGGGGACAACGAGTTTCACACGCTCAGGGTGCAGCGTGGCCAGATTGATCGCCAGCAGGCCTCCCACGGAGGCTCCAATGACTGCGTGGAGTGTTTTGATGCCGAGGCCGTCGAGCAGGGCCAGCTGCGACTTCACGACATCGCTCGTGCGTACTTCGGGAAAGGTGCTGCCGTAGGGCTTGCCAGTGGCAGGATTGATCGAGGCCGGTCCGCTGCTGCCATAGCAGCCGCCCAGGTAGTTTGCGCAAATGATGAAGTAGCGGTTGGTGTCGAGCGCTTTGTCGGGACCGATGAAGAGATCCCACCAGCCGTTGTGGATGTCTTCCGTCCAGCGTTCATCCGTGTTTGGCACTTCGGTGGTGACGCCTGCCGCATGCTGGCTGCCAGAGAGGGCGTGAAACAGGAGAATGGCGTTTGATTTGGCAGCGTTAAGCTTGCCGTAGGTTTCGTAGGCGACCGTGATTTCAGGCAGTTGAGCGCCACTGGCGAACGTGAAAGGTTCCTTGGCGCTTCCGGTTTGGAAAAATTTGGTTTCTTCTGTTTTGACGGCCTTCGACATGAGGCGCGGAAGAAACAGGGTTTTGGAGAAGCGGCAAGGCGGATTGCTTGCCGCCGGCTGTTGGATGCCCGATTGCCGGATGGTTTGAACCATGGTTGGCTGGTGCCCTCCTTGAATCTGCATTAATACGGTCGTTTATTACCTGAAACCCGGCTGCCAGACTCCAGTCCTCCCCCATGCTTGATCCGTTTGTCACTCTCGAAGAAGCAGGTTTCTCCCTGCGGCGGAGTGGCGGTGTAGACCGGCTGGCCGGCTGGTCGCCGGAGTTGATCGCCTGCCTGGATTGGGCGCGCCTTTCAGAGCTGGCACGTGCGATTGCTGCGCAGGCTGGCTGCGAACTTTCAGGCTCACGCATCATGCCGGATGGCGCGGTGCTGTTTGGGATGATCGAGGAACCCCGATCGGTGAAGGCGCGGCGAGCGATGGTGAAGACCGCCCCATGGAACGAATGGGGGGCCACGCCGGAGACGGTGCAGCGTTTTGCGCAGGAGCTGCGCACCGCCCGCGATACCCGTGGCATTTTGATCGCACCTGCGGGTTTCAGCCCGGCGGCGCTGAGCACGGCGCAGGAACTGCGTATCGAAGCGGTGGATGCGGTGGCGCTGGATGCTGCGGTTAGGGCACTGCCGACTGAAAAAAGTGATTTTCTCTTTGTCGTGACCACGGCGGGCGACTTTGCCACGCCTTCCTGCCCGATCTGCATGAAAAAGCTGCAGCGCATCGAGCAGGAGTCTTTGGAGCTGCCTTCAAGGACGATCGACATGGACGGACTGATTGCCGACAGCATAGTCTGTGATCGCCTCGAAGTGGCTGCAGGCTGTGAAGTGACGTTTTTGCAGGAGGTGCGGGCGCGTTCGATCACCGTCGCGGGCCATGCTTCGGGGGATTTTGTGTGTGAAGGGCCGGTGATCCTGGAAAAGGGTGGCACTTTGTCAGGCACTGTGGCGGCGCGTTCACTCCAGGTGCTGGATGGCGGCGAGCTGCTGGGGCAGTTCCGTATTCTGGAAGGCAAGCTGGGATCGTTTGTGAAGCCTGCGGTGCGCTGGTACTGGCGCTGTGCGGGCGCGGACGGGCAGCGCCAGTGTGGCGGGGTGATTTTCGAGCCGCATCAGTGAGATGCGAGATCGTTATTGGCACGCAGTGCCCGTCTGTGGCATGTAACGGCCATGTCTCCCAACTCCTCCGGCCCCGGCGCTCTGCTTCGACTGGTGTTCTATGCCGCCGCCATCGTCATGGCGCTGCTGCATGTGTTTGTGACGTTTCGCGGCCTGAGCAGTGCTGAAGGCATGAATCAGGCGCAGCTCGCGCGGCAGATCGCCCGTACGGGCTCGTATCAGACGCATGTGATCGAGCCTTACGCCTGGGCGCAGATGGAGGCGGCGCAAAAGCAACCGACGCCGCTGGCGATGCCCGAGACCGTGCAGCCGCCGCTCCAGCCGCTGCTGTGGTCGGTGGCGTTTCGTTTCCTGAAGCGCTGGGAGGTTTATGATCCGGTGACCGGCGGTGCGATTTTCATGCTGGACCGAGTGATCGCGTGTTTCGGCGTGACGTGGTATCTGCTGACGATTTTCTTCACGCATGGCGCAGCACGGCGCTTGTTTGATGAACAAGTAGCCGCCATTGCCGCCATCGCGCTGCTGGTGTGCGAGCCGGCGTGGGAGCTGATGGTCAGCGGTGCGCCACGGGGACTGCTGGTGCTGCTGTTTGCGCTGGCGTTTCGTCTGTATGCCTCGGCGGCGGGACGTGCGGTGGAAAATCGCGGCATGTTTGTGCCGCTCACGCTGCTGGGAATCGTCTGCTCGCTGATGGTGCTCACGCATTGGATGGCACTTTGGATCGTGACGGGAATCATCATTGGCATGGTGTTGTTTCTCCCTCGCGGGAAAGCTGGGGCCATTTTGGTGGCTTTGTTTCCAGTGCTGACACTGGCCGCCTGGGGCTGGTGGAACGTCCAGCTCTGCGGTGATCCACTCGGTGGCATCAAGGCCTTGTTCCAGGCGCAATCTTCTGCTGTGGCGCATGATTTGCTGCTGCGTGACTTTTCCCCAAGCGTGCCGCTGCTGCAGGTGGATGACCTGCTGCGGCGTCTCGGTCTTGGCTGGCAGGATCAGCTGGGGCTGTTGATGGCGCATCTGGCTTACGTCGTGCCCGCCCTGCTGTTTTTCCTTTCCCTCATGCACCGCTTTCGCAAGGCGGATGCCGCTTCCACACGCTGGACGCTGGCGGTTGTTTTTGCCTGTGTGACCATCGGCATGGGACTCCTGGGTCTGGCCGACAAGGAGAAGGACGACAACGCTCTGTACATCGTGCTGATGCCCGCAATGTGCACCTTCGGTGCGGCGATGCTCGTAGTGCTGTGGTCCCGCTTTCACATGTCCGGCGACTTCATGGCACGCTGGGGCGCGCCGCTGGTGGCCTTGCTTATCACCGCGCTGCCACTGGCGGTGAATCTGCCTGTGCTGATGAAGTTTGGCCTGACCATGGGCGGCAAAATTCCGCCCCACTGGCCGCCCTTCCTGCCGGAGCGTGTTTCACTTCTGCCACAGCTCATGGAGAAGAATGAGTTCGTCATCTCAGATTCACCCGCATTCATCGCTTGGTATGGCGATGTGCCTTGTGTGGATCTGTGCACGCAGCGCGGCGACTACGAAGTCATGAAATCAAAAGCCGAGGCACGTGGTGTGAAGCTGGCCGGTTTCGTCATGACGCCTGTCTCCGCCAAAGTGGAGCGCATCACCGACATCTACACCGGCCCCTATGCCGAATGGCGTGACCTCATCGTGCGTGGACCCATGCTCGCCTTCGATCGTGATTTTGCCCCCAGCCCTGAGTTTCCTTTCAAGAACCTCATTCCGCTCGTCGGTCAGACCGTGGGTGACAAAGAACACCTGAGCCTGCCGATGGTGTTTTATACGGACAAGGCGAGGTCGGTGAAGAAGTGACGCTATAGAGAGAGGCACGCGCTGAAAAACCGCAGTGTGTCCGCCAGATGCTCATGCCAGTAGTCCCAGGTGTGGCTGCCGGGGAACTCCTCATAGATATGCGGGATGCCTGCGGCTTCCAGATCGCGGTGCAGCGTGCGGTTGTGCTCGATCAAAACATCCTCGCTGCCGCAGTCAAAGCGCAGATGAGGCAGGCGTGAGTTCAATTTAGCACATTCAATGACCGCGAGTGGCTCGGTTTCTGCCAGTTCAAATTCTGCCAGGGTCTCCTCCACAAATTCCCGCATCTGCGGCGGGACGTCGGTGATGCTGCTGTGCGCACTGATGGCCGTAAACTTTTTCGGGTACAGCAGCCCGAGCCGCAACGCACCGTAGCCGCCCATGGACAAGCCGCTGATGAAGCGAGGTGCTTCAACGCAGCGTGAATCGATTTCAGCGGCAGCCTCGGGCACTTCGTCGACAATCCAACTGGCGTAATCGGCCGCAGCATGTCGCACATAGCCCGAGCCATCGCCCCACAGGCCGTCTGAAGGCATGGCCAGCATCATCGGGGGAAGGTTTTCTTCTTTGATCAATCGGTCGAGCACTTGATGTGCCCCGCCTTTGTAGAGCCAGGCCCAGTGGCTGCCGTAAACGCCGTGCAGCAGAATCACGAGAGGAAGCTTTTCTGCCTTGGCCTCGGGCGGCACGTAGAAACTGATGTCCGCACGACGGCTTAGCGCGGCTGACTTCACCGTGGCGTGGTGAATGCCGTTGCCGATGTGGGCTGATTCAAAGGTGCGGAAACTCATCTCACGCGAGGATGTCCTTGATCACTTTGGCTCCTTCCACGCCGCTCAGGCGTGCATCCAGTCCCTGGAATTTGAAGCTGAATGCATCATGATTGATGCCGAGCTGATGCAGCATGGTGGCATGCAGATCGTGGACGGTGGTGACTTTTTCAATGGCGGCATAGCCGAGATCGTCGGTGGTTCCATGCACGATGCCGCCCTGAATGCCTGCACCTGCCAGCCACACGGACATGGCCTTGTTGTGATGGTCGCGGCCGCTGCCGCCCTGAGACATCGGGGTGCGGCCAAATTCACCGGCCCAGACGATGAGGGTCTCGTCCAGCATGCCGCGTTGTTTGAGGTCGGCGATGAGCGCCATGCAGGCACGGTCGATTTCCTGCGCTTTGAGCGCGATGCCCTCTTTAACGCCGCCATGATGGTCCCAGTCCTTGTGATAGAGCTGGATGAAGCGCGTGCCGCGTTCGGCGAGACGGCGTGCGAGAAGGCAGTTGGATGCGAAAGAGCCATCGCCGGGCTGGCAGCCGTAGAGCTCCAGCGTCTTCGCGCCTTCAGCACTCACGTCCATCAAATCGGGCACGCTGGCCTGCATTTGGAAGGCCATCTCGTATTGAGCAATGCGTGTGGCGATTTCAGGATCGTCCACAAGGGTGTCGTGTTGCTTGTTAATCGCGTTGATCGCCGCCACGTCGCGGCCCTGCTGATCGCGTGTGATGCCATTCGGATTGGTGAGATACAGTACTGGATCACCCTGGGCGCGCAGTTGCACACCTTGGTATTTCGATGGCAAAAAGCCGCTGCTCCACTGCCGTGCGGCGATGGGCTGGTTCTGCCCGCCTTTGCCGAGCGAGGTCAAAACAACGAAGCCCGGCAGATCCGAGGCCTCGGTGCCAAGCCCGTAGGTGATCCATGAGCCCATGCTGGGCCGGCCAGCGATTTGTGACCCGGTATTCATGAACATGTGCGCCGGATCATGATTGATCGCGTCCGTGGTCATCGAGCGGATGAGGCAGATGTCGTCGATCACGCTGCCAATCTGCGGAAACAGCGCGCAGATCTCGGTCTGGCTTTTCCCGAATTTGGCGAAAGGGTGCTGCGGCCCGAAGCAATTCAACGGCTTGCCTTGCAACTGGGCGAGCTGCTGCCCTTTCGTGAACGATTCGGGCATCGGCTTGCCGTTCATTTCGGCAAGCTTCGGTTTGGGATCAAACGTCTCCAGATGCGAGGGGCCGCCTGCCATGGTGAGCCAGATGACTCGCTTCGCCTTCTGCGGGAGAGGCAGAGTTCCTAGCACGCCGCGCACCGGTGCGGCATGGGCTGGCTGGAGCAGCGATGCAAGCGCCACTGCTCCGAGCCCTTGGGAGGTTTTGCCGAGGAAAGCGCGACGCTGGAGCAGTGGTGATGAGTGCATGGTTACTTGGAACTCGGTTTCTTGCCGAGATTTTTCAATTCTTCTTCCGTCCACATCGCCATGCGGGCCTTGTTTTGCGCGCGCAGGGTGGTGACAGATTTGATTTCAACCGGCGAGCCGTTATGCTCCCATTCACGGCGGATGTAGGTCAGCACGCCGGCGATGTCTTCGTCGGTGAGCTGTGGCAGCGGTGGCATGGCGAGGTTGAAACTACGCCCGCCCACCTTCACCGGGCCGGCGAGTCCGTGGAGGACGATGCGGGTGAGAATCTCCGGCTTGCCGAGCACCCATTCGCTGTCCACCAGCGGTGGCGCGAGGCCATCAAGGCCGAAGCCGTGCGGCTGATGGCAGGCGGCGCAAAGGGTGACGTAGATGGTTTTGCCTTTCTCAAACAAGGCTGTCTGCGCTTCGTTCAGCGGCACGATTTTCGGGGGCGGTGGAGCACCCGGTTTTCCGGGCCATGCGAGACGCGCCTCGACACTTGTAAACAGCTTGGCTCCCGCTTTATCGCTCATCACGGACTTGAGTGTTTTCAAGGATGCAGGTTCGGCGTCGAGCCAGAGCAGCTTGGCGGGTGTTTTGGATTTGGGGTCGCCACCATTGTTGGCGAGTCCTTTGATGACGGCCATCTGCATCGCGCCGCCCTGAGGCTGTGCGGCGGCGAGCTCGAGCATGTCTTCAAACGGTCCTGCTTTGCCAGCCTGGGCCAGGAGCGAGCCGAGGGCCTCCATCACGGGAATGATCTGTGCGCTGTTGTCTTTGGTGAGCTGGCCGGCCATGAGCTTGGCAAAGGCCGCCTCCCTGCCGCGCATCCCAGTCATGGCACCTTCGCGAACCAAAACATTTTTGCCGTTGCTCGCGAGCAGTTTTGCAACGGCGGTATCGGCATCCGGCAGATTGAATGAGGTGAGCTTGATGGCGAGATGGGCGAGGACGAGCGCGTCTTTTTCCGTGGTGAGTGCGATTAAATCCGGAGCCATGTCACGTGCGGAGATGCGGACGACTGCAGCGCGCACCTGGGCGTCTTTGTCCGCCAATGTGGCGCGCAGCAGATCTGGAGTGAGAGCTGCCAGACCATCGAGAGTCCAAAGCGCGTGAAGACGGGAGAGTGCCGATTTGTTGGTCAGCATTTCTTTGAGTGCGGGCACGGCGGAGACATCGCCAGATTCGACGATGAGGCGCTGTGCGGTGTCACGCACCCAACCATTGGCATGGGTGAGGAGGCTCACGTCTTTGCTCACTTTCACCGGCTGCGGGCGCTCCTTTGCGTCCGGCACGATGCGCCAGATGCGGCCCTGATTGAACGGCGTCTCCAGTTTGCGATCCTTGATGTTCGCAATGAGGTAGTGGGTGAGGAAGCTCTGGTGCTGGATGATGCCGCGATACATGTCCACGAGGTAAAGCGCGCCATCGGGACCATTGGCGGCCTGCACGGGGCGGAAGCGCTCGTCGGTGGAAGTGAGGAATTCGGTGGTCTTGGCCGTATTGGTGGCCTTCACGATGCCGTCCGCTTCGCTCATGGTGAATCGTTTTACCAGATTCGCGCAGGGCTCAGGCACAAAGGCGTTGCCACGATAGGCGGCGGGAAAAGCATCGCCGCGATAGATCAGTGCGCCGCAGGTGCCAGTCGGTTTTGGCAGCGTGCCGTCGGCGCGAAGTGATTTTGCCTCGTAACCGCGGTTCACGCCAGGGGTGGGATGGGAAGGGTAGAGCGTTTGATCTGCGGCCACCTTGGCATTGATGCTCGTCGCGTTGCGCAGCAGCGGATTGCGCGTGAAGGCCTCCGTGGGCAGGAGGTCGGCACGGAGCATGTCGGAGTTGTAGTTGAAGTAGAGCCTGCCGAAGTCGTCCTGGCACAGGCCCCACTGGCCGCGACCGAGACCGGTGTCCTTTTGCCACACGCCACCTCGCAGTTTGAAACGTGTGGTATAGCCCGCGCTCCAGATGGCATTGTCCATGGCCCAGATTGGAGTATTGGCCATGTGCTCCGGTTGGCCGCCGAGGGTGCCGAAGTCGGTTGCCACGACGTCTTTCACATCGGCTTTGCCATCGCCATCGGTGTCTTTGCAGAAGTAAAGATTGGGCGGCACGGCGATCAAGGCTCCGCCATTCACGGCCAGTACGGCTCGGGGCATGACGAGATTGTCGAGAAATGACGTCGCTTTGTCCATGCGGCCATCGCCATCGGTGTCTTCGAGCAGTGAAACGCGGCCAGTGGGTTCTTTTTCGCCGCCACCCTCAAGGTCATGCATGTAGCCGCGCATTTCGACGACGTAGAGCCGCCCTTGCTCATCAAAGCTCATCGCCACCGGTGATTCGATCATCGGCTCGCTGGCGACGAGTTCGATGTGGAAACCTTTTTCAACCTTGAAGGTCTTCATCGCCTCCTCCGGAGACAATGGAGCGGGCGGTGGCAGCTTGAACTTCAGTTCGACCTTTTCAGGCCCGGCGTTTTTTTGATGAACGGCCTGTGCAGAAGGCAGGAACGACGACGCTAGAATAAACAGCGACGAACGCAGGATGAATGAGGGGAACCTTTGGGGAGGCATGGAGGAGCGGTTTTTTGGTTTTGAGGGGGTGCAATCACCAAACCATATGCCGGGCAAAATCCTAGTCGCTCGATGACCAAAGTTGGTATTTCTGACGTCGCGGTTTTTGCCTCACTTCTCCTTTTTCGGCTTTGGCTGCTCAGAGCCTTTGATGGTGAGCACGGGCACGGGCTCGTTCTTGCCTGCGAAGGAATTCCATGCCTGCTGAAGCACGGCGGCATCGCGCACATCACCTTCGGCCACGAGCCATTGGTAGTGCAGCTTGAATGGAGCTTCGGCGGTGGCTTTGCCTTTCGGGAACATGCCGAAGCGACCGTAATCGCGATAGGCGGAGGTGGCGGTGCCATTCGGGTTGTCGGGATGATTGAGAATCACGACGGTGAAGGTCTTGCCTTCCACGGTGAAGACTTCGGCGGCCCATGGCAGGTCTTTGACCTTGTGTGCGTCAATGTTCTCACCGGGGAAGATGTAGGTCGTCGTTTTGGTGTCCGCCAGTTCGGAGGGGCGGAACTGAGCGCCGGCGTGTTCAGGATCGCCACCCATCTCGGCTTCGCCACTGACGGGCTTGATGGCACTGGTCATGTCGATGCCGAGATAGAAGGGCTTTGCGGGTGTGGAGAAGGTGAAGCGGCGCTCTTCCGTCAAAAACGCATCTTTGGTATCTCCCTGCCAGTCGATGGCGGCAGTGAAGCTGGAGACGCCGGGTTCGACCTTGGTCACGACCTGATCGCCACCTTTCATGTGCCAGCGGTCGTAGGATTTGCCATTATAGCTGATCTTGCTGAAGCCGAGGAAGATGCCGCGATGATGGGTGAAGTTGAAGCCTGGACCTTTGGTGAGGCGGGTGGCACCGCTGGCATCAAACACATGCAGATAGGGCTTGTAGGTTTCGTGATGCTTCTCGGGCGTGCTCATATCATTAGCCATCATGAGCCGGGCGACGACTTTGCCGTCGTTTGAAATATCGACGTGATCTTTTTCAGCGACCTTGATATCGAAGGCGGCGGCGTTGAGTGCTAGAGCGAGAAGGATGAGGGCGGTGGGTTTCATGCGAGAATTTTTTGAATGACTTTGGCACCTTCGACGCCAGAGAGCCTTGCGTCGAGGCCTTGGAATTTGAAGCTGAAGGCGTCGTGTTGGATGCCGAGCTGGTGGAGCATCGTGGCGTGGAGGTCGTGTACGGTGGTGATGTTTTCCTGCGCGGCATAGCCGAGGTCATCGGTGCTGCCAAAGGCGACGCCGCGCTGGATGCCCGCACCCGCGAGCCACATGGACATGGCCTTGTTGTGATGATCGCGGCCGATGGGGCCTTTGTTTCCCTGCGCCATGGGCGTGCGGCCGAACTCACCGCTGAAGACGATGAGCGTGTCATCAAACATGCCGCGCTGCTTGAGATCTTTGATCAGCGCCGCGCAGGCCTGATCCACTTCCTTGGCACGCAATGGCAGTTCTTCCTTCAGCAGGCTGTGATGATCCCAGTCACGATGGTAGAGCTGGATGAAACGGGTGCCGCGCTCGGCGAGACGGCGGGCGAGAAGGCAGTTTGATGCAAAGGAACCATCGCCTGGCTGACAGCCGTAGAGTTCGAGCGTTTTGGCACCTTCACCGCAGATGTCCATCAGCTCAGGTACGCTGGCCTGCATTTGGAAAGCCATCTCATACTGGGCGATGCGGGTGGCGATTTCGGGGTCATCACAAAGCGCGGCATGCTGTTTGTTGAGAGAATTGATGGCGGCGAAATCGCGGCCCTGGCGCTCACGTGTGACGCCGTTTGGGCTGGTGAGGTAGAGTACGGGATCGCCGAGCGAGCGCAATTGCACACCCTGATACTTGGAAGGCAGGAAGCCGCTGTTCCACTGCCGTGCGGCGATGGGCTGCGGATTGCGGCCTTTGCCGGTGGACATCATCACGACGAAGCCTGGAAGATCATCCGCCTCGCAGCCGAGGCCGTATGTCACCCATGACCCCATGCTGGGACGTCCGGCGATCTGTGCTCCGGTGTTCATGAACATGTGAGCCGGATCGTGATTGATCGCGTCCGTTGTCATCGAGCGCACAAGGCAGATATCGTCCGCGACTCCGCCGATGTGAGGCAGCAGTTCTGAGAGTTCCATCTGGCATTTGCCATACTTTTGGAAGCGGAACATCGGCCCTTTGCACACGAGCTTCTGGCCCTGGAGCTGCGCAAGCTGCTGCCCTTTCGTGAACGACTCCGGCATCGGCTTGCCATCCATTTCTGCCAGCTTCGGTTTGTGGTCGAACAACTCCAGTTGCGATGGTCCACCTGCCATCGTGAGCCAAATGACGCGCTTCGCTTTTTGTGGCAGTGGCAATGGGCCGAGGACTCCACGAGATGCGGCATTCAAGAGCTGGGGCTGCAAAAGCGATGCCAAGGCCACGCTGCCGAGGCCTTGTGTGGTGCGGCCGAGGAAGGCGCGGCGGGTTTGGGCGGAGGTCGAATTCATGGTTCAGCTCCTCGTAATGGTTTCGTGCAGGTTCAGGAGCACGCGTGACACGTGGGTCCACGCGGCGAGTTCGCCAAGGTTCAAACCAGGTGCGACAGGTGAGGCGCCGGTTTTGAGAAGTTCTGCCGCGGCGGCGGGCTCCTTTTGATAATCTGCGAGCTGCTGAGCGAACAGTGCCGAGAGTGTCTTGAGTTCATCGGCACTCGGCTTGCGTTGCAGGGCCTGCTGAACGGCCCAGGTGATGCGCTGGCTGATGTCGCCGCTTGATTCGGTCAGGATGCGGGCTGCAAAGACGCGAGCGGCTTCGACATAGGTCGGGTCGTTCAACAGCACGAGGGCCTGCTGCGGGATGTTGGAGCGGTTGCGCTCGGCCACGCACTCCTCGCGACTTGGCGCGTCAAAGGCGAGCATCGATGGGTGGGTGAAGGAGCGCTGCCACCAGGTGTAGAGGCCGCGTCGATACAGACCTTCGCCGCTGTCATTCTGCCATTCGCGCGTGGGGAAGTTCAGGTTTTCCCAGTATTTGGCGGGCTGGTAGGGCTTCACGCTCGGGCCGCCGATTTTGGGGACGAGCAGGCCGGAGATGGTGAGCGCATTATCGCGCACGAGTTCGGCATCCAGACGGAACGGGCTCTGGCGTGCACACTCGCGGTTGTAGGGATCGGCGGCGGTGAGTTCCTTCGTGGAGGTGGAGACCTGCTGGTAGGTTGCGCTGCTTACAATGACGCGGATCATGTGCTGCATGTCCCAGCCGCTGTCCATGAACTCACAGGCCAGCCAGTCGAGCAGCGCAGGATTCACAGGGGGCTCACCCTGCGCGCCGAGATCGTCGAGCACCTTGCTCAATCCGGTGCCGAAGAACTGCTTCCACAGGCGGTTCATCACGGTGCGGGCGGTGAGCGGGTTGTCCTTGGAAACGAGCCACTGGGCGAGATCGAGGCGGGTGAGATCACGGCCTTCGATTTTGGGTTTTGGCAGGTAGCCGGGCAGGGCGGCCTTCACGACTTCACCGCTTTCATCCATCCAGTTGCCACGCGGCAGAATGCGCACCGTGCGCTTGTTGGTGTCGCTGATGGAGACGATGCACTTGGGCGCACTGTTTTCGAAATCCGCCTTCTCCTTTTCGACGGTCGCGATCTTGGTGCGGAGGTCGCTGAGTTCAGGGGCGATCTGCTTGTAGGCAGCGGTGAGTTTCTGCTTTTGCTCAGGTGTGCGCTGCTCGGTCGCTGTCTTGAGGATGCCGGCGATTTCAGCAGCCGGGAGTGAAGTGCCGGGCGCACGGATGGGCTTGGATGAGTTGGTGGAGCTGAGACGCAGATTGGCGATCTCATGATTTTCTCCCCAGCCAAAAGTAAGCGTGAACGTCACAGCGGCATTGGCTTCCGTGACAGGCGCGGCGAGTTCGAGGTAGAGGGACTGATCTGCTCCTGTGGCACCCAGAACACCCCAGCCATTTTCTTTCTTGTCCGCGATGCCATCTATAGCGGTGGCGGCGGGAAAGGTTTTTTGCTCATAAGTGGCGCTGGCAAAAGCGACGGGGATCTTGTTCTTTCCGCTTGTAAGAGTGACTTCGCTAAGGACGAAGTTGCCATTCGAGGCGAGGCCGATGCCGGGCAGCTTTTCCTTGAGCGCTTCAATGCGGATGCCGGTGGTGCCCAGCGGCAGCTTAGTGGTGAGGGTGTAGGTTTCGGTGCCGTCGTTTTGCTTCCGCTCATTGCGTTTGGCGTCGATGGTGGCACGCACCACGCCTTCTTTGTCGGCCTTGAGAGCCACATTTTTCTTGGCTGATGACGCCGTGACTTGTTTCAATGGCTGCCACATTCCGCTGGCGGTCACGGCCTCCAGCGCCTGCTTTTCCCACTCCGTCTGTGCGGGGGCGAGTTCGGGGCGTGGTTTGGCAAATTCGGCCTGCAGTGCAGCTAGGCGCTGCGCGATGTCGGTCTGACGCTTCAGACCTGCTTCATCGAGTACCATTATGCCGGGTTCACGGCGGCCAAGAATCGGCTCCTTGATGTCGGCAAAGAAAGCGCCCAGCGAGTAGAAATCACGCTGTGTCCACGGGTCGAATTTGTGATCATGACACTGGCAGCAGCCGGTGGTCTGACCGATCCAGGCATTGCCGACGGCGCGCACCCGGTCGGTGAGCATGCGCTGTTCGTAGTCCTTGGCCTGTGCGCCGCCCTCCTCGGTGGAAAGGAGCAGCCGATTGAAGGCGGAGCCGACGCGTGTCTCCTGAGTGGCGTCCGGCAGAAGGTCGCCGGCGATTTGTTCGAGGGTGAAGCGGTCGAAGTGCTTGTTGCTGTTGAAGGACTGGATGACGTAGTCGCGGTAAGGCCACACGTTGTGGGGATTGTCGCTGTGGTAGCCGATGGTGTCGGCAAAGCGCACGACATCGAGCCAGCCGATGGCCATGCGTTCTCCGTAATGCGGGTTTTTGAGCAGGCTTTCGACCAGCTTTGCATAGGCGGCAGGCGATGCGTCCTTTTCAAAAGCAGCCACTTCCTCCGGCTTGGGCGGCATGCCGATCAGATCCAGGTAAAGCCTGCGGATCAAAGTCCGAGCGTCGGCCTGTGGCGAAGGCTTGAGGCCGATCTGTGCGAGGCGCTGCTGCACCAGTACGTCCACACCGTTCTTGCCAGCCGGGATCGCTGCCTTAACGGGTTTCTCATAGGACCAGTGCTGCTGATAGGCCGCACCCTGATCGATCCATTTTTTCAAAATGTCCTTCTGCCGCTGCGTTAGCTTCTTGTGAGAATCCGGCGGCGGCATGAGATCATCCGCGTCAGCGGTGAAGATGCGTGAGACGAGTTCGCTCTTCGCCGCCTTGCCGGGAATGAACGCCTCCGCTTTCACGGCTTCGTCGCGGATGTCGAGCCGCAGGTCAGCCTCCCGGTGCTTGGGATCGTTGCCGTGGCAGTAGAAGCAGTTGTCCGACAGGATCGGCTGCACATCGCGATTGAACTCGATCTTGGCGGGAACAGGCGGTTCGGCGGCGTGGAGGCCGAGTGTGGCAAGCAGAAGAAGACAGGTTGGTTTGGTCATAACAAGGGTGCATCTAAAGAACGGAACCAAAGCATGGGATATTCTCACATCGCGCATGGGAAATCCGGTAGTGAAGACCCAGATTTCAGACTGTTGCGGCCACCACATCCGAGACCGGATGCAAAATCGTCTCGGCTGAGATGCGCGAGGGCAGGGAAGTGAGTATGACGCAGGTCGTGTCGGTCGCCGGATCGGCCCAGGCGAGTGTGCCGGTCGATCCGCTGTGGCCGAAACTCTGCTGGGAACAGTTTTTGCCGAATCCTTCCGGCCCCAAGGCGAAGCCGATGCCTCGACGGGCGGCGAGGCCCGGGGTGTGGTTTTGCAGCATCAGGCGTATCGTCTCTTCACGAAGCATCTTGGCTGATGGGTGCATGAAGGCTCCAAGAAGGCGCGCCACATCGGCGGCGGAGCCATGCGCACCACCCCACGGTGCCGCGAGATTGCGCCAGTAGGGGCTGTTCCAGTCCCAGGAGGCGGCTTGCGGATCGCCTGCACCGGCTTCGGGCGCGGCGTGTTCAGTCTGGCAGCGGATCGTGTCTGCCAGTTTGAAGCGGCCAAGGCCCAGAGAGGTGTGAGTCATGCCGAGCGGTGTGAAAACCTCCTTTGCCAGAAAATCCGGCAGTGGCGTTTTGGTGATGCGCTCCACAATCTCAGCCGCGAGCAGGATGCCCATGCTTTGGTAGTGATACTTCGTCCCCGGAGTGAACAGCAGCGGCGTGCGGATCGCACCTTGCACGAATTCTGCGAGGGGTGCGTGGCGGGAACGCAGCTGAGTGTTGTTCTCCAACTGATCCGGCAGACCGGAAGTATGCGCGAGCAATTGCTCGATGGTGATCTGTTTGCGTTCACCTTCGTTGAACTCCGGGATGAATTTCATCGCGGGATCGCTGAGCCGCAGTTCTCCGCGATCTGCCAGCACCATCACGCCCGCTGCTGTCATCGTTTTCGTGATGGATGCGAGAAGGAAAACAGCATCTGCATTTCCCGCTTGGCCAAAGGCTTGCTGAAACGTGTCTTTGCCCTGCCTCACATGCAGCACGGCGGATTCGAGAATGCCGGCATCGACTTGTTGCTGGATGATCTGGGCGGCGGCTTGCATGCGGTCAGGAGTGATGCTGTGGCTTTTCGTCGCCGCAAGGCCGGTCAGCAAGGTCAGGATGGAGCGGCGGTTCATGGAGCAGTTTCTTTTTTTGCGGGTTCTTTGGCCTGGATGATGAAATCAAAGAGCTGGCCGTAATGCCTGCCGTCGAGCGTGATGTCCATGGGCACCATCTGCACGCCAGCTGAGACTTGGGCGGGATCGGCGGTGAGTTTGATCTTAAAGCTTTGGCGTGATTTCGCAGGGACAGTGCCTTCGAGGAAGGCGGAATCTGCGGTAATGCCGGGAGGAAGCTGAAGCACGATGCGATGCTGCTGCACAGTGTCGCGGAAATTACGCACAGTGATGCTGACTTCCTGGGTGCTCTGCTTCTGGAGGTCCACACGATACGGATAGGCGCTGACCCAGTAGGGATCGTAGAGATACTCATAGTTCGCGTCGGGCAGCAGCTCCTTGTATTCGCGGATGATGCGATGCGCCCAGTCGTGATAGCGCTCGATGAAAGCCTTGGGCTCGGTCATGAGCACGCCGTGCGCGCCCATGATGATGTCTGGCTGGAGCTTTTGCAGGTATTTGGCAGCGACGAGATAACCCTCATCGACGATGGCGCTGTTGCGTGCGTTGACGCATTCGTGGCCGTTCTGCGAGGGGTCGGCGGGATCGCCAAAAAGGTTGTCGCCGGTGAAGACGATTTTTTTGCTATCGAGCTCCAGCCACAGGGCATTTCCAAACTCGGTCTGGCCGGGCATCCAGTCGATGTGAAGCTTGAAGCCTTCCCACTCGATCACTTCACCTGCTTTGAGGACGCGGTCGATCTTGGCCTGCTCAAATCCGGCGTTGTAGGCGCCGATCATCGCGGGGTAGTCATAGTAGCGCGGGTTTTCGCATTTGTCGGCGATGGTGTCCATCGTCCAGAATTTCACGCCATGGTCCTTGAGCGCCGGAAAGAGCGTGAAGTGATCGCCATGCGAGTGGGAGATCCAGCAGGCATCGATTTGCTTCAGCCCCAGAAACTCCTTCATGTCGCTGATGATGCGTTCGAGCACGAGCTTCGGAAACAGGCCGCAGTCCAGCAGCAAAGCGTGGCCGCTGTCGGAGATGATGATGGCAAAGTTCTTCCCCGCCATCTCCGGGCCGAACATGTAGAGGTGGGGTGTCACCTGCACGATGTAGTGGGCTTTCGTGGTTTTTGTTGCCGGGTGCTGTGGACGTTTGCCAAAGGATTCCACGGGATAACCGCGCACGTAATCCGGACGAAACTGGGTGAGCCGTTCCTTGTAGACCACGAACTGTGCCGTGGCATTTGCGATTACCGGGCCTTGTGATGAAAAGGCGGTGTCAGGCTTGCGTGCGATCAGTTGGTCCACCGTGGCGGTGAGCGCATCGAGTCCCTTCGCAAAGCCGTAGTCCCACTCGGTGTCAAACCAGTTGGTCATTTTTGCGCCGTCGTGCATGACGCCGCCGGTGAAGGCTAGAGTGCGCTCGCCTTGCTTCAGCATGAAACTCATCCCGCCTGGGGAATGGCCCGGTGTGCTCATGCAGGTGAGTGTGATGCCGTTCCAGGTGAAGGTTTCGCCATCCACGAGTCCTTTGTCGATCTTCACCACCTGAGCAGGCGGGCGGAGGTAGCTGGAGCCATGCACGGTGAATTTGTCGCTGAGGCGCGGGTTCCAGTGACGAAACTCGTTGGGCGTCTCGAAGAAAGTCTGCTCCTCCTTTGGTGCGGCGACTTGGGTCGCTTGGCGGTCAAGCTTCGATGTCCCCTGGCATTGCTCGCGATGATGATCGGTGAAGAGAACCCAATCGACCTGCTTCACGCCGATTTCCGCCAAATGAGCCAGCACACTGCCATCGCCCAGATTGATGAGCAGGGCGCGGTCATCATGCTTCAGCACATAGACGTTGCAGTTGTCCTGCCAGAGAAAGACGTCAGGCAACTGTCGTTGGAACTCGGCGAGCGCGAGGCTTCGGAGGATGAAGAATGCGGCGAGGAGGCGGATCATGCGACTATCAACGGCGCGAACGGGTGCTTCGCTTCAATCTCGATTGAGTTCGTTCAGCACCGCGAGTGTCATCGCTTTGACGCCGAAGGTAATCGAGGGCGCTGGTTCGGGACGATAAAAAGGCGAGTGCAGGCTGGGCAGGATTTCGCCGGTCGCTTTCGACTGCTCCATTTTCTCCGGTGCCACGGTGCCGAGCCAGGCGAGGAAGACGGGGATCTTGTCAGGCGTCATCGTGTAGCGGGAGAAATCCTCGCCAGCCATCGTGGGCTTGCGTTCGACGAGGCTGGTTTTGCCAAAGGCGTCCGCCCAGACTTGGGTCACGCGCGTGGTGAGCGCTGGATCATTGTGCAGGGAGGGGGTGCCAGGGCCGACCAGCGAGATTTCCGGGAGCAGATTCTCCGGCAGTCCGGCGGCGATGCCGAGACCGCGGCAGATGCGTTTGATCGAATCCAGGACCTGTTTGCGTGTCTCGGAGCTGGTGGTGCGTACGGTCAGGCCGAGTTCGACCTTGTCGGGGATGATGTTGCTCTTGGTGCCGCCGATGAACTTGCCCACTGTGATCACGACCGGTTCCACCGGATGCAATTCACGGCTGTCGATCGTTTGCAACGCCAGCACGATTTGCGAGGCGAGCACGATGGGATCCTTGGTCAGGTTCGGCATCGCGCCGTGGCCGCCGATGCCTTTCACGACGATATCAATGGTGTCGGTGCTCGCGGTGGCCGGACCGCTGGTGAACCCGAAGGTGCCGGTTGCGAGACTTGAATCGCAATGAAGCGCCAGACAGACATCAGGCTTGGGAAAGCGTTGAAACAGGCCGTCCTCGATCATGGCCAGCGCACCCATGCCACGTTCCTCCGCCGGTTGTGCGATGAAGACGAGCGTGCCTTTCCATTGATCTTTGGAAGCCGCCAGCGCGCGCGCCGCGCCGATCCAGCAGGTCATATGCATGTCGTGTCCGCAGGCATGCATGACGGAGACCTCGTTGCCCGCGTCATCCTTGGTGGTTGTTTTGCTGGCGTAAGGAACAGAGCCGATCTCGCGCACTGGCAGTCCGTCCAGATCGGTGCGCACGAGCACCGTCCGACCCGGCCCGTTTTTCAACACAGCCACCACGCCAAAACCGCCAACCTTTTCTGTCACCTCAAAGCCTGCTTTTCTTATTTCGTCCGCCATGCGGGCGCTCGTTTTCTCCTCATGAAACGAAAGCTCGGGGTGCGCATGCAGATGCTCATAAAGCTGGATCAACGAGGGCCGTTGTTCTTCGATGAGGGTGTCGAGAGGAGCCGCGGCGTGCAGGCTTGTGGAGAAGAGGAGAAGGGAAACGAACAGCTTCATAGGGGCATGGTGTTGGTGAGGAAGCTCAGTGCTACAACTCCTTGATGAAGATGTGGCGGAACTCCACCCCGTCCTTGTGGTTTTGCAGGGTGATTGGTCCTTCGACTGGTATGTCCTTCACGCGTGCGCCTTGGATCACACCCTTGCCGTTGAGTGAGACATCCACGCGATCTCCACGCAGCGTGATGATGAAGCGATTCCACTCGCCCGGGCCTTTGTCGGCGCGGACGCTGGGCATGGTTTTCATTCGCTCTTCCTTGGTGGCCTGCGTGTCTTTGAACTTGGTGCCCACCTCGCCACTGCCGCAGGGCTGGCACCAGATGTTGATCTGAGCCGCACGTGTGCCGCGTAGAAACAAGCCGCTGTCGCCCCAGGTGAGGTTGTCTTTCATGATCACCTTGCCGGCGGCATCGGTATGGAACTGCCCGTCGTCCATGAGCCATTGGTGCGGTTTCACCACCGGTTTGCCAGTAAGCCGCCAGTCGATCATCAGGGTGAAGTCTTTGTATTCCTTCGAGGTGGAAAGGTTGTAGTCCTTGCCGGCCACGCGCGGTGGTTCGTCAGTGCGCAGGCGGATGGTGCCATTCGTGATCTCCCACACGCCATCGAGATGCGGGTCATGCTGCCAATTGGCCCAGGTACGTCCATCGAAGAGATCAATGAAATCTGCGGGTGGCAGCTCTCCTCCTAAGCGCTGGCCATCCTCGCCGGATGGCGGCGTCTTGCCGTCTGATATGCGAGCGGCGATCATGCTGGCCAAGGTACTGAAAGCCGAGGTTTTGATGAAATCACGTCGGGAGGCCTGCGAATGGATCAGTGTGTTCATGTGATGGCTCCAGAGGTTCAATTCATGCTGAGAGAACGCATGGCGGGAGGAATTCATACGGGCATGTGCTGCGCCGGTTCATCGCGCAGCAGACATGCCGTTCGCCCCCTTCGTGCGCCAAGGCCGCACAATCGGGTATCCAATGATCACGCAGGCTTCACCGAGAAATCGCTGTCGTCGAGGGAACGCAGGATGAGCTCACGGGGAACGCAGAAATCGTCCATTTCAAGGCAGCTCACAATGCCGTTGGCGATGTGCTCGGGTTTGAGAAAGAGCTGCTTCGGTGCCTGGCGCTGGGAGGCATCGTCCCAGAACGCCGTGTCCACGCCGCCGGGCAGGATGGCGGTGACGCGGATGCGATGGGCGGCGGCTTCTTCGGCGAGGCCCTGGGTGAAGCCGCGCACGCCCCACTTCGCGGCGCAGTAAACGGTCTCGCTGGGAATGCCGCGCAGGCTGGCGGTGGAGATCACGTTGATGATGTGGCCGCGCTTGTGCGGGATCATGGCTTTCAATGCGGCCTGAGAGCCGAGAATGGTGCCTTTGAGGTTTACCGCGAGCATGAGGTCGATCTCCTCTTCGGTGTAGTCAGGAATCCAGCGATGACGTGCGAGACCCGCGTTGTTCACCCAGACGTCAATGGGGCCGAGTCGTTCAGTGATTTGATTGACGGCCGACTGCACATCAGCGGCGCGTGAGACATCGCAACGGATCGACAGGGCGTGAGGATGGTCGAGCGCGACGTTTTCGAGATCGAGCAAAGCCACACGCGCACCGCGAGCGAGGAGGGCTTGAGCAGTGGCGAGACCGATGCCTTTGGCACCGCCGGTGACGGCGCAGACTTGGTTGGTGAGGTTCATGGTTCTTTGTTCTTGGTTCCTTGTTGTTCCAAGGGTTGGGTCATGGCCTGAATGGCGGATTCTTTGCCGTAAGCGGTGAGTGCATCGCCTGGCAGGATCATATCGTCCCGGGCAGGAATACCAGAGTGGGTGTGGCCGTCGCGCTTGATGGCGAGGATCACGACGCCTCGATCCCAGGGGCGTGACTCACGAAGAGTGCGGCCCGCGAGGTAGGTTCCCGGCGGCACCTCAATCTCAGAAACAACGTAGCCGTGCTGGATGCGCAGCAGCAGTTCGTAATCGAGCGCATGCACCATGCCGGTGCGCTCAAGGGTGCGCTGGATGATGTGGTCGAGCACTTTTTGAAACCAGGTGAGGCGGCTGATGAAAAGCATCACGATGAGCCCTCCGGTGAGCCAGCCGAGCATGAGCATGGTGTCTCCACCCGAACTGCTTTGCAGCAGGGTGACAATGAGCGTGGCGAGCGCGGAGGTGAGACCCACATTCCCGGCCAGAATGAGGTCGCGGATGATGCGACGGCGCACGGGGTGGTTCACGACGAGTTCCGTCTCTTTGGTGGTGAATCCGACCCCGAAAAAAGCGGAGTAGGCCTGAAAACTCGCCGTGTCCCAGCTGATGCCGGTCATCATCAGCGCGGTTGAACCCACCCGCACCACCAGCAGCGAGACGAGGGCAATGATAAACAGTGCGATGACAGGGGCGACCATGAAGGAAGACGACGAATGATTACCTCAGAATGACGCTGGATTAGAGGTGCTTCTCGCTGATGGATTTGTCGTGGTCGTAGATTTGCTCCTTCGTCTGATGGCCCTTCATGTCCCAGTAGCGGTTCAGACCGTGGCGCTGGCCGTGGTCAAAGTTGGTTTCAGCAGACTGCTGGCCATTCTCCCACCATTCTTTCATCACGCCGTGCATCTTGCCGTCGATGTAAGGGTATTCACCAGCCGTCTTGCCGTTCGAGTGTTTGTTACGGATGAGGCCGGTGTAGGGCTTGCCCTTGTAGGTCGCCTCTTTGCCATCGTTGAGCATTTCGACTTCTTTGTCAGCGAAGCTGACTTCTGCCGGCTGCTTTTCGACCGGGGCGGATTGTTTTTCTCCGCAGGAAGTCAGGCTGAGGGCGCAGAGCAGGAGGGGGAGGAGCTGTTTCATACACGCAGGTTGAAGATGGAGCGCGGGTTTTCAACTCGCAGCTCTGCTCACTTTGAGGCCAGCGCCTTTTTCCACTCCGCCGGGGCTCCGGGCAGTGTCTCTGCGAGGATGCGGCGGATGTGGCCGCGTTCGGTGGTGGTGAGGTAGTCGAAGTGGCCGGAGGTATCCTTGCCATCAAGGATGTTCCAGAGGCGGGTGAGGACGGTTTGCTTCAGCGGGGCGGTCAGGTGCTGGAAAGTGAGGGAATAGACCATGTAGCTGCAGCGGTGCTTGAACAGGCGATGCAGGAGCTGAAAATCCTTCAGGCTGCGGCCGTCACTGCTCTGCGGGGCGCGTTTGGTGAAGGCCGTCTGGAAGGCGGGATCTCCTTCGATGCCGCCTTCGGGCAGGGCGGCTTCGTCTTTGAAGAGCAGGGCTTCGACGACGTCCTCGGCGGCATGGTCAATGATGCGGCGGGCAGTGCCGGTGGGTTCGCTCATGACGGTTTCGCCCAGTTCGCGCTGAAGACTCGTCTGCATGTGCATGGCACGCAGGGCGGCGTGGTTCGCCTTGGTGAGGATGTTTTGCACGCTGGTCTGATGCTCCAGCACCATGAGGGCGACGATGTCGCTCTGCTTGCGCTTGTAGGGAGTGACGTCGAAAAACTTGGCGAGGTTGGTGATGTTGGCCCCTGCTTTGAAATCGATGTTGATGGTTTGATCATTCTTCTCTGTGGCGGTGACGTTGCCGCGGTGCAGGATGCTGCCATGCCTGCCGGTGACGTACCAGCCGCCCCAGCGGTCGGTGAATGGGGTTGTCGTATCGACGACGGTGCTGCCCTGGCTCATGATGGGATGGCCTTCTGGGCCGGGATACACGGAGCGAACAATGACGCCGGGCACCTCGGGGGTGAAGGGGCCGCCGTGGCAGCTCAGGCAGCTGTTGTCGCGCTGAAAATGCAGGGGTTTGGCGGGCACTTCATAAGGATCGAGCAGGTAAAAGATGGGGCCGAGCTTCGGATCAATGGTGGCAACCTCGATCGAGCCACCAAGACAGTAGCCGACATAGGCGTTGTCACCGAAATAGACCACGCGTGGTGTTTGGGGGCTTATGCGGTCGTTCTGCTTGCTGGTCTTGGAGAAGACCATGACCTGCGACTCCTGCGGTATGTTGAACTGCTTCATGACATCGCGCAAAACGGTCCAGGCATCGGTGCGGTCGATTTTAACTTTGCCTGCGGCCATCTGGCTTTCGAGCTGCTGAGCAGCGTCGTTGGGTGTGCTATCAGAATAGCGGATAGGAGCGTTTTCATATTCATCCTCGGCATGGATCGTGAGGAGTGACGAAGCCAAAATGGCCAGGCTCAACGGCAAGAATGTTGAGCGCATCGGAGACTTGGAGGCAGGGGATGTCATGGCGGATGAGTCGGTATTCGTCACTGCTGCGGCAGCAGCCTTGCTTTCATGTCTTTGCCTGCGGAACCGTTGACAAGATCGCGCAGCGTGTGGCGGTCGAGAGTTTCGTAAAAGGCGTTCACGGCCTGGGCAAGCGCACCCTTGAGACGGCAGGAACCGTTGATTGCGCAGGTGTTGTGCTGCTTGTCGAAACACTCGACGATGAAAGGTGTGTCCTCCGTGCGGCGAACGACCATGCCGATGCGGATGTCCTCCGGCGGCATGCCCAGAGCGATGCCGCCGCCTCTGCCACGGCGGGTTTCGAGGTAGCCGAGCTTGGCCAGGAAGTTCACCACCTTCACCAGATGGTGCCGCGAGATGTCGTAGGCTTCAGCGGCTTCGCTGAGGGAAAATGTTTCCCCCTTCAGCGCGGCAAACATGAGCACGCGCAGGGAGTAATCAGAGAAAAGGCTGAGTCGCATGCCTCGATTTACGAGTGCATGAGATTAAACTTGCATATGGCATGCATGTTTAAACAAACTGCAACAATAGAGACGCAGTGGAGAACAAAAGTGGTCTAATTCGATGACAAAAAAAACCCGGAGGTGTTCCCTCCGGGTTTTGAGATCCGATCTGCCAGAAATTACTTCTTCTTTGCGGGAGTGTGAGTTGCGCAGCAGGCGGCGGTGCTCTTCTTGGCGGCAGGCGTGCAGCAGGAGGAGCAGTTTTCTTTCTTCTTGGCGAAGACGCAATGGCCATTGGCGCAGCTGCTCAGCAGGAGGCCGGAGGAGATGAGGGCAAGAGTGAGAAGTGATTTCATAGTGTGTGGTGTGTATGTCTTGTGACTGGCAAAGGTCGGATGACCTCTGAGCAGCATTAAGAGGGCAAAACAAACAAGTTATTTCATGCAATCTCAAGAATAATTAAAAATTCGCTGAGATCTTGGGTCTGCTCCCAGGCATGAAAAAGCCCGGAAGGGGCGCTTCCGGGCTTCAAAAGGCGAATGAATCACCTCGCTGTAAATCAGCCTTCCTTGAGGGATTCCACTTTCTTGTGGGAGCTGACGGCGGTCACTTTCTTGCCGACGAGCTTGTCAGCGCCGGTGACGGCAGCGGTCAGGGTGAGCGTGACGTCTTTGCCGCCAGCGTCGATCACGATGGACTTGGAGTCAGCGTTAACGGACTTGAGCTTGCCGCTGGTGGTTTCGGTTTTGCCGCAGCCTGCGAAAGCGGACACGGAGAGGCCGAGGACGGCGAGGGTGGTGAGGATGGATTTCATGTTGAGTTGAGTTTGGTTAGCTTTCCGTCAGGAAGTGACCGAGCGGATTTGCACCTATTCAAAACGAAAGCCGCCCCCCCTGACAATCAAAAAATGTGGGGTTTTTGAAAAAAGCTCGTCACATGGCCCCGGGCTGTGCCACGCTGGCTGGATGAAGTTCCCGGCCCTCTTTTCCATATTCGCCTTTATGGCGTTTACAGCCCCCTGCCTGGCGCATCCGCTGCCAGATGTCGCGGTGCGTGCCCATTTTGAGCAAAACGGGGACTGGATGATGCAGGTAGAGATTGACCCTCGCAGCTTCCAGCCGGATCCCAATGTGGCCCCATACCTTACCAATGCCGACCTGGGCGTTACCCCGGCGGAGCAGCAGGAAAAACTCAAGGCCCAAGCCCGTGAGTATGTGAAGAAGGTGGTCGAGGTCGTTCTCGATCCCGTGGTGGAGGTGAAGCCTGATCTTGCCTGGGAGTTTACCGCAGCAGAAAATGCCCCGCTTAAACTGCCAGAAGACCCGGTCATGCTCACCGGCACCTGGCGCACCAAGCTTCCTGCAGGCAGCACGGGCTACTCGATCAAGGCCCTGCCGACGGGAACACTGAGCGTCCTGTATCACAACACCGCCCTGGGCAAGAAAGTGGAGCGCTACCAAATCCTCTTTCCTGGTGAAACGAGCTACGTGCTGGATTTGAAAACCTTCACGCCGCGCACCAAGGCACCGCCGCCCATCACGGCGGATTCCGTACAGGCCGCAAATGCGCTGGACGGCGCAGATCCCATGTGCGCGCTGTGCGGCACCGGTTCGGATGGAGGATACTTTCTGCCGGTGGTGATATCCGTGGCAGTCCTTGTTGGGCTCGTCGCCTGGCTGCGAAAGAAGCGAACTGCTTGATCCTCAGGGGCAAGTTCCGTTTGCGCCGCCATCGTGTCCGCGTAAATGCCGCGCGTGAAACAGGCATTTGTATTGGGCGCAGGCATTGGTGAGAGGCTTAAACCGTTGACGGAGCAGCTTCCGAAGCCGCTGGTACCGGTGTTTCACCGGCCGCTGATCACCTATGCATTTGATCACCTGATGGCGGCGGGCGTGTCACGTCTGGTGGTGAACACGCACCACATCCCCGAGGCTTATGCCGAGGCCTTTCCGGATCAAAGTTACAAGGGCACGCCGATCCAGTTCCGAAATGAGAGCCCGGTGCGCCTCGAAACCGCCGGCGGGATAGCCAATGTGCGTGATCTGCTCGGAAACGAGCCCTTTCTCGTCTACAACGGCGACATTCTCACTGACCTGCCATTGAAGCCGCTGCTCACTGAGCACCGTGAAAACGGCAATCTCGTCACCCTGGTGCTGCGCAGTCATGGGCCGTCGTTGCACATCGCTTTTGATCCCCGGCGTGGTCTCGTCACCGACATCCGCAACAAGCTTGGCACAGGTGACGAAGGGAAATACCTCTTCACCGGCATCTACGCCTGCGATCCGGCCATTCATGACTGGATCACTCCCGGCAAGGTCGAGTCCGTCATCCCCATCTTTCTCAACCTGATCCGCTCCGGAGCGAAACTTGGTGCCGTCGTGATTGATGAGGGCAGCTGGTGGGATCTGGGCAGCCGCACGGCCTATTTGTCAGCGCATTCAGCTTTGAACGGCATGTATGGCCCTGCCATCGATCCAGCGGCGCAAATCGAAGCCGGGGCCGTGCTGCGTGGCATCAATGTCATCGGTGCCGGAGCCGTGATCGAGGCCGGAACACAGTTGGAGGACAGCATCGTCTGGCCCGGGGGACGGGTTAAAGCAGGTGCTGATCTGAAGCGCTGCATCGTCCGCAGCGGCATCACGGCGGCGGGTAGGGCTGAAGACGTCGATTTTTAGGCGATAATTGCTTTGCGTTGGACATTCAGCGTCCGCATTCGTCATTCTACGTTTCCCCACCATGCTCCCCGAACACGAGGCTTTGCTCATTTTCACCCGCGAACAGTTCCCTGAACTGAACGGCACTCCGTGTGAAGTGGAGGTGATCCTCAAGGGGGCCTCTGACCGCCACTTCTACCGACTCAAATGGCAGGCTGAGCGGGAGCCGATGATCCTCATGGTTTACACCCTGGCGCGTCGTGATAATCCGAAGTTCGTCCCCGCCACCTATCGGCTGAGGAAAATCGGTGCGCATGTGCCGCAAGTGTATGCCTTCGATGAGCAGCGCCTTTGTGTCTGGCTGGAAGATCTGGGTCGCATCGACCTGCAGTCCTTCAACGACCATCCTTGGGAACGGCGTTTGCCCCTTTATCAGGCGACCCTGCGTGAGGCGGCCAAGTTTCATGGCGTCGGCGAAAACACCCTCACACCGGTGGATATCAACGAGCTGGAACCCGGCTTTGATGAGGCGCTTTACGAGTGGGAGCAGGGCTATTTCCTCGAGCACTTTGTGGGAGGCTATCTGGGGCGCGAGGTTGCCAATGCTGAGTACAACGCCGCTCATGAAACGCTCCGGCAGCTCCGCCGCCGCCTGGCCGGACTACCGCGCTGCCTGGTGCATCGGGATTTTCAAAGCCAGAACGTGCTCATTCGCGGTGAGGACGCGTGGCTGGTTGACTATCAAGGCCTGCGCCTCGGCCGCGCCGAATACGACCTCGCCTCGCTGCTTTATGATCCGTATGTGAGCCTCGCGAAAACGGAGCGCGCCTGCTTGCTGAGCTACTATGCCGAGTATCGCGGACTGCCGCTTCATGATGTGAGTGAAGTATTTTACCTCTGCGCCGCCCAGCGGCTCATGCAGGCGCTCGGGGCTTATGCCAATCTCAGCCGCAATCTCGGCAAACCGCACTACGAACATCACATCCCGGCTGCGGTGTCGAATCTGGCCGAAGTCTGCGCCGAAGGGCTGGGGCTGCACGAACTTCGCACGTTTTTTGCCGGCGGGCTGTGATCAAATTTGGCGCTATTCCCGGCCGGGCTGGATGACGCAGGCTGCCATGAGCGTGGAAATTAACGGGGCAGGAAGGAAAGCCAAATGCGAAATCGCATTGCTCTCACCTGCTGGATAGGCTCTAAATGGCACACCCCAACCTTCCGCATGTCCGAAACCGCCGCCACGCCGACCCCCGCGCCCAGCAAGCGTCGCGTTTTCGCATCCCGTTTGTTCAGCACCCTGCTGCTGTGGTCTCTCCTGACCCTGGCCTTTTTGCAGTGGCAAAACACCTGGCTGATCATCGCCATCACGGGTTTTTTTGGTGTGTCTGGCGCAGTCGAGTATTTCAGGCTGCTGCGCAATGATCCGCATGCGCGCTCCTTCAATGCGCTGGGCTTTGTCATCTGCATTGTTTACTGGGGAGTGGTTCTCTGGTACACGACTTCCCGTCACAAAGCGCCACCCATGGAGTTTGATCTCGCGGCGCTCACCGCCAGCGTGCACGGCTCCTTCATCCTCTGCTACCGCCATCAGCTCGAAGGCGCGTCTACGCTGCAGCGCATCTTTAACACCGTCTTCGGCACCGTTTACACCGTCATCTTCTTTGGCTTCATGGTGCGGCTCATGTACTTCCATGCGGATGGCAAGGGCATCACTGACATCTTTCTCGTGCTCTTCCTCATCATGGTCACCAAGTTCAGCGACATGGGGGCTTATGTGGTTGGCGTGCTGTTTGGGAAGCACAAAATGATCCCGCACATCAGCCCTGCGAAATCATGGGAGGGCTTTGTCGGCGCCTTCATCGGCTCTTTCGGCGCTGCTGCGGTGCTGCTGGCCACCATCCCCGAAAAAATTGCCCCCATCACCTGGGTGCATGGCATGATCCTCGCGCCTCTGCTTTGTGCCACTGCTGTCACGGGGGATCTGGCTGAATCCGTGCTCAAACGCTGCGTGGCCATCAAGGACAGCGGTCACGCGCTTCCCGGCATCGGCGGCATCCTGGATCTGACGGACAGCCTGCTCTTCACCGCGCCGGTGTTTTATTTTTACTTGTCCGCCATCGCACGATAAGCCAAAGCAAGCATTCGTGATGCGCAAAGTTCTCCTCCTCGGCTCCACCGGATCCATCGGCACCAGTGCCCTCAAAGTCGCGCGCGACATCCCCGAGCGCATGCAGATTGTCGGCTTGGCAGCAAATTGCAGTGTCGAGGCGCTTGTGGAGCAGGTCCGCGAGACCGGCGTAAAGCAGGTCGCCCTCACCGAGGCCGCCGCTGCGGAGAAGGCACGTGCACTGCTGCCCGCAGATGTCGTGGTCCACACCGGCACGCAGGGGCTTGTCGATCTCGTGAACGAATCCGATGCCGACATGGTGCTTGTTGCCATCGTCGGCACCGCCGGCCTTGCACCGGCGCTCGCCGCCATTGAGCGCGGCATGCACCTGGCCGTGGCCAGCAAGGAAATCCTCGTCATGGCCGGAGAAGCCGTCACCGAAGCCGCCAAACGCAAAGGTGTGAACATCCTGCCCGTGGACAGCGAGCACAACGCCATCTTCCAGTGTCTCGAAGGCCACCGGCACAGCAGCGTCCAGCGCATCCTTCTCACCGCCAGCGGCGGCCCCTTTCGCCAGTTGCCTGCTGATCAACTGCCTAGTGTCACCGTCGCCCAGGCGCTGAAGCATCCCACCTGGACTATGGGGCGCAAGATCACCATCGATAGCGCCACCCTTTTCAACAAGGGCCTGGAAATGATCGAGGCGAAGTGGCTCTTCGATGTGCCGATGGACAAGATCGAGGTCGTCGTGCACCCGCAGAGCATCGTCCACAGCATGGTCGAATTTGCTGATAACAGCGTCATCGCCCAGCTCAGCCACAGCGACATGTGCTTTCCGATCCAATACGCGGTGACCTGGCCTGACCGCGTGACGAACAATCTCAAGCCGCTCGATTTTGCCAAGGTAGGAGCCCTGCATTTCGAAGCGCCGCGCGTGGATGATTTCCCCGCGATCAACCTCGCCCGTCAGGCGGGGACGGTCGGCGGCACCCTGCCTGCCGTCCTGAATGCGGCCAACGAAGTCGCCGTCGAAGCATTTCTTAACGGTAAGATTTCATTCCCCGGCATCTGGCAGACAGTTGAGCGCGTTATGACGGCGCATCAGACGGTTGAGCATCCAGATCTTGAGGCGCTCATCGAGGCGGATGCGTGGGCGCGGCGAAAAGCGGCTGAATTGATCTGATTCGAGGCCAGGTCGGAGTTTCCAAAAACTCTCCAAAAATATCCTCGCCCCTGCGGGGGGCGTGCTACTCTCACGGCGAACCCACTGTTCGCCATGAAAACCTCTTTCAGCCTCGCGCTGCTGCCAGCCATGACGCTGGCGTTTGTTGCTGCTTCTGCCATCTCTCACGCGGCTCCGCCTAAAGGCCGTCCTGACACAAAAGCGCCGCCACCGCAGGAACTGCATGCGGACATCACCATCAATCCGGAGGAACTGGCACCGGATTCCACCATCGAAGTCGTATTTCCGACTGCGATGGTGGCGAAGGAGCAAATCGGCAAAATTGCGGCCACTTCACCCCTGGTCATCCTGCCAGAGCTGACCGGCACGTTTGAGTGGACGAGCACCCGCAGCGGTCAGTTCCACCTGACTCAGGCACCGAAGTTTGCCGCCAGCTACGAGTTCAAACTTCGCGCCGGTTTGACGGACCTCGCGGGCAAACCAATCGCCGCCGAAAAGCTCGATTCCGTGGAAAGCGCCCGCTTTCGCATCATCGACCAGCATCCGCGCTGGTTCGACGATGATGCGCAGAATCGCGCCCCGCGCTTTCTCTTTGAGTTCAACGACAGCGTGATGCCTGCGGAGGTCGTCAAGCACATCAAGTTTGTCTCTGAATCATCGCCGCAGCCGGTCGCTGCCAAAATCCGCCATGCCACGGGCAAGGATTTCACTCGCATGGGCACCGAGCCGCAGGCGACCTGGGCGGAGCAGATCTCCAAGGTGAAGCCTTCCGTGGGGGATGATGCCGCCCGCCTCAGTGCCATCATCATTGAGCCTGAAACACAGCTCTCCATTGGCAAATGGCGCCTCACCATCGCTGAAACCCTCAGCAATACTTCCGGCGTCAATCAGATCGCCACGGGTGACGACATCCAGCTCGGTGAGATCAAACCGTTCGAGGTGCGCGAAGTCGAAGCGCACACGCCGTTCGACAGCGACTACTACATTGATGTCGATTTCAACAAGCGTCTGCTGCCGCCGACCAACGATGAAATGACCAAGGAGATGGTCGAAGCTTTTGCGCAAAAGCTTGCCCCGTTTGTCACCATTCGCCGCACATCACTCGGTCAGAAGCTGGCGTCGGTGGTAAACAAAGATGAGGGGCCAGTGACGGGACTCAAGGTCGAAATTCAAGGCCGCACGCTGCGCTTCACCGGGCCTTTCGAAGTGAACAAGAAGTACACCGTTACAGTCGATATGGCGATGACTTCGGGGGACAATCTGCCGCTGCAGGCGAATTATAAAAACGAGGTCACCTTCATTCCCAATCCTCCCTACTTGGCCGCGCCAACCTTCATCAATGCGCAGCTGGCCAAGGGTGATGCGAATTATGAATTCAGTGCCGCAAACGTGAAGCAGGTGCGGGTGCGGGCGAAACGGCTCAACGGTCCCGAACTGCTCAAAGCTCTCGATCAATATCGCGCCTATCGCACTGCCTACTACGGCAACGACAAACAAAAGGCGGCTTATAAGACTCAGTCCATCGATGCCTACCCCGGTACGCAGGTGTTTGACCGTAGCTTTCCAGTGAATAAGCCGCTGGATCACAGCGAGATTCTGAAGCTGAACTGGCGCGAAGTGCTCGGCGATTTCCCTGCTGCGCCGCTTTTCATTGAACTTGAAGGTACAGCTGCAGATGGGATCGCGCAGAAAGGTGTTGTCACCCAAACGCTCGTGCAGTTCACCGATCTGGGCATCATGCAAAAAAGCAATGGTCGCGAATCGATGATCTTCGTGACTTCCCTGGAAACAGGCAAGCCAGTGCCTGGTGTGCGTCTCACCCTTGTCGACACCGATTTAAAACTCATCGGTTACGGTGACACCGACGCCAGCGGCATCGCCACCGCTCCGGGGGCCACACCTGCATTCGTGCTTGCTGAAAAGAACGGAGATAGCGCCGTTATTGAGTGCAACGACAGCAGCATCTCCATTCCCTACGACATCTCGCAGGCCTATGAAAACGTCTGGCAGCCGCAGCGGCGAACCTTTGTTTTTTCTGATCGCCCGCTCTACAAGCCCGGTGACACTGCGCATTTCAAGGCGCACACTCGGCTGCTGATTGGTGATGATTTGAGCCTTGATCAGGAACCTGCGCAGGGACGTCTTGTCATTCGCGATCCGCGTTACCGCGTCGTGGTCGACAAGCCTGTCACGTTCACCGCCGGCGGTGCCTGGGCGGATGATCTTGTTCTTCCGACCGGCCCTGCGGGCTGGTATGATCTTTCGATCAATCTCAAAGCGGTCAATCCGAACAGTCAGAGCAATGACGGTGGCGGCATGACCTTCCGCATTGACGACTACAAGCCGAACACCTTTGAGGTGAAGCTGGACACGAAAGGCATCAAATATCAGCCCGACCGCATTCACGTGCCGCTCAGTGCGAATTACTACATGGGCAAGGCTCTCTCCGTGGCCAAGGTGCAGTGGAGCGCGAACTCGCAGCGTGACTACGAAGCGCCAGAGTCCTACCGCCAGTATCATTTTGGCGAAGCGCCTTTGTGGGCACACTATGCCCAGGATCGTGATGCCGATGGCGACTACGCCGGTCATGAAAATGACGATGTGGAGAACGAGTGGTTCGTTAATGGCAATCTCTTCCTGGCCGAAGACGGCACCGCCACGCTCGAAATGCCGCAGCCGCCGCCAGACCGTGCTGCACTGCCACAGCGCGTGCGGGTGAATGCTGAAGTCACCGACATCAACGAGCAGACCATCAGCTCCAGCGCTGAGTTTGAAGTGCCCGGCGCGAACTTTCTCCTGGGCCTCAAAGGTCCTGATTATTTCGGCAGTGCTGGCAAGGCGCTGCAGCTTGAAGTCGTCGCGATTGATTCCAAAGGCGCTCCTGCCGCAGGCACTGTGCACGTGGATCTCAAAGTCGAGCGCCAGGAATACCACACGCTCAAAATCGCCACTGCTGGCGGCGGATCGACGACCAAGGACCAGGTTATTCTGCGTGAGGAGTTGAAGCAGAGCTTCGATTTGAAAGCCGCTACAGCAGGTTCCGCTCCCTCGGTCACTGTTCCCTTCACTCCCGCCAGCGGCGGTGTGTATTTCGTCACTGCGGAGGCTGTGGATGCCAAAGGCACGAAGGTTCTCTCCCGCATGCCTTTCTATGCCGTCGGAGGCAAAGAGTTCCCATGGGCGATGGAGGATGGCAATCGCATGAACCTTCAGCCGGAGAAAACCACGCTTAAGCCTGGGGAGGATGCGGTCATCGTGGTCAAGACACCCATCGCTGGCACTGCCCTCGTCACCGTGGAGCGCAACAAGCTGCACCGCCAGTTTGTGACCGAACTCACACTCGAAAATCCGATCATCCGCGTGCCTCTTGGTGAAGACGAGTTCCCGAATGTCTTCGTCTCCGTCATCGTCATCCGTGGTTCAGCCGCCAGCACCAAGCAGCACAAGATGCCTGAGTATCGTGTCGGATACTGCGCTCTGACGGTTGAGTCGGATGCGAAAGAATTGAAGCTCGCGGTGAAGCCGGATCATGATGAAGTGCGTCCTGCAGAAGAGGTGAAAATCACCACGACGATCACCGATGCCAAAGGTGCGGCTGTCTCAGGGGCTGATGTGACGCTCTACGCCGTCGATGAAGGCGTGCTCAGCCTCATGAAGCATGAGACGCCTGATCCTTCCGCGTTCTTTCATGCCGAACTCCCGCTCGCCATCGACAGCTTTACCTCCTTTGACAATCTGCTATCTGAAGAGTCTGCTGCACGAGACAGGGGCAACAAGGGGTTCGTCGTCGGCGATGCCAACAAGGGTGGTGATGGCGAGATGGGGCCGATCAGCGTACGCAAAAACTTCATCGCCACGCCGCTGTGGCTCGCATCTGGCACCACGGATGTGCAGGGCAGGCTGACCGCCAGTGTCACCGCGCCGGACAATCTCACGCGTTATCGCATCATGGCTGTCGCCGCGCAGGGGGTGGATCGTTTTGGCAGCGGCGAATCCGCGTTCAAGATCAACAAGCCGCTCATGATTGAGCCCGCCGTGCCGCGCTTCGCCCGCCTGGGCGATGAATTCCTCGTCAAAGCCGTTGTTCACAACACCACGCCAAATGTCGGCGCGGTGGAGGTCACGCTAGAACTCGACGCCACGGCGAACTTCATTCAGGAGAAACGTGATTTTGTCCCTGCTTCACTGAAGGCAGATGCCGGTGGCAGCGCCAAGCAGCAGAAGATCATCCTGCAAATCAAAGCCGGTGAGACCGCCGCCACCGCCTTTCCGGTGCAATTCGTGCAGCTTGGCACTGCTAAATGGAAATGGACCGCACGCGGCGTGAACTGGCCTGTTGCCGCCAGCGACGGCACGGAATCGACTTTTGAGGTGAATCATCCTGTGCCTGAGCTGCGCTACGTGAGCTACACGCGACTTAAAGCTGATGAACCGAACGAGAACCTCATCAAGGACGTGAACCCCGCGCTGCTCGAAGGCGAAGGCTCGCTTTCACTTGGCATCAGCAACAGCCGCCTCTTTGAGGCCCGTGATGCTCTCGATTACCTGCTGCACTATCCGTATGGCTGCGTTGAACAGACGACCTCGGCTACGATGCCCTGGCTCGCCCTCGGCAAATACGAGCCGCTGTTCCCCGATCAACTCGGTGGCGGCAAGGCCAAGCAGGTGGTGCAGGCAGGTGTGGACAAACTCCTGCAAATGACCACGGATGAAGGCGGTTTGGCCTACTGGCCCGGCGGCACCGAGTCCAGCTTCTGGGGCAGTGCTTACGGCGGCATGCTGCTGCTGCGCGCGCGCGATCAAGGCGCCGATGTGCCTGCGGATGCGATCAACAAGCTCGTCGAATTCCTCTCAAAGAAGCTGCGCGGTCTTGATGAGGAAAAAGACCTCTACAACATCACCGATTCCGCTCTGGCGCTCTACACTCTCGCGAAGGCAGGGAAACCCGAACCTGCCTATCAGAACCTGCTTTTTGGTCGGCGCGAACATCTGCCTGAAATCGCCAGGCTCTATCTCGCTCTCTCCATGTGCCTGACCAATGCCCCTGAGCAGCAGATCAAGGACACGCTCGGCTGGAAACCTGTCGAGCATCCCGCTCCCGCGAAGGCTGACAGCAAGGCCAAGGTCGCCAAGGCCAAGTCGAAAACAGTGACCAAATCCAAATCAGAAACCAAGGCCAAGGCGGCACCAGCACCAAGACCTGTCGTTTGGAGCCACTGGGCTGGCAACGGTGCGAACAAGGCGCTGCGTTTGATCTGTTACACGCATCTCGGCCTCACTGAAGACGCGGAGAACCTTGCCGTCTCGATTCTGCAATCGCGCAATGGTCGCGGTGAGTGGGGCAACACCTTCACCAATGCCTGGACGCTGACCGCCCTTGCCGCCTACGAACGCAGCTTGAAGAAAGTCGGCGAACCGCTCACTGCGACGGGGCATTGGGATACCCAGGCCATCCCGCTGAATCTTGCCGCAGGGTTCTCCAGCACTCGTGTGAATTTTGCGCTCAATCAGGCGCTCAGCGCAAAGCCGCTCAGTGTCGAACTTCCCGCAGGTCGCGAGATCTACGGTCGCATCGAGGCCCGCAGCTTCCCGCCGCAGCGCGATTTCGCGGGTGAAAACAAGGGCTACGCCATCGAGCGCAGCTACGAAGAACTGAACATGGACGGCTCCACCTCCGGAACCGATGACCTCCGCGTCGGAGACATGGTGGTCGTCACGCTCAAGATCGAGATTGGCGGTGGTGATCGCTACCTCGCCATCGACGATGCTTTGCCTGCCGTCTTCGAAGCCATCAATCCTGAGTTCGGCACCCAGAGTGAACGCGAAGGCGACCAACTGCCCGACGGCACCCAGGCCTGGTTCTGCGACCACCGCGAAATCCGCACCGACCGCGCCCTGTTCTTCACCGACTTCGCACCTGCGAAAGGCAAGTTCAGCCTGCAATACCTCGCCCGCGTCATCGCCGAAGGTGACACGACCGCCCCGCCCGCCCGCATTGAGGCTATGTATCAGCCCGATAAATACGGCCTCAGTCCGACTCAGCGCATTCGCACTCTGCCTTCGGGAAATACGAAAGTCGCAGAAGTGAAATGAGACAGATGAATTCGTCCGTCGTAATCGTTTTCAATGCCAGTATCTGCCGCTGAATCTATTTCCCAAATCCGCGCTTCCTTCCCGGAGCAGGGCTTCTTTGCGGAGAAGGAATGGGTGCTTTCTCCAGAAGCGTTCGCGTTGGATGCGGCAACGGTGACGTTGATCCGCAATCTAGGGCCGGCACTGCGCGCATTTCAGCGGGTGTGCAATCGGTTGTACTTCGATGAGAGATATCCATGGGTGGCAAAGCTGCTGGATCAGGGCAAGCCGCAGCGGGTCACCGAGTTGGGGCGGAATCCTCGCTGGCATGAAGAACTGCCCCGCGTTCTTCGGCCGGACTTGGTGCTGACGGAAACCGGGGTGACCATCTCGGAGCTGGATTCGCTTCCCGGCGGCATTGGTTTAACGGCTTGGCTGAATGAGACCTACGCAGCGTTGGATCAAGACGTGATCGGTGGAGCCACTGGAATGATTGAGGCATTTGCCGCTGCGTTTCCGAGCGAGGACATCCTCATCTCGCGTGAATCGGGCGATTATCTTCCGGAAATGAGCTGGTTGGCGGAGCGCCTGGGACGTCGCGTGTTGCGGCCGTGGGAGGTGCAGCCTTATGAGCTCAATGGCGCTGCAATTTACCGCTTTTTCGAGCTGTTTGATCTCGCGAACGTGGAAAATTCTGATGTGATGCTGCGCATGGCGGAGCGTGGTGAGCTTAGGTTTACGCCGCCGATCAAAGCCTTCCTCGAAGAGAAGCTGTGGCTGGCGTTGTTTTGGTCGCCCGCACTGGTGGATTATTGGAGCTCGGCACTCAGCGCTGAGCATCTGACGCTCTTGCAGCAATGCATCCCGATGGGCTGGGTGGTCGATCCGGTGCCACTGCCGCCTTTTGCGGTGTGGCCGAAGCTCGACATTCAGAGCTGGCATGAGATGAAAGCTTTCGGGGGCAAGCAGCGGCAGCTCGTGCTGAAGATCAGCGGTTTTTCCGAGCGCGGCTGGGGATCGCGCGGGGTGTTCATCGGGCACGATTTGTCACAAGAGCAGTGGGGCACGGCGATTGATGAGGCTTTAGCTAGCTTCCCGACGAATCCTTTCGTGTTGCAGGAGTTTCATCGCGCCAGGGTGGTGACGCATCCGGCCTGGGATGAAGACAAGCAGGCAACGCGGGCGATGCAGAGCCGGGTGCGGTTGTGCCCTTATTATTTTGCTACGTCTGAGGAAGACAATGACCCTGCGCTCGGCGGGGTGCTGGCCACGGTCTGTCCGGCGGACAAAAAAATCCTCCACGGCATGCGGGATGCGATGATGCTGCCTTGCGTTGCGAGGTGATTTCCGCTCCATTGGCGGCACCATGAAGCTTATTCCCGCCCTTCTGTTTGTCTCATCGTCGCTTTTTGCCGCCGAACCGATCGTTGTGAAACTTTGGCCGGGAGGTGCGCCAGAACTGCCCGGGGTGAAGATCGAGGCTGAGAAGGAAGTGCCGAAAAAATCGGCAGATGATGTGCAGCGCATCACGAACGTGACCGATCCCATGATCACGGTTTTCAAACCAGAGAAACCAAACGGCACGGCGGTGATGGTGTGCCCTGGCGGCGGCTACGGCATCCTCGCGTATGAGCATGAAGGCTCGCAGGTGTGTGAATTTCTCAAACAGCATGGTGTCACCGGCATTCTGCTCAAATACCGTGTGCCGAAGCGTGATCCGAAGGACCCAGGCCGCGAGGCTTTGCAGGATGCACAGCGCGCGATGGGCATCATTCGTCATCACGCAGCGGAGTGGGGTCTCAAGCCTGATCGCATCGGCATTCTCGGCTTTTCAGCCGGCGGACATCTGACAGTGATGACGGCGCTGCATGCGAATGCGCGGACTTACACGACTGATCCTGCGCTCGATGTCGAGGACGCGACACCGAATTTTGCCATCCCTGTTTACCCAGCCTACCTCGTCAGCAAGGAGGACATCACGCATCTGCTGCCGGGTTTTGAAGTCACTGCCAAATCGCCGCCGATGTGCTTCGTTCATGCCAATGACGATCCGTGGCCGGCCAGCGCGAGCGCATTGCTCTATCTAGAATACAAAAAGCTCAACATCCCCTGCGAGCTGCACATTTACGCCAAAGGAGGCCACGGTTTCGGCATGCGCAAAAGCGGTGGTCCAGTAAACGACTGGCCAAACCGTGTGGCGGAATGGATGAAGTCGATGGGATACATTCCGTGATCCCCTCATCTGTGTGGTGGCTTGTACTCCGAACCGGACTATGGTGACGCTGTGCCTGCATGAAGACACGCAATGCCCGAACCAAAGCCCCGCCGGCTACAGCGAGTGAGCTGCTAGCTCCAGATTCCCACCGCATCGTGGTGGAGGATCTGACGGAGATTATTTGCCGCTTTCTTCCGGATGGCACCCTCACCTATGTGAACGAAGTTTACTGTCGCTTCTTTGGCAGGACACGTGAGCAGCTGATCGGCCAGCGATGGCAGCCTGGCGCAGTGACCGAGGACGTGCAGCTGATCGAGGAGAGGCTGCGGCTGCTTTCGCCGAAGACTCCGGTCGTTGTCATTGAGAACCGGGTTTATGACGGCAAAGGGCGGTTGAGGTGGATGGAGTTCGTCAATCGTGCCTTCTTCGATGATCAGGGGCTGCTGAAGGAGATGCAGTCGGTCGGACGGGACATCACGGAGCGTGTGCTGGCGGAACAGCGCCTGCAGGAGGGAGAGCAACGCTGGAAGTTTGCCCTCGAGAGTTCAGGTTTTGGAGTGTGGGACTGGGATCTAACACGTAACACAATCTTCCGATCCAGCCAGTTCAAGGTGATGCTCGGCTATCGTGGAGATGAGCCAACCCCAGACGCAGCAATCGGCTGGCAGGGAATGGTGCATCCCGAAGATCTGCCGGGAACCGAACTGGCAGTAAATGATCATTTGATGCGGCGAACCGACGGTTTTGACCGGGAGTTTCGCATGCGTTGCAAGGATGGTTCGTGGAAATGGGTGATGGGTCGTGGCAAGGTCATTCGCCGAAATGATCAGCAGCGAGCCTTGCGCATGACAGGAACGCTGGAAGACATCTCCCGCCGCAAGGCAGCCGAGGAGCGGGAGGAGCATAATTTGCAGCTGATCGTGGAGGGGGCTCCGTGCGCCGCCGTACTGGAGGCCATCGTGCGCAGCGTTGAGGCTGGGCATCCCGGCATGCGCTGCAGCGTGATGCTGGCTGATGAAACTGGCACGAGGCTGCGTTTGCACGCTGCCCCCAGTCTGCCCGAGTATGTGAAAAAGGCACTGGATGGAGCACCTATTGCTGCTGACACCGGCATCTGCGGTGTGGCCACCTTCAGTGGCAAACGGGTGATATGTGCGGATATACTGGCCGATCCCTGTCTGGAGCCATTTCACAAACTCGCGGAGAAGGCCAGGTTGCTTGCCTGCTGGTCTGAGCCAGTGGTGAGTGGCGCAGGGCAGGTGCTGGGGGCCTTCGCCTGCTATCGCCGTGAGATTCACACGCCGGACCAGAAGGAAATTCAAGCGATCACAGCCGCTGCACGCCTGGCCGCACTGACCATTGAACGTGAAGAACGCAAGCTGGCGCTGCTGGTCAGCGAGGAGCGCTATGCACGTGCCATGCGTGCCACGACAGACGGTTTGTGGGAGTGGAACATTGTGACAGGTGAAACCTACCTCTCACCGCGCTGGAAGCAGATGCTTGGATTTGAGGAGGCTGATCATCTTGGCAAGGACCAGGAGTCGTTCATGTCCCGGTTGCACCCGGAGGACTGGCCGCGAGTGCAAGCGGCACGAAAGGCGCACTTTGAAAAGCGTGTGCCTTATCAGGTGGAACTTCGATTGTGCAACAAGAACGGCGAATACCGCTGGTTTCTCACCCGGGGAGAAGCCGACTGGAATGAGCGAGGAGAGGCGGTGCGCATGACTGGCACCATTTCAGACATCTCAGACCGCAAGTGGGCTGAGCAGGCGCTGCTGGCCAGCGAGCAGCGTTTCCGTGCCGTGTTTGAGCAGGCCGCAGTAGGCGTTGCTGAAATGGACACCACCACGGGACGTTTTCTCAGCGTGAACCAGCGCATTTGTGAGATCAATCAGCGCTCGCGCGATGAGATGCTGAAACTGACTTTCAGTGATGTGACCCTGCCGGAGGATTTGCCGAAATCCTTGCAGCGCATGGAGGAATTGAAGGCGGGAAAGATTCGCAGCTACAACCTCGAAAAACGCAACTTGCTGCCAGACGGCACCCTGAAGTGGGTGAATCTGACCGTTGCACCGATGTGGCTTCCCGGTGAGCCGCCCTTGCGTCATGTCGCCGTGGTGGAAGACATCACAGAGCGCAAACGTGTGGAGCTCGACTACCGTCGCGAACTGGCCTACAACCAGGCGTTGGTGAGCCATACATCCGCATTCATCGTCGTGCTGGATCTGGACGGGCGCTTCGTGCATGCCAATGCGTCGTTCAGCGAAACCATGGGGTACAGCAACAAGCACGTGATCGGCAAAACCCCCTGGGAAATCGGTCTCATGGATGAGGCGGAGACGGTGAGCTCGAAGGAGCGTTTTGCCCGTCTCCTGCGTGGGGAAAAAAATCCGCCCACGGATTCTCGCCTGCGGACGAAGAGCGGGGAGTGGCGCATTGTCGAACTGCGCAGCATTGCCACCTGCAAACCGGATGGCACGCTGGACCGCATCGTGGTCACGGGAACAGACATGACGGAACGCAATCGTCTGCAGCAGGAGGTGCTGCGTGTGGTGGAGCAGGAACAGGCGCGTGTGGGGCACGATCTGCACGATGGCGTGGGCCAGACCATGACCGGCATTGTCTCACTGCTGGAAGCATTGGAGGCAGACCTGGATGGCGAGCCCCGGCAGCAGGCTCAGCGCATTCATGAACTCCTGCGCCAGTCCGTTTCCGAAGTTCGTCGCATGTCACACGGTCTCTCGCCCACCAGTGTGAAGTACCGCGGTCTCGTGGGTGCGCTGCAATTGCTGGCCGAAACTGTGCGCACCAACTTCCGCACGCCATGCTTGTGCGACGTGGACGCGGGTATCGCGATTCAAAACAACGATATTGAAGCTCATCTGTTCCGCATTGCACAGGAGGCGGTCAACAATGCCCTGCGCCATGGCAAGCCCTCGGAAGTAAAACTGTCCCTGCAGCACGTTAGCCAGACCGAGTGTGAGCTGCGAATCGAAGACGACGGGGCCGGATTGAAAAAGACCAAAGGCGGTCAGCACAACGGCATCGGCGTGCGGGTGATGGATTACCGCGCCAACCTCATCGGAGCGCGGCTGACGATCAAGGCCAAGCCCCGGCGTGGAGTCGTCGTGACCTGCCGCTTTCCATACGAGCCAGGCAGGAAGAAGCGGTGATGCTTATTCTTCAGTCATCAGCAGGACGAAACCGGTAACGAAAACAGGCACGCAGTTTCAACCTCGCGTGCCTGTTTCTTGATGAGCGGGAATACTGGCTGGATCAATGCTTCAGCAGCCACTCAGTCGAGCGCGGATTAAAATCACCCAGCTGTTCCCAGTGGAAAGCATGGCCGGCGTTGTCATAGAGGTGCAGTTCGGCGCCAGGGATGGCGGCGGCGACTTCCTTGCCCATCCACTGAGGGGTGAAGGTGTCGTCCTTGCCGCCGATCACGAGAGTGGGGCACTTCACGTTTTTGAGTTCGTTGAGGGTGTTGTGCGTCATAGCGGCTGCGCTCTGCGCCTCGGTGGCGTGCAGGGGCTGTGGCGCAGGATTGGTGGCGGCGTCTTTGAGGCCCTGCTGCATGTTGTTCCAGCAGTCGTCGTTGTCGAACCACGGCTTGGTGAAGATGAGCATCTGAATCCACTGCATGAAGTCTTCAGGACGCATGGTCGCCTTGGCCTTCATGAGGTGCTGCCAGGTGTAGAGGCCGAAGCGATCCTGCCGGGCCCAGGTGCACATGAGGATCATGCTCTTCACCTTTTCGGGATGACGCAGGGCGAGCTGCTGGGCAATGACTGAGCCGAGCGAGCAGCCTACGACACGGGCCTGCTTGATGCCGAGCTTGTCCATGAGTCCGGCGTAGTCGTCGGCCATCATGGCGGTGGTGTAGGGGCCGGCGGGCTTGTCGGTTTCGCCCACGCCGCGGTTGTCACCGAGGATGCAGCGGAAGTGCTTTTCCCATGCCTGGGCATGCGCGTCCCACACGCCTCCGGGAGCGGTGACTCCCATGATGCAGACGAGCGGTTCGCCGCTGCCGCGTTCTTGATAAAACATCTTGATTCCGTTGGTTTCGACGTGGGGCATAAGAGTGAATTTGTCGGTTGGATGGTTGGCTGTTCGCAGGTCAGGCCGCGAACGGCAAACTGTGAACAGAGATCGGTGAAAGCAACAAGCAAAAATCACCTGCCGCCGCACGAACTTCGCGCATAGTGGGCGCACGCCATGCCTGACGCTCCAACCGAAACACAGCAACCCTCCGTGCCGCCCTGGGAAACGAAAGTTCCGATCACGCGACGCAGCCTGTCACGCAAGCTGGCATTCTGGTCTGTGGCCGGCGCATTGGTGCTGGCTATGTTCTACGCCTTGCAGCCGCGGGCGGTGGAAGTTGAGACTGGAGTGGTTCATCAGGGGCCGTTGACGGTGTATGTGTCCGAGGAAGGCAAGACACGCATTCGCAACCGCCACATCGTCGCCGCACCGGTGGCGGGCAGCATGCAGCGCGTGACTTTAAAGGCTGGAGACGCGGTGAAGGCAGGAGAAACAGTGCTCACCCGCATCGAGCCGACGCTTTCACCATTGCTGGATGCGCGTGCGCGATCCCAGGCACAGGCACGTGTTGATGCGGCGACTGCCACCCGCAGCAGGGCCAACGAAGACATTGAGATGTCACGCACCGGTCTGAAATACGCCCAGGCGAACTGGGACCGCATCAAGAACAACACGGACAAGGGGACCGTCAGCGACACGGACCGCGATACGTTCGAGCGTGAGGCAGAAATGAAATCGCGAGAAGTTCGTTCGGCGGAGTTTGCCCTTCAGGTGGCCGATTTTGAACTCGTGCAGGCCAAGGCGGCTTTGCAGCAGATCGACAAACCGAGCGCAGGCGGTGCATTTATCGAAGTGCGTGCTCCGGTCAGCGGCGTTGTGCTGCGTGTGCAGCAGGAGAGCGCGACGATCGTGGCACCGGGAGCACCCATTTTGGAAATCGGTGACCCCACGGATTTGGAAATCGAGGCGGAAATCCTCTCACGCGATGCGGTGACGATCAAACCTGGGGCGCTCGTCACGGTGGAGCAGTGGGGGGGCGATGAGCCGGCAAAAGCCCGCGTGCGTCGTGTGGAACCAGCAGCTTTCACCAAGGTGTCCGCGCTGGGTGTGGAAGAGCAGCGCGTGCTGGTACTGAGTGATTTTACGGAGCAGACGCCCGCATTAAAAGCACTGGGAGACCGCTACCGCGTGGAAGTGCGTGTGGCTGTATGGCACAGCGATGACACCCTGCTGGTGCCGGCGGGGGCGTTGTTCCGCGAAGGCAGCGAGTGGAAGACCTTTGTTTTTGATGGCGGCAGCGCCAAGGCTGTGGTGGTCAAGGCTGGACGCACTGACGGTAAACTCACCCAGGTGCTGGCAGGCCTCAAGAAAGGGGATGAAGTGCTGATGCACCCGCCGGATACCGTGCGGGATGGAACAAGCGTGGTGAAGCGCGCTGAGGTAAAATAAAAAAGCGGCCTCTTTCGAGGCCGCCTTGGAAGTGCTGACGGGCTTTGTTTTAGACCTTCCAGCCGGCGCGGTAGTCGCGGGTGAGCCATTTGGCATCGCCGCCGCTGACGAAAGTGTGCTCGGTGGGATTCCACTTGATGTTGGCGCCGTACCAATAGGCGAAGTTCATGAGGTGGCAGGCGATGGCGCTGCTGGCTCCCACGCCGGCGTGACAGATCGGCTGCTTGCGGCTCTTCATGCAGGCGACGAAGTCGGCGATCTGATCCTTGCTCTCGTAGAGTGAGACTTTCTTGTCCTTGAGGAAGTCACGTTCGGCGAGGGCGACTTCGCGATCGACGGAAGTGCCTGCGGATTTATCTTTGCCGTGGAAGGCGTGGACTTCTTTACCGCCGAGGCTGAGGGCAAATTTGCCGCGCCCGACGTTCACCTCGCCCTCGGTGCCGTGGAAGGTGCAGCCGTGGCTGCCTTCTGCGTGAGAGAGCACCGCACCGCTGGCGTAGACGAGCTGCGCGCCGCGCTTGGCGTTTTGGTAGTCGGCGGGCGCTTTGACCTCAACCGGACCGTTTTCATCCATGCCAAGGCCCCACTGGGCGATGTCGATGTGATGCGCGCCCCAGTCGGTGATCATGCCACCGCCGAATTCGCGGGTCTTGCGCCAGTTGGGGAAGGTAGTGCTTTCGCCGATGGGGCAGAGCTCGTGGTTGAAGGGGACGAGCGGAGCCGGGCCGCACCACATGTCCCAGTCGAGGCCTGCGGGCGTCGCTTCTTCGGGGTAGGCGTTCGGCTTGGCGGGATCGCCAATGGTGATAGTGACGCGCTCGACCTTGCCGATGACGCCGTTGCGCACGAGTTCGCAGGCGATGCGGAATTCCTTGCTGGAGCGCTGCATGGAGCCGGTCTGAAGCACGCGGTTGTTCTTTTTGACCGTTTCGACAACGGAGACGGCCTCGTGGATGTTATGCGTGAGCGGCTTTTCACAGTAAACGTCCTTGCCGTGGCTAAGGGCGCTGTTGGTGATGATGGCGTGCCAGTGGTCCGGTGTGGCGATGCACACGGCGTCGATGTCGGTGCGCTCGGTGATCTTGCGGAAGTCGCCAGTGGTCTCGCAGGGCTTGGCGCTGCCGCCCGTCTTCGCGTAGTGGTCATCGACCTTCTTTTTGTAAAGATCGCGCCGCACGTCATACACGTCGCAGACGGCGACGACCTCGATGTCAGGATACTGGAGGAATTTGCTGATGAGGCCGCCCATCTGCTTTCCGAGGCCGATGAAGCCCATGCGGATCTTGCCATTGGCCGATTGCGACCAGACACGTGAGGGGAGAATGAAGGGAGCTGCCACCGAGGCGGCGGCAACTTTGACGAACTGACGGCGTGAGGATGCGGTTTGCATGGTTGGTGTTGGGTGGGATTTTAGGGTGGAGCAGTACAGTCCATTTGCCAAGTCTCTTGCACTCGGGGTTGGCGTGGGTATTCGGCAGGATGGAATTCTCAAAACAGCGGCTTGGGCAGTTGATCATCGTTTCGGGGCCTTCGGGCACCGGCAAGACGACGCTGTCACGGAAAGTGTGTGATCGCGGCGAGGCGGTCTTTTCCGTTTCCTGCACGACGCGTGCCCCCAGAGCGGGAGAGGTGGATGGGAAGGATTACTTTTTCCTGACCGAGGAGGATTTCCTGGCACGGGTGGAGCGTGGAGAGCTGTTTGAGTATGCCCGGGTGCATGGCCGACTTTACGGAACCCTAAAGAGCTATGTGTATGAGAATCTCAAACGCGGGGTGGATGTGATCATGGACATCGACGTGCAGGGAGCGATGCAGGTGCGCGCCTGCGAGGACGAACTGGTGAAGCGCTGCCTGCTGGAGATTTTCGTGATGCCGCCCAGCCTGGAGGAACTGCGCAACCGCCTCTCCGGCCGCGCTACGGAGGATGCTGCTGCGTTTGAACTGCGCATGCAGAACGCAGCTGCGGAGATGGAGCACTGGCGCAAGTATGGCTACGTTCTCGTCAGCGGCACGCGGGAAGACGATGCACGGCGATTTGATGCCATCCTCGAAGCTGGACGGATGCGGACAAGCCTGCGGTGATCAGGATAGGATGCCGGCGTCTCTGAGAGCAGGGAACTGACTGCGCCAGTCGCGGAGCACGGCTGGGTCGATCCGGGCGCTGATGACGCGTTCCTGCTCGGCGGCATCGGCGATGATGAGACCGTGAGGATCGACGACGAGGCTGCGGCCCGTGTAGGTGAAATCGGGGTCGGTGCCGCAACGGTTGACGCCGATGACATAGGCCAGGTTTTCGATGGCGCGGGCTTGGAGCAGCGTGATCCAATGATGGATGCGTTTGACCGGCCAGGCGGCTATGAAGACAAGCACTTCAGCTCCGGCGCGGACGGCAGTGCGCGCGAGTTCAGGGAAGCGCAGATCATAGCAGATGAGCGGGGCGATGCGCAGCCCCTGCCATTCAAAGATGCTGACGTCCGTGCCTGCGAGATGGGCACGGTCTTCGCCGCCCAGACTGAATGGGTAATTTTTTGTGTAGCGGGCAAGGACGACGCCATTCGGCGCGATGGCGAGTGCTTGGTTCATGCCACGACCATCTTCGTTGGAGGTCACCAATCCACCGATGACGCAGCTTTGGTATTGCGCGGCCATTTCGCGCAGGAATTGCTCGGTAGGGCCATTCGTTGGCTCGGCAGTGACGGAAAGATTCATGCTGAAGCCGGTGGAAAAGGTCTCCGGCAGGATGATGAGCGATCCGGGCTGCGGACTGGCGCTGGCAATCAACTGGCGCGCCTTGGCGTGATTGGCAGAGCGGTCTTCCCAGACGGAATTGATTTGGACGAGGTGGACATTCATAGTCGTTCTTTACGGGCACCTGGACGGAGACGATCAGTGGATTCAGAATTGCTGCGGGCGCGAACGCCGATGAATCCGCTGGCGGAAAGAATGGTAAGACCGCAGACGATGGCGAAGGTGTCGAACGACATGACCTTGATCATGGCGAAAGCCAGGGAAGGGGCAATGAGGCCGCGCACGCCAGTGAGAAAGGTATGCACGCTCATGTATTCGGCGACTGCATGTTTGTCGGCGAGCTTGGTAACCCAGAGCGCCCAGGTGACATTGCCACCCGCATTGGCCATGCCCCACAAGGCCATGCCAAAGGTCCACCAGAAGAGGCTGTGCCCAAGGAAAAAACAGAGGATGCCGGCCGCAAAGAAGACGTTCAGCACCGCACGTACAGTGAAGAGATGGAAGCGGTCATAAACCAGCCCCCAGGGATAGGAAAAGACGACGCGGGCCAGCACCGGCACCACCCCGGTGATCCAGGCGACATTGAACTCGCTCAGGTTAATGCCGTGGCGGGGATTGGCGAGGTATTCGACGAAAAGGCATGCGGCAGCGAGATTGCCGATGCCCATCATCATCCAGGAGATGAGCAGCGTGCGGAAATCGCGGTCCTCACGTACCCAGCGCATGGAGCTCCAGAGGCTGGTGCTGGAATTTTCCGGTGCCTCCCACGCGGTGACCGGCAGGCCATAGGTCCAGAAGCCTGAAATGAAGCCGCTGGCGGCAAAGGCCCACAACAGCCAGGTGTAGTTCGCAATGTCCCAGCCGAGAAGTTTGCCGCCCACAAAGCCGAAGCACACCGCCGCCGCCGCCCGTGTGACCCCAGTGACCGCATACAGTTTGCCGCGTTTTTCGGCAGGGTAATTGATGCGGTAAATCTGTGTCAGCAAAGGGATCTGCATGGTCAGGCAGAACAAGCCAAGGCTCAGTCCGCCAATGTAAAGCAGAGGGTTGTGTGGAAACGCCGCTGATACGGCCATGCAGCCACCGCCCAGCAACTGTACTTTGGCCGCTGTGCGCGCGATGGTGCTTTTGGCTCGCAGCAGAAGTGGCACCACAAACAAGCTGGCCACCATGCCGCCACTGGTGGCGCTGAGAAAGACGGACTTTGCCACATCGCTCATGTGAAACACCCGCACGGCGATGAGCATGCCGAAGGTGGCGGTCAGGGTGTCGATGACTCCCGAGGGAATCGAGCGCCACAGTTCGTTGCGCAAGGTTCGGGAGGTGATGGCATCGGCTTCGTTCACACGGGCTATTCGCATGAACAAAGATGCGCGTCCAGCACGGAGGCTGGGCGCGCATCAGACTAGAGATCGCAAACAGGCAAGGCGCTGCGCGCCTCGCCCCCGCATCACGCGGCTTTCTTGGATTTCTTTGCAGCAGGGGCCTTGGCCGCAGGAGCCTTCTCAGCGGCCTTCTTGACCAGTTTTGGCGCAGGCATCGGGACGACGGTCAGCCATTCCTGATAATGAACCCAGCTGTCACTGCCTTCATCACGAAGATAGTCGGTTGCAGTGAGGAGGCCGCGCTTCTGGAAATCGAGGATTTCTTTTTTGGCGAATGGTCCGAATTCAACGAAGGCGCGGCTGAGGTAGACGAGGTCTTTCATGGTATGTTTTATTGGTGTTTAGGTTTTGGGGAACTGGGCCGTAACATCACATGAGCTGTGGAACAAGCATCAATCTTGCCACAGTTCCACAAAAAATGGGGCAGGCTAAACTAGGACTAATTTTTGCTTTATTGGAGGCATGTCTGCTTGCGACACCCCCCACTGGCCTCTAGTTTATATGACAATTAATGATTATTTGCCTAGAATCGTCCATCCTCGGCGGGTACCTTTCCAACGAAGTACCCGGCTTGGTTACAGGAGTGTTTCACCTCGCAGGTCAGAATCAGCCCGTACGAGTTGAATTGGTGGGCAATTTTATGCGCGATATTGCCGGCTGCCGGGTGGACTTTCACAATCCACTTCCAAATGCCAATGAAGACCATGTGGATGCCATCTCGGCCATGCAGTATGGGTACAGCGGCTTGATGACAGCCTCCTCCCGCGTCCTGAAACTCCCGCGCCGAAGATCACAATCTGGCACGGTTTGTACTTTGCCTGAGCCGCCCGGGCTGAAAAATCTGCTGTTTTTTGAGTGGTTCAATCAGGATCACCAGCGCATCCTGATTCAGTCCTGGCATTTGCAGATGCGTGTCTCATCACCGCGCTGGCAGCTGACCAAGGAGGAAGAGGCCGCCTTGCTGCGACAGAACCGGGCCAGGCGGAAGCATTTCCTGCTGGGGACCAGCCGAAATTCAAAATCTGCTGATGCTTTGCACAGTCCCGGGTTTGACGACCCATTTCAGCCTGCCAAACCAGGCAGCGATCCATTCGCCTCAATCAAGAATGATCCCACCATCGAGCCGCCCCGTCAAACACCCGCCAAAGGGCAGGGAAGCACAGGTCTAAATCCCGTGGCGCGCTCTGCGGCGCTGGCCAAGGAACTGCGGCGTTTTCAAAGTCTGCTTGTTTTCAATGAGGAGGTGCGCACCCGCCCGGCGGTCCTGCGTCTGCTCTCCACGGTGGCAGATCTGGCTGCGCATCTTATCCATGTGCTGCGTCAGTTTGCCCAAGCAGAAAAAGATCAATGGCAGTTTTTGGTGGTCGATCTTGAACAAAGTCTGCCCCTGTTTGCGGCGGCCTTGAATGCGACAGACAAGCTGGTGCAGCAGCATCCCCAAGGTGCTGACATGGAGTGGCTGGCCGGCGTGCAGGCCAGCCTGCTCAACATCGAGCTGCGCATGCGTGAACTGCTTGGACTGCTGCGCTGAAGTGAGAGGGGGTTGATCCGCGCTGAGCTTGCGTCTAGCATGCGGCATGCGTCTCTCTCATTATGCCCTGGCTCTCACGATCATTCTGCTCGCCATCACCGGCTATCTGGCCTGGGAGGCACAGGAGGAGGCCAAAGGAGCGCGCAAAGAACTCGAACTGGTGCGCAGGCAGCAGGCAGCCCATGAGATGGCCATGCCGGCGAAACCTGACACGGTGACAGCTTTGCCGCCGCCGCCGGAAGTGCCGGCGACCTCAGTGCCGCCTCTGGCCGGAAGCAACCTGATGCCTGGAACCCCGGCCACGTATGCCTCACCTGCAGCGGCAGCAGCGCCTCTGACTGATCTGCAAAAGCAGCTTTTGGGCATGCCAGCCTTCGCCAAGGTGATTGAAGTACACACTGATCAGGGCTTTGCCGTGATCAGTGCTGGAAAAGACAAACAACTGGCCGGCGGGATGAAATTCGATGTCCGCCGCGGCAACGGACTGGTCGGCCGCGTGATCGTGGGTGAAACCATCGAAGCAGCGGAAGCCGTCGTGGACATCGACAACACGGCCTCGCTTCCAGGTGTTCGCATTGAAGCAGGCGACGAGTTGATTCTGCCGATTCGGAAATAAAGACCATCCAGATGCCGCGTGAACGTCTTGATCTCGCCTTGCTGAAGCTCGGCATTGTGCCTTCACGTGAACAGGCCAAACGCCTTATCATGGCGGGTGAGGTCAGTGTCATGGGCAAGCGGATCACCCATCCGGGCTGGTTGGTCGCTGAGCTCCAGCAGATCGTCGTTCGGGAGCGCCCCAAATTTGTCAGCCGTGGTGGTTTGAAGCTCGAAGGTGCCTTGGTCCATTTTGGCATTGATGTGACTGGAATGACCGCGCTAGATGTCGGTGCCTCCACGGGGGGATTCACCGATTGCCTGCTGCAGCGCGGGGCTGTGAAGGTCTTCGCCTTCGATGTCGGCACCAATCAACTCGCCTGGAAACTGCGCAGTGATCCGCGGGTGGTCTCAAGGGAGCAGTTCAATCTTCGGCACATGCGCCGGGAAGATATAGGCCAGGAGGTCGATATCCTGGTGGCTGATCTCTCTTTCATTTCCCTGACCTTGGTCCTGCCTGCGGTGCTTCAGGCGCTGCGTTCGGGTGGGCAGGCCTTGGTTTTGATCAAACCTCAGTTTGAGCTCTCACGTGAGGAGATTGGCAAAGGCGGCATTGTGCGTGAACCAGAACTGCATGCCAAAGCCTGTTCGCGAATTGAGGAGTTTGTGAAGTCGCAGCCAGAACTGGAATGGCGGGGTTTGATTGAGTCCTCCATTCAAGGAACGGAAGGTAATCGCGAGTTTCTGGCTTGGTTTGGCAAGCTGTGAACCACGAAAGTGGGTTTTCAAATGTGTGTCCGCATGCCTTAAGGTTATCAAAAGTGAGACGCTCATATGACTTTTTTACCGAAAATTGACAATTCGAAGTTGCATCTCTGCAATAATTATCACAAATTACCATCATAAATACAGGCAGTCATGAAAAACCACGCGCACCTATCCAAGCAATGCCGAGCTTGTTCGGCGTTCAGTCTGTTTGAGGTCCTGATGTTTATCGCCATTATTGGGGTGATGGTCGGAATGGTGGTCCCGATGCTGGGACAGAATGATGCCGCGTATGCAGCGCGTGATCGCCGCAATGCGCAGGAGCTGTGCTCGACTTGCATGATGGCGCAGGCAGCAGACCTGAACTTTGTGCAGGATGAGAGTGTGATCGATACCGTGCGTGCCATTGTGCGCGGTGGCATGTCGGTGCGCGGGGCGATGCGTGGTCGGGTCTTTGTGGTTCCGGGTCTCAGTGATGAAGACATCCAAGGGGCTGCGAAATACCTTCGGGTGCAAGATGGTCTACTGCTTTACACCACAACAGCGTCTCCACCTGGAGATCAGCACTTGTAATCAATGGGGCAGCAGAATCGGAATCGCGATGCTGCCTTCAGTGGAAGTGTCCTGTTGCTCAAATCTGCCTGAGAACGAGGGGGATTTTTTTGTCGCAAGCTGAGCAATAGGCGGTCTTGATTTGCCATGTGTTTTACCTTGCCTGCGGCCATCGTTTCCACCAGCATGCGGGCTTCATGAATTCTGCATTCGTCAAAAAGAACTGGTATTTTTTCACCCCGGCCGTGATCATCCTTATCCCTGCGCTGATGGTTGTTTTTTGTACTGTGAAATACGGCTATACTGTCCCTGACTCCATCAATGCGGTGTTCCATATAGGCTCCACAGGCACGCGCTATTCCATGGGGTTTTCGGAAAGAAATTTCTCGCTGGTGAGGCCCGGCATGGATGGCAGAACTGTTTATAACACGATCAGAAACCCCATGGAAGGCAATGATCCCAGTGCGGATGTTGCCAACTGGCGTTACAGCCTGCCAGCCAGCGGTGCAGGGTATTATCATGAGCGCACCATTGTTTTCGTGAAGGATAAAAATGGTGTTCCTCGGGTCAAACAGCGCATCAGTCGTTTTCATGCGGCGAATTGATTCCTGCACGAAACAGGCGAAAGTGACGCATACTCTTGCATGAACCATTGTACGCCATTGCTGCTCAAAGCTTGTTTGGTCTTACCGCTGCTATTGCTGGCAGCGTGTGAAAATTCTGGCCACATCAAGGGGCTGCCCAAAGACCTGCCGGTCATCAATCTGCATGGTTCGCCGGACACGCCGCCACACAGCTTGGGGCATGCAGATTATCCATTTGCGGCCAACGGTGATTACAAAAGTGACTGGGCTGCCGAGGGCGGGCAGGGGGCTGGCATGGACTACTCCTCCTGGCGCTCCTCTCATGGCGGTTCCTCCTCCCGCAGTTCTTCCAAGAAAAAATCTTCCTCCAAATCCAAATCCGGCGGCAAGAGCTCCGGGAGCAAGAGCACCCGCAAAGGCGGCTCATACACCATCAAGAGCGGTGACAGCCTGGGGGCCATCGCCCGCAGGAACGGCACCACGGTGGCGAAACTCAAGGCTGCAAACGGGCTGTCTTCCGACAAGATCCGCGCGGGCAGAACGCTTAAAATTCCCTAGCAGTTGTGTACTCTCACCCCTCACGCATCGCTGCTTTCTGCCTGGCGTTGTTCGTGGGAGGAGAGGTGGCTGTTGTGGCAGAGGGGCGGCTGCGTTTTTCCGCGGTGGTGATTGATGCAGGCCATGGCGGCAAAGACGGCGGCTCCGTCTGGAATGGGTTAGTCGAAAAAAAGCTCTGCCTGGATGTCGCGAAGCGTGTCGAAACGGCGCTGAAAGCAAGGGGGCTTAAAACCGTCATGACTCGTCGCACGGACACTTTTGTGGAACTCGATCGGCGGGCGCGGATCGCTAATCGCGTACCCTCGTCAGTTTTTGTCAGCATTCATTTCAATGGCAGCCGCAAAACCATCATCTCGGGTGGGGAGGTGTATTACCGCAGCCCGCGCGGCAAACGGATCGCCACAGCCATCAGCCGTTCGATCAAAAGCAAGGTCACCGGTGGCACTCGCGGTATTTTTCATGGCAATTATAAAGTGCTGCGTGAGACCGAGGTGCCTGCCGTGCTTGTCGAATGCGGCTATCTCAGCAACAAGCGCGAGGCCTTGCGCTGCGCGGATCCTGCTCACCGCCAGAAACTTGCCGATGCAATCGTCAGCGGACTTCTGGCCGCCAGACGAAAATAGTGAAGCCCGGCTTTCATTTCTTTTGAAAGTTCACTTTAGCGAGGCATCTGCACGGCATTTGACGAAGCCCCTGCCGTGGTGGATGGAATAAGCTAGATTCCATGTCAGCCCCAGCCATCAGCGCCAGCAACCCTGTTTTTCCGTTTCACCTCGTGCGGGCAGACTTGGAACGCGTGGAGACGGCCATCCTCGAACAAGCACGTGCATTTGATCCCGGTGTCGAAGGTTACGTGAGTTATGTCTGCAAAACTTCAGGGAAGCGCATCCGCCCTGCTTTGGCCGTGCTCGCCGGTGGTGCCACAGGTGGTACTCACGAGGGGCATACGCGCCTCTCCGTCATTCTCGAACTCGTCCACATCGCCTCCTTGGTTCATGACGACATCATGGACGGTGCGGACATTCGCCGCGCCCAGCCGACCGCCGTCGCGAAATGGGGCAGCAGTCTCAGCGTCCTGCTGGGGGACAGCCTCTTCGCCTACGCGCTTGAGCTCGCCACTGAGTTTGAAGACACGCATGTCTGCCGCACCATCGCCCGCGCCTCGCGTGATGTCTGCACTGGGGAAATCCTGCAAACCCAGCGCCGCTTTGATTTCAATCTCTCCGTCACCGATTATCTCAAGATGATCGAGATGAAGACCGCCGCGCTCTTCGCCGCCGCCAGTGAACTTGGCGCCCGTCTCAATCAGCAGCCCGACTCCGTGCAGGCGGCATTGAAGGACTACGGCCTCAAACTCGGCACTGCCTACCAGATCTACGACGACTGCCTCGACATCGTCGGTGACGAAAAAACGGTGGGTAAAACGCTTCGTACCGACCTCGCACGTGGCAAGCTCACACTGCCCATCCTTTACCTCCTTGAAGGAGCCACCGATGCGCAGAAGCAAAAGCTCAATCGCATGCTGCTCAAAGGCGAGCCCATGGACACCACTATTCTTGCCGGCATCGCCGACTACGAAGGCGCTGTCGAGCGCGCCGTCAAGTTCGCGCAAAACATGCTGGTCGAAGCCCGCGCCGATTTGGTCTGCCTTAATGCCTCGCCGCACAAACAGGCGCTCGAAGACATCGTGGGTTATCTGCACAGCCTGCTGGACCAGTGCCGGGCTCTTCATTGAATTTTCTAATTTAGTCGTGTGAAGTGAGCACCGATTCATGAGTCGAATCCACGACATCCCAGAAAACGACCGCCCGCGTGAGCGTCTGCTCCGGCTCGGCCCTCAGGCGCTCTCAGATGCGGAACTTCTCGCCCTCTTCATCAACACCGGCACCAAGGGTGAAAACGCCCTTCAGATCGGTCAGCGCATCCTGCGAGACTACAAATCCCTGCGTGACCTCTCCCGCCTGGAGCCTGCCATCTTGAGAAAGATCAAAGCCCTGGGGCCTGCGAAAACCGCGCTGCTCGCCGCTGCTTTTGAGCTTGGCCGCCGCTCGGCACAGGAGCCATCGCATACAGAAGTCATCCTCGATCGTCCGCAGCGCATCTATGACTACATCGGCTCCGAGATGCAGGCCCTCGGTCATGAGTCAGTCCGCATCATTTTGCTCAACACCAAGCTCGCCGTCATGCGCAGTGAGGAAGCTTTCAGAGGAAGCTTGAACGAATGCGTCGCTCATCCGCGCGATCTGCTGCGGAAAGTGCTCATTCATAACGCCTACGCCTTCGTTCTCGTTCACAATCACCCTTCCGGAGATCCCACTCCGAGCGAGGCTGACCGCCGCATCACACGCCGACTTCGTGAAGCTTCCGAAGCCACCGGGCTGTTTCTCCAGGACCACCTCATCATCGGCACACCTGCTGAATCACGCCCGCTGCCTTACTTCAGCTTCAAGGAGCACGGGATGCTTTAATGCTGCTGGTGGAGGTCACCACTTGTTCGCCTGGATCACGTCCTTCTCCCCTTTGAGGTAGTTCACGAGATTCAGCGTGGCGCGCATGGCCTGGCGGGGCACGCTTTCGTAAGTGCGTGAACCGATGTGGGGCGTGATGAGTGCCTTTGGGTGTTTAAGCAGCGGGTGATCGGCTGGTGGTGGTTCTTCGTCGAGCACATCAGTTGCATAGCCGCCGACTTTGCCGGCATCCAGCGCAGCGATCATGTCGGCCATGTGGACGAGTTCGGCGCGCGAGGTGTTCACGACGAGCAGTTCGGGCTTCGCCAGTTTCAAACGTTCGGCGTTGATCAGGTTGCGGGTGCTTTCGCTTAGATTCGCGTGCAGGCTCAGCACGTCGATGTGGGGGAGCATCGTTTCGATTTCCTCATGCTGGGTGATGCCGTGAACGTCCGCAAAAGCCTTGGGCCAGTACTGCGGCAGATCCATGGCGTGGATGTTCATGCCGAAGGCGGTGGCACGTTTAGCTACCTCCTGGCCGATGCGGCCCAGGCCGACGATGCCGATTGTCTTGTTCCAGATTTCATGGCCGGTGACACGCTTCCACTGGCCTTGGCGGACGGAGTTGGCGGAATCGACGAGATTGCGCACCATGGCGAGCAGCAGGCAGAAGGTGTGCTCGGCCACGGTGGTGTGGTTCACGCCCGGGGTGAAAAGCACAGGCAGCTTTTTCTCCGTGCAGGCCGCCACATCGATTTTGTCCAAACCGATGCCGTATTTCGAGATCACCCGCAGGCGAGGCAGGGATTTGTCCAAAACGGCGCGGGTGATTTCGTCGTCGCCGCAGAGGAACGCGTCAAATTCGCCCGCGAGCTCCAGCATGCGTTTCTCCGGCAGGGGGCCGCGCTCCCGGTGTACTTCGTAGCCTTGCGCGGCGAGCAGTTCGTGGTGGTCGCCGGGGGTGTCCTGATAGCTGGTGGTGGTGAGAAGGATGCGCATGGCTGGAATTCAGATTGCAGATGACGGTTTGCGGAATGAGAGGGTGATCATGGGACAAGACGAAATCGAGCGCAACATGGGCGTGCAGCCTCTGGACGGGATCATGACCGAGCATGAACTGGGAAATCACGCCCTTGTGGCAGCCAGTACGGAGCCTATGACCCACAAAGCCGTGCAGCGCGCCCGCAAAGGCCGCCGCCTGACCAAGCACATGAAACAGCGCATGGCGGACGCTCTGAACCTCCTCCTCAAGCAGAAGGGCGTGGAGATCGAGCGTCCCTGGGTGGTGAAGGATTTGTTCACGTATTGAGAAGTGGCAAAACGGATAGTCACAGGTGCATCGCCCGGCTTGCCGGGGTGATTTCATCACGCTAGCATCCGCCCACCATGTCCGAAGCCATCGCCAACCGCCGTTTCGTCACCGCTGCCGAAAAAATCGACCACCTCTCTCCGTGGACACTGGAGGAGTGGATCTGCCGCAGCGACATCGTGAACAACGAGCACCTCATGATGGTGCGGGCCAACATGGAGCCGGGGCGCAGCCACCCCTTTCACTCACACCCCACCCGGGAGGAGATGATCTACATCCTTTCGGGCAAGGCCGAACAATGGGTAGGCCAGCAAAAGAAAATCCTCGGCCCTGGTGACACGGCTTTTATTCCCATGGGAGAAATCCACGGCACGTGGAACGTGGGCGAAGAAATGCTCGTTTTCCTGGCCATTCTTTCTCCAGCCAAGGCGGATGAGCCCGGCCTCGTCGATCATAGTGAAGAAGAGCCTTGGAAATCCCTGCGGAAGTAGCCCCGTGGCTACTCAGCGCGCAGTTGTTTGCGCAGATCGTTGATGCCGTCACGAATGGCGAAGAGTTCGGCTCGGAAGTCGTTGAGCAAATCTTGCCGGTCCTTCCACTCGGGGGCCTCCATCAGTTCGTTCAATGCAGCGAAGGCGTCGTTAGCCCAGTTGAGGCAACGGCGAAGAATGGCGAGCGTGTGGCCTGTTTGGAATGAACCGCCAAAATCTTGCGTGCCGAGCGCTCCAGCCAGCTTGCCACTGATGTTCATCGAGTTGCGGATGAAACGGTCGAGCGCTGTGCTGCCATCGCTCTCTGCGGCGTTTTCTGCGCGTTCCTCTTTGATCTCGGTCAGAAGCCGCAGGACGAAGTCATGGGCCATGGTTTGCAGCGGGTGGGCTTCACGCTCGCTCTCCTCTTCTAGGTAGTCGGAGAAGGCTTGGTCATCGAGTTCCATCTCGATCCCGTCCAATTCTGGCATGCCATCATGGCCTTCCTTCCAGTTTTCACCCTTGTCATCGTCGTCTCCTCGTTCGCGTCCGCGGCTGCCCTCCAGCATGTGATCCCAGCCCATGACAAAGGCGATGCGGTCATCATGCAGGCCATCGATACCGTATTTTTCGATGGCCTCCATGTTTGCATCGGTGAGGCGATCAGACTGCTTGAGTGAGTCTTCCCAGGATTCCTCACTGGCATCGAATTCCTCATCGTCGTCATCCTTCCTCGGTTCGGGGCGTTGGATGATGCCGGCCAGCCATTCCCGCATGGCTTGGAGGTTGCTCATTTTTTGCGCTTCTTCCTCCGCCTCGTCCATTTCCCAGACCCATGCGGAGATGCTGACCTCAAAATCTGTGCCCTCGATGTATACACGCCCGTTTTCCTCGGAGAACCATTCAATGTAGAGCGCATTGGCGCTCTCTAACTCCACTTTATAGGACGCGGTGATATCGCCGACATGGCCCTTTTGCTTCGGCTGTAAGGTCGAGGCGGGCCCCGGCGAGGGGTTGGGATTGTTGAAGGTTATTTTGCAGCCAGCAACATCGCGCCAGGCATTTCCCCTCAGGTCGATGATCACGGGGTCTTCCCGACCGACCAGCCACAGCTTGCCACGTACGTTGTCGCGGGTGGTGTTGTCGATTTCGCCACGGATGACGGCAGTATCGAGACGCAGGGCCATGCGCGCATGAGAGAGCGGGCTTGGCGGCAGTGTCAAGGCTAAGGCATGGCTTGACTCTCCCCTCTGGCTCGCTTGAGATTGCCTGTCCGCGCCATGGAACTGATCTCGATCGTCGAAGCTCTTCTTTTTGCCACCCAGGAGCCCCTGGGTGTGCCGCAGATGTGTGCCGCCGTCAAAGAGACGGCCAAGGACATTTGTGATGCCGCCAGCGAGCCGCTTGCCGAAGGCAGTCCGATCCAGATCCCCGAGTGGGTGGCCCCATTGGCGGCTACGACCGAGGAGCAGGTGCGGGCGAGTTTGGATGAATTGATCGCCCGCTACGCCGCGGAAAAGCATGCCTTCACCCTCGTCGAGCGTGCAAACGGCTGGCGAATCGCCGCCCGTGGCGAGTACGCCGAGTGGTGCCGGGCGCTTTATCCCGGTAAAAAAGTGCAGCGCCTGAGCCAGCCCGCTTTGGAGACACTCGCCATCGTGGCCTACCGCCAGCCGATCACGAAAGCCGGCATTGAAGCTGTGCGCGGTGTTTCGGTGGATGCGATGGTGCAACAGCTCATTGACCGCGGGTTGATGAAAATCGAAGGCCGGGCCGATCTGCCGGGCCGTCCACTGCTGTATGGCACCACGGAGGCTTTCCTTGACCATTTCGGCGTGCGCAGTCTCGATGACATGCCCAACGCGTCCGAGCTTCGCCGGGTGAAACTGCCGACCGCCGAAGAAAGTGCGGCGGCTGCCGAGCACCCGCAGGAGCACCAGCTCTCCCTGGCTCCCGTCACGCCTGCGGCGGACGAGTCCTAACCTTTTTTCTCCTGCGGTCCATGTCCCTCGAAGAAGTCCGCAACAAGATCGATAGCATCGATCAGCAGCTGCTGCGTTTGCTCAACGAGCGTGCCGAACTGGTGCACGCCGTTGGCGAGATCAAACGCAAGGACGACCTGGACATCTATGTGCCGGGCCGCGAAGACAAACTGCTGCGCAAACTGGCGGAGATCAACCGCGCGCAAAACGGCCGCCTGACCGAGCGGGCGATCCGTGCGATCTACCGCGAGATCATGAGCGCCGCGCTCGCTTTGGAGGACAGCCTCAAAATCGCCTACCTCGGCCCCACGGGCTCCTGGACGCATCAGGCGGCGGTGAACAAGTTTGGCCACTGCGTCGAATACCTCGCGGAAGCCAGCACCGAAGGCGTCTTTGGCCGAGTGGCCGCGCAGACCGCAGACTACGGCGTGCTGCCCATTGAGCATTCGACGGAAGGCGCGGTGCATCACACGCTGGACCATCTGGCCGACAGCGCGCTGCAGATCTATGCCGAAATTTTGTGGAAGGCCGATGCCGCCGTCATGGCGCAGGGACCGAACAGCACCATCACTGAGATCCATGGACGGGCGCAGATGCTCGCCCATTGCCGTCCCTGGCTCATGCAGAGCTTCCCTGGCGCACAACTGATCGAGTCCGCCAGTTCCAGCGCCGCAGCCACGCTCGCCGCGCAGAATCCCACCGTGGCGGCTCTCGGCACGCCTTTGAGCGCCGAACTACACGATCTGCGTGTCATTGCCACTTCGCCTCGTGAATACGCTACCCAAACGCGTTTCATCATCCTGGGGCGCCGCTCCGGCCCTCCATCAGGCAATGACAACACGATGCTCATGATCCATTCCAAGGATCGCGTTGGCGCACTCATGGAGGTTCTGCAGGTCTTTGCCTCACGCAACGTCAACGTCCGCCAGATCGAAAACCGCCCCACCACCAGCGGCGCTCAGGCCCGCTTCTTCCTTGAAATCAGCGGCCATCATTCCGATGCCACGCTGCAGCAGGCTATCACCGCTCTTGAAGTCGAAGGCATCGCTGTTCAGGTGAAGATCCTCGGCAGCTATCCGGCTCCGGGCTGGGTGGAGGAGAGGTGATGCCGCCGCACGGCTGTCCCCATAACATTGTACTTTGAATTTCACCGGGTTCTAAGCAGGAAGGCCTCATCCAGTTGCCTTCAGGACACTTCTGACTTTCTTCAGCCTTGATGCGCTTGATCTCGCTCTTGCTTCTTTTAACGCTGTCGCTGGGTGCTGAGGACACGGTGCAGCCTGCGGCTTGGACGTTTGCTGACTATGAGCGATTTAATCCTGCCACTTTTCGCATGTATGCACCTGCGATGAGGGTAATGGATCATGCCAAGATGGATGTTGGCCTGCTCAACGCGGCGGTTTTCTTTGCCACCAACGCGGAGCGGGAGAAGCAAAAGTTGCCGATTTTCCAAACTTCACGTGCGCTGGCGGCGTGTGCCTATGAGCACTCGCGGGACATGGCCTTGGAGAATTTCTTTTCTCACGAGAATCCGAATGATCCCTCCAAACGCACCGCCTGGCAGCGCATGGAGGCCAAGGGCCTGAAAAGTGGCGAGCGCGCTGAAAACATCGCCATGCGCACCACGAACGGCCTCACTTACCTCGCCTTTGCAGATGAGATGGTGAAGTTGTGGATGAACTCTCCGGGCCACCGGGCAAACATTCTGAACCGCAATCTCCTCTTTTTAGGCTGCGGCGTGCATGCCTGCACCTGTCCGAAATTTCATGTCTATGCCACGCAGAATTTCGCATCGGTGGTTCCCTGAAGATCATGGGCGCTCGGCCGATTCAGGAGGTGAGGGGGCAAATAGTGACCTGTTGCATACGACAGGCGTCTCAGCGGCAGCGAACGACCCGAAAGCCGACATGAGCTGCTGGAAGATCTCCAGGCAGGCTGAAACGACTCGCGCAGCGGGCTTCAGCGGCCGTATGCCGCCAGCTGCCACCTCTGACGACGCAGTTTTGGCCCTTGTCAGGACCATGGGGATTTTTCAGCTGTGGCTCTGGAGCCCCGTAGCTTGGATCGTAGAAATCCCAGCACCACTCGGACACGTTGCCTGCCATGTCATAAAGACCGAATCCGTTGGGCTGAAAACTGCCAATGGCAGCGGTGTAGGGTTTGCTGCTCATCAGAGCAGGTACAGTTCCTTCACGCTGACTTTTGTCATACTCGATGAGGGGTGATCCATGGTAGTTGGCCTGCTCATGGGTGATCTCATTGCCCAAGGGGAAACGTTTGTCTGCGAGGCCCCCACGGGCGGCAAACTCCCATTCAGCCTCCGTGGGCAGGCGGTAACCATTGGCCTCCCAGTTGACATGCTGGTTGCCGATGTCCACCCTGTCTTTGCGTGCGACGTTCTGCCCGGTGGTTCCGGTATAGTAGCAAGGCGTGAGGCCTTCTTTTTCGCTGAGCGCGTTGCACCATTTCACAGCGTCGCCCCAGGAGATGCCATAGACAGGGTGGTTGTGCCTTTTGCCGTTGCCAGCAGGGAGATCTGGATAGCCATGCTCCCGTCCCCAAATCATGACGCTGTCCCATAGCTCCAAGGTGACCTCATGTCTGGCAATCATGAACGGCGCCAGAGTGACCTGATGAGGCCGTGCATCTTTCAATTCACCCAAGGGGTCCCCCATGGAGTAGCTTCCCCCCTTGAGCGGCACTAGTTCCGTTCCTGACTTCATCGCTGACGAAGATGCGAGATCCTTGCTTGGAAGGTCAGGCCGAGATGTGGGGAGTCGATGACTGAGGCCGAGAAGGTAGCCTAGAAGGGCGGCCATTAGAAAGCCTGCTGCAACGAACCATTTTTGAAAAGGCTGCATGCGCCGATTGCACTGAGCGGGGCGGCTGTAGAACGGCCTCTCATTGCTCCATATCACCTCGGTCGGCGCAGCATGGGTCGCACGTGATTTTTGGCCATCTTCAGCCAGCCCTGCCCGGTTACGTGCCCTGTTCATCAGCCCTCCGGCATCACCCAATTGTTGGGGCGAAAGAGGAATAACGGCATCATCACGAAATAGCATTGGGACTCTAGAGCGGCCTGTGAAAAGGTCTGATCAGCAGTTTTCAATAGCTGCAAAACTGAATACAAACATTCTTGTTCTCCTGACCATTGTCATGCGTGGCCCAGAGCAAAAAGAGGATGATTCAATGGCGCTGACATTTCCAGAAAGAAAGCAGCGGAACATCACAGATAAATCAATATTTAGGATGGCTGTCTCGGCTTTCTCGAAAAGACGATTCAGCAAGCTCCTCCCAACGCTGCCATCACTCCAGACCGGGCATTACGCCTGGCCTAGAGCACCGAGCACCTTCGCGACGGTGTTTTCGACGCTAAGGCCGTGTTTTTTACGAAGGACCGAGGGGGTGCCGTGCTCGATGAACTGGTCGGGCCAGCCGATGCGGACGACAGGAGTATGAATGCCTGCGTCGCTGAGCTGTTCGATGACGCCGGTGCCGAATCCATTGCGCAGGACGTGGTCCTCAAGGGTACAGACAACCTTCACTTTTCTAGCGAAGGATGAGATGCAGTCCATGTCGAGGGGTTTGATCCAGCGTGGATTGATGAGGGCGACAGAGAGGCCTTTGGCTTCGAGTTCAATTTTAGCGGCTTCAGCGATGGGGAACATATCACCAAGGGCGATGAGGGCGACATCGTTGCCGTCGGCAATGACCTCGGCCTTGCCGATTTCGAGGCGGACGGGCTTGTCCTTGGGCATGATGCCCGGGCCGTTGCCACGCGGATAACGGATGGCGATGGGACCGCTCTCGTAGCAGGCCATGGTCCACAGCATGTCCACAAACTCGTCTTCATTGCGCGGCTGCATGTGGACGATGCCGGGGACGCCCCGGAGGTAGGCGATGTCGAAAAGCCCATGGTGCGTGGGGCCGTCATCGCCGCTGAGTCCGCCACGATCCATGCAGAGGCGCACGGGGAGATTTTGGACTGCCATGTCATGCACGATCATGTCGAACGCGCGCTGCATAAAGGTGGAGTAAATGGTAAGGAAGGGCTTCAGCCCCCGGGTGGCAAGTCCGCAGGCAAAAAGCGCCGCATGCTCTTCGGCGATGCCCACGTCGAAATAGCGCTCTGGGATTTCCTTTTTGAAGACGCTCAAGCCAGTGCCGCCGGGCATGGCTCCGGTGATGGCGACGATTTTTGTGTCGGATTTCGCAAAATCGGTGACGCTGCGGGCGAAGACCTGGGAGTAGGTGGGCTTGTCGCTGGTGGGAGTCTCGCCAGTCTCGATGGTGTATTTGCCGAGGCCGTGGAACTTGCCGGGATCGTTGAGGGCAGGGGTGTAGCCGCGGCCTTTCTCGGTGATGATGTGCAGGATCACCGGCTCATCCTGAGTCTTGAGGAACTCGAAGGTCTGGATGAGCAGGGGGATGTTGTGTCCGTCGATCGGGCCGTAGTAGCGGATGCCGAATTCGTCGAAGAGCGAGCTGCGATTGGACGGGGTCTGGCTCTGCGGTAGCAGAATGTTTTTGGCGTGGTCTTCGACTTTCTTGGCAATGCGGCGTGCGTCTTCACCGAGAATGAACTCAAGCAGTTTGCCGGCTTTCTGATGAAGGTTCGCGTAAGCAGGGTGTGTGGCGATTGAATTGAAGTATTTCGCGATGGCGCCGACGTTGCGGTCGATGGACCATTCGTTGTCGTTGAGCACGACGATGAGGCGCTTGGTGTGCGCAGCGACATTGTTCATCGCTTCAAACACCGGGCCGCAGGTGAAGGCGGCGTCTCCGGCCACGCAGATGACGTTTTCGTCCGTTCCGCAAAGGTCACGACCCGTGGCCATGCCGAGGGCGGCGGAGAGGGCGGTGCCAGCGTGGCCTGCACCATAGCAGTCGTGTTCGCTTTCAGTGCGAAGGAGGAAGCCGTTCAGGCCGTCATGCTGGCGGATGGTGTGAATGCGGTCCCAGCGGCCGGTGAGCATTTTGTGTACATAGCCCTGGTGAGCCACATCGAAGACGAAGCGGTCCTTGGGGGTGTCGAACACCCGATGCAGGGCGATGCTAAGCTCCACGACACCAAGATTTGGGCCGAGGTGGCCGCCGGTCTGGCTGAGGGTCTCGATGAGCGTCTGGCGAATTTTCTCCGCAAGTTCGGGCAGTTTCTCCAGCGGCAGGGCTTTGAGGTCGGCAGGGGAGTTGATGGCAGGCAGTTGGGTATCCACAGGTCTAAAAAAGTCGAATTTCGCCACCTTCAGGCTCGGCGGTTTTACGGCGGCGGGCGGGGGAGCGGAGTTTTTCGGTGTCTTCGGCGCTCTCGTCGTTATCAGCGGCATCGTCAAATGAACTGAGCGAGGCTTTGCCACCTTCAAGATCGGCACTGATCACATCCACACGACGGCGGGCACCATCGATACGATGCCGGCAAAGTTTGAGGAGTCGCACCCCGTCTTCGTAGCTGGAGATCATTTCCTCCAGGGAAAGCTGGCCGTCCTCCATTCCCGCCACGATCTCATCCAAGCGCTGCATGGCGTCTTCAAAGGAGGGTTCGTCGGACTTGGGGCTGGGTTTGCTCATGTGTGTTTATCACTAGCCAAGGAGGCACGGAAGGGCGGTCATTATCCGGGCTTCATAGGAGGCCGCAAGCAGGAAAAGGCGTGCTTGAAAGGCATTTGCCCCCCCTTTGGCGGTGATGGAGGATTCAAAATGACGCGTGGGATGGAGGTGGCGTGTGGTTGGTTTTGACGCCCTCAGCATATCCAAGCTCACCGATGGCCAAGAGTTAAGACCCTCTCGAATATGGAATATTACGTTAATTATTGAATTTATATTCATATTGGCTAAGGTAATATTTAGCCCGTGAAGATCCTCGAACGCAGATTTTGTCTCCATGCGTGCGTCATTGGGGCCATGATCTGGTCCCATGACGCTCTTGCCTATTTGGGCAGTTTTGAGGAGCAAGATGGTTATCGGGTCCCCATGAACGGCCAAATTCTGTCTGCTTATCTGGCGGGGGATGCCCAATTCTATCTCAACAATAACTCCGTCAACGGCTATACCGGGGTGGTGCCGCTGGGTGCCTACCCCAACTCTTTGGGGGACGGCACGAACGGGCCCGACGTCACACGTTATAACGCGGGTCAATATGGCACCAACCACTCAGGCCCCGGAGGAGGGGCGACGGACATTGCCGACGGCACAGGCCTTTGGCAAGTGCTGTCAGGAGGCAGACTGTACGAGGATGCTTCGGCCCCCTATTATTATGGGAGCCAGTACTATCGGAATCAGATCGTCGCTTACCGGAACACCATGCCGAACTCCGGGTCGCAGACCCTGAACCTGATGGCTTCGGATCAAAGCTTCAGTTACCGCTACAGCATGGATTCGCGCGATTATGACGGGATTACTCCCGCGAGTACGGCGGGATTGCAGGTGCAAATGTCGTTTTGGGTCAAGCCCTCGGACTGGGATGACCCGGACACTGGTAATATGATGGGGCTATCGCTGCTTGATGCGGCCAATCAGCCCGTGTTTGAAGTGGGGTACACCGGCGACAACTTCCTGCAGTACCGCATGATGGGCGACGCCTGGCAAACGACAGCCTATCAAATGGGTACGCTGGGCTGGTCAGAAATCACCGTGGCGCTGGATACACTGAACAACACCGCAACTCTCGGCATAAGCGCCTTCAATGACGGAAGTTCAATGCTGGGAAGCAGCATTGGCGTACTCAACAGTCAAAGTCTTGGGCTGGTCAGCGGCGCGATTACCGGACTGCAGTGGGATTTACGCGGAGGCAGTCTGGACAATGGTGCGGTGAGCTACATTCAAAGCTTTGACGACTTTGACTTTGCGATCACTTCAGTCATACCAGTGCCCGAGCCCGGCAGCGCGTTGCTCTTAATCCTAGGCGTCGCATTGCTGCATGCCCGACGCCGGCGTGCGTGAGCTCTAGGTGCGGGTTAAGCTGAACAAGACCCCATAAAAAAACACCCGGTCTTGCGACCGGGTGCTTCTCATTGAGGAGATGATCCTGCGAGTGGTTACGCGAAGATGTCGAGGACAGGAACGCCCTTGTCGCCGACCGTGAACGGACGGTTGGAGGGAGACATGACCACTTCATCCACAGGCAGGCCCATGGCATGGCCGATGGTGGCCTGGAAGTCCTGCGGTGTGCACTGCTTGTCAGCAACGCGACGGCCTTCCTTGTCGGTGGAACCGTAGACGAAGCCGCCTTTGACGCCGCCGCCTGCGAAGACGGTGGAGTAGGCGAGCGGGTAGTGGTCACGGCCATCATTTTCGTTGATGTCCGGCGTGCGACCGAATTCTGAACCCATGACGATCATCGTGGATTCAAACAAGCCATTGGAAACAAGGTCTTCGATCAAGGCGGCGAAGACGCTGTCCATTGTCGCTGCAGTTGTACCAAGAGCTGTGTCAATGGTGTTGTGCATGTCCCAGCCGCCGGATTGAACTTCGACGAAACGAACACCGGCCTGCACCAGACGACGGGCAAGGAGGGCTCCCTGGCCGAAGTTGTTTCTGCCGAACTTCTCACGCACCGCTGCTGGTTCCTGGCTGAGGTCGAAGGCCTTCAGGTCTTCGCTCTTCATGAGCTTGACGGTTTCGTCATAGAACTCGGAATAGGACTTCACATCGTCTGACTGGAACTTTTTGCGGAAGGAGGTGTCGAATTCATCGGTCAGGGACAGACGCTTTTTGAACTGATCTTCCGAAGTGGTCGGTTTGATGTTCTGCAGCCCGGTCTCTGGATTGGAGATCGGGATGGGGCTCATCGTGGTGGGGAAGAAGCCTGCACCAGGGAAAGCATTGCCGCTGTTGACGACCACGCTGTCTGGGAGGGTTGGCCCTTTGATACGGCCCAGGAAATGGGAGGCCCAGGCACCGATGCAAGGATGGACAATCGTGCCGCGCGGCTCATAGCCGGTCTTCATGACATAAGTGCCCTGATCATGCACACCGGTCTTGGAGCTCATGGAACGGATGATGGAGAACTTGTTGGCCACCTTGGCCATCTTCTCCATGGTCCCGCCAAGGCGGTCCATGTTGCCGGAGCCAGCATTTGCCTTGATAGGATCGGTAGGGCCTTTGGTTGGGCCGTCTTTTGGATCCCAAGTGTCGATGTGGGTCATGCCGCCACCCATCCAGAGGAAGATGACGTTTTTGGCCTTGCCGAAGCCGGGGGTGCCTGCACCGGTGGTGCCGGCAGCCGCCAGATTCAGAGAGGGCATGACGGTCACGCCGAGCGCGGCCTGAGCCGTGCGCATCATGAAGTCACGACGGGCGATAGGGTTGAGCTTGTTGAGTGCTGGTTTCATAAGAGATGTCTGCGCGTTACGTGTTGTCGGTTAAACTTGGGATTATTGGATGAAGATGAATTCGCGGGTGTTGATGAGCGCCCAGATCATGTTGGCATAGCCGTCATCACCTCCGGAGAGGGCGCGCTTGGCGATGTCCTTTTCCGCAAGCGTTGGGCGGCGGTTGAGCACGGAGACAAACAGAGCCTCAACCTTTTCAGGTGGGGACTTCACCTGCGCCATCGTGCGGAAGATCAGTGAATCCGGGCTGGTGAGCATCTGCTGCGCCTTGCCGTTCATCATCATCAGCACCTGGGGAACCGAGCCGGACTTGACGCTGCCGTCAATCAGGGAGCGGGGGGACTGACCGAAGTCGATGAGGAAGTGGCCGTTTGGAGCAGGCTGCTCCAGAGTGGAGGCCCGGCGAAGAACCATGCCGTTGTAGGTCAGGGAGGCGTTTTCCATCATGCCGCTTGCAGGTTTGGCTTCTGCCTTTCCTTTGGCTTTGCCGCTGTCCATCATCATGTCGTCACCACCGGCTTCGGCAAGACCACCACCCATGAGGGCGCGTTCTTTTTCTGCCATCTTGCGGAAGGCGTCATACTTCACCAGCACGGTCTGCGCATCCAGTTTTGGATTGCTGAGGTCCAGGTCAATGGAACGACTGTAGAGATCTTCAAGCGGCTTGGCATACTTGTCGGGGTCGCCGAGCACCAAGGTCATGTAAGAGTCCCAGGCCTGCTCAGCGCTCATGCGGCGGAGGAGGGGGCCCTGGAAGTAGTAGGGTTCACCCATGGCAATCTTTTCCGAGGTGGCCTCAGACTGATAAGCGCGGGTGTTGTAGATGATGCGCATGAAGCTCTTGATGTCGAACTTCACCCGTTTCATTTCTTCAGCCAGATGGATGAGCAGTTCGGGATTCACGGACTGCTTGGGGTCATCAATGTTGGTCACTGGCTCGCAGATGGCCTGGCCGAAAGCACGCTTCCACATGCGGTTGGCGATCGCCATGGCGAAGCGGGGATTGCTTGGATCCGTGGCCCATTTGGCGAATGCCGGACGAAGCTCTTCTGCGGACTTCATCTTCTGCTTGTAGGCAGGAAGATTTTTGTCGTCCTTGCTCCAGGTGATGAACTTGGGTTCCACCGGGTCATTGGGCTTGGCATCAGGATACTTGTAGTCATGCGGCAGCTTCATGGTGTTGGTGTCCATGTCACCGACGATGTAGCGGTTGGCTCCCATGTAGTTGCGGATGCCATTGCGGATGCGCTTGATGTCCTGGCCGCTCTGGGTGACCATTTCTTCAATCTTAGGCATCAGATCATTCATGGCGTTCATGGCCATGCCGGGGCTTTCTTTGCCCTTGCCTTTGCCGTAAGCGCGCATCGTGGTGGTGGTGGCGCCGAAGAAGGAGGCCATTTCATAGAACTGGTGCTGAGTCCAGTCGGAGAACGGGTGGTCATGGCACTGGGCGCAGGCCACGTCGGTGCCCAGGAACACAGCGAGCGTGTTGGCCAGATTGTCCAGCGGCATGCCTGCGTCACGGAGGAGATAACCAGCGGCACCATCCTGCCACATCTTCCCCTTGGCGGTCAGCATCTCAAACACCATCTTGTCCCACGAGGTGTTCTTCTCGATCTCGTGCTGCATCCAGTTGATGTAGGGAACGCCGCGAAGGTTGTCCTGTTCGAGGCGGTCTTTCACACGCAGCATTTCTGCAAAGTAGTTGAACGTGTTGCTGTTGTAGCCGGGGCTGTCGAGCAGCATGTCGATCAGTTTGGCACGCTTGTTCGGATTGCTGTCCGAAACGAACTGATTGGTTTCCGCGTAATTCGGAATGCGACCGACGATGTCGAGATAAACGCGGCGCACGAACTGCTCGTCGCTTGCCAGCGGGTTGAATCCGGTAATCGGCTTTTTGCCACCCTTGGCGCGCTCAGGATTGGCACGTACAAGGCCATTGGCCACGAGGCGGTCAACTGAGGCGGATGCCTGGGCTACCGTGGCGTTCGCCAGCATCACCGGCTGGTCCGAAGGCTTCATGCTTTTTGCCAGCGCCTGGTCTTCCGCAGACAATCTGGTCAGCGCAAACTTGTGAGTGGCGCCGTCTGCGGTTTTCAGAATGATGTCCTCACCATCGAGTCCGATGAATGAGGCGGTGACTTGGCGGCCCGAGGTGTCCGTCCAAGTGCGAATTTCCGCCAAGGCGGAAGACGCACAAAGCGCGGAAACAAGCAGGCTGCTGAGCAGTTTCGTGGTTTGTTTCATGGTGGTGTGGAATGAAGGGAATGGAATTCCAATGGTTTGAACGTGCCGGAGGGGCATCCAATTAGGCTAATTAGCGGTTTTTTTGCAGTTTCGGCAAGCTGGGACGCGGGAAAGGACCTATTTACCCGGCCTCAAAAGAGCTTTTTCCAGCGCGGATGACATGGCTTTGACCCGATCTTGCCTTGTTTTAGCCAAGTTTTGGCTTTCCCCAAGGTCCTGGGACAAGTCATAGAGCTGAGGGTCGGGGGCATTTCCGGTCTCACTATTGGTGTTCTTATTTTTGGCGGCGCCGGGACTGGCAGGGATGAATTTCCAGTTCCCATCCCGCAGGCTAACTGGACCGCCCTGTTCGACCAGTTGTGTCCGGCCAGTCATGTCCATTCCCAGAAGGGCGGGCAGTATATTTTGGCTGTCCACGGCGGCGGGTGGAGTTGGCTGGCCGGTCAAAGCGGCAAAACTGGCGGGAAAATCGACCTGGCAGACGAGGGCGGAACTCACACCCGGCTTCACTTTCGCGGGCCAGCGAACAATGAAAGGCACCCGCGTCCCGCCCTCGAACGCGCTGTATTTTCCACCCCGCAGGGGGCCGGCGGGCTTGTGCTTGCCGAGCTTTTCGACCGCTTGGTCCTGATATCCATCATCCACCACGGGGCCATTATCGCTGCTGAGGAGGACAAGGGTGTTGTCTTTCAGGCCCAGTCGGTCGAGTGTGGCTAGGATTGTGCCCACGCTGTCGTCGAACTGCAAAATGGCATCTCCTCGCGGTCCCATGCCGCTTTTTCCGACAAAACGCGGATGGGGAACGCGCGGCACGTGAGGATCATGCGCTGCGAAGTACAGGAAGAAAGGGCCGTCCTTGCTGGCCTCGATGAACTTCACGGCTTGGCTGGTAAAAGTGTCCGCCATGTCCTCATCCTTCCAAAGGGCCGCTTTTCCTCCCTTCATATAACCAATGCGGCTGATGCCATTGATCAGGGCCATGTCATGCCCGTGGCTGGGGTGCATCTTGAGCAGTTCGGGGTTGGCCTTGCCCGTCGGTTCTCCAGAAAAAGGCTGCTTGTAGCTCACTTGGATCGGGTCTGCTGGGTCAAGTCCCTCGATTTGATGATCCTTCACAAACACACAAGGCACCCGGTCACCCGTGGCGGCCATGATGAAGCAGTGGTTGAAGCCGATCTCCAGCGGTCCTGGTTGGATCGAGCCATTCCAATCCATAGCACCGTCGCCCAGCCCCAGATGCCATTTCCCGACCACTCCGGTCTGGTAGCCTGTGCCTTTGAAGACTGAGGCCAGAGTCGCCCGGCCCGGTGGGATGATCATCTTGGCATCCCCCGGCAAAATGCCCGTCCCTTTTTGCCGGAACGCGTACTCGCCTGTCAGCATCGCGAATCGTGAGGGCGTGCAGGTCGCCGCCGCACAATGTCCGTCCGTGAAGCGCAGCCCCTCAGCCGCCAGCTTGTCGATATGCGGGGTCGAAATGGTCTTGGCGCCGTAGCAGGACACATCTCCGTATCCAAGATCGTCCGCATACAGCAGCACCACATTGGGTTTGTCCGCGGCCATGGTCGCAGAAACGAGCATCAGAGCGATCCAGCAGCTTTTCATGGATGACTTGGGCAGATGTTACTTCAGGGCCTTGGCGATGAATGCGGCGATGTCTGCATGCATTTTCTCCATATCGGGGCGGTTCGTGTACATCATGTGGCCGGACTCATATTCGGCGAATTCGATGTTCCCGCGCAGTTCATCCGGCAGGTGCATCTGGCGCACGCTCAGCAGCATGTTGTCAGGCGGTGTCACCAAGTCACGCCAGCCCACCAATGCCAGCACCTTGAGATGGGGGTTTTGCTTGATCGCCTCCGCCAGTTGGCCGCTCACGCTCGTGTAGCTGTTGCCCTTGCCATGGTTCCAGTTCGGCTGCGGTGCCAGCACTTCATACGGCAGGTCTTTTTCATACTTCAATTCTTCGCGCAAATAGGCGTTCATCGAAGCCGCAGCGATGCTGCCCACCACGCGCATGAAAGGCTCTATCTGTGGGCGATTTTCCGACTCATCGCCATCCCGCCCTGTCACCCGCGCATCGTAGGCACCGAGCACCAGCTTTTCTTTGCGCAGCAGCCGCTCGCGAAACACCCCGCTGTCGATCCGCAGTTCCTGCTCTTCAATAAGCTTCGGTTCCAGACCCGTCAATCGGGCCAGTTTTTTCACCACCGCCTCACGCTCTGCGGCTGTCAGCTCGCTTCCCTTGAGCAGGGCCGAAGCGTATTCACCGAAGGCAAACGCGCGCGATTCCGCCACGGCCTTCTTGAAATCCGCCTGCAAATCCGCCGGCAGCTTCTTGTGGTAGTGAGCCGTCGCGGTCATCGCAGGCAATCCCACCAGATACGGTGTTTCATTCAGCGGTCCGGGGATCAGAGTCGCGTAATCGAGCAGGCCGGACACGATCACGATGCCATTCAAGTACATGCGGTGCCGCTGCTGCAGATGCTCCGCCAGCCCGCCACCGCGAATGCCACCGTAACTTTCACCCGCGATGAATTTGGGTGACCGCCAGCGCTGCTCGCGCGTGACCCACAAGCGCATGAACTCGCCCACGCTGGCGATGTCCTCCTGCACGCCTAGAAACTCGCTGAGATTCTTCGGATCTTCGGCACGGCTGAAGCCAGTGTTCACCGGGTCGATGAACACCAGATCGGTGACATCCAGCAGGGAGAACTCATTGTTCACCAGTCCGCCTGGGGGCAGCGGGGGCGTCAGTCCATCCGCTGGTAAATCCACACGCTTGGGTCCGAAGGCTCCCAGATGCAGCCACACCGAGCTGCTGCCCGGGCCGCCATTGAAGCAAAACGTCACAGGCCGCGTGGCCGCGTCCTTCACATCCTTCATGGTGTAGGCCGTATAAAAGACCTGCGCCGAAGGTTTGCCGTCTGGCTTCAGGATGGGCAGCGTGCCAGCCTTGGCTTCATAGGCGATTTCTTTGCCGCCGATGGTCACCTTGCCGCTCGTTACCACAGGCTTGTCGGCATCAGGCTTCTTGGCTTCTTTTTTCTCATCCGCTTTGCCTTCCTTTTTCTCGGCAGGGGGTGCTTCAGGTTTGGCGAGCTTGTCTTCTTCAGCGGCAAGGCAAACGGGCATCGCCAGGGCCAGTACGGAGGTCAAAAGGGTCGGTCGGATACGCATGGTGACCGGAAGCATGGCATGCGCGCCACGCCTTGAGAATCAAAATCCGCATGAAACCACCACGGTCACGCCTGCTTGCAGGCCTTGATCGTGTTCGCCATGAGCATGGCGATGGTCATCGGACCGACGCCGCCGGGGACGGGGGTGATCGCACGGCATTTCGGCGCGACTTCATCGTAGGCAACGTCGCCGACGAGCTTGTACCCCTTTTCGGTGGTGGGATCGTCCACGCGGTTGATGCCCACGTCGATCACGACTGCGCCTTCTTTGACATGCTCGGCCTTGATGAAATGCGGGCGGCCAATCGCGGCGATGATGATGTCCGCCGTGCGGGTGATCGCGGCGAGATCGCGTGTGCGGGAATGCGTGACGGTCACGGTGGCGTCGCCGCCTTTGCCCTTGGCCATGAGCAGCAGGGCCATGGGTTTGCCCACGATCATGCTGCGGCCGACCACGACGGCATGGGCGCCGCTCGTTTCGATGCCGGCTTCGATCAGCAGTCGCTGGCAGCCCAGCGGGGTGCAGGGAACGAATCCCGTGGGATCTTCCAGCGCAAGTTTGGCCACATTGACCGGATGAAAGCCGTCCACATCCTTGGCCGGATCAATGGCTCGCACGATGGCGGCCTCATCGATGTGCTTTGGCGGCGGGCTTTGCACCAGGATGCCATGAATCGCCGGATCGTTGTTCAAGGCGTGCACATGGGCCAGCAGTTCGTCCTGCGTCGTTGTGGCCGGGAGTTCGAGTTTGACGGAGTGCAGGCCCAGGTCACGGCACTTTTTATCTTTGGAACGCACATAGGCCCGTGAGGCCGGATCATCACCCACGAGGACGACCGCGAGGCCCGGCTTGCGCCCCTGCGCGGCCAGTTCGGCGATTTCGCGACGGCATTCTTCGAGGACTTTTTCGGCGACGGCGGTTCCTGAGATGATCTGCATGTTTTCTGGTCATGCAGACGTGGCGGCGAGTCAACAGCCGACGCCAAAAACCGCAGGGCGGCTTTTTCTGTAACCACACGGTTCTGCCCGGCATTCGGCTCACTGTGCGGTTCTCAAGCCGCGATCCATCCAAACCCACATCACATCATGAAAACTATCCTCATCCTCCTAACTCTCGGTTTCACCCTCGGAAGCGTGCATGCGCGCGATTTCGGCCGCAGTTCCTCATTTACCACCAAACGAGGCACCAGCTCGCGTGCAGTTGCTGGTAATGTCACTCCTGGCACCGGTGCCAGTCGCACCGCCGCCACGACTGGAGCCAAAGGCAAAACTGCCACCGCCAGCCAGCAGGTGACTCGCATCGAAAACGGTCGCGCCTCCGGTGGTGCGGTCACCGGCCCGAATGGCAAAACTGCCACGACCAGTGGTTCCGTGACACATGCCGATGGTACCCGCACCGCCACCCGCAGCGCCACGGGGCCGAACGGACAGACGAAATCCGCAACCACCACCACGACAAAGAATCAATAAACCTCCAACACTGCCAACCTATGAAAACATTGACACTGTCACTGCTCGCCGTCTTTGGCCTTGCCACCGCCATCCCTGCGATGGCGTTCGGCCGCAGCGCCGACATCTGCGAAGGAATCATCCCTGATCAAACACGCTCCTCCATCCGCGAGATCGTGCGCACGGCGGTGCGTCACTTCCTGAACTTCCGCAAGCAGATGCCGCTCAACGAAGAACAGAAGGCGGCGATCAGCAAGATCCTCGCAGAGCACCGTGAGGAAATTCATGCGCAGATCAACCAGAGCCGCGCCGCTCGCCATGCCATGGAGGCGGCCGTCAAAGAAAACGGCAGCGCCAAGGCTGCTGCGGAAAAGATCGGCGATGCCGCACGAGATCGTGCGCTGCTTATGGCCCGCATCGGTGCGCAGGTCCGGCCCCTGCTCACGCCGGAGCAGCAAAAACAGCTCGAAGCAGCCCGCACAGAGATCGAAGGCATGGTCGATGGCGCGCTCGCCTCAGCGCTGCGCTGAATGCGCTCCACGGCAACGAGGCTTGATCTTCTTAGGTCTGCCTCGTTGCCATTCTCCGTTTTGGAATTACCTGCGTTACCAGCTGTGACCGCCGCCGCTCAAACTGAAAGCCTCGTGGACGATGACCTCGTCCTGATTCAGTCGGCGCAGGCTGGAGATCTCGATGCCTTTGATCAAATCATCACACGCCACCAGTCTACCATGACCGCCATGCTTCACCGCTTCTCCGCCAACCGTGCCGATCTTGAGGACATGGTGCAGGAGACGTTTGTGCGTGCCTGGCGCGCACTGCCGCAGTGGCGGCCGGACAAACCCTTTCTGCACTGGCTCAAGCGGATCGCTGCCAACATCGGCCTCGAATTCTGCCGCAAGCATCAGCGCTCACCTTTTTCGCGCCTCGTTCAGCCGACCGATGAATCACATCCTCTCGACCACATCGCCAGTGCTGACGACGTCCCAACTGCAAGCGACGCTCTCGCCAGTGCGCAGTTCATCCTTTCGCATCTCCCGCCGGATGACCGTGCCTTGCTCACGCTGCTCCACCTCGAACAAATGCCGCTGGGTGACATCGCCGCGCATTTCGGCTGGAGCAAAGTCAACGCCAAGGTGAAAGCCTTCCGCGCACGGCAGCGACTTAAAACCATTCTCACACGTCATGGATACACCCTCTCGTAAACCCACTTCGTGGGACCAGATCACACTCCACGCCCGATCGGTTCCTGCGCCAGCAGACATGGATCTGCGTGCTGCCATTCGCGCTGAAATCACCTCCTCCCCGTCACAAGCCGCGTCTCTAATTGACGATGTTCTCAGTCTCTTTCGTTCCCGATGGCTGCAGACTAGTTTTGCGTGTCTCGCTGTTGCAGCCGTTCTGGCCTGCTTCGAGAGCCTCGAAGTCGTGAATGAAATTGCCTGGATCTGGCAGCTTCAGGGCCCCGTGTTCGCAGGCATTTGATCTCCATGAACCCTCCATCCAACACCTCGTCACGCTGGAAAGCCGTTCTTCTTCTGCTGCTGGTCTTTGCTCTGGGGGCAGGTTGCGGCATCGGCGGAGGACTGCTTGTGCTGCGTCGAATCGTTCAGCATGCCATGGTACATCCTGATGAGTCACACGCTCCGGTTGACCGGGTCGTGGGCAAGATCGAATCCCAGATGGTGGCGGAGCTTGATCTCACGGATTCCGAGCGTAGCGCGGTGCATGCGGAACTGCTGCAAGCCGCCACAGAATTCAAGGCATTGCGCCGTGAAGTCTGGCAGAAGGCCGGCGTAAGCGTGTCGGGTTCGCTTGATCGTATTTGCCAGCATCTCCCTGCTGAAAAGCAGGCGATCCTGCGCAAAAAAGCCGCCGAACGGCTGGGTCCCTGGGGCCTGCTCAGTGGCAAGCGGTAACTCTATTGGCGTTACTTCAACTCCATTCAGCCGCGCGTCTGGCGGCTACCACCTCAGGCTGCAGCCAGCAGCTTCTGTTTGCCGCCTTCAGCCAGCAGGGCGGCGAGTTCAGGCATGTAGCGGGTGATCTCGTGCGAGAGCATCGAGAGCCGGGTTTCGGATTTCCAACTGCCTTTCTTGCTGCGGTCCATGTCGGTCATTTCGACTTCAACGAGGGTGGAGAAGACAGTGGAGTCAGCCTGAGGATCGTGTTGCAGTGTCATGATGATAGTGAAGGTTGATCCGGCGTCAAAAGAACGAGCTGTCCGTTCTTGAGAGTCCATTTGCGTCTGTCCAAAGCACCCGAGTTCAACATGGCATCGATCCCATTGCTTAACAGCATCCTCGCCGCCTCGGCGGGGCTGCTGCCAAACGTGCCCTTCAAGGTCATGTCTTCGAGGTACTGCTTGATCTGCGGTGTGATCGCGATCGTCAGTGACAATGAGTCGAATGTGTTTGAGGGGCGGGCCATCCAATAATAACCGGGTAATAACCCCATTTTAATTCCAACTTGACCCGATGGTCAAGGTTGGCTTCCATTAATTTGGGGTTTTAACCCCATAAAAACCCCGATTTTATTTAAGGTTTGTTAAGTATCTGGTGGTTAGCGATGGAAAACGGTCTCGAACAGCGTTCAAAACCGCCCAATCCCTATGAAACGCTTACTCCGTATCTCTCTCCCTGCCGCCCTGCTTGGGGCAGCCATTCTCAGTCTGAACGCCCAAACCAAGGATGAAGGTGGCTGGCAGAACTGGTTTGCCGACGGCTCACTGCAAGGCGGCCAGATCATCAGCGGCAAAGCCACCTACAAAGTCGAAAACGGCATGCTCACCGGTACTACCACCGAAGGCAGTCCGAACACTTTCCTCGCCATCGGCCCGTTTAAAGATTTCGAACTCGAGTTCGAAGTGAATGTGGATGATGCGCTGAATTCAGGCGTGCAGGTGCGCAGCCACATCGCCAAAGAAGGCGATCCAGTACCTGAGGGCGCCAAAGGCAAGCTCCCAGCCGGACGCCTCTACGGACCGCAGTGCGAGATCGCCATCAACGGCACTGCCGGTGATTTCTATGATGAAGCACGTCGCGGTACCTGGTGGAGCATTCTGACCAAAACGGACGCGGTGCGGACCGATGCCGCAAAGGCAGCCTTCAAAAAAGGCGAGTGGAACCACTACCGCATCGTGGTGAAAGGCGATCATTATCAGAGCTTCGTCAACGGAGTGCCTGCCGCCGACTTCACCCAGCCCAATGACCCCGAAGGCTGCATTGGCTTCCAAGTGCACGGCATCAAGGGCGGCACGGGCCCCTACAGCGTTCGCTGGCGCAATGTGAAGTTCCGCGAAACGAAGTAAATTCCGATCAAAGCCAGGCCGCCTGCTCCTGCGGCCGCCATCCAGCTGCGCCACCAAGGCGTGAGCTGGATGGGAATGGGACGGGAACGATCTCCCGCCAGCAGGAGCATCCATTTGGGCGCTACATCAGGATGCGTCGCATCGTGTGTCCAGAGCAGCACGTCGTGCAGTTTGCCCTTGGGCATTTCAAAAACAATCTCTGGCTCGGCGCTGCGCCAGCGCCAGGCTGAGGTGATCAAGGCATGAGCCTCGCCTTCAGTGCCGGACGGCAGGTAGGCGGCAGGGGCGTAATCCTCCCAGTTGTGATGCTGCGAGATGCTTGCCGTGGCCAGAGTGGCAAGCGGCACCAGAGTTTCGTGCTGCTTCAGGCGCACCGGGTCAGCCAGCGCATCCAGCGCGGCAGATTCATCCATGATGAGCGGGTTGCTGCCGTAGTCGGCTGTGACCTCCAGCAGCACCTCTGCATCCGGCAGGAGGGTGAGCTTGGCGCTCAAAAACTCTGCTCCATGCCCCAAAGCACACAGGGGGGCCAGAACGGCTCCCCCTGCGGCGAGAATGAGGATGGATCGCGCGAGGCGCATCATTACTTCTTCACGTTCCACTTCAAGACACGGCCCCACTTGTTCCACTCGGTTTCGAGGATGTTGCCATCGTTGTCGAAGGTGATGCCATGAGGGCTGGTCACGACACCCTGCTTCCAGTCCTTGGGAGCAATACCGGGGGTGTTGGTCATTTCCGGGCTGGTGCCGAGATCGGCCACACGCTTGTTGGCCTTGTCCCAGACGCTGACGTTGCCGGCGATTTCGGCCACGCACATCAGATCGCCGTGGAAGCTGGCGGAGCTGGGGTTGCGCATCTCGGTGGCGATTTCACCGATGAAATTGCCTGCGAGGTCGGTGTGCAGCATGCGCTTGTGGCCGCGGTCACAGATCATGACACGGGCGGGCTCAAAGCGTGTGTCGATGAAGATCTTGTGGGCGTTTGCCAGCGCCAAGGGCTTGTCGGGGCCGCCGAAAACGCTCTTGAACTTGCCATCGGCGCTGAACACAAAGATGAAGCTGCGACCATAGCCGTCGACGACGTAAATGTCACCGTTGGGAGCCACGTCGCAGTTGGTAAGCTTGAGACCGCCGGCTGCGGCGACGCCTTTTTCCTTGGCAATTTTCTTCTCGGTGCCGTCAGCGAGCTTCAGGGTGATCTCCGTTTTGGTATCTGCGATTTTCAGGCCCGATGCGATGGGGGTCTTCTTTTTGGGGTCGGTTTCGTCGGTTTTGGTGACACTCACAAAATCACGCTGCTCAGCAGGGAAGGCGCTGGTCGGGATCTCCATCACGATGCTGCCATCCAGATTGCATTTGATGACCTTTTGTTCGCCAAGCACGGCGGCGTAGATGTGCTCACCACCGCCAAGCTTGCGAATCACAAAGCCATGCAGGGAAGGGGGGAGGGGGAGGGTTTTGATGAACTTGCCGTCCTTGCCATATACTTGCAGGCCAGCCAGGGCGGGGTCTTTGTCCTGCACGCTCACGTAGATGTTGCCGGCGGAATCCACGGCGATTTCGCCGTGGCCGTCGCCGATGGTTTCTTTACCAGGAGGCGGGGTGATGAAGTTCGGGACGAATTCATAGGCCACTTCGGCAGCAGCAGTGCTGGCGAGGGCCATGACGGACAGGAGGGAGAGGATGCGGTTGCTCATCAGGCGGATTCAAACGGAACGCAGAGGCAGCGTCAATCGTACAACGGTGATTTTGCTGGATGATCCTGTCATACGGCAGGAAACTTCAGGTCACACAGCGTGTTCCCATGCATCTTCCCATGAAAAAAGCTCTCTTCATTCTGCTCGGCAGCGCGGCGCTGGCGGTGTCCGTTGTCGGTCTGCGTGCGCAGGCACAGCTCACCGAATTTGATGAAAAATTCAAAGCGTTCGACCAGAACGGCGACGGCATCATCAGCGGGAGTGAAATGAACGGCGCGAACTACCTGCCCCGGCTGGACTTGAACAAGGATGGCAAGCTGACGCATGACGAAGCGCTCGAAGCCGTCCAGAAAATGCGCAAGCTCTCGGGCAATCTGCCCGCCGGAGTGGGAGATGAGCCAACGCCCGTCCTCTTTAAGCGCATGGACAAGAACAGCGATGGCAAGCTGACGGCTGAAGAGTTGCCGAACAAGAAATGGTTTAACGGCCTTGATACGGACAAAGACGGCTCGGTGACGCTGGAAGAGGCGGAGAAGGTGATCGCCACTTTGCGCAAGCGCGGCAGCACGGGAAGCGCGGCCACTGAGCGCCCGATCAAACCCGCCTCCGAGGATCCTTCCTTCAAGGAAGCGCCCGAATTGCTCAAGGGCAGCGATCATGGGGTGGGGCGCATGGTGGCCGATCTCGCTTTGAAGACCTTGCAGGGAAGTGAAGTCAAACTGAGCAGCGCCGCAGGCAAGAACGGCCTCGTGATTGCACTGTTCAGCGCGAGCTGCCCAATCAGCGGCAAGCTGGCACCCGAGACCGCCCGGCTTGAAGAGTCACTGAAGGAACAATGTGTGGGCATGCTGCTGGTGAACGCTCCGCCGGGACAGAAAGCCGAGGAGATCACGCAGTTCATCGCAGATCACAAGCTGGTGTCTCCGGTCGCCACAGATGCGGATGGCAAACTCGCGCAGCTACTGACGGCAACGACAACCACAGAGGTGTTCCTGCTCGATGCTGCACGCACGCTCGTTTATCGCGGTGCACTGAATGATCAATACGGCCTGGGCTACTCAAAGGACACGCCGCAGCATCATTACCTGCGCGATGCGGTGACCGCGATGCTGCGTGGCGAGCCGGCAGAACTGGTCGCGACCAGTGCGCCGGGATGTGCGCTGGATCTGCCGTCGCAACAAGGCATCGCCAGCACACCCGTGACTTATCACCGTGACATCGCGCGCATCATGCAGGCAAACTGCGTGGAGTGCCATCACAAGGGCGGCGTTGGGCCGTTCGCACTGGATTCATATGAGGCGGTGATCGAGCACGCTGGAATGATTCGCAAGCAGGTGGAGCGCGGAGCCATGCCGCCGTGGTTTGCCGCTCCGCTCGAAGGGCGTGCTCACTCGCCTTGGATCAATGACCGTTCTTTATCGGCACGTGATCGTTCAGATTTGCTGGCATGGCTGAGTGCGGATCGTGCCAAGGGCGACATTGCGGATGCGCCCAAACCTCGTGTTTTTCCCAGCGAATGGAGCATTGGCAAGCCGGATGCGATCATCGCCGCCGCAAAGCCGATTGCCATCAAGGCCGAAGGCACGATGCCCTACCAGCACGTGACTGTGGTCACCGAATTTCCCGAAGACCGCTGGGTGCGCGGTTATGAGATTCTTCCGAGCGCCCGCGAGGTGGTGCATCACGTCATTGTCAGTGTGCATGAAAAAGGCAGCAAAGTGCGCGGTGGTGGCGATGAAGGCGCCGAAGGCTACTGGGCGGCCTATGTTCCTGGCAATACGAAGCAGATTTACCCCGAGGGATTTGCCCGCAAGCTGCCTGCGGGCGCGACGGTGAGTTTCCAGATTCACTACACGCCGAACGGCAAAGCGGTGGAAGACACGATCCGAATGGGGCTGCTGTTTTCCAAGACACCACCGAAATATGTCGTTCACACCACCGGCCTGTCCAATACGCGCCTGAGCATCCCCCCGGGAGAGGCCAATCATGTGGAGTTGGCCCAGCGTACGCTGCCCGTGGACGTCAATGTGATGGCCTGGATGGCCCACATGCACGTGCGCGGCAAGGCCTTCAAATTCGAGGTCACTCTGCCCGATGGCAAGAGCGAGACGCTGCTGGACATCCCCAAATACGACTTCAACTGGCAGCTCCGCTACGACTATGCCGTGCCGCATTTCCTGCCCCGCGGCAGCACGGTGAAAATCACCGCCGTGTATGATAACAGCTCTGGCAATCCGGCCAACCCTGATCCCACCAAAACCGTCCGCTGGGGACAGCAGACCTTCGACGAGATGATGATCGGCTACATGGAGCACTACACGCCGTTGAACCCGGAGGTCGCCGACGTGAGGAAGTGATATTTCTCAGCGATAGCGCGTGGCGCCTTCATTGAGGAAATTGGCATGAATCGTTTTTCTGATCTCCAACAATTCAGGAATGAACTGCTTCAGATAGGGAGCTCGGTCTGCATTGGAGAGCATGCTTATTTGTGATGATGAAACCTGGGCCACGGAGCCAAAGAATTCAGCGAAGACAGGAACCACCTGGGTGATGGCCATTGTGCCTTTCGTGAACCCCAGCCGTTGATTGACCTTGGCAATGCCGTTGCTGATGGCCGCTCCTAATGTAAATCTGCTGCCATCCACAATGACCTGGCGGATAATGTAGTCACCGCGGGGCCGGCTGGGAATGTCAAACCCTCCGCGATTGGGCTTGGGGTCGAGATAGCATGCGGCAGCCAAAGTCAAAGTATCACGGTGGAAAGCTTTCAGCTCGGCCAAGGAACTCATCAGTGAGGTGTATTGCATTTTCCGCCATTGGGTCACCTTGTCAGGCCTCACCGCAAAGCGTCTTACATTTTCGAAAACGGTTCCCCGGGTCCAGATGTCACCTTTGCCTGAATCCAGGTAGGTTGAGATACCTAGTACCTGCTTTGTGTCTGTGAGTACAACTGGCCCGCCGCTGTTGCCAGGTACGATCTGACAGCTGACTTCGATTCGGTCACTTCCCAAACCAAGCACCGCACCATCAAGCGAAGTCACAGCGTCGCCTCCCAGACTGTTGCCATAGGCGATCACCCTTTGATTGACGTTGACTGAAAAATTGGTGTCTACGAGGGCATAGGAAGTTTCGCCCTCTTTGAGTGTCACAGGGAAACGTGCAACGTCTTCAAGGCCATTGGATGAATTAGGATCGTATGTGTTCGAAAGCTCGATCTCGTAAGGAATCGGGATATTCCGTCCCGATGCCGTTTTGATGCTTTCAATCTTGGAGGTGAAACTTTTGGGAGTGCCGCAGATGACATGCGCGTTGGTATAGACGTAGGTCTTGCCACCCACCTGGGCGATGAAACCTGAGCCGCTGCCATGGTCTGTTTTGATGATGATGAGGCAACCGGCATCAAAGGATGAACCCGCCGCCAGCGCAGGTGTGGTTGTCGTCACGCTGGGGGTGGCTGGTGCTTGAGCCTTGGCCATTTCCGGCGGTGTTGGCTCACTGGTTGGGGGCTTTGATGTGAGCGCTGCTTCTGGTGGTGATGTTTTAAAAGCCGTAACTGCAGCAATCAGCTTGGGTATCAGGGCGTTCGCTCCCAGATCATATTTCTCTCTCAAATTCTCAGGCAGCAGACCCACCGTAACAGTGCCAACGCCATCGGCATAGATCAATGAGATGCCTGCTTCATCCACTTTGCGGATTTTGGCAGACCGGACCAGCTTGCCATTTGTTAGTGTGAAATCTCCCAATTCCTTGCCAGCGGCAGAGGAACGTGCGTTCTCCACTGCCATTTTGAATGAGTCGGTGTTCTGCGCCAGGTCGGCGTTGATTTTTTCAAGGCGCTTGTCGAGGATGCCCTTGGCCTTCAGAAGCACCTGATTTTTTTCCATGGTATCGCGGCGTTGATTCAGGAACGCTTTCTTTTGAGCGATGAGACTGCGTTGGTCGGCAAGTCGGGCAGTGACCTCCTGCACAGCCAGTTCTGATGCCTTGAGCTTGGCGGTATGATCATGCTAAAAGTAACCACCGAGGCCGCCGCCGATTACAACCAGAAGCCAAAACTTGGGTGAGGTAAGCATGGTGGTGGGGATTATTGAGCATTGAGGCCTTTGTAGGCATCAAGCTTGGAT
>NZ_JBYFBS010000006.1:0-378558 GCF_057652315.1 Prosthecobacter sp. Pr1 | reverse complement strand
GACGTAGTTGGAGTCATAGCCGATGGAGGCGGTGATGCCGAGGTCATCGTTCACCGGAGCGGGAGCGATTGGGTTTTTAGGAGCAGGAGCGGATGGTCCGGCCACAACGGGAGTGGCGGCCAGTGCCAAGAACCCCAGCGTTTTCAGCAATGCGTTCAATTTCATAGTCTGATTAGTTTGGTATTAGGTTGGTTGGTTGAGGTCGGACACTCGCATGGGATGGATCAAAGCATGTGCTTTAACCCAAAGTACGTGAGCCGTTCAGCCCCAAAACTAGCAGGGGCCGTAACACGTGAAAAGCAATTTTTGCAATTATGGAACAAATTTTTGCATCCTTAATTGCTGCCTTAATTATATGATTGATCTATGTAAAGCAGCCTTCATGCCAAAATCGGTGAAATATTGACATTGAACGGATTGCAGAAGATGGCTAACCCTTGTCATGACTCGTCTGCTGATTTTTACTTTGCTCATAGTGTGGTCATTGCCATTGCATTCCAGTGAGCCGTTTCCCCTCATTCATTTGCGAGTCCGGGTGCATTTAATGCGGTCCATTACGAATCCAAGGTTGCAAACGACACTTAAGGAAAATGAAACACGTGCCCTTTTTGATGAAGTGAACGACATCTGGGCCCAGGCTGGCATTCGATTCGAACTGGAGGCGATTGACAACCTGCAAGCACTCAATCTCGCCCCTAAAAGGTGGTACATCAAGGATCGAGACTGGGTCAAAAAAGCGATTCCAACGGATCTGTTCAGTCCCACCGCCATTGACGTTTGTTTTGTGAAGGACATGGGTCCCAACGGCTTTTTTTACGGCGAGCCGGTGGTGGTCTGCGAAAATCCTGAATTTCATAAGGTTTCTGGCGGCTCAGGCAACCCCGTGGCCCGCGTGACGGCCCATGAACTCGGTCACGTTTTGTTCCTGCAGCATCGGCAGGAGCGCACCAATTTGATGGCGTCGGGAAAGAATGGCGTTTCTCTGAACCCGCAGGAGATCAAGGATGCTAGAAAACGGGCGCTGGAGATTGTTGGGCAGTTGTCTCAGCCTTGAGGCTCAAGCGTTTCTCGCAGGACGCTGCCCAGAGCTTGGATCTGTGCGGCAGTGTGCAAGGCGCTTACGGTGATGCGCAGTCTGGCGCTGCCGCGGGCGACGGTAGGATAGCGGATGCAGGGAATGAGGAAGCCAGCCTCACGCAGGCGAGCACTGACTTCCAGAGCCCGTGACGCTTCACCCAGAATGACCGGCAGAATGGCTGCCGGGCCGGGCGGTGAAGTGACGCCGATTTCAGACAGCAGGGCTTGGGTTTGCGCTGCATGGCTGAGGACATGGGCCCTCAAGGCATCGCCACTCTCACCGCGAATCAGTTTCAAAATGGAGCTCAGCGCATGGGCCAAATGAACGGGAGGGGCGGTGGAGTAGATGAAGCTGCGTGCACGGTTGATCAGCAGGTCAATGACCTGGCGTGAGGCCGCTAGATAGCCACCGCTGAGGCCGAAGGCCTTGCTCAGGGTGCCCAGATGCAGATCCACCTGCTGATCCACGCCGAGTGCGGCGGCGAGCCCCCGCCCCTGCGGGCCCAAAACACCCACGGCATGGGCTTCGTCCACCAGCAGCCAGGCACCGTATCTGGCCTTAAGTTCTGCAATCTCCCGCAGCGGGGCGGCATCGCCATCCATGCTGAAAATCGACTCTGTAACGACGAGCACGCGCCCTTTGGCCGTTTGCAGCAGACGTTCGAGTTTTTCGAGGTGGTTGTGGGGAAAGACACGGATCGTTGCTCCGCTCAAGCGTGCTGCATCGACGAGACTGGAATGGCAGAGTTTGTCGAGGATGATCGTGTCGCCTGCACCCATGAGCGCCGGAATCGTCCCCAGAGCCACGGCAAAGCCACTGCTGAAGGTCAGCGCGGCGGCTGTACCTTTGAAATCCGCCAAGGCTTCCTCCAGCTCGGCATGCGCACGATGGGTGCCGCACACCAGACGTGAAGCACCGGAGCCACCGCCGTATTTGACGATGCCTTCGGCAAGCGTCTGCTTCATCTCAATGGAGTGCGCCAGGCCGAGGTAGTCGTTGGAAGAAAAATTAATCCACTCGCGGCCATCGGCGCGCACGGTGACTCCGTTCAGCTCATCAAGTGGGCGCAGCTCGCGCCAGAGTCCCTGCGTACGCAGCTCATCCAGCTGAGCAGTGATGTCCCATGGGTCGGTGCGTTCCTGCATGCGTCACTCCTTCAGCCGGCGTTCCACCACGTCGTCTTTTGCCACACCGAGGGCCAGTGCCTTCTCATAGTGCCTGCGCGCCAGCTCGATGGCAGGCGGTCGGCGCTCCAGAAGCATCAGGGCCATGTTGAAATGAGCGATGCCGTAATCCGGCTTCAGTTCGATCGCGCGCTGCAGTTCTGCTTCGGCCGCATCCGTCCAGCCCAGGCCTTTGGCGGCGATGGCCAGGTAATTATGAGCGCGCGCATCCTCGGGCTCTTCGTGAATGGCCCGGGTGAAGCAGGAAATGGCACGGTAGGTGTCTCCCTGCTTTTGCAGCAGCAGCCCCAGGGCCGTCCACGTTTGCGCGAGCTGCGGGTTGATCTGCACGGATTTTTCAAAGCATTCGATGGCTTGCTTGGTGTTTCCTGCCTGCTGCTCCACGGCACCCAGATTGGCCCAGATGAGGGCATTGCCATCGTCGAGCTCCAGCATTTCTTGGTAGGCCTTGCGGGCTGCGGGCCAGTCCTGCTTGCCGAAGGCTGCTGCTGCACGTTCACCCAACACCTTGGTGAAAGGGGGCAGCATGCCGGTTTTATCCATCTTGGCCGGGTTGATCGGTGCAGCCTCCTGGGCATGGCTGACCGTGGCCAGAACCAGCAGCGCGGAGATTTTCAGGGGATTCGAACACAACATGGCAGTGACTATGCGCTGAAATTGGCGCAGGAAAACATCTTGCGTACGGAGCATGAGAGGGAATGTTCGCCCGAACAGCCCTAATTTATCATGTTCACCGACACTGACTCCCGCCTTACGGCCCGCCAGCAGGAACTCCTCGAGTACCTGCGCAGCTACCAGCGCACGAACGGTGTGATGCCCTCCACGCGTGACATCCAGCGCCACTTCGGCTTTTCCAGCCAGACCGCCGCGATGAGCCATCTGCGTGCGCTGGAAAAAAAAGGTGTCATCCAGCGCCACGCGCACAAAGCCCGCGCCGTGGTTTTTCCGGAAGATCTCGACCGCGCTGAAATCGTCGATATTCCTGTGTTCGGCCAGATTCCCGCCGGCATGGCCGCAGCTGACATGGTGCAGCATGCCGACCGCTGCATCTCTGTGGATGTGAACACCCTCGGCATTCCACGCTCGGCGAAAAGCTTCGCCCTGAAAGTGCGTGGCGAATCCATGATCGGCGCTCTCATCGGCGATGGCGACCTCGTCATTCTCGAAATTCGCGAACCGCGCCCAAAAGACATCGTCGCCGCACTCATCGATGGTGAGAGCACCTTGAAGCGCTACGTGGTCAAAGATTCTCAGCCCTACCTTCAGGCTGAGAATCCCGAATTTCCTGATCTTCTGCCGGCACGTGAACTTCTCATCCAAGGCGTCATGATCGGGCTCATCCGGCATGTGCGTCAGGGCTGACCCTGATCAGCCGACGTAGCGCTCGCGCAGGTGTTTGATGTGCCACTTGGCATCGGTTGGTTTGCCCGTCGCCTGCGTGATGATCTCCTGGGGCAGCAGGGCGGCACCTTTGCTGTGCACGTTTTCCCGCAGCCAGTGCAGCAGCGGCGCGTAGTCGCATTTTTCCAAGGAGGCTGCGATCTTCCGATTCTTTTTCGCAGAAGCGAAAAGCTGGGCGGCATTGAGGTTCCCCAGGGTGTAGGTGGCGAAATAACCCAGTCCGCCCATGCTCCAGTGAATGTCCTGCAGGCAGCCGTGACGGTCGTCCGGAGGTGTCATGCCAAAGAGTTCGCGATACTCCTCGTTCCACACCTTTGGCACGTCCTGGACGGCAAGCTCGCCCTTCACGAGGCGGCGCTCGATGCCGAAGCGCAGGAGGATGTGGAGATCATACGTGGCTTCGTCAGCCTCCACGCGGATGAAGCTGAACTCGCTGCGCAGCATCTCCTTCATGAAGGCATCGAGTTTTACTTTGCGCAGGTGCGGGAAGAGCTCCTGCGCGCGGGGCAGCCACTTGGCCCAGAAGGTGAGGCTGCGGCCCACGTGATTTTCCCACAGACGGCTTTGTGATTCGTGGATGCCTAGTGAGGCAGCGCTGCCGCTCGGCAGGCCGTAGTCCAGACCCGGCAGCCCCTGCTCATACAATCCGTGACCGGCTTCGTGCATCACGCCGAAGAGCGAGGACAGGAAATCCTTGTCGTCATAGCGCGTCGTCAGCCGAACGTCGCCGGGGCCAAGGGTGGTGCAGAAGGGATGTGCTGTCGTGTCGATGCGACCCGCCTCGAAATCAAACCCCAGGCTTTGTGCGATTTCGCGGTTCAGAATCTGCTGCTTTTCGATCGGATAACGACCTTTGAGCGTGCCCGGCTTCACCTTGGCAGATTTGGCCACGGCCTCGCGGGCGATTTCGGCCAGCTGCGGGCGCAGCTTGGCAAACAGCGCGGCCACTTCGCGTGTTTTCGCACCACGCTCGTAGAGATCCAGCAGCGCATCGTAAGGCTCATCTTCGTAGCCAAACAGATCTGCCTTTTTGCGTGCGATGCCCAGCACCTTCTCTAGATGGGGGGCAAACATGGAGAAGTTGGATTTCCCCCGTGCTTCCACCCATGCCGCCTTGGCATGCGCGCAGACCTCGCTTTCCTCCTCCACGAGTTTTTGCGGCAGCTTCGTCGCACGGTCGATGTCGCGGCGCAGTCCGCGCACGTTTGCTGCGTGGGTTGGATTTTCCTGCGTCTCTGCTTCAGCGCGCTCCAGCAGCTTCAGCGTTTTCTTTGAGGTCAGCAGACTGTGCGCTTTTCCTGTCAGATAGGACAACTGCCGCGCCCGGTGCTCCAGAGCATGCGCTGGCATGTAAGTTTCCTGGTCCCAGCCCAGCACCGCTTCGGTGGAAGTGAGCAGGGCGATTTCAGAAACAACTTCGCGGAGAGATTGGTAGGCGGTCATGTGTGAATGAACTGACAGTGACCGAAGTCATCTTCAAGCACGATTCACGAGTTCCTGTTGTGAAGCTCGGCGCGAATCCATGTCGGTTCGCGGCGAAGGTCGAGAATCGCAAACACCTGCGTTTCGCCAGCTGTTTCTCGGTAGTAGATGCCGAAAGGAAACTTCTCAGAAAGCATCCGATGAAAACCAAAGTGGAGACCATGAATACCGCTGAGCGCCGTCAGCTGCTCGAGGTCTTCGACAATGCGCCGGAGAAAGTAATCTCCAACCCCCTGCTCGATTTCATCATAGAAGTCACGTGCGGCTTCGATGTCTTCCGCCGCTTCCTCCAGGATGATGACTCTCTTCATGACCGGGGCAGGCCAAGTCGTCCTTTGAGTTCTTCAAGCGTGAGAAACTTTCCCTGACCTGCCTCAACCTTGGCCAGACGTTTGGATAGAACATCTCCGTGCCAGGAGGGCGACGACACGTCTTCGGGCGATTTCAGCAATGAGCCCCATATCACCTCCATGGCTTGGAAGCGCTCTGCTACGGTCATGTGCTCGATGTCGGATTCGACGAACATGAGTACAAGATTATCTTCTTCCCTCAATGCCGCAAGCCTCAAGCAGCCACCGGATGCCACGTAGTCTTGAATTCGATCAGCGAGCGGATTTCCTCTAAGCCCTGCATCTTGTCATCGAACCAGTCGATGGGTTCCTCGGACTTCAGCAAGCGCACGCGCTTCACGCTTTCCGCCGCGCCGAGTTTCAGAGTCTTGCGGTCTGCAGCGTTCACCGCGCCGCTCAGTGCGCGGAGGTGTTCATGCATGGCAAAGGTGGGCAGCATCTCGCTGCGCTGGCCAGTCAGCAGATTGACCACCCCGCCGGGGAGATCGCTGGTGGCCATCATTTCTCCCAGGAGGATGCTTGGATAGGGCTGGGTGCTGCTGGCAAGCGCGGCGACGCAGTTGCCACTGGTGATGGCGGGCAGGATCAATGAAACCAAGGCCAGCAGCGGTGAGTCATCGGGTGCGATGACGCCAATGATTCCCATCGGTTCCGTCACGGTGAAATTGAAATGAGCGGAGGCGACGGGGTTCACGCTGCCGAGGATCTGCTCATATTTGTCCGTCCAGCCGGCGTAGTGGACCACGCGCTCGATGCTGGCGGCGACTTCATGAGAGGCGTCTGCTTTTGAAGCGCCGCCCAATGCCACCGCTTCGGCCAGTTCAGCAGCGCGTGATTCCATCATCTCTGCGAGGCGGTATAAAATCTGCCCACGGTTGAAGGCCGAGCGCTTGGCCCAGCCGGGGCCCACTTTGGCTGCTGCTTCCACGGCATTGCGCAGGTCCTTGCGTGTGCATTGCGGGATGTTGGCGAAGAACGCACCGGAAGCATCGTGCAACGCCGTCACGCGTCCGCTCTCGCTGCGGATGAAGGCTCCGCCGACGTAGCATTTGGGGGTTTTGGTGATGGAGAGACGATGAGACATAAGCAACGGATTGGGACAGGATTAACAGAATTGCAGGATCACAGGATTGGGTATGGATGATTCGGAAGTATTCAGGTGGAGTGTGATGGTTTGGGGAAATCCTGGAATTCTGTCATCTTGTAAATCCTGTCAAAAAGGCACCGCATCAATCCACGCGTAAATAATCCAGCATCCCCTGCTTCCCACCCTCACGCCCAAATCCGCTCTCTTTATATCCTCCAAAAGGACTCGTCGGATCAAACTTGTTGTAAGTGTTGGCCCAAACGACGCCGGCTTTGAGGAGGGTGCTCATCTTGAGGATGCGGCTGCCTTTGTCGGTCCAGACGCCGGCGCTGAGGCCGTAGGGCGTGTTGTTGGCTTTTTCGACGGCTTCCTCAGGTGTGCGGAAGGTGAGGATGCTCAGCACGGGGCCGAAGATTTCTTCGCGGGCGATGCGGTGGCTCATGCTGACGTTGGTAAAGATCGTCGGGCGGAAGAAGAAGCCTTTGGCGGGAAGCTTGCAGCCGTTGTCGTACTTCTCCGCGCCTTCAGCGACACCGCTTTGGACGAGTTCGGTGATTTTGCTGAGCTGCTCGCGGCTGTTGATGGCGCCGAGGTCGGTGTTCTTGTCCATCGGATCACCCACGCGCAGCACCGCAATGCGGCGCTTCAGTTTGGCGAGCACGGCATCGGCGATGCTTTCCTGCACCAGCAGGCGGGAGCCCGCGCAGCAGACATGACCTTGATTGAAGAAGATGCCGTTCACGATGCCCTCCACGGCCTGATCCAGCGGCGCATCATCGAAGACGATGTTCGCAGCCTTGCCGCCGAGTTCGAGCGTGAGCTTCTTGTCTGTGCCTGCGAGGCTGCGCATGATGCTCTTGCCCACTTCGGTACTGCCGGTGAAGGCCACCTTCGCTGTCAGCGGGTGGCTGATCACCGCCGCGCCCGTTTCTGCCGCGCCACTGACGATGTTCACCACGCCGTTTGGCAGGCCTGCCTCCTGGCAGATTTCGCCAAACTTCAGCGCGGTGATGCTGGTGGTCTCCGCCGGTTTCAACACCACGCAATTTCCCGCCGCGAGAGCCGGTGCGATTTTCCATGCGAGCATGAGCAGGGGAAAATTCCACGGAATGACCTGCCCCACCACGCCATGCGGCGAGAGCTGCCTGCCGGGCGAGAGATGCTCCAGCTTGTCCGCCCAGCCTGCGTGATAAAAGAAATGCGCCGCCGCCATCGGGACATCGAAATCGCGCGATTCTTTGATGGGCTTCCCACCATCCAGGGTCTCCGCGATGGCAAACTCACGTGCATGATCCTGGAGCAGTCGTGCGATGCGATAGAGGTATTTGCCGCGCTCCTTTCCCGGCATTTTGCCCCACACGTTAGTGAATGCCTTCTGCGCTGCTTTGCAGGCGGCATCGACATCCGCAGCATCCGCCATCGCGATGTCCGCAATCTTCGTTTCATGTGCCGGATTGATGGTTGCGAAGTATTTTCCTGCACGCGGCGGAACGAAGGACCCGTTGATGAACAGATCGTACCGAGGTTTCAGCTTCGGGTCCGCAGTTTCAGGAGCGGGATCGTATTCCCACAGATCGCCGAAGACGAGTTCACGGGCGGGATTGGCCTTGGTTCGGGCAGGCGATTTTGGCATGGCGCTAGTGAAGGAGATCAGGAATGAGAGCGAAAGCTATGACGTTCGAGATGAGAGTGGCCTGGAGGTAGGTGATCAACGCAACCTGAAAACGCATGGACAGAGAGAGCTTCATGGAGGGAAAGCGCCATAATCTTACTCCGACCGCGAGAAGAATGAATCCGAGCTGGAGCAACCCCGGAAGTCCAATGCGGGGGCTCGCGTAAAAAACAGCGCATGGAATCGCCAAAAAACCAAAAAGGGTGAAAAAGGGTTTCGAGAGGTTGAAAGAGGAGAGAAACAAAAAAATCATGGCCTTAATATCCTTCGGTGGCTTCGCTGAAATTCCACGGGGCCTGATAAGCGCCTGTGCGTTCTTTTTCGAGCTGGCGCACGAGGTCATTCAACAACGCCGAAGCACCGAAGCGGTAGCGGCGGTTGTTGAGCCATTCATCGCCGAGGGTTTCTTTGACGGCGATGAGGAAGTGCAGCGCCTGCTTGGCGGTGCGGATGCCACCGGCGGGTTTCATTGAGATGGGAACGCCAGTAGCGAGAAAGTGGTCGCGGATGGCTTCCAGCATGACCTGATTGTTGCCGAGCGTGGCATTGGAAGAAGTTTTGCCAGTGCTGGTCTTGATGAAGTCGCCGGGACGGATCACGCGCATGGCCAGGAAGCTGGCGGCGCGGATGTTGTCATAGGTTTCGAGCTCGCTGACTTCGAGAATGACCTTGAGCGTGGACTGGCCGCAGGCTTCGACCACAGCGGAGATCTCATCCTGCATGCGGCCGAATTCACCGCTGAGAAAGGCGCCGCGATTGATCACCATGTCGATTTCATCGGCGCCATCGTTCACGGCGCCATGGACTTCGGCGAGGCGGGTTTTGAGGGGGGCCTGCCCGCTCGGGAAGGCGGTGGCGACGGAGGCGATTTTCACCGAGGTGCCGCCGACATGCTTTTTCGCGTGCTTCACCATCGCGGGATACACGCAGACGGCGGCCGTGGGTGGGATGTCTCCCGCATCATGCGGGTGTAGCGCCTTCTGGCACAGGGAGGCCACTTTGCCTGGCGTGTCCTTGCCTTCGAGCGTGGTCAGATCGACCATTGACACGGCAAGACGCAGGCCGAAGACCTTCGAATTCTTCTTGAGACTGCGTGTGGTGAATTTCGCCACACGTTCCTCAATGCCGACTTGATCGACTGTGCCGATCTCATCAAAGAGACGACGGAGGCTGGGGGGCGCTTTGGCGGCTGGCATGGAGCTCATTTACATGTGAGACCGTGTTGCTGACAATGACAGAATCTGTGCTCGCAGATTCTCCGGCCCGCGTATGCTTGTGTACCATGAGCAACATGATCCCTCTAGTGTATGATTCGCCGATTTTTCGCATGGCCTGTCAGCAGTTTGATCTGGTGGCCGACTTTTTGGACATTCCTGAAAATGCCCGTGACCGTCTGAAAATGCCCAAGCGCGCCGTGACCGTGGCCATGCCCGTGCGGCGTGACGATGGCAGCACCACCGTATTCATGGGCTACCGCGTGCAGCATCATCTTACACTTGGGCCCACCAAGGGCGGTGTGCGTTTTCACCCGGATGTGACACTGGGAGAAGTGGGCGCTCTCGCCATGTGGATGAGCTGGAAATGTGCGCTCACCGGCCTGCCGTATGGCGGTGCCAAAGGGGGCGTGACCTGCGATCCACGGGCGCTTTCGCTCAATGAACTGGAGCGTGTGACGCGGCGCTACACGCAGGAGCTGATCCCGTTCATCGGCCCGCAGATCGACATTCCTGCACCGGACATGGGCACGAATGAGCAGACCATGGCCTGGATGATGGACACGTATTCGCTGCAAAGCGGCCACTGCGTGCCGGCGGTGGTGACGGGCAAGCCGGTGGGTTTGGGCGGCTCGCTGGGACGCAAGGAATCGACCGGTCGCGGCGTGGCCTATCTGATTTCTCGCGCGATGGACACCGTGGGAATTACAGCCCAGGGCGCGACGGCGGCGGTGCAGGGCTACGGCAACGTTGGTGCCGTGGCGGCAGCGTCCTTGAACCGCATGGGACTCAAGGTCATCGCTGTGAGCGATGCGTTCGGTGGTTTGCACAATGCGAACGGCATTGATCTGGCCAAGCTCGACGAACACGTGGCGAAAACACGCAGCATCGTTGGCTTTGAAGGCGCGGACGCGATCACCAACGAGCAACTGCTGGTCACGCCCTGCGATGTGCTGGTTCCCGCCGCAATGGAGCGCCAGATTACCGGTGAAAATGCCGCGAAAATCCAGTGCCGCATTCTCGCTGAAGGCGCGAACGGCCCGACCACGCCCGAGGCCGATGCCATCATCGCCCAGCGTCCTGAAATCTTCGTGATCCCCGACATTCTCTGCAATGCCGGCGGCGTGATCGTCTCCTACTTCGAATGGGTGCAGGATTTGCAAAGCTTCTTCTGGGACGAGGGCGAAGTGATGAGCAAACTCTACCGCATCCTTGAGCAGGCCTTCGTGCAGGCTTTGAATTTCAGCCGCAAACGCAATGTCAGCATGCGCTTCGCCGCTCTGAGCCTGGGCATCCAGCGCGTGCATGAGGCGAAGCAGATGCGCGGGTTGTTCCCATGATGTGGAATGGGCCGCCAGCCGGTCTCACGATCACTGCATAATCTCTGTCGGGCATTCCGGCAGGGATGACAGGAACGCCCGTCCATACGGCTTGGTAAGGATGCGGTTGTCGAGGATGGCGCAGATGCCTTTGTCGGTGGCAGTACGGATGAGGCGGCCGACACCTTGGCGGAGTTTGAGGATGGCCTCGGGCACGCTGTATTCGGTGAAGGGATTGAGTCCCTGTGCTTCGAGGTGCTCGATGCGCGAGGCGGTCAGCGGATGATCGGGCACCGCAAAGGGCAGGCGGGTGATGATGACGTTGCTCAAGGCTTCGCCGGGCACATCGACACCGGTCCAGAAGCTGTCGGTACCGCAGAGCACGCTGTGGGTGTCGTTCTTGAATTCAGCGAGCATCTGATGGCGTGGCATCCCACGTCCCTGCACGAGCAGCCGCCAGCCGCGTTTTTCACAGTGGGCTTCGAGATTGTCGGCCAGGGAGGTCATCTGGCTGTAGCTGGTGAAGAGGATGAAGGCGCGGCCGCTGCTGAGGTCGATGAAATGGGTGATCCAGTGCTCCAGCCGGTCGAGGTAGCCGGGTTCCGAGGGCTGCGGCATTTTTTTGAGCAGATAGAGCTTCATCTGCTTTTTGAAATCGAAGGGGCTCTCAATGCATGCCGCACGGGCATCCTCAGCGCCGACGCGATTGCGGAAGTAGTTCAATTCCGTGTCATCGCCAATGCCCAGCGTGGCGCTGGTGAAGACGCAGGCCTTGTGGCTGGCGAAGAAAATCTGTCGCAGACGTGGCGCGACATCGACGGGCGCGGTGTGAAAAGAGACGATGCGGTTTTCGTGGCTGGTGCGCTCCACCCAATGGACATGGTCTTCGTTTTCCTGATCAAGGAAGGCTTTGATGCCGACACGAATGGCAGTGAGGCGTTTGGAAAGATCGAGGAGTTCGAGTTTCGTGCCTTCACGATCGACGGCATCGCCTGCTTTCTGGGCACGCAGTGCGAGGCGTTGCAGCGGCAGGCTGAGTGTGTCTTCAATCAGGCCTGCTTCGCGCACGCGGAATTCCCGGCCCATGGTGTTGAATTTGCACGCGGCCTCAGCGCCACGGAAAAAGGTGTCCACGCTGTCCAGCGTCTGCAGTACCTCACGCACGCCGTCTTTGTCGCCCACGAGCTGGAAGAATCCTTTGCGGCTCTTCGGATTGTGCAGGCGGCCGAGTTCGAATTTGATGTTCGATTCGCTGATGTGCAGGCCGAAGGCGCGCGCGGCCACGTTCTCGATGGTGTGGGCCTCGTCGAGAATGACGAAGTCACGCGGGAAGAGGAAATTGCAGTCCTCGGTGCTGGTTTCATCGGCGGAGGCCAGCAGCGTGAAGAAGAGCGTGTGATTCAGCACCACGACGTCCGCCTGCTCCATGCGACGGCGCACGTCCTGATACCAGCAGCGGCTGCCGGGCGGGCAGCGACGGGGGGTGCAGGCATGCGGCTCGCTGCACACGAGCGACCACACGCGTGCGCTTGGCGTGAAGTCGAGATCACTCAGCGTGCCGTCCTCGGTTTCGGCCACCCAGTCGAGCAGCATCTTCAATTCGCTGGCTTCGGAGGTGGAGAAGAGATCGCCAGACTCATTGAGCGCTCGCTTGAGACGCGTGGGGCAGATGTAGTTGCCACGGCCTTTGAGAATCTCCGCATGGAAATCGCCGATGAGCTGTTTCACGATGGGAATGTCCTTCGTGATGAGCTGCTCCTGCAGATTGATCGTATGGGTGCAGATGATGGCCTTGCGCTTCTGCTCCAGGGCAAACGTGACGGCGGGAACAAGGTAGGCGAGAGACTTGCCGACACCCGTTGCAGCTTCGCACACAAAGGCGTGATTGCCGTCCAGCGCCGCACCGACCAGCTCCGCCATGCGCTGCTGTTGCGGTCGATATTCAAACTGCGGCGACTCGGACATCTTGCCCTGATCCGAGAACGCGTAGTGCATGCGCGGCGCCAGCGGCGGCCGCGAGATGCGGCCTGTCATTCCTTCTTCGTGATCTTCAGCGACGTGAAACATGCGGGGGTGGTGATAGCAGAGAGCGGAGCCTTCAGGGCAATGGAGTTTTTGAGCAAGAGGTCATTTTCCGCGTTCGAACCACACGACATGCAGCCCGAGCTTTTCCGCCAGCTGACGACCCACCTGCGGTCCCAGGACCAGCAGAGCCGTGGCAAAGCCATCAGCTTGGGCTGCGCTGGGGTGAATGACACTGACCGAGGCGAGCTTGTGCTCAATGGGGCGACCCGTGCGCGGATCCAGAATGTGCGCGTAGTCTTTCCCATCCGCAGAGAAATGCTGCCGATAGACACCGCTGGTGGCGATGGATTGATCTTTAAGCCGGAGCGTCTGTGCAGATTCTCCGGGCGGTGCCGCAGGTGTTTGGATACCGACGCGCCATTCACCGCGTGCGAGGACTTCACCTCCGATTTCGAGGAGGAAATGGGTGATGCCTTTGGATTCCAAATGCTGCGCGAGGTGATCCATGGCCCAGCCTTCTGCGACGGCGCTGACATTGATGCGCAGTTCCGGAATGTCTTTGCGCAGGGCAGGGGGATCGTGTCGGGTGTGCAGATGCTGCCAGCCGCATTGGGCTTTGGCACCCGCGATTTCGGCCTCAGTGGGTGTGGTGTCGCGTCTGCCTTTGGCACCGAAGCCCCACAGATCAATGAGAGGAGCCAAGGTGATGTCGAGCGCGTGGTCGGTGTCGTTGCCAATTTGCTGCGCGAGTTCCACGACTTCCACGAGTTCAGCCGGCACGGCGATCCAGTCTGTGCTGGTGGAGGCATTGATGCGCGAAAGGGTGGAGTCAGCCTGCCAGTGGCTGAGGATGGACTCCCAGCTATCGAGCTGCTGCTGTATCTTTTTTTGAGAGATGATGCCAGCCCCACCATCCACTCGCAGGCTCCACGTCGTGCCCATGGTGCGACCGCCGAGAGTGACAGGCTGGGCATCACGAGAACAGCCGCTGAGAAGCAGGAGCAAAAGAGCAAAACGCATGATGAGAGAAAGTGGCGAGGCTTGCCGTTTCAGCCAGCACGATGAATCAAGCCCCCCTTTCCCGTCGCCGCGCCCTTCAAACGCTGTTTTGCTCTTCCGCTGCGCTGGCGTTGAATGTGAGGCCGGATCGGGCTGCTGCTGAGATCGCCAGGGAGGGCCTGCATCTGCTCATGATCGGCGACTTTGGAACTGGAGGTGTGGACCAGATCAAGGTGGCGGGAGCCATGCAGAAATTCGTGAGCGACAATGGCGTGAAGACCGAGGGGCTGCTGATGCTGGGAGATAATTTCTACGGCCCTGTGAAGGAGGGGTTTAGCGTGGATTCGCCGCGCTGGCAGAAGGACATCGAGAAGATGTACCCGGCCAGCGTCTTTCCGGGGCCGATGTGGAGCGTGCTGGGAAACCACGACTACCATGACAACCCGGGCGGTGAGAAGGTGCAGCTGGCCTATGCGGCGCAGCCTGGAGTGCGCTGGAAGATGCCGGCGAAGTGGTACCGCTTTGATCTCGGACCCGTGACCAAGCCGCTGGTGACGTTCATCTGCCTGGACACCAATTTTCCCGCCATTTCGGGCGGCGAGAACAAGAAGACGAAGAAACCACGCGGCTCACTGACCGCGGCGGAGGAAAAGGAGCAGCTCGCCTGGCTCAAGGCGGAGCTGGAGAAACCGCGTGCGCCATTCACCATCGTCATCGGTCACCACCCGCTTTACTCAAACGGCGATCATGGCGACACGAAGCAGCTGATCGCGCAGTGGGAGCCGCTGTTTCAGAAGCATCAGGTTCACGCCTATCTGTGCGGCCACGATCATGACCTGCAGCATCTGGAGATGAAGGGCCTGTTCACCACGCATCTGCTCTCAGGCGGTGGCGGCGCAAAAACGCGTAAACTCGATGGCAAGCATGAGGTGCCGTTTGGCAAGGACGTGCATGGCTTCACGCATCTGCAGGTCACGTCGAAGGCGCTGACCTTCACGCATCACTCGGCGGATGGCGGAGTCCTGCACACCGTGACGAAGCTGCCGGATGGCAGCTTCAAAATCGGCTGATCACTTGTAGCCGGTGACCATCGCGCAGGGCACTGTTTTGCGCTTGCCCTCCTCCGTCTGGTGAATGGCCACCATGTACATGCCGGTTTTCTTCGGCTTGTAGAAAAGCACAAAGCCCCAGCCGTCGAGCACAGGCAGGATGTCCCCGGAGGGTTTGCCTTCGAGGTCGAGCACAGCGCCGGTGACGTGGACTCCGGAATGTTTCGGCACTGCAATGCAGAAACAGTACTCATTGCCCTTGAAGAGCTGCATGCGGGTGGCCTTGCCGAGCTTGGGTTCGAGCACGTAGGTCCTGACCTCGGCGCGGATGTTGTAGCCTTCCGCCTCCTGATCATAGGCCAGGGCGCTGGCGGCTTTCTCGGCGTCTTCATTGTCACCCGCATGCAGCCAGGCCGCAGGGGTGAGCAGCATCAAGATGCAGAGGGCAAGGAAAGCGAAGGGGGATGGGGCGGCGGGGGTGCGCATGACACGAAGGGGCGGAGAAATTTTACTCTCACATGCGAACATAGCCGTTGCATCAGGAAAATCCCAAGTTTCTGTTCCGCTGTTCGTGCCTTTTCTGGTTTTACGAATATTCACCCCCCTTTAATCCCCCTCATTCATGGCTTCTGTAGTCTTTTACATGGAGGACGGCACTACGCTCGTTCATAAGTTGGAAAGTGATGTTGCCACTATTGGCAGACACCCTGAAAACGATGTCGTGCTTACCTGTCCTTCCTCCTCGGGGCGGCATGCCATCATTAAGGCGTCAGAAAAGGGGGTTTATGTGCAGGATCTTGGCTCCAGCAACGGCACCCGCGTCAATGGCGCTGAGATCGAGGAGGCGCTGCTCAAGGATGGCGACCGCGTGGGCTTTGGGGATGTGCAGGCTGTTTTCTACGCTGGGGATGCGCCTGCGGTGCTGGAGGAGAAGCCGCTGGCCACGCCACGCTTCTCCAAGGCGCTGCCACCGCCGGCTCCCGTCGGTGCTGATCCATCAACCCCGGCGGCCAGGCCGTCGCCTGCCCCTGCTGGGCGCCCTCTCAGCCCTGTGAGGCGTGCTTATGCCAAGCCTTCCGCAGGCAGTTATCCGGACACCACCGAGAGCGGCTGCATGACCGGGATCATTGTCACGGGCATGTTCGTCATAGCTTTTGTCGTGGGACTGGCCATGCGCCACTCGAAAGAGATGGATGGCAACCTCCTGGAAGACCTGAAGGACAAGGTTTTTGGCTCCATGCCCAAAATCAAAATCGAGCGCAAGGAAGAATAGAGGTCTTCACAAAGACCGCCGGTAGCCATCACACCGGTTGTGCCAGCCGGACAGCCAGCGTTGTTCTTTGCGTTCCGCCGGAGCATTTGCCACCCGGCGGCTGAGCACGCGCTTGGCGGCTTCGGCAAACTGTACATTCCAGGCAGTGTAACTGCTGGGCGTTTCTCCCATGGCCTGCAAAACTTGGAGCAGCCCCCAGCCTTGGCCCTTGTAGCGTTCCGTCGCTTTGGTGCCCTCGCCCTTGAAATTCACGTAATCGATCAGGCAAAACGTGCCTTCTGGTGTTGTTTTCAGGGAATCAAAGGCCATTTTGACCCAGGCGCGCTCTCTGGCCGGAGCTTCCGCCAGCATCTTGGGCAGCGCAGCTTCCATGCGGGTCATGATGAATTCCGTCTGCTGCCTGACCGTGCGGCTGAGCAGCGCCCGCAGTTCCTGCTGCCGTTCACCATTCCGGTCTGCCTCAAAGGCGGCCTTGCTCGGCCAAGGGCAGGCACTCCGCGCCCAGGCAGGCGTGGCAATGCCATGAGCCTCTAGAAAAGCCAGCAGCGGTGGGAAACTTTCTGCAAATGGACCGCTGCGTCCCTGCGGGTACCAGATGAAGTGCCCGATGCCTAAGGAGGCAAAATCCTCCCCCCCATTCCAACTGGTCAGCCCCGCCACCGTGCCGCCACATTCGTTTTGCCAGATCCGCCTGCCGACGCGGTCCATTTGCGCTGAGGATAAACGCGTTCCGGTGCCTCCGCTGGAGGGCGGAACCTCAGCACAACCCTCCAAACTGCTCAAAACCAGCGCCAAAAGGCTGAAATATTTGATGAATCGCATGGCTTTCATATTTTAGAAATCTTAAATGATGCTGTGCAATCGAAGTGGTTTTTGTAACAATAGGTTCTTAACCCATCTTCCCTATCGACTGATTTCATTAAGTTTGATTCACTGATTTTTCACCCTTATTCTCTCGACCCTTTAGTTCTTTCTGCGCGTCCGGCATGCCATATCTGGCTTTCAACCTTAATGATGGAAATGAGTTCGTCTTCGACATCCTCGAGGAACGGCTGTCCATCGGACGTGAAGCCAGCAATAACATTGTCATCGACAACACGTTCATTTCCAGCTTTCACGCGGAATTTATCCGCCAGCCGGATGGCAGCTACGAAATCGTCGATTTAAAGTCATCCAACGGCACCTTCGTCAATGGCAGGCGCGTGGAACGTTTTCGCGTCAAAGGGGGGGATCGCATCATGTTCGGCCAGCTGGAAAGCAGGTTTCGAGAGCGGGCACCCAAGGGGCTGGCATCGGATGGCGGTTCCAAATCCGTTTCCGTCGCCAAAGGACAGCCAAGTCGTGAGGATGGTAAAAAGGGGGACACCGAAAGCATCCCGGCGCGGGACAAAGGTGACCTGCCAAAATCCACCCCTGAAACTGGCAAGATTGAAGTCACCAAGCCGGTCGTGCAGCGGTCTCAGTCCGATGCCCCGCGTCCGCCCGGCGGCAGTGCTCCGCCTCCTGCGCTGATTCCCAAGCCGTCCGCTTTTAATCCTCCTGCGTCATCCAAGTCGGCGGTCGAATCGCGTAACGCGACTGAAAAACTCCACCAGCAGCGCGATTCCGTGCCTGCCGAAAGTGACTTGGAGCAGAAACGGCGTGATGAGATCCGTTCACTGGATGCCACGCTTGAAGTTCGGCGCAAAGAACTCAGCCAGACGCAGGCCGAGATCACCGGATTCAAAAGCGAACTCGAGACACTGCGCGGCCAAGTGCAGGGTGCCCGGGCCGAAGTGGAGAACGCGAAGACGGACGCCGGCAAGCTTGACGTCAAACGCCGTGATCTAAGCAACACCGAGAGCAAGCTCGAATCCACCCGTGCCCTCGTCGTGAAAGCCGAGGAGGACTTGAGCACCGCGCAGAAGAGCCTGCTGGCCCTGCACGCTGAAGCCGACAAGCAGCGCAAGGAACGCGAAACTGCGATAGCCAAGCTCGTGGCCGAGGAAGCGGCTGCCAAGGAGAAGGTGGCGTCCATCAACCAGCTTCTTGTCACGGCGCAAAAATCTGAAGCGGATCTGAAATCGCAGCGCAGTGGAGAGCTTCAGGCGCTCGATGCCCAGCTTGCGGCCAAAGCAACTGAGCTTGCGAAGGCCCAGGCGGATCTCTCCCTGGTGCTGGGAAATCTCACCGCGCAGCAGGCTGTGCTGGGCAAAACCGCCGAAGAAGCCCAATCCCGGGAGAGCACACTGGCCAAACTGGCCGCTGACGAGGCCGCGACTGCGCAGAAGCTTGCAGCTTTACAGCAGCAGGCAGCCGCTGCGGATGCCGAGGTGAAGCGCCTCACCGCGCTGCAGACAGACGCGCAGAAATCCGAGGCCGAGCAACGCACAAAACGCAGTGCCGAACTTCAAGACCTCGACAGCCAGCTGGCAGGCCGGCGTGTCGATCTGGAGAAGACCCAGACGGAACTGGCGAAAGTGCAGGGGGATCTTGCGAGCCGAAGCGATGCTCTGGAAAAGACCGCGGCGGAGGCGTCGGCGCGTGAAGCCACCGTCGCCAAACTCATCACGGATGAAGCTGCCAGAGCCAAAAAACTTGGCGAACTTCAGGAACAGGTCAGCAGCGCCGAGGCGGTGGTGCAGCGCCTTGTCTCCTTGCAGGCGGACACTCATAAGTCCGAAGCGGAGCAGCAAATCAAACGCAGTGGAGAACTGCAGAGACTCGATCAGCAATTAGAGACGAAGAGCACTGAACTCAAGAAGACACTGGCCGATCTGGCGAAAGCACAAAGTGATCTCACCGCGCAGCAGGGTGCGCTCAAGCTGACCTCGGAGGATGCGAAAGCGCGTGAAGCCGCCGTCGCCAGGCTTGCTGCAGACGAAGCCGCCGCGACACAGAAGCTTGCGGAGTTGCAGAAGCAGATCAGCGATGCCGATGCGGAGGTGAAGCGTCTAACTGCTTTGCAGGCTGATGCGCAGAAGTCCGAAGCCGAACAGCTCACGAAACGCAGCGCTGATTTGCAGGACCTCGACAAGCAGCTCGACCTGCGCCGCGCGGATTTGGCGAAGCTCGAAGCCGAGCGGGAGACCCGGCAGAACGAAATCGAGGCCGTCAATGCGTCGCTGGCCAAAGCTCAGGAGCAGGTGCAGCATGCACAGAGCCAGATCGCGCAGCTGGGTGGTGAGGAAAAGGCCATCACCGCACGCGTTGGCGAATTGCGCGGCAACGAAGAACGACTCAATGCCCTGACCCAGACCTTGGGACAGATGGAAAACCAGCGCGGCGCGCTCGATGCCGCCATTGCCGCCCTGCTTGGCAGGCAGCAGTCCCATGAGGCCGATGCGAGCACCGCCGAGCAACGCATGAAGGCCCTGCGTGCCGAGCTGATCGAACTGGAGCAGCAGCACGTCGCCGCCGAGCAGCAGCTTGCAGCGCTGCATACGCAGAAGTCAGAGGCTGAAACCGCTTTCGCCACTCAGGAAAAGGAAGCCCTGGCGAAACTCGCGGACATTGACCGGCAGGCCAAGGACACGCGCAAGCTGGACGAGGCCGAACGGTTGGAGGCTGAGAAGCGCCAGGCGGACCTCGAAGCCCAGATCGCAGAGCGTGGGACGCGTCTTGCCGAAGTGCAGGCCCAGGTGAAAGAACTTGAAGACAAGGCCGCTGATCTCACCAACAAGCTGGACGATCTTTCCTCGACCGATTCGAAACTCAAAGACGCAACCGACGCGCTGAAGGCCGTCGAATCGCACAAAGCCGAGGTCCTGGCTGCGGTGGCCGCCTTGGTCAAAGACCGGGATGAACGCACTCGCGAGCTTCTCGCCGCCACCGAGCATGGCCGTGCGCAAACGCTGCTGACACAAACTCTCACCCAGCGCCGCGAGGCAATGGAAAAAGAGGTGCATCTCATCGAGGAGCAGCAGACTGAACTTTCCCAGGCCATGGGCAGGCTGCGCGAGCAGGTGAGGGTGGTTGAAACCGAGCTCAAGGAGCGCGAGTCCACACTTGCCGCCGCCGAGCAGCGCACCAAAAATCTCGAAGAACTCGCCGCCACCGCTGATCAGCAGTTCAAAACCTTGCAGGCCGAGCACAAGAAGGTCACGGAACAGCTTTCGCTGGCCAAAACGGATCTTGAGCAGTCGGTTGCCGCTGCGATTGAAAAGAAGAAAGACGCTGCCACCGCCGCCGCCGCCGCCGAGAAAAGCTCTCAGCAGCAGCTCATGCTGGTGGAAAAAATCAGCGGCCTGGAGGCCGTCATCGCCACGCTCACGACGACTCACGCCAGCACGCAGCAGAAACTCTCCGCCGCCGAGTCGGACCACCAGAATCTGCAGGACCGCCTGACCGCGCGGCAGAAGGAAATCGCCGGGGCGGAGGCCCGTGTGGCCGAACTCACGCAGCAGACCGCAGGTCTCGATGATCGTTTGAAGGAGCTGGCTGCCGCAAACAAGCAGAACGCCGAACTGAACAGCGCCATCACCGCTGCCACGCAGGAGCGTGACAAGCTGCTGGCTGAAACACAGCGTCTGACCAAGGAGCGCGCCGAGCTTGAGTCGGTGCTGCCAGATCTGCGGGGCAATGTGACGCAAACCCGTGCCGAAGCGGATAATCTGAAGGCCGAGCTCGCGGGCCTGATCAAGGACCGTGACGCCGCTGCGGCGACGCTGAAGGAATCGCTGGCTCAGCGCATGGCCTCCGAGACCGCCGTCGAAGCTCTGCGCGTCGAATCGATCAATCTCGACAAAATTCTGAGCGACAAGCGCAGCAATCTCGAAGCCGAGACCAAGGCAAAACTCGCGGAGGCGAACGCAGCAGAAACGCGCCTCAAGGGTGTGGAAGAGCGCATTGCCATTGCTGAAAAGCGGCTGGCCGAACTGGCGGAGGTGGATGCACGCCTCGCCACGGCCACCAAGACTCTCAGAGATACCGAAGCACAGCGGCAGGCGGAGGAGAAGGTGCTGGTGGAACTTTCCCGCAATCAGGACAGGCTGAAGAAGGATTGCGCCACGCTCGATGCGTCCCTGAAGACCGAGAATGCGAAGCTTGTGGAGCTGACCAAGGCCGTCAAAACCAGTGAGGCCAAAGCATTGGAGGCTGAAAAACGCACGGATAAGGCCGTTGCCGCGCAGCAGGCGGCCGAACACAAGCGCATCGAAGCCGAAGCCGCTGCCGAGAAGGCGCGTGCGGAGGAAAGGAACCTGCGGAAACAGATTCCTGCGCTGACCACCGAGCTGGCGGGCATTCAAGCTCAGCTGGTCACTGTGACGAAGGAACGCGAGGAGGCTTCGCAGTTTGTTACCCGCCTGAACGTCACCACCGACGGCCAGAACAAGAAGCTGGCCGAACTGCAGCAGCAGGTCACCCAGTTGGAAGAGGCGCACAAAGTTCGGGAAGAACGTGTGATGAAAGCCCAGGCGGAGGTGGACAAGGAGTCCGCACGTCTGAAGGCGGCGCAGGAACAGTCCCGTGCGGCCGAGGCGCAGCTCAGTGAGCTGGAAAAGGAGGTCAAAGACGCCAAGTTGAAAGCGGATGCAGCGAAGAAAGACGCCGCCGCGATCGAGGGCGAACTGCGCCAGCGCCTTGACCGCGTGCAAAACCTCAAAGCCGACGAGGAACGCCTGCTCAAAGTCATCGAGACGCAGAAGTCGGAACTGGCAGAGGTGGACATGACCCACAAGGAACTGCACACCAAGATCGAGGCGCGGAAGAACGAACTCGGCGAATTCATCCATGTCGGTGGCAAAATTCTCGGCCTTGGCCAGGCGCTGGCAGGGCTGGAATCACGGCAGACCGAGATCAACAAATCTCTGCGCAAGGCCTCAGAGGAAGATCTGGCGATCCAAGTCAAACTGAACGCTGCGCAGGAGGCTCTGAACCGTGAAGCCGCACGTGCCGAGCAGGTGCGCAAGGATCGCGAGGCTGCCGATGCCGAATTCAAGAAATTCAGCGCCGACATTCAGAAACAGGCTGCGGCTCTGCAAAACTACGAACTGGAGCAGAAGAAGCGCATCGCCGAGCTGGAAAAACGCATCACCGACCTCGGCGCCACGCAGCAGCGAGCCGTGGGGCAGATCGACGAAACCAAGGCCGAGCTGGTTCGGCTGGAAGGCAAAAAGCAGGAGTTCGCCCAGGCTGAGGCCCAGCTCAAGCACTGGCAGGACATCGAAAAACGCCTGCGGGGCCAGCTCGTCGAGCTGGAGGAGAAACACGAGATCATGCGCCGCGGTCTGCCCACCGAGGAAAGCACGGTGGTCATGTTTGCCAACGACATCATCAAGCGCATCGACCTCATTGACGCCCTGGTGGCCCGCTACGCCGGGACAAACGGCAGCGACGTGCCGCAGCAGCTCGTCACCCTGCGTGCTTCATTCGAGGATATTTTGCACCAGCACGGGGTGACCGAATTTGACGTGCCAAACGGCACCGAAGTCGACATTGAGCTGCGCAAACGCATTGCCGTCGTGGATTCGCTGCCCGGCAAGTCCAAACCCCGGGTCACCGAAAGCTGCCGCTCCGGCTTTATCTTCTCGCGTGGGGAGGGACACGAGATTATCCTGCGCAAAGTGGAGGTCCGGACCTCCAGCCAGTAGCCCCCTCCGGAAAATTTTCTCACACACATTGTTATGGCTGAATACGTTGGAATCGACCTTGGCACCACCCTCTCGGGGCTGGCCTACCTGAAACCTGATGGCAACCCAGAAATCGTGCCCAACGCTGACGGCGAGCGACTGACGCACTCCGTGGTGTTCTTCGATTCGCATGAGGACGTGAAGCTCGTGGGCAGCGCCGCACGTGACGGTGGCGAACCCGATCGCACCATCTTCCAGATCAAACGCTACATGGACGACCCGGAGCATCTCGTGGAGATCGACGGCAAGAAATGGACGCCGGCGGAAATTTCCGCGCTGATCCTCTCCAAGCTGAAGCGTGACTGTTCCAAGATCTGCGGAGACATTAACGAGGTCGTCATCACCGTGCCGGCAAACTTCAACGAACTGGCCCGCAAGAGCACCATCGCCGCCGCTGAAATGGCCGGCATGAAAGTGAAGCGTCTGGTGAACGAGCCGACGGCGGCGGCGGTCTACTACGCTCACTCCCAGGGCGTGAAGGGCCGCATCCTGGTGTTTGACCTTGGTGGCGGCACCCTGGACACGACGATCCTCGAGGTCGAAGGCGACAACATCAAAATCCTCACCTCCGAAGGCGCTCGGCATCTCGGCGGCAGCAACTTTGACGACATCCTCCTCGAAGCCTACGCCGAGCAGTACAAGAAGCAGACCGGCGCGGCGCTCTACAGTGATGAACGCCACCGCCGCCGCGTGCTGCAGGCCACGGAGGACGCGAAAAAGATGCTCTCGAAGCTCCAGCGCGTGAACGACACCGTGGCCAATGACCAGAACAGCGGCATCGCCCGCATTGACCTGAGCCGCGATCATTTTGAAAAGCTGATCCGCCACATGCTCACCCGCACGGTGTTCCTTGTCGAGCAGGCGCTGGATTCCGCGAAGCTGAAGACCACCGACATCGACCATGTGGTGCTCGTCGGCGGCTCGACGCGCATTCCGAAGGTGAAGTCCATGCTGGAGAAGATGTTCGGCAAGACGCCCAAATCCTGCGGCAACGTGGATGAGTGCGTGGCGCTTGGCGCGGCCTTGTTCGCCAAAAAATCGGCCCGCATCCAGGAAGTCTGCAATGCGAGCTACGGCACGCTGGCCATGGTTTACAACGCGAAGACGAAGGAGGAGAAGCTGATGAACTCCATCGTGATTCCCAAGAACACGCCGATTCCCTGCTCTCGCACCCAGGTGTATCAGACCTCCGAGGACAACGAGCGCGTCATCGAAGTGGACATCACCCAGGGCGAGGATGAAGACGCGAAGTTCGTCGATGTCATTGGCCGCCTGACCTTGGATGTGCCGCCGAACCGCCCGAAAGGCTGTGAAGTGGCCGTGACCTTCAGCTACGATGAAAATCAGCGCGTGCGCGCCCTGGTGGTGGACAAGCAGTCCGGCCGCAGCAAGGAAGTCGCCGTGACTTACAAGGGTGCAGGCGTGCTCTCAGAGGAAGAATTGAAGCGCCGCAGCCAGCATCTTCGCGCCATGCGCATCGAATAAACGGTCAGTCACAGAAGGAAACAACATCATGTTCAAGATCCTCAAATCGCTTTCCAAATCTCTCGGTGGCTCCAAACCCGCCGCTGAACCCAAATCCACCGCCAAGGAGGGCAGCCTGCTCGACAAGGTCAACAAAGCGGCTCCCGTCGCCGCCAAGGTGGAGCCTTCCAAAAGTCCCGAAGAACTCTGCGGCATCACGCCGAAAATGCCCAAGGACGAAATCAAGGCCCAGTTGAAGATGCTGTTTCGCCGCTACAACCGCAGCGCGTCCAGTCTGGATGCCAAACTGCGCGGCGAGGCGGACCAGATGCTGGATGCCATCGTGCAGATGCGTGAAAAGCATTTTGGCGAGATTTGATTCTGCCACAGCAGGCAGGAATGGAGTGACGGCATGAAACTGGACCGACTCATCGCCGGGTATAAGGCCATGGGGCGACAGGCCGCGCATCTTGCCATCGCCGCGCGACGCGTGCGGGTGGATGGAGTGTGTGTGACGGACGGCCACCATCCCGTCGATCGCTTCACCTTGGTGGAGCTGGATGATGCAGTCGTTCAGGCATCGGAACGGGCGCTGTACCTCATGCTGCACAAGCCCGTGGGCATTCTCAGCGCCACGAAGGACGATCAGCACCCCACCGTGATCGATTTGATCGACGATCCCGACAAACACACGCTGCACATCGCTGGACGGCTGGATCGCAGCACCTCGGGCCTGGTCCTGCTGACAAACGATGGCCGCTGGTCCAAACGACTGATGACAGCCGAGGAAAAGGTGCCGAAAGTTTACCTCGTCGAAACTCTCGATCCCATAGCCCCGGATGCCGTGGAAGCCTTCGCACGCGGCTTTTACTTCCACACCGAAGACATCACGACACTGCCGGCGGAACTTGTCCTTTTAGGCGGGAATCAAGCCCGGCTGACGCTGCATGAAGGGCGCTATCATCAGGTGAAGCGCATGTTCCACCGTGTTGGCAATCGAGTCATCAACCTGCATCGCGAGAGCATCGGCGCACTGGCCCTGCCCGCCGATCTGCTGCCGGGCGCGTGGAGGGCGTTGACACCCCAGGAGGTTTTGACGGCAGCCGGTGATGAGTAACCCCGGTCGCAGTCAGATTTCTGGTGGTTGTTTGTTTTTCAAAAAATCCAGCTTTCGCAGATGAATTTCACCCCTTAATCTCCAATCCTTGTGATCCCCCCACGCATGTATCTTAGCATTTGGTTTGGCATCATGTTGGCAGGCCAGTCGGGCTGTACAACACAAAAGGCTGCAAAGCCGGACAAACTCGCCATTGAAGAGGCGCGCAAAGCGCTGCCGCTCGCCGAAGAGAAGCCAAAGGAAAACCCGCTGGTGAAGCGGCTGAACAATCCTTCCACCATGCCCGTGGTGCCGCCTGCGGGCGTGCGCCTCTCGTATTCCTCCGTCAAAATCGAGCAGAAGACGCTCGCGATGACCTTTGATGACGGCCCGCATCCGAGCCTGACTCCGAAACTGCTCGACATCCTCAAGGAGCGGAACATCAAGTGCACGTTCTTCCTCATTGGCGCTCAGGTAAAAATGTATCCCGCCATCGTGCGCCGCATCATCGAAGAAGGCCATGAGATTGGCAATCATACCTGGACACACTGCAGCCTCACCAGCCGCTCGGATGAGCAGATCCGCAGTGAGCTGAAAAAGTCCGAAGACGCCGTTTTTGAAGTGGCCGGGGTGCGTCCGCATCTGGTGCGCCCGCCTTATGGCGCCATCAACACCCGCATCAAAAACCTGATGTTCACCGAGTTTGGCTACTCCACCATCATGTGGTCGGTCGATCCACAGGACTGGCGCCGCCCGGGTGTGGCTGCTGTGACCAGCCGCCTCGTCAATGGTGCGCATCCGGGTGCCATCATGCTCTCGCATGACATCCATCCGCCCACCATCACCGCCATGCCGGCGATGTTCGACCAGCTGCTGGCCAAGGGTTATCAATTCGTCACCGTGAGCCAGCTTCTGAACATGGAGAAGGCCTCGATGCCCGTTGGCGTGATCATTCGTCCTGCCGAACCCATCGGCGACAAAGATCCCAAGCCGCTGCCTGAGAAGAAGCCGAAGGCTTGATGCTGAAAAAAAGAAAGCGCCCCGGGCGGAGCCGGGACGCTTTCAGACCCGCCTGTGCCGTCCGAATACAAAGGGCTCACGTATCCCATGAGACCAGGTGGGAACCCGCGTGATGAAGCTCTGTCTTCCAGTGAAGGCATGACATGTCACTTCAGCGCGTAGCCCCCGCAGTTGATGAATCGGGCCGGGCCACAAAGCTCGAAAACGAACACCGCAGGAAATTTTTCAAAGAGCAGGACGCGGCAAAACGCCCGACCAGAATGAGCAAAGGGTATCCTGAATTGAGCGCATGATCAAGGACGGTGTCGCTTGTCTTGTTCGGAGAAATCCATGCATGGCATGCGTTTGGTTCCTCCTACATTCATGACGCGTTTTCTCCTTTTCCTCCTGCTTTGCTCCAACATCGATGCAGCCACCATTCAGCGCATCTGGCTGAGCTTTCAGCGCGCCGAGCCGACACACATCACCGTGAACTGGGAGACAGCGCAGCCGGGGCCCTCGGAAGTAGTGTTTGGCATCAACACGAACACCACCATCGCTCGGCCTCTCAATCAGGGGAAACTGGATGTCCATTCGAGCAGTGTTTTTTCAGAAGAACTTGTCACCTTGCATCACCTCGAATTTCCGATACCTGAGAAAGACGTGACGTATCACTATCAGGTGCGCTCAGGCGCTGAGTCATCCGCGATTCACACCTTCAAAGGCATGCCGTCCAAGGAACTGCGCATCGCCGTGGTGGGAGACTGGGGTTTTGCTCAGCCAGATCTCGCTGCATTAATCAAAGACGACGTGCATGTGCTGATGACAGCCGGGGACAATGTCGGCAGCCTGCATCAAAAAGGCCACGAAGGAACAAAGGCTTTCAGCGCGCTGATCGACTCGCAGCCCGAGTTGTTTCACACCACGCCCTTCATGCCGGTGCTCGGCAATCACGATCGTGAGATCCGTTCGCGTGGCCCCAAACCGCCTCCCGAAGCGGTATACGATGTGGACGCGGCGGCCTATCGTGAATTCTTCGCGCTGCCCGGCAATGAGTGGAACTGGACACTCGCGTTTCCCGAATTCGACACACGCTTCATCGCGCTCGACCTCGAGCATATCCAGGACATGGGCACCACTTGGCAGACGGGGCATCCCTTCGATGCCGCATCTGAACAACTCGCCTGGTATCGCCAGCAGATGCAGCCGCCTTGCGCAGGCCACACGATCAGCATCCAAAACGAACGCAACGCCACCATGCGCGGCCAGTTGAAAGGCGAATGGGGCCGGCTGTTTCAGCAGGGCTCCGCAGTCATCACCGGCTTTGGCTATTTCGCGGAACGAGCCATGGTGGACGGCTTCCCCTATTACAACACCGCGCTCAAAGGCGATGGAGATCGCTACCCCGATCCGAAGTCCGCCTTCTTCGCCAGCGAGCACAGCTACGTGCTGCTCACCTTCAAACCGAAGTCGCCGATGCATATCGAAATCAAGAGTCTGGCAGGGCAGGTGTTGGATCAGCAAATCTATCCAGCGAGGTAGTGCAAGGGTTGAATTCTCGGTGTTAACATAACACCCTGATTTGCCCGGATGGGCCGTGAATGCGATGTCCGGCAGCGTTCTTCTTCCACATCCAACCATGAAACACACGCTCCTGCTTCTCTCTCTGTTCGCTGTGCAAGCCGTCGCTCAGGACAAGGCCCTGCTTGATCTCGCTCTCGAGCCGCCCGTGGTTAACACACAGCCCGAGCCCGAGTATGACGCGGACAAGCGGCCGGGAAACATGATCATCGGCGTCGACCGCACGCCCAAAGGCCGCCTTTGGGCCGCATGGGTCGGCAACGGCGATTCACCGAATGGTTTCTTCATGCTCGCGACGAGTGAGGACGATGGCAAATCGTGGTCCAAACCGCGCGTGGTGATTGATCCTCAAGACGGCGAACTCAATGGCGTAAAGTATGAGCGCCGCGCACTCGTGGGCAATCTCTGGACCGATCCCCTGGGCCGCCTGTGGTGCTTCTTCGATCAAAGCCTCGGTTACTTCGACGGTCGCTGCGGAGACTGGTACATCCGCTGCGATGACCCCGATGCCGCAGAGCCGAAATGGACCGCCCCCGTGCGTTTCGCCGACGGTTGCACACTCAACAAACCCACCGTGCTGAGCAATGGCGACTGGCTGCTGCCGGTCTCGCTGTGGACACGCGACCGCATCAACGGTCCTGGAACCAACAAGGAAGCGCACAAAGATCTCGATGTCATCCGCATGGCCAACGTCTTCGCCTCCACCGACCAGGGCAAAACTTGGACCCGCCGTGGCGGCGTGGCCTTTCCACGCACCGACTTCGATGAGCACATGATCGTCGAGCGCAAGGACGGCAGCCTCTGGATGCTCGCCCGCACCAAGGATGGCATCAGCGAAAGCACCTCCGCCGACAAAGGCGCGACGTGGAGCGCGCCCCAGCCCTCTGCGATTCAAAACCCCAGCGCACGCTTCTTCATCCGCCGCCTCGCCTCAGGAAAAATCCTCCTGGTGAAGAACGGCCCCATCAATGCGCGCCTGCCACGCCGCTCCAACCTGAAAGCCTTCCTCTCCGACGATGATGGCAAGACCTGGGGCAAAGGCTTCCTCATCGATGATCGAGCCGAAGTTTCCTACCCCGATGGCTTCCAGGCACCGAATGGCGACATCCACATCCTCTATGACTGGAACCGCCACACCGATGCCGAGATCCTGCATGTGAAGTTCACGGAGGCCGACATCGCCAAGCAGGCAGAAATCGGCAAACTCACGATGGACCCCGAGGAAATCAAACGCCGCGCCACCGTCGGCAAGACCGTCGTCAACAAAGCGCACGCACCCAAACTGCCGAAATCCATCACGCCCGATCCCACCTGGGCCGCGCAGGCGCTTGAGGATGCAAAGCAGGATTTCAAGAGCATCCCGTATGACGGCATCACGCCCAACAAAATGGTCTGCGACACCACCCTGCGTGAGCTTCCCGACGGCTCTTGGATCCTCTTCATCCTCGCCGGCGGTGACACCGAACCCAGCCCGCTGAACTACACCGGCGTGACCCGCAGCACCGACCTGGGCAAGACCTGGACACCGCTGGAGCGCTTCGATGTCGGCTTCCCACGAGAAGGCAAAACCATCGGCCAGGGGCCCACGGAGCTCATGATCCTCGGCCAGCGCAGCACGCTCTTCTTCTCCACGCATTCAAAGCATTGGGCCAATGACTGGCGCTCCTGGTATCTCACCAGCGATGACTCCTTCAAGACCTGGAGCAAGCCCATCGAAGTCCCCGGTCGTCTCAAGGAGCGCACCTTCATCCGCAAGCACATCGTCTGCAAAGACGGACGCATCATGCTCCCCTTCCAGCACTACATCGGCCCTGACGACCAGCAGGATCGTGCGCCGCTTGATCGCGACTTCACCAATCCGCGCAACGGCGTCCTCATCAGCAGCGACGGCGGCAAAACCTGGACCGAGCACGGCAACATCCGCCTCACCCCCAACAGCCGCTACTTCGGCTGGGCCGAGAACGATCTCTTCGAGCATCCCGATGGCCGCATCACCATGGTCATCCGTGGCGATGGTCTCGGTGGCATGCTCTACAAAGCGGAAAGCAAAGACGGCGGAAAGACCTGGCCCGAGTTCGCCTCCATCACCCAGATCCCCAATCCCGGCAGCAAAACCACGCTCTACAATCTCGGCGGTGATCGCGTGGCCATCCTGCACAATCCCAACAGCAAACATCGCAGCCCCATGTCCCTGTGGATCAGCTTTGACGGCATGAAGACCTGGCCCTACCAGCGCATCCTCCAGCAGGAATCCGTCGATGGCCCCAAAGGCCGCATGAACTACCCCGACGGCTTCGTCAGCAAAGACGGCCAGTGGCTCCACTTCGCCTTTGATGACAATCGCCACCGCGCCGTGCATTACAGCGCCAAGCTGCCGCCGGTGAAGTAATCACTTCATCACCATCGGCTGCCCGGTGCATTCCAGCACGCTGTGCCAGAGCTCCTGAGTGGGATCCACCTTGCGGCGGCCATGGATGACGAGTTCCAGCGGCAGATGCACGAAGGAATTGTGCCAGCGGCCCACCAGCATGTTGGTCTTGCCCGCCATGGCGGCATGCACGGCGTTCTGGGCCAGGCGTGAGCAGTACACATTGTCCTGGGCATTGGCCGGCACGCTGCGCACGATGTAGCTCGGATCGATGTATTTGAGATTCACCTCGGTCTTGCGCTCTTTGAAGAAGGCATTGATGCGATCCTTCAAAAAAGGGCCGATGTCGCCATAGCGCTTGTTGCCGCTCGCATCGGTGTCATCGCCGGTTTGCATGAGGTGCTGCCCAGCACCCTCCGCCACCACGATCACAGCGCTGCCACGCTTGATCAGCCTCTGGCGCAAAAACTCCAGAAAGCCGCCGTCGCCGTCCAGTTCAAAATGAACCTCGGGTATCAGCACAAAATCCACGTTGCTGCCCGCCAGCGCGGCATAGCACGCGATGAAGCCGGAATCACGCCCCATGAGCTTGACCAAGCCGACACCATTCACCGCGCCGGTGGCCTCGACATAGGCGCACTTCACCGCCTGCACCGCGGCATCGAAGGCGGTTTCAAAGCCGAAGCTCTTGTCGAGGAAACTGATGTCATTGTCGATGGTCTTGGGAATGCCCACGACCGCCTTTTTCAAACCACGTCGTTCAATTTCCTTCACAATCTGCGCCGCACCACGTAGCGTGCCATCACCGCCGATCACGAAAAGAATATCGACCTTCATGTCCTCCAGCGTGTCCACCATCTCGCCAATGTCCTGCTTCCCGCGCGAGCTGCCCAGCAGGGTGCCGCCAAAATGGTGCGCCTGCTCCACGGACGAAGGTTTCAGCAGCAGCGGTGTGTGGCCGAAACGCTGCACCAGCCCCTCATAGCCGTAGCGGAAGCCATACACGCGTGCGACTCCGTACTGCTGATGGCAGCGGTTCACGATGCCGCGGATGATGTCGTTTAAGCCCGGACAAAGACCGCCGCAGGTCACGATGCCGACCGTGGTCTTGGCCGGATCAAAATAGATCATCTCCCGTGGCCCCGCCTCTTCGTAGCTCGGCTTTGACACATCACGCCCGTCTTCGAGCAGATGGCTGTGGTACAGAATGCGGTCCACCGCGTCCGTTTTGTAGGGTGCCTCCACTCCGCCGATTCGGTGCAGGGGCGAATGAATCAAACAGGGGCCGAGCGTGGGGATGCTCGTGTCGGAAGGGGCTGGGGTCATGGCAGGTTGGTGAAGAGTAAAGCAGGAGAAGTGCCATTCTCCCGCTCCTCGTAGCATGTGCCAGACACAATTGGCCTTCTGCTAACCGTACATGTCAGTTGCAAAAACACGCATCCCCTCCTGCTTCCAGCCATGAATACCGCCTTTCCCGACAACTTGCGCCTGCAACTCCGCCAAACCGGCGTGATTGCCGTTTTGATGATCGACCGTGTGGAGGATGCCGTGCCGCTGGCACAGGCCTTGCTGGCGGGCGGCGTGAATGGTATCGAGCTTACTTTGCGGACTGATGCGGCGCTTGAGTCGCTGCGGCGCATCCGCGCCGAAGTACCGGAGATGACCGTCGGCGTTGGCACCATCCTCACACCAAAGCAGGCGAACGAGGCCAAGGAGGCAGGCGCAAGCTTCGGCGTGGCTCCCGGGATGAATCCACGCGTCGTTGCCGAGGCGATTCGCATCGGCCTGCCGTTCGCACCCGGTGTTTGCACACCCACAGACATTGAGATCGCCGTCGAAGCCGGATGCCGGGTGCTGAAATTTTTCCCTTCGGAGCCCAGCGGTGGTTTGATCTTCCTGCGCAGCATCATGGCGCCGTTCATGCATCTCGGCGTACAGTTCATTCCCCTGGGGGGAGTGGGAGCTGGCAATGCCGCGCACTACCTGCGCGAACCCGCGGTGCTGGCTCTTGGCGGCTCATGGCTGGCACCGAAGGAAATTGTAGCCAGAGGCGGATGGGATGTCATCACCGCGCTGGCGCGTGAGGCCACGGACATCGTCAAGCAAGTCCGTCCATGAGCCGCGTCGTCACTTTCGGCGAAATCATGCTGCGCCTTGCCACGCCAGGCTTCGCACGTTTTCAGCAGGCCATGCCGGGCAGTCTGAATGCCAGCTTTGCCGGAGCGGAGGCCAGCATCGCCGCTTCGCTGGCCTACCTCGGTGTTGATGCAGCCTTTGTCACCGCCCTGCCCACGAATGCCATCGCAGATGCTTGTGTCGCGGATTTGCGAAGCCTTGGCGTTGAAACGAGGCACATCCTCCGCACGCACGAAGGCCGCCTGGGAACTTACTTCCTTGAGCACGGCGCCAATCAACGCGGCGGCAACGTCATCTATGACCGCGATGGCTCCACCGTGGCCATCACACCAGCCTCCGCCTACGACTGGAACGCCATCTTTTCCGGCTGCGAGTGGTTCGTGATCTCCGGCATCACCCCCGCCATCTCACGAAACGCCGCCGATGTCGCGCTCGTCGCTGTGCAAGAAGCCACACGTCGTAAAATCAAAGTCGTGTGCGACATGAACTACCGCACCAAGCTCTGGCACTGGGATCCGCCGCTCGCAGCCCGCGATCTCGCCACGCGCACGATGAAATCGGTCCTGCCATTCGTAGACGTCTTCGTCGGTGGCATCAGCGACGCCACCGCCATGCTCGGCATGGATTACAACGGAGATCTGCATGCTTTGGCAAAGCAGATCATCACCCAGTTTCCCAACCTCACCCACGCCGCCTTCACTCTGCGGGATGGCAGCACCTCCGCCGCACAGTGCTTCAGCGGTGCGCTCTATGAGGCTGCGGCGGACACACTGCACGCCGCACCGCGCTACACGATCACCCAGATCATCGACCGCCTCGGCGCAGGTGATGCCTTCACCGCCGGTCTCGTCTTCTCCTTCCTTCAAAACTCCCCTCCTGCCGTCGCCATATCCTTCGCCACCGCCGCCGGTTGCCTCGCCCATTCCATCGAAGGCGACTACAACTACAGCACCCGCAGCGAAATCGAGAACCTCATGCAAGGCGACGGCGGCGGACGCGTCAGCCGTTAATTTTTCATTTCATCATTTATGTCCAACCCCGTCACAATCGCTCCTCCAACCACCCCCGACCGCTGGTCCCTCGAATCTTGGTTCTCGGCCTTCGGCGCTCCCGATTACACCGACTTCAAAGCCGCACTCGTGCGCGATGTTGAGGAACTCAAGACACAAGCCGCGGCGCTGGGCATTGACACCATCGAGATGGCCCGCGTCATCAATGCGCTGGAATCCTTGAGTGATCGCCTCGGCCACCTCTCCGCCTATCTTGGCTGCCTGTCCGCCGATGACGCGAACAACGAAGCCGTGAAGGCCGATGAAGCATGGATCTCCACGCTCGAAGCCGAAAGTACCAAGCTTATGGCCTCGCTTCGTTCCGCGCTTGCTGCGTTGACAGATGATTCATTCGAGGTGTTGCTCGCTGACCCTTCCTTGAAAAACGCCGGGCATGCCGTGAAGCGCATGCGCCACGAAGGCCAGCACCAGATGAAGTCGGAGATGGAAGCCCTGGCCGCCGATCTTAATGTCAACGGCCTCCACGCCTGGGGCCGCCTCTACGACACCCTCACCGGCAAGATGGAATTCGAAATGACCTTCCCGGACGGGCACAAAGAAATCGTGCCGATGTCCCGCCGCCGCGCGCTGATGTCCGAGCCCGACCGCAAGCTGCGCGAAGCAGCCTTCAATGACGGGCAGAAGCCGTTCAATGATCATGCCGTCACTCTCGCCGCCGGTCTGAACGGCATCGCGGGCACACGCCTCAGCCTCTATTCCCGTCGCGGGTTGCCGCATTTCCTCGACACTCCGCTGTTTGATGGCGCGATGAGCCGCAAGTCGCTCGATGCCATGCTGGAAGCCATCCACACCCACATTGATCTGCCGCGCCGCGCCCTGCGCAAAGCCGCCAAGCTCCAAGGCACCTCCGCGCTGCACTACTTCGACCTCGAAGCACCCCAGATCGCCGCACCGGATGAAAAGGAACTCACTTGGGACGAGGCCTGCGCCACGGTCGATCATGCCTTCAGCTCCGCTTATCCAAAACTCGGCTCCTACTTCCGCGAGATGCTCGCAAAGCGCTGGATCGAAGCCCAGCCGCGTGCAGGCAAGCGCCCCGGTGCGTTCTGCACCGGATCGCAGCTCAAGCACGAAGAGCGCGTGTACATGACCTTCCACCGCACCGTGCATGACATGGTCACCCTCGCTCATGAAGTCGGTCATGCCTGGCACTCCTGCGTGCTGCGTCCGGCACGTTCGTTCGCAGCCGGCTATCCAATGACGCTCGCAGAAACCGCCTCTAACTTCGGCGAGATGATCCTGCTCAACGGTCTCATGACCAATCCTGGCATCACCGAGGCGACGAAGGCCTACCTGCTGGATCAGGAGATGCTTCGTGCGCACGCCTACCTCATCAACATCCCGATGCGCTACGAATTCGAGAAGGCCTTCTACACGGAACGTGCCAGTGGCGAGGTGAGCGTGAGCCGCCTCAGCGGGCTCATGAACGAAGCCCAGCAGAAGCTCTATGGCGATACCCTCCTCGACGGCGGCACCGATCCCATGTTCTGGGCCTCCAAGATGCACTTCTTCATCAGCGGCATCTCCTTCTACAACTTCCCCTACGTCTTCGGCTACCTGCTGAGCCAGGCCTTGTTCGCACGCTTCAAAGCCGAAGGCGCGGCCTTCCTGCCACGCTACGAAGCCTTCCTCTCCATGACCGGCAGCGCGACCTGCGAAGAGGTGGTGAAGCAAAGCCTCGGCGAGGACATCACCCAGCCAGAATTCTGGGCCACGGCGCTGAAGGCCATCGAACCGACGCTGACGGCTTATGAAGCGCTGAAGTGAGCGCAAGACGCATGTGTGGCCCGCGTTTCAGCGGCCACCATGCGCCTCATCCTCGCCTTCCTGCTGTTCGCTGTCACGGCCTCCGCCGCCGACAAGCCGAACGTCCTGTTCATCGCCATTGATGATCTCAACCATTGGGTCGGCTATCTCGGCCGCAACAAGCAGACAATCACGCCCAATATTGACAAGCTCGCCGCCCGCGGTGTGCGCTTCACGCACAGCTACTGCGCCGCGCCCGTATGCAATCCCTCCCGCGCCGCGCTCATGAGCGGCATGCGTCCAGGGAGGACGGGCATTTATGATAACAACGAGGACTGGCGTCCCGCCATTCCCGAAGAACAGACACTCACCCACGCCTTCCGCCAGGGCGGCTACTTCGTCTGCGGTGCGGGAAAGATTTATCATGAGAGCTACAAGCGCCGTGAGGATTGGGACGATTACCTGGCCAACGAAGGCGGCATGCCCAAGGTGCCCGCAGGCCAGAGCGATGGCGTCGGCGGCATCAAGTTCGCCCCGCTCGACTGCAAGGACGAAGACCTCAATGACTGGTGCATCGTGGACTACTGCATCGACCAGCTTGGCAAACCGCAGGAAAAACCCTTCTTCCTCGCCTGCGGTATTCACAAGCCCCACATGCCCTGGAATGTGCCCAAGAAGTACTACGACATGCACCCCCTCGATAAAATCGAGCTGCCCCCATATAAAAAAGATGACCTCGCCGATGTCCCTCCCGCCGGCATCAAGATGGCCAAGCCCGATGGCGATCACGCTGAAATGGTCAAAAGCGGCCGGTGGAAGGAAGCGATCCAAGGCTACCTCGCCGCCGCCAGCTACACCGACATGCTCATCGGCCGTCTCATGGAGGCCTACGACAAAAGCCCCCACAAGGCGAACACCGCCATCGTTTTCTGGGGCGATCACGGCTGGCACCTCGGCGAGAAAGACCACTGGCGCAAATTCGCCCTCTGGGAGGAAGCCACCTGCGCCCCGCTCATCTGGGTCGTCCCCGGCCTGACCAAGCCCGACAGCATCTGCGAGCGCACCGTCGATTTCACCTCCGTCTTCCCCACCCTCACCGACGTCTGCGGCCTGCCCGCGCCCGCACACCTCGACGGCAAAAGCATCAAGCCCCTCCTCGCCGACGCCTCTGCCGCCTGGGACACCCCCGCCGTCACCACCTTCGGTCGGAACAACCACGCCGTCCGCACCGAAGGCTGGCGCTACATCCATTATGCCAATGGCGATGAAGAACTCTACAACGAGTCCACCGATCCTTACGAATGGACCAACCTCGCCAAAGATCCGCAATACGTCGGCACCAAGGCCGAACTCGCCAAACACCTCCCCACCATCAACAATCCCGTGGCCGGCAACGAAAAGACAGCGGCAAAGAAGGAAAAAAAGCTGCTCAAAAAAGCCAAGGATAAGGAGTGATCCCCTGAGCACATGAAACCGCTCCGCATGCCGCAGGGCAGGTAGGGCCCCGCTGTGTCGGGGCCCAAATTTCGGGTCTGCCACATCGCAGGCGCAAAAAAAAGGTGCGCCGTCCTGACAACATGGAAAGGCAGAAGCAGCGACGGAGAATAGCCATCCCGCCTGTCTATCTAGACTCTCGTAATAGACTGCCACATTCATCTTGAAGGCCAAAGGCCTTCCGCATCATAGCGAAGGGATGCCGAGCCTCAGCGAGGCTTCCCTGGTACACTCTTTTCCGGGAAAGCAAAGCCAGTTTGCCCTTCGTAGCTTTAGCGAAGAATGGGCGCCTTCTTCACCCCACCGCGCCCTCCAGCAGCGTCTCACCGTCCCGCCGCCGCAGTCACAGCGCATCACCATCACCAGAAGCTCTTCTCTACCACGTGCCATAAAGCCGGGGGCTTTTGCACAGTGAGGTGCGCTAAAATTCTGGACCACCAAATAAGGGACAAGCACCATGAAGACCGTGAAGAGAGAACGTTATAACAGTGATTTCAAAGACCGGGCGGTGGCCATGGTCAGCCTGGGCAGGGCCGTACCTGAAGTGGCCAAGGAACTGGGCATTGGCCAGAGCATCCTTTACCGCTGGACGCAGTCTCAGCGTCAGAGCCAGAACCCCGCACAGCTCGGCGGCGCAGTCCAGCGAGCCGCAGGCGAGCTGGACGAAGCCGCCGAGCTGCGCCGCCTGCGCAAGGACAACGCCCAGCTCCTCCTGGAGAACGACATTTTAAAAAAAGCCGCTGTCATCCTCGGCACTCACACTCAACCCCAGAGCAAACCCGCACGATGATCCAGCAGCTTCACACCCAGACCCAGGCCAGCATCCGCCTCATCTGCCACGTCTTGGAGCTCCCACGCAGCAGCTTCTACCATGCCGCCGAGGCCACAGCCACCCGGCTTGAAGACCGCCGCCTCTCTCCGCTCATTGAGGAGATCTTCAAACGCAACCGCCGCCGCTATGGCTACCGCCGTATTGAGCAGGAACTCAAGGACCACGACATTGTCTGCGCTCCTGCCAGGCTGCGCCGTCTCATGCGCCAGAGCGGTCTGCGTGCCATCCAGCCGAAGAACTACCTGCCCAAAACCAGCGATGGCAGGGCTGACCGGCCTTCAGAGAACCTGCTCGCCGAGCAGGCCATGCCCACCAAGCCCAATGAAGCCTGGGCCGGTGACATCACCTTCATCCCCACCACCTCGCGGTGGCTCTATCTCGCAGTGGTCATCGACCTGGCCTCGCGCCGCATCATCGGCTGGAGCCTGGACACGCACATGCGTTCGGAGCTCGTGGTCAATGCCCTGCAGCAGGCCTTGCAGGCTCGACCGCAGGCCAGAGGCCAGCACACCCTCTTTCATAGCGACCGTGGCAGCCAGTATGGCAGCAGCGCCTTCCGGGCCATGCTGGCCGGCGCGGGCATGCGCCAGAGCATGTCGGCAAGGGCCAACCCCTATGACAACGCGTGGACGGAGTCCTTCATGGGCACCCTCAAGCGAGAAATGCTGCAGGGCGGCTGCTTTGAAGACCCCACCGATGCCAGGCTCGAACTCTTCGACTACATCGACGCCTACTACAACAACCAGCGCAAGCACTCCGCCATCGGCTACCTCACCCCCAACCAGTTCGAAGCTCAGCAAACCAAACTCAACTAATTAAGCGACTCTGGTCCAAGATTGAGTTGCACCTCACAGACCCGTTTTCTACGGGTAATGGTATTAGGTTATGGTATCACGACTTCATCCGTGGTTAAAAATTCAGCACCTGCAAAACACTTTCACCGCACTTCTGCTGGAAATCCGGCGAGGTGCCGCTACTCTCCTCGCATGATTCTGTCTCCCTTCGCTTGATCCCTCGGATCGTTTGAAGCCCTGGCCCCGAAGCCGGGGAAAACAAACCATCGCATCCGCATCCGTCGCATTTGCCGCTGTCTAGGCGCGTCCCTGCGCGGGTCGATCAAGCCAGACCCCATCCCTTTTCAGAATCATGAACTTGCATCATGGGCGCGCCGCCGCGCGCCCGCAGGCCCCGGTCATGCCGGTGGTCCTTTCTGGCCGCGCCTGGACGGCGCGCCGCCTTCGTAACAACTGCTTCCGCCAGCACTGCCATGCCGCCGCCCGCAGCCGGCGTGTCATGGGCGTGCCGTGCTGGCGGGTTCTCGGCATGCACCTCCTTACCGTGCTGGAGGCCCGTAGCCGTGTATTGTTTGACCTGCATCCCAAGGAACTCGGCGTCGTGCCTGCCATTGTTCGCCTCGCCGCCTATGCTCCGTCATGGGTGCGTCAGCCGGAAGACTGGCGGCCGGATCCTGCGCAGGATGCCCGCGCTCAGTGGGCTTCCTTCCTGCGCCACCTGCTGGCCTTGTATCCGGTGCCGGAGTTTCTCGACTCTGCGTGGCATGTCTTCGGCCCGCCGCAGCATTTTGACCGCGACTGCTGGATTGCGGTGGCCCAGGGCCGTTCCATGAAGGATGTGCCCGGCTTTCCCAGGAGCATCACCAACCGTGTGCTGCATGCCACGCTCATCGGCGGTGAGGCCGCCAGCCTGGCCTCCGCTGTCTGGCGCGCCGAACTGGATGCAGCGGGCGCCGCGCCTGCGCTGCGGGAGGCGGTGATGACGCACCGTGTGTTTCAAACCCTTGGCTGGCATGCTCTGGGGGCTAGGCTCGTGGAAAAGTTCGCCGCCGCTGCGGAGGCCTCTGTAGCCGCCCATTTCCCTTTGGTGGTGGACGCGTTGCACGCCATCGACGCACATCAGGGGCGTGCGCAGGCCGAGCAGTTGCTGCGGCTGCCGCTGTCCGCGCTCATGCGCCACGCGGTGAAGTTTCTCACCGGGCTGATGCACGAGGAGGGGCATGACCTCACGGAGGAGCAGGTGCGCGCTGCGGCCGGGAGCGCTGAACTGCTGCGTCTCGCCGACAGGCGCTGGCGGCCCATGCTGGGTGGCATTCCCTTTGAAAGCCGCAGCGGCTGGGTGGATGGCCGCCCCATATGGCGTGTGGACGAGCTGTGCACCACGGAGGCCCTCAAGGCGGAAGGGCGGGGCATGCGTCACTGTGTGTCCGGCTACACCGGCCGCTGTCGCAGCGGCAGATCCGCCATCTTCAGCGTCCGTTTTCTAAAACGGGAAAAGGCCGTCGTGGAAGCGTTTTCAGTGGCCACCATCGAGGTGGAGCAGGCCACCCGGAAGATCGTGCAGATCAAGGCCCCGCGTAACGCTCACGCTGGCCGGAACGTCATGGGGATCATCCACGAATGGGCCGCCGCCAACCACCTGGAGCGTATGGAATGATTCCTCCATTAGGATTCCAGCGCTGCAAAAGGGTCTCCCTCTCCGCGCCCCTGCCTCGCTGAACCACATTCTGCTACCTTCGGGGAATCGCAGCGAAGCGAAGATAGACTGCCGAAGGCAGACCGAAGGGCGAACGAAGTGAGTCAAAGGGCCGGGGTGAGGGGAATTCCCAAAGCCTGCGGGAGCAGTTCACCGCCTGTGACCACGACATCACTCCTCCTGCCACCGCTCGCTAGATAGAAGCCCTCCAGCCTCCTCGTTTGCCTGCACGAGCATGCAATCATTCACGCGCACCCTTCTCATCACGCTGAGCCTCCTCTCTGCCGCGCACGCCACCGACGCGTCGCGGCAGATAGACACGCTCCTCGCCATAGACTGGCAGCAGCACAAGCTCACCGCCAATCCTCCTGCGAGTGATGAGACTCTCGTCCGCCGCCTCTACCTCGACATCATCGGCCGCATCCCCACCCTTCAAGAGTCACAGGCCTTCCTCACCAGCACCGACAAAAACAAGCGCGCCAGGCTCATCGACCAGCTTCTTGCCAGCGACGGCTACAATCAGCGCATGTTCCACTTTTGGGCGGACCTGCTGCGCGTGCAGACACGTGCGAACAGCGGGCAGGGGGAAATGACCTCAAAGCCCTACCTCGAGCATGTGAAGCGGCGCATCCGCGAAAACATGCCCTATGACGCCTTCGTGCGCGAGCTCCTCACCGCGCAGGGAAAGGTCTGGGACAATCCCGCCATTGGCTACTACATGCGCGACATCGGCATGCCCCTGGACAACTTGGCCAACACCACCCGCGTCTTCCTCGGTACCCGCATCGAGTGCGCGCAGTGCCACAATCATCCCTTCGACAAATGGACGCAGATGCAGTTCTATCAGATGGCCGCCTTCACCTACCCGCTGGAGACAAACTTCACCGGCATCGCCCAGCAGAAAGGCGCAATTGAATTGATGGTGCAGGCAAGGAAGAAACCCGAATTCGAGCCCTCCACTCGCAACATGGGCCGCGTGTTTGAAAACCTCGGCGACTTCGTCCGCTACAGCAAAGTGCAGGCCCTTCCCACCCGCCTGCTCAAGCTCCCGCACGACTACCAATACCCCGATGCTAAACCGAAGGAAGTCATCTCACCTTCAACGATGCTGGGAAAATCCGTGAAGTGCGAACCCACCGGCGAAACGGTCAACGCCTTTGCCGATTGGATGACCTCGCCAGAAAATCCACGCTTCACCCTCGTTATCGCCAATCGCCTCTGGAAGAAAGTCTTCGGGGTCGGCTTGATCGAGCCTGTCGATGAAATTCTCGACAGCACCGTGGCATCAAATCCCGCGCTCATGAAACATCTGGAGCAGTTCATGCGCGACTGCCGCTATGATGTAAAGGCCTACCAGCGCGCCCTCTACAACACCCAGGCCTATCAAAATGAGGTCACCCGCGCTGAACTCCTGCCCGGCGAAGTCTGCCACTTCACCGGCCCGTTGCTCCGCCGCATGACCGCGGAGCAGATCTACGACTCCTTCGTCACTCTCATCCAGCCCACTCCCGATCTTCCGCGCAGGCACGGCATCGACAGCGAGATGGCGCAAAAAATCGTTTATCGCGGCAAGCTCAGCGACGCCCTCGATCTCCTCACCTCCCAGGAAATCTTCGACGGTGCCGCCAGGGCCTCCGAAGGCTACGAACGCATCGCCGCACGTTCCAAAGTGCTGCGGGATCAATACACCGCCGCGCAGAAGGCCAAGGACAAGCCCTTGCTCGAAAAGCTCAATCTCGAAATCCGCTCCTTGGAATTCACCGCACGCACCGGCATTCATGACTACGTTGTCGTCCCCGCCGTGGCCCGCCTTTACACGCAAAAGACCGGCAAGCCTGCTCCGCCGCCCATTCCCGTAAAAGCTCCCACGCTCGAAGACCTCAAAAAAGCCGGCCAAAATCGCGCCTACATCGACGTGCCCGGCTACGACATCGACCAGGCCATTCCGCGCGAAGAAACCGCCGCCGAACAGGCGCGCGAAGCTCTCTTCCGCGACGAGATCAAGCTCTTCGGCATCACTGACATCGACGGCTATTTCAAATCACGTCGGGCCCAGGCCCGCGAATGGCCCCGCGCCGCTGATCTCGAGTCTCCCGCCCCCCGGGGCCACTACCTGCGCGAATTCGGCCAGAGCGATCGCGACATCATCGACAATGCCAACTCTGACGCCAGCATGCCCCAGGCCCTCGTCCTGATGAACAGCGATCTGTTCCAAAGCATCCTCAAGCCGCACACTCAGCTCAAGCTCAACCTGGCTGCCGCGAAGTATCCTGACGAACAGCTCGCCGCTGCATACCAGACACTCCTCTCACGTTCGCCCATGACGGCAGAGAAGTCCGCATGGGCCAAAGCAGTGCAGTCCGGCCTGAACATCGAAGACCTCGTCTTTGCCCTGATCAACACGCAGCAGTTCATCTTTGTGCGTTGAGGAAAGAACTCCGTGATAACTCCACGCCGCACCCTTCGTGATAGTGGCCCCATGAAACCTGCCCCCGTTTCCCGCCGTCATTTCCTGCACGCCGCCCTTGCCGGTGGCGCGGTAAGCCAAAGTCCGCTCATTGCGGCTGACGCGGCTCCAAAAGCAGGCATGTTCTCCGAACCCGCTCACGAGATCCCCCTGGCGCAGGATGCCGATGTCATCGTCTGCGGTGCCGGACCCGCAGGCGTCACAGCAGCCATCACCGCCGCACGCGCAGGCGCAAAGGTCCGCCTGTTTGAATGGCGTGGCTGCCTCGGCGGCATCTGGACGGCGGGCCTCCTGGGATACTTCCTCGATTTCAACAAACCCGGCTTTGCCAAAGAGCTGCGCGACAAACTCGATGCACGCGGCGCACGTGCAAACTCCACCAGCACCAGCCGCTTCTGCTACGACCCCGAAGCCCTGAAACTCCTGCTCGAAGAGCTCTGCGTCGAAGCCGGCGTGAAATTCCAATATCACACCAAAGTCTGTGCTGCGTTCCGCGAAGGCAAGCGCCTCACCACCATCGTTACCGAATCCAAATCGGGTCGCCAGGCATGGAAAGCCCCAGTCTTCATCGATACCACAGGCGATGGCGATCTCGGCTTCCAGGCGGGCTGCGCCTTCGAAATTGGCGAAGCCGCCGAATGTCCCTGCCAGCCCCTCTCACTCAATGCCCTGCTCGTCGTGAAAGACGTCGAGCAACTCCGCGACTTCGTCCGCTTTGGCCAGCCAAAGCCCGGCGAAAACACGGACGGTGAAAAGAAAAAGCGCATCAAGGACGCCATCGTCAGCACCGGCCATTTCCCATCTTACGCCGGAGCCACCCTCTGGCACGTCAGTGGAAACCTCGTTTTTGCCATGATGAATCAGGAATTCGGCATCAAGCCCTGGGACGCCGCCGAGATCACCGCCGCCACCGTGCGCGCTCGAGCGGAAATGAACCTCATGGTCAATGGCCTGCGCGGCCTCGGTGGCCCGTGGGAGGGCATTCAAATCGTCGCCACCGCCGAGCAAATCGGCGTGCGTGACGGCCGCCGCATCGTCGGGCGCTACGTCGTGAACAAGGAAGACCTCATCAAAGGCGCGCGCTACGATGACGCCGTCGTGCGCGCCACCTTCGGCGTGGACATCCATGCAACCAGTGCGGATTTTAACCAAAAAGCAGCGATTCATTCCACCAACATCAAGGTCAAGCCCTACGACATCCCATTGCGTGCCTTGATCGCAAAAGAGGTCGATGGCCTCATGATGGCCGGGCGCTGCATCAGCGGCGATTTCATCGCCCACGCGAGCTATCGCGTGACCGGCAATGCCGTCGGCATGGGCGAAGGAGCGGGTGTCATCGCCGCCCTCGCCGCGACCTCCAAACGCTTGCCGCACGAAGTCCCCTGGAGCGAGGGCGAGGCCAAGCTGAAGGCGATGGGACAGCGCGTTTAAATCACTGCAATGACCGTATGCTCGGTCCGTCCACCCACTTGGGCGGGATCATGATCTGGCGCGGCACTGCGGGTACACCATGCTCGTGCTGCGAAAGCTGCGTCACGATCAAATCGACCGCTGCCGCCGCCAGGTGTTCGCGCTGCTGGTAAATGCCCGCAAACTCCTGCATCTTGGGCGTCCAGTCATGCGCCACAAAACCGATGTCCTGCGGCACGCGCAGCCCCAGCCTCCGCAGCCAGTTGGGCACATGCGTGTCGAAGGTGATCAGCGCATCCGGCTCATATTCACGCATCCATTTGGCAAATGCGTCGAATCCTTTGCTGATGTCATTGCTCGGAAACAGCAGCAGCGGCACCCGGTCCTCAGGCGGCAGGCTTTGCTGCCAGTGAAACAAGCCGCCACTGTAGCCAAACTGCGAGCGGTTCACGATCCACTTGGTCACCGCCACGCCGATGCGTTTGTAACCTCGCGCACTGAGTTGATCCGCCGCCATGTGAATGCCCAGCGTCATGTTTCCCGCGCACATGTGCAGCGCCGGGTTGCTCATCGCATTGCCAAAGGTCACAGCGGCAAAAGGTGAGAAGTCCATCTTGCTGCACGGCAGCTGCATGCTCTGCGGCGACACGATTACGCCCTCGATTCCCCGCGCATGCAGGATCTTCTGCAGCCGCTTGGGCGTGAGCCCGTCCCTGCCCAGCCAGAACTCCTCCACGGCGTAGCCATGCCCATGCGCACGACTGCGGATGTCATCGATCGGCACGTATTGGTATGAAGGGCCTAGCAATCCATCCTGCGGCACATCCTCACGGATCACCGCGATCACGGCGCGCACCCGCTGCTGCTTCTTGCCGCGCACCACCTGCATCATGCGCGCCAGATGCGGGTCGGGCTGGTAGTTCAGCCGCTTCGCCTCCTTCAGTACCAGCTCACGCTTCTCGGCGGATACCTTGGGCGCTCCGCGCAACACCCGGGACACGGTCATCAATGAAAAGCCGGTCGCACGGGCGATGTCCTTAAGCGTGGGCGCGGTGGTGACTGGCATGGCGTTGGAAGCGGACGTAAAGACGACCTCGGAGCTCCGGGATGGGGCGGCGCTTGAAGCTACAGATCTGCCAGCGTCGCCGTGAGCAGCTTCCAGAACTTCTGCGTGGAGGAGATGCTGGCGCACTCTTTCTCCGAATGCGCCTCATGAATGTTCGGTCCAAACGAAATCATATCCAGCCCAGGATACGCCATGCTGATGACGCCGCACTCCAGACCCGCATGGCAGGCACCCACCTTGACCTCATGGCCAAAGAGCTCGCGGTAGATCGTCTTCATCTTTTCCAGGATGGGTGATTCAGCACTTGGGCTCCAGCCGGGGTATGGATCGCCTGATTTGACCTGCGCACCGATGAGTTCAAACGGCGCACGAAAAGCACGGGCCACGTCGAGCTTGCTCGATTCCACCGAGCTGCGCTGCAGACTGCCCCACTCTGCCTTTCCTCCACCGAGCGCGATGGTGGAAAAGTTCGAAGACGCCTCCACCAGCCCTGGCACCACCGGGCTCATGCGATACACCCCATTCACCACCGCCTGCATCGCCAGCACCAGGGATTTCTGATGCTCTGCACCCATGATCCCCACCTCGCCGCCATCCGCTTCAATGGGTGTAGCGACGATGCTAAGCCCGGGTTCGATCAGGCGAAATTCTTCACGGATCCCAGCAGCTTCGCGCTCGAAGCTTTCTGCAAAGCGGACCTCGTCCAAAATCACTACCTGCGCCACGCATTGCGCCGGAATGGCGTTGCGCGCACTCCCGCCTCGCATCGTGGAAAGGGCCACAACATCTTCGCCACAGGCGCTGAGAAGACGCGCTATTAGCTTGATCGCATTCGCCCGTCCTTCGTGAATCTGCAGTCCCGAATGCCCGCCGCGCAGGCCGCTGATCTGGATGGCGACCATGGGGCCGGCCGAATCATGCGCCACTTCGGTGTATTCAAAAAGGCCGGTCGTGTCGATGCCGCCTGCGCAGCCAATGGTGAAAGTGTCGTCCTCTTCAGAGTCGAGATTCAGCATCGTCTTGCCAGTCAGCAGACCGGGCTCCAGACCCAGGGCGCCACCCATGCCCTGCTCCTCGTCCAGGGTGAAAAGCGCTTCAATCGGTGGATGCGACAAATCTTTCGCAGAGAGCACCGCGAGGATCGCGGAAACACCGAGGCCATTGTCCGCGCCCAGCGTGGTGCCGCGTGCGCGCACCCAGTCCCCATCCACCCACATGTCGATTCCCTGCTGGTCGAAATCAAATTTCAGTCCGTCCGCAGCCTTGTGCACCATGTCCAGATGCGCCTGCATGATCACCGGAGGGCGGCCTTGCCGGTCCGCCGAGGCTGGCTTTTTGACGATCACATTGCCGGCCCTGTCGAGCTGCGCCGTCAGTCCATGACGCGCGGCGAATCCCAGCACGAATCCCACGATCCGTTCCTCGCGCTTGGAAGGCCGCGGCACGGCATTGAGATCGGCAAAGCAGTTCCAGAGTGCCTGGGGTTCGAGGGCGCGGAGGTCAGAAGAGGACATGGAGGGAATTCGATTCGGGGATGATTCAGGCTGCGGTGGAAGCGGTGACACTTCAAGCGGCTTCGGTGGCGAAAAGCGTGCCGTGTTATCATAACACTTTATCAACCCGATCCGCAATGAAAGCCTGCCCGGCCCCACGTTTGATAAGCCAATGATTTTCCGCCAGCTCTGCTTTCTCCTTTACCTCATTACCGCCTGTGTCGGTGCCGCCGCACCCTTAGGTGAGCGCCATGAAACATGGCAGGGCATTCCCGGGCTGGAGCGTACCGCCAAAGGCCGCGTGTTTTCATCCTGGTTCACCGGTGGTCCCAAGGAGCCGTCTCCCGAGAATCTCGTCCTGCTTTGCTACAGCGATGATCAGGCAAAAACCTTCACCAAACCGCAGGTCATGGCCGGGCCCAAAAACGGCACACGCTGTTTTGATCCCACCCTGTGGATCGACCCCAAAGGCCGTCTCTGGTACGTCTTCAATCGCGGGAACAAAGACACCGCCGTGCATGACGTCCATGCGCGCATCTGCGACGATCCCGATGCCACCCCACCCGTCTTTGGTGCCGAGTTCCGCGTGGGCTACGAAAGCCCTTATGCCTTCCGCATGAACAAGCCCACGGTGCTTTCCACCGGTGAATGGATCATGCCCGTCACGCATGCCACCGAGCCGGTGCACGACTGGTTTGCAGGGCCGAAACAACTGCAAGGCGTCGGCATCTCCACGGATGAGGGAAAGACATGGAAACTTCACGGTGCCCTCAAAGCCCCCGAGTGGGCGCTGGAGTGCATGATCACTGAACTGAAGGATGGCCGCCTCTGGCTGCTCACCCGCACGGGCGGTGGCATCTTGTGGGAAAGTCATTCCTCAGACAAAGGCCGTACCTGGTCTGAGGCCAAAGCCAGCACCATTCCAAATCCCGGCTCTCGCTTCTTCATCCGCCGCCTCGTATCCGGCAATCTCCTTCTCGTGAATCATCACGGCTTCACTGGCAAGACCCGCAGCCACCTCACCGCCCAGATCTCCACCGACGACGGACAGACTTGGAATGAAGGCCTGCTGCTGGATGAGCGCAAAGGCGTTTCCTATCCCGATGGCGTGCAGGATCGCGAGGGTCTCATCTGGATCACCTATGACCGCGACCGCCAGGGCGAAGGCGAGATCCTCCTCGCGAAGTTCCGTGAGGAAGATGTTCTCGCCGGTAAAAATGCATCTGGCGCGGTGAGCCTGAAACAAACGATCAGCAAGCTGGAGAAGCCCCAAATTGTCCCCGCCAAGTGGGATCCGGCGCTGGCCGGAGACATTGTCATGCAGCGCCTCGTGAACACCTCCTCGCCACGTGTGAAGGGGGCGCATGATGCGGAGTTTGTGTGTGTCGGTGAGCGCGCCTACATCGTGACCGAAGCCAATGACGTGAGGGCAGGGGAGAGCGCAGGCTGGCCTGAAATTTACGCGACGCTCTCCATTGTGAATCTCAAGACGCTTGCTCTGGAAAAAGTGATCGACTTTGCTAGGGGCGAACAGCGCTTTGAGAACGAGGCTCTGCCGGTGGGCGCATGCTTTGTGCCGCGTATCCTGCAGAAGGATGCGAGCACTCTGCGCTGCTACTTCACCAGTGAAGATCCGGGCAAGCGGCAGTCGCAGATGTGGTATCGCGACTTTGATCTGAAGTCCGGCGACTTCATGCCCACGGTCCACAAGGCGAAGCTGAAGACCACAGCGGGCACCTTTGACTTCCAGCCGCAGTACTTTCACGCAGACGCAGCGGCGCAGGGCTTTGCCAAGAAGGCCTTGGACTCCTCCTTCTTCATCTTTGATTCGTTCAAGCAGTTCGACGGCAAGACCTACGTCGCCCTGAACAACTTCAGCGGCAAACAGAACGCTCTCGCGCGGGTGCATGAAGATCTGAAGACCTTTGAGGTGCTCGGGCACTACAATGAACCGCAGTCGGAAGCCTTGAGCGAATCTGCCGTGAACCGTCTGCCCGATGGCACCTGGATGGCCATCTGCCGCAACGACAAGGGAAACTACCATTTCTCGACCAGTGCCGATGGCAAAACATGGAGTGTGGGCGAGCCGCTGCCCATCGTGCCGAATGGCGCGAACTCGAAACCCACCTTCGACAAGTTCGGTGGCACCTATTACCTCGGCTGGCAGGAGTCCACCCGTATCCAGGGCGTGAGCCGCAGCGTCTTCAATGTGGACGTCTCGCGCGATGGCAAAACGTGGGAGCGCAAATACCGCTTCGAGACGCCGCAGTCCTTTCAATATCCAACCTTTCACGAACACGACGGGGTGATCTGGCTCGTCGTGACTCAGGGAGATAAGGACGCGAGCCGCAAGGAGCGCATCATGTTCGGCAAACTCGAAGACGTGGGGCAGTTCGAGCCGCAGGCTGGGCAACAGCGCATCGTCTGGCCTGCGCCACCGCCGGAGGAAGCTGCGGTGATGAAGGTGGGTGCGAAGCTCTTCACGGATCGTGACTACGTGATTGAAGCCTTGTTTGAACAGCTCAGCGGCCTGCCGTTTTTGCGCGCCGACATCGAGAAGGTTGATGTCGAGGTCACCAAGCCGGGTACTCTTTACGCGCTCACACCATCGCCTCGACTGCATGCTGCGAGCCAGGAAGCAGCACTCGTCAGCGCCGGATTCACGAAGGTTGAGGCACCCGAGGTGCAGCTTTTCCCCGGAGAGATCAATCGCGTTAGCCTGTATCGAAAAGAGGCCAAAGCGGGTGAACAACTTCACTTCAAAAAGCTGGTGCTGCTGATCAGCGGCACCGGCGCTGCACTGCGCGAAATCCATCCTTGATCAACTCCACATCCTCCTGGTATCACCGAATATGACCCGCTTTCTCAACTGGTTTAACAATCTCTATCCCGTGTGGCTCGTGAGCCTCGCGACCCTCGCGTTCTTCTTCCCGCAGACCATGCTGTGGTTCGACAAGCCGTGGATCTTCTGGTCGCTCGCGGCCTCCATGCTCGGCATGGGGCTCACGTTGAGCCTTGATGATTTCAAGGCCATCGCGCGCATGCCCGGCAGCGTGGCGCTTGGCTTCGTCGCACAGTACACGATCATGCCTCTCACCGGCTGGCTGGTTGCTACACTGCTGAAACTTGAGCCCGGACTCGCGGTGGGCATCATCCTTGTGGCCAGCTGTCCCGGCGGCATGGCCTCCAACATGATCAGCTATCTTGCCCGGGCGAATGTGGCGCTCTCTGTGGTGCTCACCCTCGCATCCACCCTGCTGGCCTTCTTCTTCACCCCCATGTGGACCAGCGTGCTGGCCGGAAAATATGTGCCGGTGGATGCCTGGGGCCTGTGTTTGTCAGCACTCCAGCTCACTATTGCCCCCGTCGTTTTGGGTGTTCTCATTCGCTGGAAACTGCCGCGCACTGCCGATCAAATCGGTGCCTGCGGTCCCACCGTCGCCGTCCTCGCTTTTACCCTGGTGAGCGGTGGCATCGTGGCCGCCAGTGCCGACGCCGTTGCCTCACACTTTGGCCGTCTGGCTCTCGCTGCATTTCTGCTCCACGTCATGGGCTTTGTTGTCGGCTACCTCATCCCCAAAGTGCTGCGGTATCCTGAATCTGTCGCTCGCACGGTGAGCATCGAGGTGGGCATGCAAAACGGCGGCATGGCAGCCGCGCTCGCCCGTGAACATTTTCCCTTGTTGCCACTCGCTGCTGCAGCCGCCGTCTTCAGCGGTGTGATGCAAAACATCGTCGGCGGCCTCATGGCCGCCTGGTGGAAGCGCCGCACGCCGGATGCCTGATCATGAGCCGACGCGACATCTATTACTGGAAATGCGACCGCCCTGCGGCGTTTCACGGCACGCAGATTCGCGGCGCGGCGGATGCTGAGATCGAGCAGCAGCTTGGCGAGGCCTTGCAGCGGCACTTCGTCACGCAGGTCGTTGAGCTGAGCTCAGGAATCGGTCAGGGCAACCACCTCACCTGGAACGCTAGGGTGGCCGGACAAGCGATGTTCATCCGTGTCGAAAACGGTCCTGAAAAGGACGGCCAGCTTGCCGTGGAGTCGGCGCTTCTGGCGAGAGTGCGTGACGCCGGAGTGATGACACCTCGGGTTTATGCCTGCGATGCTTCGCGCTCCCGTGTCCCATTCGCCTGGCAGGCCATGGAGCGCATCTTTGACCCTGATCTCAATCACTGGTTCAAGCAGGGCCGCATCAATGTACCGCGCATTGCCTTCGGCATCGGCGAGGCAGTGGCCAAATGGCAGACGATCACGCTGCCGGGCTTTGGAATCCTGGATGAGTCGATGTGTGGGTATCACGCCACTTACGCCGACTACTTCCATCTTCGCCTTGATCAACACCTGGCCTTCCTCGTCACCCGCGGCTTCCTCACGCAATCTCAGAGCGCCGAAATCCGCGGCGAGATCGAAAATCATCAGTCGCTCCTCCAACTCGACACCGGCTGCTTTGTTCACAAAGACCTCGCCCTCTGGAACATCCTCGGCAGCGAAAGCGAGATCTCGGCCTTCATCGACTTTGACGACGCCATCAGCGGCGATCCCATGGACGATCTCTCGCTCCTCGCCTGCTTCCATGACGATGCGTTTCTACGCCGGGCCTTTGAGGGTTATCAAAGCATCCGTGCCTTCCCTCCCGATTATCTGCGCCGTTTCTGGCTGCATCTGCTGCGCAACATGATCGTCAAATCCGTGATCCGCGTGGGTGCGGGCTACTTTGACCGTGACGATGGCTTTTTCCTCATCTCATCCGGCACCTCCGGCCAGTCGCTGCGCGAATTCACCCATTCACGTCTCGACCTCGCACTGCAAGGCTTGCGCAACTCCAGCAGCATCGACATTCTTCGACCATGAAAACTCACATCGGCACCTTTCTTTCCATCGGCTCACCTGCGGTCACTGAACTCGCCGCCGAGTGCGGCTTCGACTGGGTTTTGATCGATCTGGAGCATGGCTGCGAATCCGAGGCCGCGCTGCCAGATCAACTGCGCGCTCTTCGGGGCAGCGACACTCTCGCCATCGTGCGTGTGAGCGCCCCGCATCCAGATCTGATCGCCCGCGTCCTTGATTGGGGGGCGCAAGGAATCATGATCCCGCATGTAAACACAGTCGCGGAAGCGCGGCACTGTGTGGACGCGGCTTATTATCCCCCACAGGGCCATCGCGGCGTGTCACGCACCGTGCGCGCCTATGGCTATGGCATGCGTCTTCCAGACGGCGACATGCCCAAACCCATCATCCTCGCCCAGATCGAAACCGCCGAGGCCGTGGGGAATGCAGCTCAAATCGCCGCCGTGGAGGGCATCGATGCGCTCTTCATCGGTCCCGCCGATTTGTCCTTCGATCTCAAGGCACAGCAGTCACCCCGCAGCTACGACGACTGTGTAAACAGCATCGTCCAAGCCGCCAATGACCACGGCAAAGGCTGCGGCATTCTCGTGCGGCATGCGGATGACAAGGAGAAGCTCAAAGCCTTGGGCTTCACCTGGATTGCCATGGATTCGGACCTCTCGCTGGTGCGCGAGGGCTTCAAACGGAACCTCGCCACGGCGCGGGCATGGTGAAAAAGTCTGACTTTTTCCTGTTCAAAGGCGTTTCCCCTATAATCTCGCCTCCCCCATGAACGCATCCCCCCAAATCAAATCCAAAATCGTCGAACTGTGCGAAACCCTCGTGGCCGACACCGACGTGAAAAATGCCCGCGAAAAAGCGGAAGCCTTCCTCGCCAATGAGGAAGCCGTGTCGCTCTACCGCGAGATGGCCACGCTCGGCCGCGCCCTGCACCAGAAGCAGCACAACGGCGAAGAGCCCAGCGGAGAAGAAATTTCCCGCTTCACCGATCTGCAGGATCAGTGCGATGCAAACACCGCCATCCTCAGCTTCATCGAAGCCCAGGACGTTCTGCGCGGCATTGCCGAAGTGGTGACGAGCTTCGTCGGCAAAAGCCTCGAGCGTGGTGCCGTGCCTGCCGAATCCGAAGTGTTCTCCAAAGGTTGTGGTGAAGGCTGCGGCTGCCACTAAGCACCGAAGGGTATGAAAGCGTTCGCTCTGATCGCCGCGCTGCTGTTTTGCGCCTCGTCCTTCGCTGGCGAGGCCAAAACGGTGAAGCTGCTTACCATTGGCAACAGCTTCTCCGCCAACGCCACCCATTACCTCGGCGATCTGGCGAAGGCGGGAGGTCACACGCTCATCCATCAGCCCCTCGTCATCGGCGGTGCCTCATTTCAGGTGCACGCCGAGAAGGCGCAAAAGCATGAAGCAGACCCGAAGGACAAAGCGGGTCTCTACACCAGCGGTCGTGGTCTGAAGGAAAACCTCGAGCTGCAAAAGTGGGACTACGTCACCATCCAGCAGGCCAGCATCAAGAGCCACGACTTCGCCACCTATCAGCCCTACGCAGGCTGGTTGCGCGACTACGTCTCCAAACACGCTCCGCAGGCAAAGCTGCTGGTGCATGAAACATGGGAGTACCGGAAAGACGATGCGCGCTTCACCAAGCCCTCGGGCAAACCAGGCGAACCCAAAACGCAGCAGGAAATGTACTCCGGTCTGCGCGCCGCCTATGACCAAATCGCCGCAGAATTCAATGCCCGCATCATTCCGACCGGCGACGCTTTCCATCTCGCCGACACCGATCCGAGTTGGGCTTATCAAACCGACACCACCTTTGATTCCAAGACCGCCAAGCAGCCCCAATTGCCGAATCAGACACACTCTCTGCACGTCGGCTGGCGCTGGGCCAAGCCCAAAAACGGTGGTAAAATCGCACTCGGCATGGACGGCCATCATGCCAGCATGATGGGCGAATACCTCGGTGCCTGCGTTTGGTACGAGGTGCTGTTTGGCGAGACCGCCGTGGGCAACACCTTCATGCCCAAGGGACTGGATCCGACGGACGCCCGTTATTTACAAGAGACCGCGCATCGAGCAGTGATAGACCGGACAAAATGATGTCCAAAATGAGAGGGGCATGTTCTTATGAGAGCCATGACTCGCCTCGTCTCGCTTCTACTTGCACTCAGTTTCTCAGCCCACGCCGCCATGGAGGCGGATGTCATCGTCTATGGAGCCACCCCAGGCGGCTTCTGCGCAGCCATCGCCGCAGCACGTGAGGGCACCTCAGTCATCCTGCTGGAACCCACCGCTCATGTTGGCGGCGTAAACACCGGCGGCCTCTGTTTCAGCGACTCCAATCAAACGGTGCGCAGCACGGTTCTTGGCCTGTTCGAGGAATGGCATACACGCATCGAAAAAGACTACCAGATGCGCAGTGTTGCACTGCCTTACACCGTAAGTGACAAAGATCACAAACCCTGGACCTACGAGCCTCATGTGGCGGCCAAGATCACGCAGCAGATGCTGGATGAAGCCGGAGTGAAGGTGCTGACAAAGCGGGTTTTGCAATCAGTGGCAAAGGAAGGCAAACACATCACTAAACTGGTCACAAATGACGGCGACTTCTTCGCCAAGGTGTTCGTGGATGGCACCTATGAAGGAGATTTGATGGCTGCCGCCGGAGTGAGCTGGACGATCGGCCGCGAAGGGCGCCAGGAGTTCGGCGAATCTCTGGCTGGAAAGCAATATTCGAAGGCAAAGCTCCCAATCTCCGGTCTCGATGCCGCTGGCAAGCCCTTGCCTCTGATCACCACTACTGATGTAGGCCCAGACGAAGCCGGCGACAAGAATGTGATGGTGTACAGCTTCCGCCTGTGCGTCACGAAAGATGCCGCAAACCGCGTGCCGTTTCCAAAGCCTTCTCATTATGACCCCGCACGCTTTGAAGTCGTGCGGCGCTACTTTGCGCAGGAAAAGAGACCGCATCTGCTGTGGGATTTGTATCCGCTGCCGGGCAACAAATTTGATGCAAACAACGGCATCGGGAAGCAATTCTCCATGGGGCTCGTGGGTGCCTGCAATGGCTGGAGCGAAGCGGATGAGGCCGGACGCGCGAAAATCTGGGAGGCGCACAAGCAGTACACGCTGGAGATGCATCACTTCCTCAGCACTGATCCTGCCGTGCCAGAGCAACTGCGGCAGCAGATGGCGGAGATTGGTCTCTGTCGTGATGAATTCGCTGCTTATGACCACTGGTCGCCGCAGCTTTATGTGCGCGAAGGACGGCGCATGATCGGCGAATATGTCGTGTCGCAGAAAGACATCATGGACGAGCCGAAAAAGGACGATGCCATCATCGTCTCATCCTTTCCAATCGATTCACATGACTGCCAGCGAGTGGGGACGAAGGACATGGTCGTGGATGAAGGCACCATCATGCCGGTGCGCATGGCGGGCCGGCGGCATGGGTATCCGTATCACATCCCCTATCGCGCCATCACGCCAAAGGTTGCCGAATGTGACAATTTGTTGGTGCCCGTTGCGCTGTCTTGCACGCATGTGGGCATTTCCTCGATCCGCGTGGAGCCCACGTGGATGATTCTAGGCCAGAGCGCAGGCATTGCCGCCGCCGTGAGTGCGAAGCAAAATATCGCCGTTCAGAAGCTGACATACCCCGCGCTGCGTGAGAGACTGCTGGCGCAGAAGCAGGTGCTCGAATTGCCCGTGCTGCCGGATGTTCCACCCGAAGCCAAGGGGGTGATGAACGTCGATCCGAAAAGTCTGCCCGGCATTGTGCTCGATGACTCGCAGGCTGAACTCAAAGGCCAGTGGAGCCGCTCTTCCGGCTTCAAGCCGCATATCGGTACCGGCTATCTCCATGACGACAAACGCGCCGACGGCCAGTGCATCGCCATCTTACGCTGCAAAGCACCCAAGACAGGACGCTACGAACTACGCATGGCCTATTCACCTCATGAAACGCGAGCGACAAAGGTGCCGGTGACGATTCAAAACGACGGGCGCAAGACTGATATAATTGTTGATCAAACACTGCCTCTGGCTGCAGGAGAAGCATTTCGAACGATCGGCAGCGTGCAGCTTGATAGCGGCGTTGAAACCGTCATCACTGTCAGCAATAGCGGCACTGAAGGGTTCGTGATACTGGATGCACTGCAACTTATCGAGTCGAACAACTGAAGCACCCACCATGAAGACATTTTTCTTTGCTTGCCTGATCTGCGTCACCCACCTCAACGCGGCGGATATCGTGGTGTATGGAGGAGTGCCCTGTGGCATTGCGGCATCCATCGTGGCGGCGCGTGAAGGGGCCAAGGTGGTGCTCATTGAGCCGACGAAGCATGTCGGCGGTCTGAGCACGAGCGGCATCAACACCTCCGAGAGCGAGCACATGTTGAAATGGACCATCGGTGGGTTTGCGGATGAATTTTATCGCCGCCTCGGTGCCCACTACCAGACCGGTGGACCAGAGTATTTCTTTGAGTCCAGTGTTGCCGAAAAAATCTATCTCGAAATGCTGCGCGAGGCGGGGGTGGAGGTGCGTTATGGTGCGTCGGTGAATACGGTGGAAAAAGAGGGAGCGCGCATCACTGCCATCACCCTCACGGATGGTTCCAAGCTTCAGGCGAAAGTCTTCATCGACGCAGGTTACGAAGGCGATCTTATGGCGCGTGCGGGTGTCAAACATGCCGTCGGTCGCGAGGCGAAGGCGGAGTTTGGCGAGGAGGCTGCGGGCGTCCGTTTTGACAAGACAGCGCGCCAAGCCCGGACGGTGGACGAGATTGGAACGTTGCTGCCTGGCATCAGTGCGTGGGCCAAAGATTTGCATGAAGGCGATGCGCATCGCGCACCGATGAACTACAATTTTCGCCTGACGGTGGCAAAGGATCCCAAGCTGCAAGTCCCCATCCCGGCGCCGAAGCATTACGATGAAAAACGCTACGCACTGCTGGCCAGCTGGTTTCGCGATCAGACCCAGCAAAAGAAGCCGGTGAAGCTTGCGGACATCATTGACCTCTACGGACGCCGTAATGGCAAGTTCGAAATGAACAACAAGCAGTCCGCCATCTACTCCCTGGGACACTTTGGCGGACAGTTTGACTGGCCTGATGCCACGTACGAAGAGCGCGCCCGCATTTACCAGGACCACATGGATTACACGCTCGGTCTGCTGCATTTTCTTGCCACGGATGCCGCAGTACCCGCGAACGTGCAGGAGGAGATGAAGGCGCTGGGCCTGCACAAGGATGAGTTCACTGACAACGGCCACCTGCCTTATCAGCTCTATGTACGCGAGGCACGGAGGATGCGCGGCGAACATGTCGTGACGCAGCAGGACGTGCAGGAAGAGCGTCGCAAATCGGACAGCATCGGCATGAGCAGCCATTTCATCGACTGCCATCACGTTCAGCGCGTGGCTTTGAATGAAAACGAGTTCGTCAATGAAGGGCGCATCTGGCGCATGGGGTACGCTTATCAGATTCCCTATCGGGCGCTGACGCCGAAAGCCGCCGAATGCACCAACCTGCTGGTGCCCGGCGCTGCCAGCTTCACCCATGTGGCCTTTTGCACGCTGCGGTTGGAGAGCGTGTGGATGATCACCGGTCACGCCGCAGGCATTGCCGCTGCGCTGGCAGTGAAGGACGATGTCGCTGTGCAGAAAGTGCCGCTGGCCCCATTGCAGGACAAGTTGCGCGCCCAGAAGCAGGTGGTCGATTTCATCCCCGGCTTGCCTGAAAAGTGCGAGCATCTCAACGGCCCGCCGGAATTTTAACGTTCAATTCAGCTTCAGTGCCTCCCAACCATGCCTACCCGCCGTCATTTCATCGCCTCTGTCACCGCCGCGCTTGGTGGTTCTGTTTTTGCCGCCAATGGCAAGCCGAAGACCATTCTGCTGCAATCTGCCTGGGATATAGTGAATATCGGTGACATCGGTCACACGCCGGGAACGCTGCGTGTCATCGAGGAGCACCTGCCAGAGGTGAAGGTGGTGCTGTGGGCGATGAAGCTGGACGAGCGCGTCACCGCTATGCTCAAGACGCGCTTTCCCAAGGTGGAGATCCTGCAGGGTAGCCTCACCGGAAAAGGCGAAAAGGACGAGGCGCTGCGGCAGGCAATTGCCGGATGTGACCTTTTCATTCGCAACTCAGGCATGGGTCAGGACATCAGCTTCATGCAGTTTTGTCAAAAGGCAGGCAAACCCTACGGACTGTTTGGGCAGTCGTATTTTGCCAGCATGGTGGAGGGCAAAGGTGCGGAGGAACGTATCGCCTTGCTGAATGCGGCTTCGTTCATCTACACGCGTGAAACCAAAACGTTGAGTATCCTCAAGAACGCAGGCATCAAAACACCTGTGCTTGAGTTTGGCCCGGATGGCTGCCTCGGCATCGATGTGCGTGATGACGAGCGCGGATTGGCGACCATGAAGAAGCTCGGGCTGAAAGAGCGGAAGTTCATCACCCTGCAACTGCGCACCAACACCGCCAAACTGCCCGGCGTGGATGACACCCGCACCCCGAAGCTCAACCCGCTGCATCCCACCGCTGAACAGATCGCCGATGATGAGCGTCGTGCGGCAAAGTATCGGGAACTGGTGACGATGTGGGTCAAGAAGACCGGGCATAAAGTGCTCATCGCCCCCGAGGTAAAGAAGGAGATGGAGCACAACAAGCGCCTCATTCACGATCCGCTGCCGCCGGAGATCCAGAAGCATGTGGTGAACCTGGAGTACTTCTGGAACGCGGATGAAGCCGCCTCCATTTTTGCGCGGGCCCACACCATCGTCTGCCACGAGCCGCATTCGCCGATCATCGCCCTGGCCAATGGTACGCCGGTCATCCACACTTACTCCGAGTTCCATTCGCCGAAGTGCTGGATGTTCAAGGATATCGGTCTTGGAGAGTGGCTGCTGGAAATGGACGAAACACCGGCGGAAAAGATGGCGGAGACGCTTTTCACCATTGATGCCTATTACCCTGCGGCCCAGGCCAAAGTAAAGAAAGCCATGGCTTATGTGCATGATTGCTTCGGTAAATCGATGCAGCATGTGAAGGGTATCCTCGAAAAGGCATGATGATTTGACGGCAAAAAGAAAGGGCTGGGTCTCGTTTTCACACGCCATGTCTTCGATTTCTCGCCGCGCCTTCCTCCATCACAGCTCCCTTTGCCTCGCAGGTTTCGGGGGTGGCAGACTTTTCGCAGCCGATGCTGCGGCTGCCCCCTTGCTGCGTGCCGGCTTGATGACAGATCTGCATTACGCCGACAAGGAACCGACGAAAACGAGATTCTACCGCGAGGCGCTGGCGAAGCTGGATGAGGCCGTGGAAGTGATGAACCGCGAAAAACCGGCATTGGTGATCGAGTTGGGTGATTTCATCGATCAGGCGGATTCGGTGGAGCGTGAGATCGAATGGCTGAAGACGATGGAGTCGCACTTCGCCCGGCTCACGATGCCGAGGCATTATGTACTGGGAAACCACTGCGTGGGCACCTTGACGAAGCAGGAGTTTGCGGCTCACACGAAGTCGGCGGGAGGGCATGCGGCCTTCGAGGAGAACGGTGTAACGTTTTTGATTCTCGATGCCTGTTTCCGTGAGGATGGCACGCCGTATGAACGGAAGAACTTCAACTGGCAGGATGCCAACCTTCCCAATGCGGAGCTGGCATGGCTGGAGGCTTCGCTGACCAAGGCAGGCGGTCCGGTGATTGTATTCGCCCATCAACGGCTCGACATGGACAAAGCGCATGCCGTGCGCAACGCCGCCGAGGTGCGTGCGCTGATGGAGAAGTCGGGCAAAGTACTCGCTGTGTTCCAGGGCCACTCGCACAAGAACGACTATCAGCAGATCGCCGGCATCCACTACACCACGCTGGTCGCGATGGTGGAAGGCAGCGGTTTGGAAAAAAACGGCTACTCGATGCTCGACATCATGGCTGATGGATCGCTGCGCTTGAATGGCTTCCGCAGGCAGGTAAACCGCACTTTGAACCACGCATGAAACTACTTCTTTTTTCTCTGACACTCGCAAGCTCCGCTCTGGCGGTGGAGCCCGGATTTGAGTCTCTCTTCGACGGTAAATCACTCGATGGCTGGAAGCATGGTGGCAACTGGGAGGTCGTGAACGGTGAGATCGCTCGGGTGAAGAAGGGCGGGCCGCTGACCTATGAAAAGGCGAAGGTGCCAGATGATTTTGAGCTGCGCTTTGACTGGAAGGTGGCGAAAGGCTGCAACAGCGGTGTTTATTACCGGCCGGGTCAGTATGAGTATCAGCTGCTGGACAATGCCAACAGCCCCTATGGCGAAAATCCGCGGCAAAGCGCGGGCTCACTGTTCTTCTGCATGGCCCCGACCAAGGATGTGGTGCGGCCGTTTGAGCAGTGGAACGAGGCGCGTGTCATCTGCAAGGGCAGCGTTATCCAGCATTGGTTGAACGGAGAGAAAGTGGTCGATTTCGACTATGCTGATCCGCGCTGGAAAGACGCCGTCAAACTGGTGAGCTATCGCGGCACCGACCTGACCAAACGTGGCGGCAATCTCTGGCTGCAGGATCATGGTGCCGATGTGTGGTTCAAGAATCTTCGCTGGCGTGCGATTCCACCTGATGAGCCGCTGGTGAGTGAGAACCTAAAGCCCATGCCCGTGCCGAAAGCTGCATTGAAAAAAGAAGAGGCGCGCATCCAGGAACTGCTGAATCCCAAACCCAAGCCCGCAAAAAAATCTGCATGGCGGCACCAGGAGTTAAAACGCTTCAAGGCTGAAGAAGCACATCAGGGGGTGGCGATTGATGACACCCGCCTTTATGCGATCACGAACTCGGCCATCGGCAAGTATCGCAAAGACAACGGCGAACGTGTAGGCGGCTGGAAGGAGGCACAGGATGGACACATCAAGCATCTGAACGCAGGGCTCGTGCTTGATGGAAAGCTCTACTGCGCCCATTCGAACTACCCCGCTATTCCGATGACGAGCTCCGTGGAGATTTGGGATCCACAGACGATGCAGCATTTGGAGTCCATTGACCTGACGGACGCCAACGGCTCGCTGACCTGGGTGGACCGTCGCGATGGAGTTTGGTACGCCTGCTTTGCGCAGTATGCGAAGACTGGTGATCCTGCGAAGACTCGGATCGTGATGTTTGATGCTCAGTGGAAGAAGCTCGGAGAACTGAAATTTCCGAGCGAAGTGGTGGCTAAGTTTGGCAAGAACAGCAGTTCTGGCGGCAGCTTTGGTCCTGCCGGGCATCTCTTCATCACCGGCCATGATGCGCAGGAGCTGTATGTGCTCGATCTCCCGGTCAAGGGTGACGTGTTGCTCTGGCAGGGCGCGATACCGATCAGTGCTCACGGCCAGGCCTTTGCTTGGGATCGCGGTGAAGCCGGAGTGCTGTATTCGATCGACCGGAAGACCTCTGAGGTGATTGTCTCAAGGATTTCGAAGTCCTGATTTCACCGCCAATCGTAGCCTGATTTCACCGCCAATCGTAGGATGGGTTTTCCCGACAAACTCTCATCCACACGATCATGAAACAAAAAGCATCCGCTCAATGGCAGGGGTCCCTCAAAGAAGGAACCGGCACTCTCAGCACCGGCTCTGGTGCGCTCACTGACAAACCCTACTCCTTCAAGACTCGATTCGAAGGCGAGCAGGGGACGAATCCTGAGGAGCTCATTGGTGCGGCCCATGCGGGCTGCTTCTCGATGGCTTTCTCCATGATTCTGGGCGGTGCCGGATTTACCCCCGACAAGATCGATACCAGTGCCACCATTACGCTGGAGCCGAAAGACGGTGGCTTCGCTATCACGGCCAGTCATCTCGATGTGACCGCTGTCATCGCTGGCATCGACGATGCTACTTTCCAAGACCTCGCGGGCAAGGCTAAGGCGGGGTGTCCCGTCTCGAAGCTGCTGAATGCGACGATCACGATGGACGCGAAGCTGGCGTGACCCAGGCTGTGCATGAAGAAGATTTGCCAAGTCCGGTGTCTTTGTGACACCGGACTTGGTCAGCTTTGCTGCAAGACGGCTTTCGTGCCCGGTTCCCAAGTCAGCCCCCAGTCACGGATGGACTTCATGACGGGCCGGAGGGAATTGCCTTTCTCAGTGAGTTCGTAGGCCATGCGCTTGCCGCCGTCAGAGGCGGGGATCTGGCGCACAATGCCGGCTTCGAGCAGACGTTCGAGGCGGTCGCTGAGGATGTTGGTGGGGATGCCTTCGGGGGAGCTGACGAAGTCTTTGAAGCGGCTGCGGCCCAGCATGAGATCGCGGATGACGAGCAGCGTCCAGCGGTCGCCAAACAGGTCGAGTGCACAGGACACAGGGCAGGGGGAGCGGCGTGAGGATGGCGGTGGCGCCTTGATCGGGCGTTTGGATGCTTTGGCCTTGGGCATGGGGGACTATGATTCTAAACACTTGCGTTTCAAAAGTAAAAAACTTGCATAATGCAAGTAATGCACAATTTTGCCCGCATGAGCACCAGCACTGATCCTCAACTCGCCCCGCCGGGCGCCGGTCTGCCCACCATTGAACTCTGGGTTGCCCGGATGATGTTCGCGCGGACATGCCGTCGGGGCAGCCGCGAAGCCTTTGTGGCCAAGTTCAAGGAAGAACGTGCGGCGATCCGTGCGCTGGTGGATTCCTGTCCAGCGGAGCAGCGGGGCGAGCAAGTGCTCATCAAGCGTTTGCGCGGTCTGGAGGACAGCAGCCGCAACTGGTCTGTGTGGATGACGCTGGAGCATCTGCGCATCATTCACATCGGTCTCATCCGGGTCATCAACGCACTCACTCATGGAAAGGTGCCGCCTGGCAAGGCAAGCACTGCGGCAGTCAAGCCGAGCGCCGCAGTGACAGCGGATGTCGAGGAGGGCTATGAGCGTTCCTGTGACAGCGTTATTGCCGCTATCACCGAGGCGCAGGATTTAAAGACTCAGCAGCGCTTTGAGCATCCGTGGTTCGGCTCGCTGGATGCTTTCGGCTGGGCGGCGATGGCGGGCACACATATGGGAGTTCATCGCGCGCAGATTCAAAGCATCCTGCTAGGATTGGGCCGATGAAGCAGCCACTGTCGCTCACCACAGATCCCATTCCGCAGCTCATCTGGCGCATCGCGCTGCCCATGAGTGTGGGCATGTTTTTCAACACGATGTTCAACGTGGTGGACACGCTGTGCGCGGGCTGGCTGGGGACGGAGTCGCTGGCGGCGCTTTCGCTGTCGTTTCCGTTGTACTTTGTTGTGTTTGCCATGGGCAGCGGCATCAGCCAGGGCGCCACGGCTCTGCTGGCGAATGCGCTGGGCGCGGGGCACGTGGCGGAGGCACGCAGGGTGTTTGCGCAGTCGCTGGTGTTTGCCACCACGGCGGGTGTCCTGCTCTCCATCGTGGGCTGGCTGGTGGCCCCGGGGTTGTTTCGGCTGCTCGGTGCCGAGGGCAGTTATTTGAGCACCGTGCTGGATTACATACACGTGATCCTCGCCGGCGGGGTGTTCTTTTTGCTGCCGATGATCCTGAACTCAGCGCTGTCTGCCCAGGGCACCACCTGGGTGTATCGAAATTTTCTCATCGTCGGCTTCGTGGCGAACATCGTGCTTAATCCAGTGCTGATGTGGGGGTGGACGGGGTTGCCCGCACTGGGTGTGGGCGGCATCGCGCTGGCCACGGTGCTTGTGCAGATGGGTGGCGGGCTTTTTCTGTGGTCGCATGTCAGCAGGGCGCACTATTGCCGCGATCTGCGGCGGGATGATTTCAAGCCTGATCTGCAGGTGCTGCGGCGGATTGCGGGACAGGCGATTCCGGCAGCGCTGAACATGCTCACCATCTCGCTGGGTGTATTCGTCATCACATGGTTTGTGAAGCACTTCGGCAAGGAAGCCGTGGCGGCCACGGGCATTGCCACACGTGTGGAGCAGATTGTGCTCATGCCGACCATTGGCCTGAATTCCGCGGTGCTGAGCATCGTGGGGCAGAATCACGGCGCTGGACTCCCTCTCCGAGTGCGCGAGGCCTGGGTGACGAATGTGAAAATCGGCGCGGGGTTGATGCTGCTCGGCGGCCTGCTCGTGTGGCTCTTGCGTGATCCTGCCATGAAGATGTTCAGCCAGGATCCGATCGTGATCGGGCATGGCCGGAACTACTTGCTCAGCTCATCGCTGACTCTTGCGGCTTACCCCATTCTGTTTGTCACCGTCTTTGCCATGCAGGGCATCAAACAGCCGGCCTATGGTCTGTGGATGGGCATCTACCGGCAGCTCGCCGCACCCGTGGTGGTGTTTCACACCCTGGCCTTCACGCTTGGTTGGGGGCTGTGGGGCGTGTGGTGGGGCATCTGCATCGTCACCTGGAGCGCCGCCCTTTTCGCGCTCGGCTGGGGATGGCGGAAGTTTTGAAGCATTTCTGTCGCTGGAGATGAGCAGCGCCTGATTGACAAATTCGCGGCACCGGCGACGCATCCGTCATGTCCGCCAAACCTGATCCCGCCACGCTGCCTTGCAGTCCACTCGATGAAACCGCCGGGTTGAAGTATTTCCCGCGCATGCTGGGCAAGATTCGTCTGCATGCCGCTGGCAAGCTGTGGGAGGATTTGCATGCGAATCTGGGCAAAGGCAGTGACGGCAGCTGCGTCGGATTCCTTCACGTCAATTATGACGATCTCAAAGCCCGCGTGCTGGAGGGTGGGACGGACGAGGAGATTTTGCACTGGTGCCAGGTGCACGGCCGCCCGCTGAATGACACCGACAAGCTCGTCTGGAACTACTACATCCTGAAACTCGGCATCAATGATCACATCACTGACATATTGGCAAAACGAAAAGCCGATGGCGGCCTCGGTGATCGTGATGACATCCAGACCATCACGAAATATATTGATGTGGATGAGGGAAGGCTGCCCTGAATGAGTGAAGAGATTTCACCGCCTTCGGTTTCATTCTGGCAAAGTGTGAGGCAGTCACTGCGTGGTGAGGAGCATGATTACACCGCGCTGCCGTTGAACCGTGCGGTCATCCTGCTCGCGGTGCCCATGGTACTGGAGATGGTCATGGAGTCGCTGTTCGCCGTGGCGGATGTTTTCTGGGTTTCTCATCTCGGAAAGGAGGCCGTGGCCGTCGTGGGCCTCACGGAGTCGGTCATGACGCTCATTTATGCGGTGGCGATTGGCATCTCGATTGCCGCCACGGCGATTATATCGCGCCGCATAGGTGAAAAGGAGACAGAGCTCGCAGCACAAGCGGCGGGACAGATCGTGCTTTTAGGTGTGCTGATAGCGACGGGACTGGGCATCGTGCTCGGGTATTTCGCCCCGGATATTCTGCGGCTGATGGGTGCGGGTGAAGAGATAGTGACGCTGGGCTCCGGTTTTGCGCGCATGATGCTGGGTGGCAACGCCACGGTGTTTTTGATCTTCCTCATCAACGCCATTTTTCGTGGTGCGGGGGATGCCGTGATCGCCATGCGAACTTTGTGGCTGGCGAATGTGCTGAACATCGTGCTGGGGCCATGCTTCATTTTCGGCTGGTGGATTTTCCCCGAACTGGGTGTCACAGGTGCAGCAGTGGCGACGAACATTGGCCGTGGCATCGGAGTGCTGTATCAGCTCTGGCATCTCGCAGGGCACCACAGCCGCGTGAAAGTGCGCTGGCAGCATTTCAAACCGGAGAGGGAGGTGATCTCTGCGGTGCTGAGCAAGTCCGGCAGCGGCATCATTCAGCTTCTCATCAGCACCACAAGCTGGGTGGGGCTGTTCAAGATCCTCGCACTCTTCGGCAGTGCGGCGCTGGCGGGTTATACGATTGCGATTCGCATTGTGGTCTTTGCTCTGATGCCTGCATGGGGGCTGGCGAACGCCGGGGCTACTTTGGTGGGCCAAAACCTCGGCGCAAAGAAGCCGGAGCGCGCGGAGGCGGCGGTCAAGATCGCCATGAAATTCGACGTCATCGTTTTGAGCCTCGTGGGCATCTGCTTCGTACTGCTCGCACATCCGCTGATTCGTTTGTTCACCCAAGATCCTGAGGTGGTGGCCTACGGCACACAGGCATTGTGGGTCGTGAGCCTTGCTTTCCCGCTTTACGCGGCCGGCATGTGTTTTGAGGCCGCTTTCAACGGCTCCGGAGACACCTGGACGCCCGCGCGCTTGAATTTTCTCTGCCTGTGGCTCGGGCAGATTCCCATTGCATGGGGGCTGGCAAAATCATGCGGCTTTGGGCCTGTGGGCGCGTTCATCTCGGTCCCCATCTCCTACTCACTGCTCGCCATTTTTAGCGGGTTGCTTTTCAAACGTGGCCGGTGGAAAACACAGAAGGTTTGAATCCAGCCCTCTCTCGTCATCTCATGAAATTTCTCTTTCTCGGTCTGATCTCGATTGTTTGCGTGACTGCATCTGCCGCCGAACTCCAAAGCACCGGCGCAGGCATCGAAATTTCCGCCGGTAGCCTCGGCAGCTTCACGCTGACCTATCCTGAGTTTGATCCGGTGCACAAACAGATCGAGGTGAAAGCGGCCGTGACAAACGCGACGGTGCGCTATGAAGGCGGGGCGGAGTGTGCAGTTTCCATCAGCAAGGATGAGATCGACCTCTCATTTAAAGGTGTGCCTGCAGATGTGAAGTCATGGAAAATGTCCGTCCTTATTGACATCGGTTTCGCCAAGGGCGGCGAGTGGAAGATTGCAGACAAGGACGGCAAGTTTCCGGCGGAAAAGTCTTCGCCACCGCATTTAGCGAGCCTGAACAGCACGAGCTTCCTGCTGAAGAATGCGCAGGGTCAGAGTCTGAGCTTCACCACGCCGGATTATTCGTTTCAGCAGCTCACGGACAATCGCGAGTGGAACTGGGCGATCTACAACTGGTTTTTCATGGTGCCGTACAATAAGGACCAGCCAACGGCGAAAATTCGCATCACTTCAGATCTCGCTGCCGTCGCGAAGTTGATTGATCCCTTTGGTCAGAGCCTCAAAGATTCGTTCCCGAACAAGCTCAAAAGCCTGGAAGATCTGAAGGCTGATGTGGAGGCGGACAAGAGCTACTACTCAGGCATCGAAACGCCGAAGCTGGACCGTTTCGGCGGACAGCCCGGCAGTGGTGAGGCGCTGGGCCTGAAGAAGACCGGCTTCTTTCATGTGGAGCAGAAGCAGGGCAAATCGTGGCTGGTCGATCCTGATGGAAACGCATTCTTCCACCTCGGCATCTGCGGCTTCGCACCGAGTGATGACTACACCTACGTTACAGGTCGCGAAGGCATCTACGAGTGGCTGCCAAAGGCGGAGGGCGAGTTTGCCAGTGCCTTCCGGTCCGGGGATGGGCATGCACATTTCTCCTTCTATCTCGCGAACGTGATCCGCAAGTTCGGCGCTCCCTACGACTATGAAACGCATGCTGCACGGATGATCGAGCGGGTGCGCAAGTGGGGCTTCAACTCCATCGGCGCGTTCAGTCCCACGCCCGAGAAAGCGCATGTGAAAGCCGATTTCCCTTATGTGACCAGCCTGCCGATCAATGCCTGGGAAGGCGTGCCGCGCATCCCCGGCGTGCATGAGGTGTGGGATCCGTATGATGCTGCGACCGCACAAAAGATCGCAGAAAATCTCGCGCGTGAGCTGCCTGCGCGTGCGAATGATCCGCTGCTCATCGGCTATTTCATCGTGAATGAGCCGCGCTACGATGAAATCTCACGCGTCGTTCCCTCTCTCACCGGCAAACAAGCCTGCAAGCGGCGCTTGGTGGCGGTGCTGAAGGACAAGTACCATTCCATCAATGTCTTTAACACCGCATGGCAGCTCAAAGCGGCTTCCTTTGATGAGTTGATCGACGTGGGGCTCGCGGTGACCACGGACGCGGCCAAAGCCGACATGAAAGATTACGTGGGCGCGTTCATGGAAACCTACTTCGCGCAGGTCGAAAAAGTGTTCCGTCAGCACGACACCAATCACATGCTTCTGGGCAGTCGTCTGCAACCGGTGACGATGAATGATGAACATCTCTGCCGCATCATGGGCAGGCATCTCGATGTGGTGTCCTACAACTATTACACCTTTGGGGTGGATACGGCGGCGCTGAAGCGCTTCCACGAATGGACCGGCAACAAGCCGATGATGCTCAGCGAGTTCTTCTGGGCTTCGCCTAAGGACAGCGGGCTGGTGGGCGGGCGTGAAGTCAGCAGCCAGCAGGAGCGGGGGCTGGCCTATCGCAACTATGTCGAGCAGAGCGCCTCCCTGGGGTTTGTCATTGGCATTGAGTGGTTCACCCTCATTGATCAGGCCACGACGGGGCGCTGGTTCAGCAAGTACAATGGAGAGAGCTACAACACCGGCCTCGTCAGCGTGGCAGATCGTCCTTGGAAGGACATGCTGGCCGAGATGATGAAGACCAACCACACCATCTATGATCTCCTTCTGGGCAAGCGCCCGCCGTTCGCCTGGGATGATCCCCGTTTCCGCGTCGAGGCAAAGTAAGGCGGCTAGATCAAGGATGGTCATCCAGGTGCCAAGGATGCTCATCTGGTGCGAGTTGTGACTTGTGCTGGTGAAATGCAAGTCTCTTGGCTAAGATGTGGTTTATGCCATCCAAATCCAAAATCGTTCAGCTCGTGGCCAGCGGTGACCTGCGCCTTTCTGCCAATCAAACCTGCTGGGCGGCCCAGGCAGCCATGGAAGAGTCGCTGGGCGCTGCACTGAAGGCGGAGGGCTGGGAGGTCAAGCGTGCGCATGCGCTGGACACATCCAAGAAGCACGGTTTCATCGACTCGCAGCGGATGGGCATTGAGGTGTTTCGCGGCATCGATCCCGAGGCACCGCTGATCGTGGCGGAGGCAGTATGGCAGTATTCGCATCATGTGCTGGCGGGTTTGACCACACATCGCGGCCCGATTTTGACGGTGGCAAACTGGAGCGGCCAGTGGCCCGGGCTGGTGGGCATGCTGAATCTGAATGGCTCGCTTACGAAAGCCGGTGTGAAATACTCCACGCTCTGGAGCGAGGACTTCACCGACTCTTTTTTCAAGACCAAGCTCAAGCAGTGGCTCAAGACCGGCAGCATCACCCATGACCTCAGCCACGTGCAGAAGCTGGAAAAGGTAAAGGTGCCGGCCAAAGCGGCGGCCCTTGGCAAGGAGCTGGCTGCTACTTTGCGCGCAGACAAGGCCATCATGGGCATCTTTGATGAAGGCTGCATGGGCATGTTCAATGCCATCATTCCCGACCACGCACTGCATGCCTGTGGCGTGTTCAAGGAGCGCCTCAGCCAGTCGGCGCTGTACCATGAAACGATGCAGGTCAGCGATTCGGATGCTCTGGCCATCCACACCTGGGTGGTGAAGCACGGCATGACCTTCCAGCTTGGCGACAATCACGTCACGCAGCTCACGCGCGATCAGGTGCGGCTGCAGTGCAAGATGTACGCTGCTGCGCTGAGGATCGCGGATGACTTCGGCTGCGACGCCATCGGCATCCAGTATCAGCAGGGCCTGAAGGATCTGCTGCCGGCGAGTGACCTCGTCGAAGGCATGCTGAACAATTCGGACCGTCCGCCGGTGAAATCGCGTGATCGCAAACGCACCCTGCTGGAAGGCCAGCCGCTGCTGCATTTCAATGAGGTGGACGAATGCGCCGGACTCGACGGCATGCTCACGCAGCGGGTGCATCGCGCGCTGCAGCAGCCGGTTGAAACGACCCTGCACGATGTGCGGTGGGGAGAAAAGTACGAGAAGGACTACGTCTGGGTCTTCCTCATCAGTGGCGCTGCACCTCCAGCACATTTTGCTGAAGGCTGGAAGAGCGCCGAAGGCTTCCGCCAGCCCGCGATGTACTTCCCGAGCGGCGGCTCCACACTGCGTGGTATTTCCAAGCCGGGTGAGATTGTCTGGTCGCGCATCTACGTGCAGGATGAAGCGCTGCACATGGACATCGGCCGCGGTTGTGTGGTCGATCTTCCGCGTGAAGAAACCGAGCGCCGCTGGCAGCTCACCACGCCGCAGTGGCCGATCATGAGCGCGGTGACCTATGGCGTGAGCCGCGACCAGCTCATGGCCAAGCATCAGGCCAACCACGTCCAGGTCGCTTATGCCAATGACGCGAAGGCAGCCGACGACTGCATGTTTGCCAAGGCGGCGATGGCCCGCGCCCTGGGCATGCAGGTGAATGTGTGCGGCACGCTGTCGCGTTGATTGTTTTTCCCAACCATGAAGCTCCTCCACCCCCTCCTGCTTGCCTGCTTCTGCAGCCACGCTTTTGCCGCCGACGGCCTCACGCCGCTCAAGTACAACAATCCCGGCCTCGTGGTCGATCTCGGTGTGGGTTTGTGGGCGTGGCCGCTGCCGATGGACTTTGATGGCGATGGCGATCTCGACCTCGTCGTGAACTGCCCCGACAAGCCCTACAACGGTGTTTATTTCTTCGAGAACGCCAGCGGCGACACGTCGAAAAACAAGATGCCGGTTTTCAAAGCAGCCAAACGCATCAGCGCGGGGAAGTCGAATGTGCAGGTGAGCTACGTGGACGGTCAGCCACGGGTGCTTTCGCCCGGCAAAGAGTATCCCGACTTCCTCAAAACCGGTCTGGAGCATGAGCAGAAGCTGCCCGTCGACGCAAAGGTCCATCCCAACAAAATCCGCGCCGACATGTGGCGCATGGTGGATTTCGATGGTGACGGCAACAACGATCTCATCGTCGGTGTCGGCGACTGGACCGAGTACGGCTGGGACAACGCCTACAATGAGAACGGCCGCTGGATGAACGGCCCGATCCGCGGCTACGTGTATGTGCTGCGCAACACTGGCACGAATGACAAACCGGCCTATGACAAGCCCAAGAAAGTCATGGCCACTGACCGCCCGGTGGAAACCTTTGGCTGGCCTTCGCCGAACTTTGCAGACTTCGATGGCGATGGCGATCTCGACCTGCTCTGCGGCGAGTTTCTCGACGGCTTCACCTATTTTCAAAACACCGGCACGCGCACCAAGCCGAAGTATGAACTCAGCGTCCGCCTGAAGGCCGATACGGGCCGCTATCTCACGATGGATCTCGAAATGATCACGCCAACCGCAATCGACTGGGACAAGGATGGTGACCTTGATCTCATCTGTGGCGACGAAGACGGTCGCGTGGCCTTCATCGAAAACACCGGCAAATTTGAAAACAAAGCGCCTGTCTATGCCGAGCCCTGCTACTTCCAGCAAGAGGCGGATCAGGTGAAGTTTGGCGCGCTCGTCACGCCAGTCGGCTTTGACTGGGATGGCGATGGCGACATGGACCTCATCTGCGGCAACACGGCGGGCTACGTCGGCTTCATTGAAAACCTCAGCGGCAAAGGTGTGGAGCAGCCGAAGTGGGCCGCGCCTGTGCGCCTCGAAGCCGCAGGCAAAGTCATCCGTCCGATGGCCGGTGGCAATGGCAGCATTCAAGGTCCCTGCGAGGCCAAATGGGGCTACACCACGCAGACCGTGGCGGATTGGGATGGCGATGGCCTGCCCGATCTTTTGCTGAACTCCATCCTCGGCAAAGTCGTCTGGTACAAAAATATAGGCACACGCCAAAAGCCGCAGCTTGCCGCAGCGCAGCCGGTGGAGGTCGAATGGAATGGGCCGCAGCCTACGCTCGCCTACGGTTGGCTGCGTCCGGAGGGCAAGGCGCTGCTCACCCAGTGGCGCACCACACCTGTCGCTGTCGATTGGAACAAGGACGGACTCACCGATCTCATCATGCTCGATCAGGAAGGTTATCTCGCGTTTTTTGAGCGGGCGAAGCAGAAAGGCAAACTCATCCTCAAGCACCCGCAGCGTGTTCTCTGCGCCGCGCCGGAAGCGCAAGCACCTGCGGCAGCGGACAAGGCGGTCAAAGTGAAAACACCTGTCGCCATGAAACCCGGTGAACCGCTGCGTCTCAACGCTGGTATTGCGGGTAAAAGCGGCAGGCGCAAGATCTGCATCATGGACTGGGACAAGGACGGCAAGCTCGACATCCTGCTCAACTCCGCCAATGCCAACTTCATCCGCCAGACCTCCAGCAGCGACGGCAAATGGTTCTTCGCTGACATGGGCCTTCTCATTGATGCCAACATCGAAGGTCACGACGTCAGCCCTACCACGGTGGATTTCAACGCCGACGGCCTGCCGGATTTCGTCGGCGGCGCGGAGGACGGGCATCTCTATTACCTGCAGAATCCGCAGGCAAAATAGCTCGTTGCGCCCACAGACCGCACTTTCCACGTGCTCTGTGCTGAGTAGTGAGAGGCATGACCTGGATTGAAATCCTCTCCCTCAGCGCCGCAGGCTGCACTGCCGGTGCGATCAACGCCATTGCGGGTGGAGGCACACTACTGACGTTTCCGGTGCTGCTCATGTGCGGCACGCCGCCCGTGCTGGCAAATGCCACGAGCACCGTCGGTCTGGTCATCGGCACTGCTGGCAGCATCGTGGGTTTTCGCGGGCGTTTGAAGGCGATCCGCACGCTGCTGTGGAGCTTTGTTCCCATCTGTCTCATCGGTGCGGCCATCGGTAGCTGGTTGCTGACACAGACCAGCGATGATCAGTTTTCGAAGCTCATTCCCTTCCTCGTGCTGTTTGCCACCGTGCTGTTTTTCCTTCAGGGATTTCTGCGCAAGTCGGCCACGGAGGGGAAGGCGAAAGCTCTGTGGTTTTCCATCGCGCTGCAGCTGCCGGTGGCGATCTACGGCGCGTTTTTCGGCGCAGGCATCGGCATCCTGATGCTCGCTTCTTTCGGTTTCATGGGGATGACGAACATCCACGAGATGAACGCGCTGAAGAACATTCTCGGATCGCTGATCAACGTCATTGCGGCCGTGTGGTTCATTGCAGTCGGCATGGTCAATTGGCCGCAGGCGCTGGCCCTCACAGCGGGTGCGTTGATCGGCTACTACCTCGGCGCACACTTCTCCCAGCGCATCTCACCGCAGAGAGTGAGGCATCTCATTACCGCCATAGGTTTAATTATTTCGGTGCTCATGTTCTGGAAACAGTTTGGATGACAAGCGCGAGTTTGATGTTGAATGCGTATAGTAGAATATATGAAAACCACCATCCTGATGACTTATGCTTTGTGTCTTGCCACACCCGGCTGCTCCCTCGTTACCGTGCCGGTTAAGACGGCCGGGAAAATTGTAACCACAACCGTTTCCACGACCGGCAAGGTCGTCACTGCACCCTTCGATGCAGTGGGCAGGGACAAAGCTGCCAAAAAAGAAAAAGCTGCCGAAGAAGAGCAGGAGGCCGAGTCGGAGCGATAGGGCGGACAAGGCGAGCAAGGTCAAAATAGGAACCCTCAAAACGGTTTGGCACCAATCAATTCAAGCCAGCTCACAGCGCCTTGATGCCGCCAGGTGAGGGTTATCACAAACTGTGTTGATTTGCCCCAGGGGAGCAATGTTTCAAGGAGTTTGCTCAAGGCTTCATGCCGAGGAATGAAAGCATGACCTTGGGCATGATCAGTCTCGATTTTGAAACATTCGTATTCCGCATATCGCGGCGCCTCACTTCCAAAGTAATGCATGCGGGAGAGCATGGCGATCAGAGTGAAATTTCCGGCCTGTGGCGTGATCAGAATATTGGATAAGTCATCTCCACGAGCTTCACCAAGGAGCCAGTGGTTGATGGCTTCGCGAAATGGGTCCGGCATGCGAAGCTTGAAGTCTTCCGGGATGACCGGCTTCATGAACATTTCCTCCACGGTCTTGCCGGTCTGCGGCAGGTGGTGCCTGCGGAAGATGGTGGGAGACGCCAGCCATAACTCCTCCTTCTCCCGGTCCCAGAAAATGATGAAACGCTCGTTTTGAATCGACAAGGGGGCAAAGGTGGTGACACCCGCGGTCCCATCATTCAGCCTGTCTTTGAGGGTGTAGCTGCGCATGCTTGAAAGGCCGTCCTTTCCTCGCATGGGCTTGGAATCGACACTGACAGTGTAACGCGAGTTCAGCTGAAGCGAGCGTCCGGCGGTGCTGAGGAATCGAGGATCCTCCTCCACAAACTGTGGAATGCGGGTCGCGGGTTTCAGCCTCTCCAGCTCGATTTGTTTCTCCAGCATGGTGATTTGCTCGCTCAAGGACTTCATCTGCGGATGGTTTGGTCCGAGTGTCTGGCGGAGTTCGGACATTTGCCGCTGACAAAGGAGCAGATCCTCCCCCAGCCTGTTCGCCCAGGCCGACATAAGGGCCTTGGATTTGGCAGGCGGCTGAGCAGAAGCCGTACTTTTGCCGGGGGACTGGCCGCTGAAATACCACGCCAAACTGCCTGCCACGCCTAACAAAAGCAGCGTCATCAGGATGACGAGCACCACCGCACAGCCTATGCGCTGACGTTTGAACAGAGAACGAATCAACCAGATGAGACCGACCACCACCAAGGCCAGCACCAGGATTTGCAGGCCAAAGATACGGGCGCTGACTCCGAATTGTTCCTGAGGAGTGACGGCCGCAGAAAGTGTGCTCGTATTGGCAGGCATTTCAAGTGTCAGCGGCTGGCCCAGCAGACGACAAATGACAATAGCACTGTCTGTATTTGTTTTTGCAGAGACGAGGCTGGTCGTGAGAAGTTCGTTCTGGAGTTGTGTGTAATTGCAGTTGAGTTCCTTTGTGTTTTCAGAGTCACCAATCTGTGTGTGAATTCGAACAAGCTCGTCTTTGAGGCGGGTGATTTCGATCCGTGCCTTCACTTCATAGTCTTGAGAGGCCTGGTTCCACCGCATGCGGCTGGACTGAGTGACATTGGCATATTCGATGCGCACTTCGCTCGCTTCCAGAGCACTCACTCTCCATTGGACGTAAAAGGAAGATGCAGTCCCGCTGTGCTCACTCATGATGAACACCCGGCTTGAAGCGTTGGCCGTTTTGATGTGCGAAGCATCCTGACGCAGGAAAAACAGCACCGCTAGAATTCCTGCAATCAACAAGCCCAGTACCATGCCGAGGGCACCCCGCCTTTTTTGAGGCTGCGGCGAAGCTGTGGGCGCTTTTTCCACCTCTATTTTTCCGGGCATGGGTGTCACCGCTCCGACGAGCTGCGTGCGGAACTCTGCCGCCGTGGCAAAGCGCAGCTCCGGTTTTGTTTCCAAGGCCCGCAGCACGATCTCATCCAGCCGCACGTCGATCTGCACGTGTTTTGAAGGCGGTTCGAGTTTGTCTTGCGGCAGCTCTCCTGTCAGCAGCTCGTAGAGAATCACACCGAGTGAATAGATGTCTGCACGATGATCCACATGGCTCGTTTCACTGCGCTGCTCCGGTGCTGCATATGCCGGTGTGCCGAACGGCTGTGACAAAGACTCGCCGCCATTCTCCGCTGTTGTGCCGATCATCTTGGCGATCCCAAAGTCAGCGATCTTCACGCGTCCTGTTTTGTCGAGCAGCAGGTTTTCCGGTTTGATGTCGCGATGCACGATGCCGTGTTCATGCGCATACTGCAGCGCCTCGCACACCGGGGGCACGATGGCCAGCGCCTGCTCCGGCGTGAACCTGCCTGCCTGCATGGCCTGACGCAGGTTGACTCCGTCGATGTACTCCATCAGCAGGAAGAAGTAGCCGCCGGCCTGGCCGAAGTCGTGAATTGTGACAATGTGCGGATGATTCAGTGCGGCCAGTGCCTGCGCCTCCTTTTCAAAACGTGCGGCGAACTTCGCGTCATTCGAGCGCTCAGGTGCCAGAAGCTTGAGAGCGACGAGGCGGTTCAGTGTTTTCTGCCGGGCCTTGTAAACCACACCCATGCCACCACGACCAAGACACTTGATGATTTCCAGCTGTGGAAAATGAGGGGCCAGTTCCTCCGGAGTCAGCGGTGCCTGGGGTGAAAGAGGAAGGGCATCCGGCGGCAGCGTTTCCGTAGCGAAATTCAATGCGGCAAGGCAGCGCGGACACAGGCCCTGCGGGGCATCGGCCGGCAGTGCGCCGCCGCATTTGGGGCATGGAGTGGGTTCGGTGCTCATCGCTTCCATGAGTAGTTCAGGGAGTTTGCAGCCGTGTTACAAGCGAATTCCCATCAAACGCTGCTCAGCACCGCGACCACGTGCTGCAGCTCCATGTCCACATCCTCCCCTTCTGCCAGAGTGGCGGCGATGCTGGCTCGGAACAGCTCACGGAAACGCTTGCGCAGCCGGTGTACAGTCACGCGTGCCGCACCCTCACTGCAACCCATTTGGGCTGCCAGTTCCGGGTAGGAGATGCTGCCGCGATCAAGTGTGAGGCAATGCTTCAGCGCCTGAAAATCTCCCGCCTTGGATGATGCGGCAAATTCGGCCTCCAGGGTGGCCAAGGTCTGCTCCAGGAGCGTCATCGCCCAACGCCGCTCAAACATCGCATCCGGTGCCAGATCAGGCTCGCTCGCAAAGCGACGCTCGGCATCCTTTGCATCCAGCGGCACATGCGTGATGTGCCCACCACGTTTCTGTGAGGAGCTTTTGTGCCATTCGTTGATGAGAAAGCGCTTCATCGCCACGAGCAGAAAGGTGCGAAAGCGGCCGTGCTCCGGCCCGGCGGCACGCAGCCAGTCCTTTTCCACCAGTCGCGCGAAAAATTCCTGCGTGAGATCCTGGGCATCGTGTGGGGTGTGACCATCGCGCCGCACATACGCATACAACGGATACCAATAGGCCCGGCACAGCGTCTCCATGGCCTGCTGGGAATCCTGGTGCTTCGCCGCCAGCACGACGGACCAGCGAGTGGTCGCAAACAGTGGGGAAGGAGCAGGGCTGGCTGGCATGTTGGCGGCGTTTCTTCAGGAAACGCGACCCCATGTTACATGCAAATCACACCAGCTGCCATGGGCTGCGCATCGGGCGTGTCAGCATGGCCGAAGCTTCTTCATCTCCGAGAATCTGCTCTTTCGCCGGATCCCAGCGCAGCTTGGTGCGGTTCAGCCGCAGGGCGATGTTCGCCAGATGCGCGATGGTGATGCTGCGGTGCGCATACTCAATCGGAGCGGCGGGTTTCACGCCGTTCTGGATGGCGTCGATGAAGTTGCGGAAGTGATCCTTGCTCTCGTAGAGACGGACATCGCTTTCGGCCAGCGGCTTGCGCAGCGAGTCGGGCTTGATCTCCAGCTTGCCCCGGGTGCAGAGAACACTGCCGTTTTCGCCTTCAAAGGAAATGCCGGAGCCGAAGTCCTGCTTGTCAGCCACGCGCACCGTGGTGCCGTCTTCGTAGCGATAGGCGAAGGAGAAAGTCGGTGGTGTGGTATAGAGACTGCCTGCAGCGGGCCAGGTGGCCTTCAGGTCGAAGAACTCGACCGGGCCGCTCTCATCCTGCCCCAGCGCCCATTGCACGATGTCGAGGTGATGCGCGCCGAAGTCGGTGATGTTGCCGCCGGAGTAGTCGAAGAACCAGCGCCAGTTCGAGTGCAGTCGTGCCGGACAAAAGGGGGCATCAGGCGCTGGGCCGAGCCAGAAATCGTAGTTCAATCCTTCCGGCACCGGCGCAGGCGCGGTGAGTGCTGCGCTGCCGTTGTTATCACGGTTGTCACTCGCCAGTCCGACACGGATTTGTGTCAGTTTGCCTATCCTGCCGTTGCGCACGTATTCACAGGCCATGCGGAAATGGATGTCACTGCGCTGCTGGCTGCCGGTCTGCCACACGACTTTGCTGTCACGCACCACATCGCTCATAAAACGGCCCTGCCCTACGGTCAGGCTCAGCGGCTTCTCGCAGTAGATGTTTTTTCCCGCCCGCGCCGCTGCCACCGCCATCAGCGCATGCCAGTGATCCGGCGTGGCGATCTGAACGGCATCGACATCCTTGCGCGCGAGCACCTCGCGAAAATCCTCATGCGTGCCGCAGCCCTGAGTGCCGTAAGTTTGGTCCACCAAACGTCGCGCCGGTTCGCGGCCCAGTGTTCCCGCCTTTTTGATGATGCCCTTGTTGTAGCGGTCGGATTCGCGCTCCACATCACACACCGCGATGACCTGCACTCGCTCATCCTGCAGGAAATTTTTCACCACATCCGTACCGCGACCACCGCAGCCGATCAACGCAAGGGTCGTGCGGTTGGACGGAGCGACCGCACCATTTTTCCCCAAGGCGGATGCCGGGATCAGCGTGGGAAAGCCCAGTGCCGTGGTTGCTGCGGAGCACTCCTGAAGGAATCGGCGGCGGGAGAATTGGGTTGAGGCTTTCATGGCTTTGAATATCAACGCGTTGGCTAAAGCGGTTCTTCAGGCAAGCGCCAAGGATTGAGCTCATGCGTAATCGGTTGAACAGTCGTAGTAATTAGACTGTTGACTAATAGAACAGTTGCATGACACGTTGGCAAAACTGGTTGACGATCAGCGGCTAAAAATACTAGCATCCATTCGTTAATCCTGACACCCCTCCGCCATGAAACTTCACATCCTCGCCAGTCTGTGCCTCCTTGCTGTTGTTCCGGTGCTTTCTGCCCATGAATTTACCGACCTCCAAGGTCGCAAACTCGACGCGGAGATTTTGGCAGCTTCCGGGGGACAGGTCATGCTCAAACGAACGGCCGATGGCCGCACCTTCAATGTGGCTGCCAACAGCTTCATTCCCGCAGATCAAAAAGTCATCTCCGACTGGGCGGACGCCAACACGAAGTACAGCTTTGACGTGACCTACACCAAGAAAAAGCTCAATCAGACCCGCACGAAGCGGGGGGCCGTGACTCACGAAGAGGAGACCTGGATCTACAAAATCAATATCAGGAATCGCCAGCCCACGGCGGTCGGTGACCTGCGTGTCGATTATTGGTGCTTCCGCCGGGAAGACTCCGGCAAGGGCAAAGGCGCGGCTCGCATCGAAACTTCCGGCAGCAGCAAAGTCGCCATGATCGCCGGCTCCGGTACGGCGACCGTGGACACCGCAGAAGTCATCCTGCATAAAGAAGAACTCGCGGGCGGCTATTACTGGGCCAATGGCGACAGCGCCATCCAGTCGGATGGCATGGGTGGGCTTGCAGTGCGTATCTTTGATAAAAACGGACGTGAAGTTACGAAGTGGGCCACCAAGGATGACCTTTTGGTGGCTGCCGTGGGCAAGCCGCAGGCAAACGGTTCAAGGTCCCAGTCCAACGCAAGTCCGAAATAGTTCACGGCCCAGCCTTGAATTTACGCGTTTCGCACGCTGATATGCAGCGCCGGGTGTTTTCACCCGGCGCTTTGTTTTGGACCCCGTCAAGCGCGCCACCAAACCTCGCGCCGTGAAGAAGGCTGCGAACCGCCAACCACCACCTCCCTCCGGGCGTGCGCGGGGGGATGCGCTCGGTCTGGTGGATCTGACTCTTGCCGCTGCCGAATTTCAGCGAAAACTCAAGCAAACAGACTTGGTGCTCGACCACGTCACGCCGCAGGCCTTTGGCTTTGCGGCGGCGCTCATGGTTCGGCACGCGGAGAAGGCCCTGCCAGGGCGTCGCGTTTGGATCTTGTGCGCGGACGTGAAGACGCAGGATCACGTGCATGCTGAGCTCGGTGTATGGCAGTGTCCCGCATTGTATTTCCCGCGTCTTGGACAGGTGGTGAACGATGCCTTGATTGACCCCGAACTGCTGGCGGAGCGCGCGGGGGTGCTTGGCCGCATGATGGAAGGAGACGCGCCGGTCATGGTCCTGTGCGCGGAAAGTTTGGACGAGCCCGCTCCTGCCCTGGCCGAAATCTCCAGCCAGCGCCGCACACTCAGCATCGGAGCCAAGCTGGATGTGGAGGATCTGTTGCGTGATCTGAGCGAGGCAGGCTACGAGCGTGTGCCTGTCGTCACCGAGCGCGGTCAGTTCGCCCGTCGCGGCGGCATCGTGGACTTCTTCTCCTGGCAGGCGGAAGAGCCGTTGCGACTGGAGTTTTTCGATGACGAGATCGAATCGATTCGCGCTTTCGACCTGCACAATCAGTCATCCATCAAGCGGCTTGAGAGCGTGGGCGTCATTCTGCAGATGAATGACAATGCGGAGGAAGCCTCTCGGGTGCGGGAGCACCTGCACAAGGACGACTTCGTCGTCACCATCGACTGCGAGGGCGAGGCACACGCACGCATCCTCAGTGGTGCGGCGCCTGTCGAGGGCATGGAGGATTACTCAGCGGCGATTCATGAGAACCCGCTGGGGGTCTTTGATGCGTCCGACTTTGTTTTGCATGAAGCACGGCGTGAGCACTTCGCCCGTCAGATTCGCGAATGGCATGGTGACGGCTGGCGCACCGTCATTTTTTTCCACAACGAGGCCGAGCGTGAACGCTTCGCGGAACTTCAAAGCGGCCTTCCTGCCTCGCTCGAAACAAAGCTGGGTTTGTTGTATCGCGGCTTCACCGTGCCGGCGGCCAAACTGGCGGTGCTGACCGGGGCGGAAATTTTTGGCCGTCATCAAAACATCCGCCGCGTGCGCGGCTCGAAGCTTGATGAAGCCGAGGTGCTGCGCAAGGCGCGCGACGTGATGCGCGACCTGCGTGAGGGCGACATCGTCGTGCATGCCGAGCACGGCGTGGCCCGCTTTGGCGGCGTCGAGGTGCGTGATTCCGGCAAGCGCGAGGAGGTGCTCGTGCTGCATTACGCCGAAGGTGCCAAGCTCTTTGTGCCCGTGGCTCACACGCACTTGGTCACACGCTACGTGGGTGTCGGCGGCAAAGCACCCGCCTTGAGCAAACTCAGCGAAGCGCGTTGGCAGAAGACGCGCAAAAGCGCTGAGAAAAGCGTCGAGGACTTCGCCGTGCGCATGCTCAGCGTGGCGGCAGAACGGCAGACGCTGAAGGCGTATTCGCACCAGCCGGATACGAAGTGGCAGGTCGAGTTCGAGGAATCATTTTTGTATCGTGAAACCCCGGACCAGCTCCGCAGCGTGGAGGAGATCAAACGCGACATGGAGGCTGAAAAACCCATGGATCGGCTGCTCTGTGCCGACGTCGGCTTCGGTAAAACGGAGGTCGCCATTCGTGCGGCATTCAAAGCGGTCATGGGCGGCCGCCAGGTGGCGATCCTCGTGCCCACCACGGTGCTGGCACGCCAGCATTGGGAGAATATTCGCCAGCGCATGAGCGAGTTTCCCGTGTCCGTCGAAATGCTCTGCCGCCTCACGCCGCCGAACCGCGAACGTGAAATTTTGCGTGGCATCACTGAGGGCACGGTGGACATCGTTGTCGGTACGCACCGCGTCATTTCCAAAGACGTCCGCTTCAAAAACCTCGGCCTCGCCGTAATCGATGAGGAGCAGCGCTTCGGTGTGAAGCACAAAGAGAAATTCAAAGACCTCTTCCGCCTCGTCGATGTGCTGACACTCAGCGCCACGCCAATTCCACGCACGCTCTACCTGGCGCTCATGGGAATGCGTGACATGAGCACCATCGAGACACCGCCGCCGAACAAGCAGGCCGTGCAGACGATGATCTGCCCCTACGACGAGCGCACAATCAAGCAGGCCGTCGAGGCGGAGATCGAGCGTGGCGGACAGGTCTTCTTCCTGCACAACCGCGTGATGACCATCGAAAAAGTCGCGCAGCGCATTCGCGATTTATGCCCGAAGGCCCGCGTGATCATCGGCCATGGCCAGATGGACAGCGAGCTGCTGGAGGATGTGATGCACACCTTTGTCGATGGCGGGGCGGATGTGCTGGTTTGCACCACCATCATCGAAAGCGGCGTCGATATTCCCAATGCCAACACCATCATCATTGATCGTGCCGACCGATTCGGCCTCGCGGATTTGTACCAGCTTCGCGGGCGTGTCGGTCGTGGCGGGGTGCAGGCCCATGCCTACCTGCTCCTGCCGCAGGACGCCGTCACAGCCGGCGATGCGCGCAAGCGTGTGAACGCCATCAAGCAGTATGCCGGCCTCGGCAGCGGCTTCAAAATCGCGCTGCGGGATCTGGAGATTCGCGGCGCGGGCAATCTGCTCGGCACCGAGCAAAGCGGGCACATCGCCGCCGTCGGTTTTGATCTCTACTGCCAGATGCTCAAGCAAAGCGTCGCCCGCATGCAGGGCCGCCGCGTGGCACGCCCGGTCGAAGTCGGGCTGCGTTCAGACTTCCTTGTCATGAACGAGGCCATGATGGTGCAGGCGGAAAAACACGCCACACCGGCCTTCCTGCCTTCCACCTTCATCGAAGACCTCAAGCTGCGCATCACCGCCTACCGCCAGGTTGGCGAGATCATGACCCGCAAGGAGCTTGAGGAACTGGAAGCCCAGTGGCGTGACCAGTTTGGTGAAAAGCTCCCCCATGCCGTGCAGAACCTGCTCACCTGCGCCGCCATCCGCCTCGCTGCGGCACACGTTGGCATCAGCGATGTCGAAATCAAAGACCGCAAACTCATGCTCACGCGCAATGGCAAGTTCGTCATGATCCAGGGCAAATTCCCGCGCCTCAGTTCGCGAGAAGGTCACAAGCAGCTCGCTGAGACGCTGGAGATGCTGCGGACGCTGTGATCAGACGTGGCTCGACAGCTCCGCGTCGAAAAGCTTTTGCCCAGTAACGTCCCCAAGCTCATAACACTGCTTGAGCCGTCCCGGAAAAAACGGCGAAGGGCGTGAGTGGTTCGTGGTGATGATGGTGAGTTTTTTGCCGTGAAGGCGGGCCAGTTCAATGCGGTCGTTCAGAATCTGGCGGTTCATCGATGCATGCGTCGCGGCGATGGTGGCCATCAGACGGGACAGAGGCATCACCGGTGGTTTTCCTTGTGGCTGGTCGATGCGGTGAATGATGATGTGATCAATGCCGTCATCCGTGAACCAAGGATCAATGGGCGACTCATGCGCGACACCGCCGTCGGTGCACATGCGGTTTTCAAACTCAAGCGGCGTGAAGAGCATCGGCACGCAGGAGCTGGCCGCCATCGCCGTGGCCAGCGGCCCGCTGCGAACGAAAAGGGTTTCTTGTTTTGACAGATCGCTCAAGGCGATCAGCAATCGGGGGTTCGACAGAGATTCGATGGTCCGCTTGCCGACGACCGATTCGAAATGAGAGATGGCTCCCCGGGGGTCGAACAAGCCGGGATGAGGACAAAAGAAGCTGCTTATGAGCTGGTGCCAGAGCCACTTGGTGCGCATGGCAAATGACAGATGGAGGCGAGGACTGAGCACCGCCTGCCGGATGACTTCCTGCTCCAGTCCTGAGGCGTAAAGACCTGCGGTGATGGCCCCTGCTGAAGAGCCGGAGACAGCGACCGGACGCACCCCCAGCGCATGCAGACGCGCCAGGAAGCCTGCATGAGTGGCATAACCCATGAACGATGCTCCGAGGGCGATGGCAATGCGCGGTGGTGAACTCATGCGCACTGCGCCTCCGGCGCGATGATGGCGGAATGCTTGGCGCGCAGGAATATCACGCCTCCCACGATGCCCCAGAACAGATTGAAGATCCAGCCTGCCAGAGAGGCCGAAACGCCCACAGCCTCCGGCACATTCGCCAGACCTGCCAGCAGGGCCTCGAAAGTGCGCTCACGCACACCGAGCCCTGAGATGGAAACCGGCAGTGAGGCCGCTGCATCGACGATAGGCATGGCCGTGAGCACATCCAGCACAGGTGCCGCGCCGCCGACCGCGCGCAGGCCGCAGTAAAAGCTCATGAAAAAAGCCGCATGCATGCCTGTGGAAACGACTGCGGCCGAAAGAGTGCGCTGCCAGAGCCGGGCAGCCACTTCATGAATCCGTGAGAGGCGTTCGATGAGTCCGGCCAGCTTGGGATTGCCCATGGTGCGGGGAAACGCGCGCCGTCCCCAGGCCAGCAGGCTGGGTTTGAAGGAAAACCAGCTGATCACCAGGCATACCAGCGCTCCGCCGACATACATGGCATAACCCGTGATCAGCATGCGCAGGTCATGGCCGATTTCATTCCAGTGAGAGGCCCGCGTCAGCATGCAGACCGCGAACAAGACGGCCACGGAGATAAGACCTGTGAGATGATCCAGCACGAGCGACACACTGACCGGCATCGTCTGTCCGGGCAGACGCCGGGAAAGTGACATGATCTTGTAGGTGTCGCCCCCCACCACGCCGACGGAACTGATGTTGAAGAAAGCGCTGACGATTTCCGTGGAGAGCACGACATGGAACGGCAGATCCGGCACCTGACCGCGCAGAATGATGTGCCAGCGCAGGGCTGCCAGAAACAGCGAGAGAAACGCAAAGGAGATCCCGGCCAGCGCCCAGGGCCAGTTCGTTACCAGGGCGCGGAGGCGCGGAAAAATGTCAGCGATGAGATCATGCTCCCGAAACAGCAGCGCAAGCAGCACTCCGCTGATGAGCAGACGCAGGGAGATGGAGATGAGGCGTTTCAAAACGCAGGGCTAGGGCAGGGGAGTCACGCTGCCGCCTTCTGGTCCACGGCCTCGGCGATCGAGTTCACACTCTGCAGGATGCGTTTGGCCTGATCCTGATCGGCCATTTTAAAGCCAAAGTGTTTTTCGATCATCACCACGAGCTGAAGGGCGTCCACGGAATCGAGGCCGATGCCTGCGGGTCCAAAGAGAGGGGTGTCATCGCCGATTTCATCTGCGGCCATGTCGAGCATGAGTTCGCTGATCATTAGTTCCTTGAGGCGCTGGCGGGTCGGCATGCAGGGGATACGTTTCGTAGGGTCTAGACGGTAGGCTAAAGGAGGCCTCCGTCAATTTTTAGGGTCGAACCAGTGATATAGCTCGCATCCGGGCTCGCAAGGAAGAAAACAGCCGCTGCGATCTCCGCCGGCTTGGCAAAACGCCGCATCGGGAGCTGCATTTTGAGTGCTTTGAGGTGCTCCGGGGTCCAGTCGGCCGGCAGTCCTCCCTCAATATAGCCGGGGCAGACCGCGTTCACCGTGATGCCCATCCGGGCTGATTCTTTGGCCAGACTTTGTGTCAGGCCGATCACTCCGGCCTTGGCGGCGGCGTAATTGGTTTGTCCCGCCGGCGAAGAAATGGCGCTGAGCGAAGCAATATTGACGATCCGCCCCTGCCGCTCCCGCATCATCCCCGGCAAAACCGCCTGACATCCGTGGAAGACGGCGTTCAGATTGGCGTCCAAAACGCGCGACCACTGATCCTGCGCCATGTTGGCCAGCAGCGCATCTTCATGGAAGCCGGCGTTGTTGATCAGGACGCCGAGAGGTGCGGCTTTGGTTTCGATTTCGGTCACTGCTGCCTTCCAATCGTCAGCAGAGGTAATTTCGAGTGTCACTAAATTTGCACGGTCCGAAAATCGTCCGGCCAGCTCCTGCGCCCGCTCCCTCCGCTCCCGCACTCCGAGAAACACACGGCAGTCTTCCTCCCGTGTCAGGAAAAATTCGGCAATGGCAAGGCCCAGCGCCCCATTTGCGCCGGTGATCAAAATACTACGACTCATCATCAAGCATTGGAGTTCGCTGGGAGGAGTTGCAAGTCACTTCCTCGCCCCACTCCAGACCTGCGGCGATCGGACGCCCGGCCGTGCCTCACCGCCGGGGATCACGATTTGGTCCTTCCAGCGCACGGCATTGGTCGTGACGAGCGAAAAGGGCACCTCGCCCGCCTGGCTCCAAGTCTGCGTTTTCACGTCGAAGACCAGAATCGACCGTGGGAACCCGGGATGCTTTTCCTTGGGCTCGAAATTGACGTTGGCCCCGTCGTCACCGCCCAGGATGTAAATCTTGCCATCGACCGCTGGCGCAGGATTCGGAGCCGCCACGGCCACGCGGGGCATGTCAGGCAGCTTTTTCCAACCTGAAGCTGGTTCGTAGGCCCACGCATCATTCAGCCATTCGCGCTCGGGCTTGCCATCCTTTCCCGCATGCAATGCCGCACCGCTGAACAGGTGAACCACGCCCTCCACAGCAGCCATGCAGGCCAGAATGCGTGGCTTACCAGGGCAGGGGGGCAGTTCCTGCCACTTCGCATCGGATTGTTTCAAATCGAGCGACCAAAACGTGCTCATGGCGGTGGTGGCCACCGGTGTTTCGATGCCCCCGGAGATATAGATGACCCCATCGGATTCGCAGCCGCACATGAAGGCGCAGGGCTTTGGCAGCGGCGGCAGTGGGCCAGCTTTTTGCACCCAGAACACCTCACGGAAGTGCTCCGTGGCATTGCCACCGCCGAGGATGATCCAGCCGGCGGGAGTCGTGATGCTCACCCCGTAGCCATTGGGTTTCGGCAGTTTTCCCACCACCCGCCAGGCTCCATCGGGTTTCTCCAGCGCGAAGAGCTTGTCATACCAGACCTTCGTGCCGCCTTCCCACGGCATTTTGTCGATGAAATGCGTGCCGCCGGCGACCATGAGCGTGCCATCCACCACCCCGGCAAACGAACCGGCGAAACCGCGCTCATCAGGCAGAGCAGGCAGTGGCGACCATGGCAAATCGGCGGCGGAGGCGGTCAATATGAGGGACATGAAACAGAGCAGCGGGCGAAGCATGACCGGCACATAACGTCGTTTTGATGATAGTTCCGGCACATTGAGTGCTTATTTTGGCATACTCTCATGCTCACTCTTTCCGGCAAATCCCACGGCAAGTTCTGCGACGGCGTCTCGCGTCGCGACTTCCTTCGCATCGGCGGCCTCGCCATGGGCGGGCTGTCGTTGCCAGAACTGTTGAAGGCCGAGGCGGAGGCTCGCACGGGCCGCAGCTTCAAGTCCGTAATCATGATCTATATGTGCGGTGCGCCGCCGCATCAGGACATGTATGATTTGAAGATGGACGCGCCGCTGGAGATTCGCGGCCCTTATAAACCCATCAAGACCGCCGTCCCCGGCATCCACATCTCCGAGCACGCGCCGCGTCTCGCCAAGATCATGGACAAGCTGGTGCCGATTCGCAGCATGTACGGCTCGCCGAACGGTGCGCACGACAGCTTCATCTGCTACACTGGCAAGCCACCACCACCGAACGGTGGCGGCGCTCCTGTAGGCCGCCTTTCCGATCCCCCTTCTTTGGGCTCTGTCGTTTCCAAGCTCAAAGGCCAGGCCGATCCCGCAATGCCCGCCTTCATCGGCCTCGCTCCGAAAGCCGGTCATCCGCCGTATGGCTCGCCCGGGCATCCAGGCTACTGCGGCAACACGCATGCCGCCTTCCGCCCAAACGGCGCGGGCATGGATGATCTCCAGCTCAATGGCATCACGCTCGACCGTCTCGAAGACAGGCGCTCCCTGCTCACCGGCTTTGACAAATTCCGCCGCGAACTCGACGCCAGCGGCCTTGTCGGCAGCATGGACTCCTTCAATCAGCAGGCCCTGAATGTGCTGACCTCCAGCAAGCTGCTCACCGCGCTCGATTTGAATCAGGAGAGCCTCAAAACCCGTGAACGCTACGGCAAAGGTGATCCCAAGAACTACGGCGATGGTGCTCCGCTCAATCTTGAGCACTTCCTCCTCGCTCGACGTCTCGTCGAAGCCGGGGCGCGCGTGGTCACGCTGAATTTCGGCCGCTGGGACTTCCACGACAACAATTACCCGCAGCTCCTGCGCCATCTGCCGCTCTTTGATCAAGGCATGAGCGCCCTCGTGGAAGATCTGCATGAACGCGGCCTCGACAAAGACGTCGCCGTCGTCGCCTGGGGCGAGTTTGGCCGCACGCCGATGGTGAACAAAGACGGTGGTCGCGACCACTGGCCCCGTGTCGGGGGCGCCCTGCTTGCAGGTGGCGGTATGCGCACAGGTCAGGTCATCGGTGCCACCGACAGACTCGGCGGCGAACCCACCGAACGTCCCGTCCATTTCGGCGAAGTCTTCGCCACGCTCTACAAGCACATGGGCATCGACACCGTGAAGACCACGCTCAACGATCTGACCGGTCGGCCGCAGTATTTGGTTGATGGCTGGCAGCCGATGCCCGAGCTGATTTGAGCGGAAGGCGGCTTGCCCATGCCCCCTTCAGGCATTACAGGTGGCCATGTATCCAATCAAAACGACTATTCCAGAAGGGCTGGTCCTCAAAGAAGGAGATGAAGCCGATCTGCGTGTGGTGGTTCAGGATGGCGCGATTGTGGTGACCAAAATTTTGCGAATCAAATCGGCAGCGGATGTATCAACCGCTGATCACACGATCAAGCTGGGTGCCTGGAACAGGAAGTAGTCCATTCGGAAAGTCTTGGCCATGGCGCGCGTATGTGAAGGTGCATGTCCTTGCCGCATCCAGCGCATCCCGTTTCCCGCCGTGAAGTGATTCAGGCCGGGGCGGTGGGTTTGCTGGGCCTCGGCATGAATCATCTCAGCGCCCTCCAGGCGATGACGGCGGCCACGCAACCGCCACGGGCCAAGTCCGTCATCTACATCTTCCTTTCCGGCGGACTCGCGCAGCATGAGAGCTTCGATATGAAGCCGGACGCCCCCATGGAAATCCGGGGCGAGTTCAAGCCCATTCGCACCCGCACCCCAGGGCTGCACATCTGCGAGCACCTGCCCAATCTCGCGCGCATCTCGGAAAAGTGGTCGCTGGTACGTTCGCTCACGCATGGCAGCAGTGATCACTCGCTGGGCCATCACATCATGCTCACCGGCCGCAGCGATGCGCCGCTGGGGTTCGATCCATCGAAGCCGAAAAAGTCCGATCATCCCAGCATGGCGGCGCTGGCCACCGCGCTGCTGCCGAAGCGCAAAGACAACCTGCCACCCGCCATTGTGCTGCCGGAAAAGCTCGTGCATCGCGAAGGCCGCACGCTCGCCGGGCAGTTTGCAGGCACGCTGGGCGCGCAGCATGACCCGTGGTTTTTGGAGATGTCGCCCTACCACCCGAAGCACTACGGCGCATATCCAAACTACCTGTTCCATCATGAGCGCGGTTTTGAAACAGACCCCACGCTGCGCTTCCAGGCCCCGCATCTTTCGCTGCCGCAGGGGCTCACAATGGATCGTGTGATGGACCGCGTCTCACTCCGCAACGCCTTGGAGCAGCAAACGCAAGATCTCACTGCTCTCGCCGGTGATGAAGCCTTTGATTCCACCCGGCAAGCGGCCATCGGCCTGCTGAGCAACCGCAAGGTGCATGATGCCTTCAGCCTGGAAAAAGTGGATCCCAAAATGCTCGATCGCTACGGTCGTAACAGCTTTGGCTGGTCCCTTCTCATGGCCCGCAGGCTGGTGGAAAGCGGCGTGCGCATGGTGCAGGTGAATCTCGGCAACAGCGAGACCTGGGACACTCATCAGGCCGCCTGGGGAAATCTGAAAAACTACCTGCTCCCGCCGATGGATCTGGCCGTGAGCGCCCTGCTCGAAGATCTCGACGCCAGCGGCCAGCTGGATGAGACCCTCATCATCATGGGCGGCGAGTTTGGCCGCACGCCCAAAATCAAGAGCATCTCCGCCACCGCCCTGCCGGGCCGTGATCATTGGGGCCACGCCCAAAGCATCCTCCTCGCCGGCGGTGGGATCAAAGGCGGTCGCGTCATTGGCTCCACCGACAAACACGGCGGCTATCCCACCAGCGATGCGCAGACGCCTGAAAATCTCGCCGCGACGATCTACGAGGCTCTGGGCCTGCCACGCGAAACGATCTGGAAAGACTTCACCGGCCGCCCGCACACGCTGTACATGGGCTCGCCCATTGGCGGGCTGACGTAACGCATCAAGAGCGTTTGAGCTTGTTCCAGCCATCGGCTGGCTGTCGAGGCAATTTCCGCCACTCTGGTACCTGCGCGATGGTTTGCTCCATCAAATCGGCGCACTGTTCGGCGATCGTCACCAAAGTGTCCCGCATGCCCGCGCTCTCGGCGATCTCGATCATCGCATCAAACTCCAGTCCGCCGCTGACGCGCTTCGCCTCCTCACTGTCACGCTGCACCACACGCAGTACGTCCTCGGTGTGATGCGGCAGCCAGCGGCGGTTTTCGGTGAGCACGGCAGCCAGCAGTGATTGCAGCTCGGGCTTCCAACCGTCATCGAACAGTTGAGCAAGCTCACCGCGTTTCTCGCCAACACGCATGGAGTGCGGCTGGATTGTCTCCACGGGCGTCGCCGCCATGTCACGGAAAGTTTGAATCCAGTCGACTCCCAGCTCGCCGCCAATCGAGTGAAACGTGAACTGATCCTGCACGATGCGGTTTCGCGGGGTGTAAACGCCATCGAGCAAATGCATCCGAATGCCCGGTTGGATCGACTTGATCAACGAGTCTCCTACAATGTGCACCATCCAGCCCAGCGCATAAGCCAGGCCGCGCTCAGAACTCATGTCATCACGAATGGCTCGTGCACAGTAATCTGCCAGATGGTCCCAGGGCACACGCAGATTCACCTCCGGTTTTGCCCAGCCGAATACGAGATGCGCACGGCCATAAAACAGCTCGTGAATCTCTTTGGGCCGGTAGCTGCGCCCATCATGCTCCAGCGTCCAGGGCTTCACCGCGCCGCTTGTGATCGGGCTTTTTTCCAACGGCACCGTGCCAAAGCCAACCTCGCGTCCGGTATCGACGCAGACCGCTTCCGGCATCACCTGAATGTCGCATCCGAGATACGCGCCGCAGAGGAAGCTCGGCAGATGTCTCTCGATGATCGGTGTGATGGGCAGCCCTCGCCCCTTTGCTGCTTTCGCCGCCAGGATTCCATACATCGTGTGTCCGATCAGTCCGCTCATGTTTGAACCAAACGCCGGCTGTGTGACCGGTCTGGCAAGAGTCCCGTCCCTCGCTCCGTAGGTTAAAGGTCCTCCAACAGATCATGCTCAATCTATACTCCCATCCCAGCGGCGGTTATTGCGATGGCGTGTCACGTCGAAACTTCCTCAAGATCGGCGGGCTCGCCATGGGCGGGCTGTCGTTGAATGATGTGCTGCGTGCCGAGTCCGTGCAGAAGACCGGCAAGTCACACAAGGCGGTGATCATGATTTTCCTGCCCGGCGGACCGTCTCATCAGGACATGTTCGATATGAAACCGGATGCTCCGAGCGAGATTCGCGGCGAGTTCAAACCAATCTCCACCAACGTCCCCGGCATCCAGATCTGCGAGCATCTGCCGCGTCTCGCGAAGATGATGGACAAGTGCACCCTCATCCGCTCGCTGGCCGACTGCGACTCGCGTCACGATGCCTTTCAGTGCCTCACCGGTCGCAACTCCAAGCAGCAGCCTCCCGGTGGCTGGCCTTCCCTCGGCTCCATCGTCTCGCGCTTGCAGGGCAGCACCAATCCCGCCATGCCGCCGTTCGTTGGGCTCGCACCCAAGATGGGTCACATGGAATGGGCCCGCACGGGTGAGCCAGGCTATCTCGGCGTTGCGCATGCACCCTTCCAGCCAAATCGCGGCGGCGGCACAGAAGACATGTCACTCCGTGGCATCACTTTGGATCGTCTTCGTGATCGCAAGTCACTGCTCTCCAGTTTTGACAATCTGCGGCGTGATCTCGATGCCACCGGCCTCATGGGCGGCGTGGATGTCTTCAATGAGCAGGCGCTCAATGTGCTCACGAGTCCGAAGCTGCTTCACGCGCTCGATTTGAGCCGTGAAGATCCGCGCGTCGTCGAGCGCTACGGCAAAGGCGAAAACCGCAATCGCGACGACGGCGGCCCGCGCCTGCCCGAGCACTTCCTTGCCGCACGCCGTCTCGTCGAAGCTGGCGCTCGCGTCGTTACGCTCGCATTCAGCCGCTGGGACTACCATTCCAACAACTTCGGCCAGTTGCGCGAAGATTTGCCGCTGCTCGACAGCGGACTTTCCGCCCTCATTGCCGATCTGCACGAGCGCGGCATGGACAAGGATGTCTCCGTCGTCGTCTGGGGAGAATTTGGCCGCACGCCGCTGATCAACGCCAAGGGCGGCCGCGACCACTGGCCGCGCGTCGCATCGGCACTTCTCGCCTGCGGCGGCATGCGCCACGGTCAGGTCATCGGCGCCACCGACAAACAAGCCGGCGAACCCACGGAGCGTCCCGTCGCCTTTGGCGAAGTCTTCGCCACGCTCTACAAACAGATGGGCATTGATGTCACGAAGGCCACCCTCACCGATCTCACCGGCAGACCGCAGTATCTGGTCGATAGCCATCTGCCGATGGCGGAGCTGGTGTGAAAGGTTCAAGCCGGAAACTCACGCTCCTTTTAATCTGCAAGACAAGATTTCAGTTCTCACCCCGTAGTTTGACCCATCATGAATCTGAAACGCGCCACCCTCATCGCCGCACTCTCTGCCGCCGCACCTTGTTTTGCGGCCGAAGCTCTGCGCCCGCTGAATTTTGCGAACGACATCGTTCCCATCCTCACCAAGGGCAGTTGCAACTCCGGCGGTTGCCATGGCAAATCGGGCGGACAGAACGGCTTCAAGCTCTCGCTGCTCGGCTTCGAACCCCAGGAAGACTATGAGCACATCGTCAAGGAGGCGCGCGGACGTCGTGTGTTTCCGGCCTCGGCGGAGCAGAGTCTGCTGCTGACCAAAGGCACCGCCCAGCTCCCGCATGGAGGCGGCAAGAAGCTCGATCCAAAATCTGAGGACTACGCCGATCTGGCTCGCTGGATTCGCGAAGGCATGCCCTATGGCAAGGACACCGATCCCAAGATGGCGAGTATCAGCGTGGAGCCCGCCAAGCTCACCATGCCGCTCAAAGGAGCGCAGCAGCTCAAGGTCACCGCACACTACACCGACGGCAGCACTCGTGACGTCACCAAGCGCGCGCTGTATGAAGCCAACGAAAAAGCGATGGCCGAGACCAGCGAAACCGGTCGCGTGCAGCTCTTTGATCTCCCCGGAGATGTCGCCGTGATGGTCCGCTATCAAGGCAAGGTCTCCACCTTCCGCGCCACCGTACCCCTCGGCGCCCCGGTGGAAAAACTGCCAGCCTCCCGTGGTTTTGTGGATGATCTCGTCTTCGCGAAGTTGAAGACCATCGGCATGCCTCCTTCCGAAATTGCTGACGACGGCACCTTCATCCGCCGCGTCACCCTCGACATCGCCGGTCGTCTCCCCACCGCCGCAGAGATGAAAGACTTCATGGCCTCCAAAGATGCGGCAAAGCGCAGCATCCTCATCGACCGCCTGCTCGACAGCCCTGAATACGCCGAGTACTTCGCCAACAAGTGGAGCGCCCTCCTGCGCAACCAGCGCACCCAGCCCAATTTTGCACGCGGCAGCTACCTCTTCTATTCATGGATCCGCGATAGCATCGCCGACAACAAACCTTACGATCAGTTCGTGCGCGAGGTCGTCGCTGCCTCCGGTGATCTCGATCAAAATCCCCCTGTCGCCTGGTATCGTCAGGTCAAGGAAATGAAGCAGCAAATGGAGGACGTGGCGCAGCTCTTCCTCGGCACACGCATGCAGTGCGCGCAGTGCCATCATCATCCTTTTGAGAAGTGGAGCCAGCAGGACTACTATGGCTTCGCTGCCTTCTTCAGCAACGTCAGCCGCAAGCCCTCGACTTTTGCCGGTGAAGAAATGATCTTCAACAAGCGCGGTGTGGCCCAGACCACGAACATTCGCACCAAGGAGGCCGTCACCCCCACCAGTCTTGGCGGCCCAACTTTGAAACTGAAGCCTGAACAAGATCCACGCCGTGCGCTCGCCGAATGGATGAGCCAGAAGGACAATGCGTTCTTTGCCCACACGCTGGTGAATCGTTACTGGAAGCATTTCTTCAACCGCGGCCTCGTCGAGCCCGAGGACGACATGCGCGAGACCAACCCGCCGGTGAATCCCGAGCTGCTCAGCGCCCTCGCGGCGGACTTCGTGAAGAGCGGCTACAATTTGAAGCAGCTCATCCGCACCATCACCAACTCCACCACCTACCAGCTCAGCGCTGTTCCAAACACTTACAACGCCAAGGACCGTCAGAACTTCAGCCGCTACTATCCAAAGCGTCTCAATGCCGAAGTCCTCTTCGATTCCGTCAACACGCTGCTCGATGTACAAACGAATTTCGCCGGCCAGGCCCCCGGCACGCGCGCCGTCTCTCTGCCTGACAACAGCTACAACCAGAGCACCTACTTCCTCAGCGTCTTTGGCCGTCCCGACTCCTCCAGCGCCTGCGAATGCGAACGCACCCAGGAGGCCAGCCTCGCGCAGAGCCTCCATCTTCTGAATGCCGCCGAAATCCAGACCCAGCTTTCCCGTGGCAATGGTCGCGCCGATACCCTCACGAAGGACACGCGCCCTGATGACGACAAGATCTCCGACCTCTACCACATCGCCCTCAGCCGCGATCCCAACGCCGCCGAAATCAAATTTGCCCACGCCCACCTCGACAAGAAGACCGCGGGCAAAACCGGCGATGAAGCCTTCAAAGGAAAAAAGGAAGCCTATGAGGACATCCTCTGGGCGCTGCTGAACACGAAAGAGTTCCTCTTCAATCACTAAGCGTTCATGCCATGCCCCGCTCCAATTTTCAGTTCTCAGTTCTCAGTTTACAATTTTCAGTCCTGCTGGCTTTCTCTGCCCCAGCGTTCTCTCAGGCCACCTTTCCATCACCGACGCTGACCTCGGTTGCTCCTCTCGGTGCCAAAGCCGGCGCCACGCTGGAACTCTCCCTGCGGGGTGCGGATCTCGAAGGACCGCAGTCGGTCCTGCTCAATGAGCGCACCATTCCGCTCAAGAGCGTCAAGCCAAACGTCTTCAGCATCACGCTGCCCGCAGACCTGAAGCCTGCCCTCTACGATTGCCGCTTCGTCGGACGCTACGGTGTCTCCAACCCACGTGTCTTCGAGATCACCACGCTTGATTCCATCGACTCCTCCGGGACAAACGCCAAACCTGACAAAGCGCTCAAAGTCAGCCTCAATTCTGTGGTTGAAGGCTGCTTCAAATCCAATTCGCCCCAATGGTTCAGCGTGGATTTGAAAAAGGGGCAGCATCTCACCGCCACCTTTGACGGACGACGTTTTGACACACGCACCGAGTTGCTTGGTGCGCTGCTTTCACCCACCGGGCGCGAACTGGCCCACATGCGTGCCGGAGCCCTCGCCTTCACCGCCACGGCCGATGCCACCTATCTCCTGCGCATCAACGAACTCATGTTTCGCACGGGGGATGATTACGGCTACCGCATCACTCTTTCGTCTGCCGCCCTTCCGGCTCCAAGGACCGTCAAGCTTGAGGACGTTCGCCTCATCCAGATCGGCCAGACTGTGCGGGACTCCTTCCCGCCCCAAGGTCTGCCACAGGTCTTCGATCTGCCCTTCAAGGCGGGCGAAAAATTCATCATTGCGGTGCGCTCCCATCAGCTCGGCCATGCCACCGATCCGCATCTGGTCATTGAAAATCTGGCCAAAGATCCGGCAGGCAAAGAAACGCTCAAACCGCAGGCGGAAGTTGCTGATGCACCGGCCATCGTGCCCGCACCCAGCATCAACCTTCCGAGCCGCGATCCCTCGTATGCCTATGAAGCAAAGGCGGACGGCGCCTTCCGCATCACCCTCAGCGACAACTTCGCCACCACTCAGCCCTATGAGCTGCGCATTCTCAAGGAAGCGCCGAAGTTCGAAGATCTCATCGCCCTCAATCCCATCCTGCCCGGAGCCAAGACCAAAGGTGGAGAAATTGGCAGCGCCAATGTCCCGCGTGGTGGCATCGCCGCGTTGGAAATCATCGCTCCCAATCGCAATGCCCTGAGCGAGCCCCTTGAACTCAAGGCCGACAAGCTCCCTGCAGGCGTCACCTGCCTCGGCGGCTTCATCGGCAAAGGCCAGTCTCTGGGCTACATAGCATTTCAAGCAAGCGCCGATGCCCCGGCTGGAGCCAGCCTCCTCAGTGGCATTCCTCAGAGTCGCTTCGTGTGTTATGCGGTGGCTGACGCCGCCCGGGACAACGTCCTCTATCGCACCGCCGGCGCACCTGCGCTTGGCGTCAGCGCACAAACTGCTCCTGCTTTCGTGCAGACGGAAAAAACGGACATCCTCGAAGTCGCTGCCGACGCCAAACTCGATATCGCCCTCAAAGTCACCCGTCATGCCGACTTTGCCGATGCGCTCAAACTGAAGGTTCTCGGTCTCATGGATGTCACCAAAGCTCCTGAAGCCGACATCCCCGCCAAAGCTGCGGCTGGCAAATTCACGCTCGATGTGAAGGCTCTCAAACTCGCACCCGGAGATTACGGCTTCATCCTCCAAGGCCCGGCAAAAATGAAATTCCGCCGTGGCGTCGAAGAACTCAACGCTGCCGAAGCCGACGCCAAAAAAGCCACCGAAGCGCAGGCTGCAGCCAAAAAGCAGCTCGACGCCGCGAATGCGGACGCAACGCCGAAAAAGGCCGAGCTCGTCAAAACCGCCACCGCCGCCCTCAAGACGGCGGACACCACCAAGGCCGCCGCTGACAAGCTCGTCAAAGACCTCACCGCGAAGTCTGCAGCCAAAGACGCCACTTTCATTGTCTATTCCAATCCCATCCGCATTCGTGTGAAGGAGGTCGCCAAAAAATGAGAATCATCCTCCCGTTCATCATCCTCAATTCGTCTTTTGTCATGGCCGCGGCTCCCGCGCCCATCGACTACGACCAGCAGATCCGTCCGTTCTTGAAGGACAACTGCATCGCCTGCCATAACAAGACCACCACCAAGGGCGGCCTCAACATGGAGACCCCGGAGCTCATGGCCAAGGGCGGCGAAAGTGACAAAGGCATCATTCCCGGCAAAGGCGCGGAGAGCGTCATGTATCAAGCAGCGGCTCACACCTGGGATTCCGAGATGCCACCGAAGGGCAACAAGGTCGGCGCAGTGAATCTCACCCCCGAGCAACTCGCACTCTTCAAAGCGTGGATTGATCAAGGCGCCAAAGCCTCACCCAAAAAGGTGCAGATCATCGCATGGGAGCCGCTTCCGGCGGGCTTGCAGCCCATTTATGCCATCGCCGTTGCGCCCTTGGGGGATTTTGCTGCGGCAGCTCGGGCAAACCAGATCAGCATCTACCATCTGCCCACCCAGAGCCTCGTCACCAAGCTCACGGATGAAACCTTGCTCAAAACCGGTCTCTACAAACAGCCCGGTGTCGCCCATCGCGATCTTGTGCAGTCTGTGGCTTTCAGCCCCGACGGCACACGCCTTGCCACCGGCAGCTTTCGTGAGGTGAAGCTGTGGAAACGCAGCGCCCCCGCAGCTCCCGCCTTCGCCCCTTCGGCCAAATTCACCGCAACGCAGGAAGCGGACAATTCCATCAAGCTGACCGAAACCGTCGGCGGCAAGCTCATCGCCCACATCAAATCCGATCTCGCCACCGAGCAGGCCCTTGCTCAGCGCACGCTCACCGCCGTGCGCGCTGCGCTGGAAGAGACGTATCAGGGTGCAGCCATTAGGACGGCTGAAAGAGCTGTCACCGAGCAGACCGATCGCCTGAAGAAAGCCAACGAACTCGCCGAACTCGCCAAGAAGGCCCTCGAAGACAAGAAGAAGGACATCAAGCCCAAGGAGGACGCCAAGGTCGCAGCCGATAAAGCGGCCAAGGAAATCGCGGATGAAGTGGCTAAAGCCAGCGCTGGCAAACCAGATGAAGCCTTGGCCCAAAAGCAGGCTGCAGCACAGGCCAGTCTTGCCAAAACCGCAACCGACCTCGCTCAGGCTCAGGCCGCTCTCCAACGCGCCGAAGCAGCCATGGCAACTGCTGCTGCTGAAATCAAACTTGCGGCCACCAGCGATGCAAAAAAGGCCGCAGCTTTGACCGAGCTCGTGGAACTCGCGAAGACAGGCCTCGAAGAAAAACGGAAGACCCTAAAGCCCAAGGAGGATGCCAAAGCCGCGGCAGAGAAATCAGCGAAGGAAATCGCGGATCAAATCGCCAAGACTCCCAAAGGCAAACCCGACGAAGCGTTGGCCAAAAAGAACACCGATGCTCAGGAAAAGGCCACGAAGGCCGCCGCAGATCTCAAGCTCGCGCAGGAAGCCTTCACCCGTGCCGAAGCCGCGATCACCGATACAGCGAACGAAATCAAACTCGTCACCGAAAATGAAAAGAAGGCGAAGCAGGCCGTCATTGATGAGAAGGCTCGCCTGGAAGTCGTGAAAAAAGAGGCGGTGAACGCGAACGCTGAGCGTGACCTGATTGCCAAAACACTCACCACGAGCCTCAAGAAAGCCAAGTCACTGCAGTTCTCTGCCAATGGTCTCGAACTCATCGCCGAACAGGACAGCGGCCCGCCGCTTGCCTGGAGCACCGTGAATGGCAAACCCATCGCGCCGGGCAGCACGAGTGCGACTTGGACCCTCGAGCGCACCTTCGGCACAGGCGACGGCAATTCCCAAATCACCGACCGCGCCAACAGTCTCGCTTTCAGCCCCGACGGCAAAACGCTGGCCATCGGCAGCGGCGAGCCCTCCCGCAGTGGCGACATCACACTCTGGGACGTGGCGACTGGAAAGCTCACCACGAACTATGCCGAACGCCATCTCGACAGCATCTTCGCGCTCGACTTCTCACCCGATGGCAAGCTTCTCGCCTCCGGCGGCGCAGACAAAGCCGTGCGCATCACTGATCTGAGCACCGGCAAAGTCGTGAAAGTGTTTGAAGGTCACACGCACCACGTGCTCGGCCTTTCATGGCGTGCCGATGGCCGCGTGCTGGCCAGCAGCGGTGCCGACAACGTCGTCAAAGTCTGGGACTGGACCACCGGTGACCGCCGCAAGAGCGTTGATGGCTGGGACAAGGAAGTCACTGGCATTCACTATCTCGGTGCCGCAGATCAGATCGCCACCAGCGCTGGTGATACCAAACTCCGCCTCATCACCAGTGACGGAGGCGAGGTGAAAAAGCTGGCTGGTAGCACAGGCTTCCTTCAATCACTCGCCACCACCAAGTCCGGAGATGTCGTGCTGGGCGGTGATCAAGATGGATTTGTTCGCGCTTGGGATGTCGCCACAGCGAAGGAAATCGCTGTCTTCAAGCCCTGAGTCTCAATCTGAGCATGGAGTGAAGCCGGAAGAAAGGACGCTGGTAGCGTTGCGTTAGCTTGTTGTATTCAGCAAGCCAACTCCCAACCGCCATGCGTCACACTCATATCCATCTTCTTCCCGTCCTCGCGGCCGCCCTTCTCGTTCCCAATCTTGGCAAAGCAGAAATCGCCGTGAAAAGCGGCGAGAAAATCGCCTTCCTCGGTGACTCTATCACCGCAGGCGGCTGGGGCAACCCCGCAGGCTACGTGCGGCTTGTGATCTCCGGTTTGGAAGCCAATGGCGTCAAAGCTGAGGCAATTCCAGCAGGTGTCGGCGGTCATAAATCCGATCAGATGCTCGCACGTTTGGACAATGACGTGCTGAGCAAGAAACCCCAGTGGATGACGCTGAGTTGCGGCGTGAACGATGTCTGGCACGGACCACGTGGCGTGCCTCTCGATGATGCCATGGCAAAGAGCGGCACTTACGATGACAAGGTTTCCACCCGCGGCACCTACAAGAAAAACATCACGGCGATCATCGATCAGGCGCAGGCCGCAGGCGTGAAGCCCGTCATGCTCACCGCGACCGTGATTCAGGAAAATCTCGACAGCAAAGAGAACGGCCTGCTCGCGCCCTACAATGCCTTCCTGCGTGAACTCGCGAAGGAAAAGAAAATCCCGCTCGCCGATCTGAACGCAATGTTTCAGGAGCGCATCAAGGCCGAGAACAAGCCCAGCGTGAAAGTGCTCACCAGCGATGGCGTCCACATGAATGTCGAAGGCAACAAGCTCATGGCCGTCGGCGTGCTGCAGGCTCTCGGTCTCAATGCGGCCGAACTCGACAAAGCCAAGGCCTCCTGGCCGCCGCTCGAAGCCGCCAGCATCATGGCGGCGCAAAAAGCCGCTGAGGCAAAAGCCAAAGCTGCTGCCGAAAAGAAAGCCAAGGAAGCAGCGGACAAGGCCAAAGGCGTGAAGGCACCGAAGTAAGCATGAAGGCATTTCTTTTTACCACCCTGCTGCTGGCTCCTCTGTCAGCCTTTCAAGCCGCCGATACTGCCGCACCCCGCGATGATGCCGCATGGCTGCGCGAAAAGGGGCAGATGATCTTTCATGACGCCTTCGAGCGTGAGGAGAATGGAAATCTCGCCAAAGCCATCGGCAATGGCTGGAACAGCGCCACGGCAGATCGCGTGCCGCAGATCAAGATGGCAGATCTCGACGACGGCATCCTGAAAATCGCCAGCGCCTCGAAAGAAGCAGGGCATGCCGCGCACATTCATCACGAGGCCGGATTCACCGATGGCGGCGCAGTGGTCCGCTTCCGCTTTCCCGGCCTAAACCCAGGTGAATCACTTCAGCTCGGCTATGTGGACCGCGAATTGAAAGGCGTTCACGCCGGACACCTCTGCTACGGCATTCTCAGCCAGAGCAGCATCACGCTGATCGACCACAAAACCGGCACCATGAACCTGGAGGTCAAAAAGAAGCGCGATGACTTTCTGGCACGCAAAGAAAAACTGCCTGCTGACTTCGAAGCCCTGCTAAACTCCAAGAAGGTGGTCGTCCCATGGAAAGCCGACACTGAATGGCACGAACTCGTCCTCGTCACCGAAGGCAGCGGAATGCGCCTCAGCCTCGATGGCAAAGTGCTCGCCAGTCATCACTCGGAAGGCTACGCCCATCCGATGAAACGCTGGTTCAGCTTCCTGGTGCCGAACACCGTATGGATCGACGATGTGAAAATTTGGAAAGTGAAGTGATCCCCGATGAAGCCCGTCCACATTGCCATCGCCGCCCTCCTTCTCACCGTCACCTTCGCCTGGCGCTCCATCGCCGTCGAACCCGCCGCAGCGCGTCTGGTAGTTCTCACCTTTGATGATTCCGTGGCCAGCCACGCCACCTTCGTGGCACCTCTGCTCAAAAAGCACGGCTTCGGTGCCACGTTCTTCATCACCGAAGGCTTCGAATTCCTCGTGGATAAGGAACACTACATGACTTGGGAGCAGATCCAGACGCTGAATGCAGATGGCTTCGAAATCGGCAACCACACTCGCAAACACGCCGGTGTGTCCAAACAAAAACCGGAACAGCTGGCGGCGGATGTCGAGTTCATCGAGCAGCAGTGCGCGAAATACGGCATCCCCAAACCCGTCAGCTTTTGCTATCCCGGTTATCAGACCAGCGAGGCGGCCGTGAAGCTGCTGCGCGAGCGCGGCTACCAGTTTGCACGCGCAGGCGGTGCCCAGGCCTTTGATCCCGAAAAGGATGATCTTCTCACCATGCCCCAGGCCTTCGATGGCAAACCAGACAGCACCCAGGATCAGTTCAAGGCCGCCGTGGCTCAGGCAAAGGATGGCAAGATCGCCGTCATGACCTTTCACGGCGTGCCCGACATCCAGCACCCCTGGGTCAACACAGACCCGGCCAAGTTCGAAAGTTACATGCAGCATCTCAAAGACGAAGGCTGCAAGGTCATCGCCATGCGCGATCTGGCAAAGTATCTGCCAGCTCGGAAATAAGACGGAGTGGCGGCGTATTGATCACCGACCATGAAACTCATCCTGCTCGCCACTCTCGCTTTTGCTGCCAACGCGTTCGCCCAGAGCGTGAAGTCCAACATTCCCTACGTCGAAAACGGTCACGCACGCCACGTGCTCGACATCTACGCACCTGCCAACGCGAAGAATCTGCCCGTCGTGTTCTGGATTCACGGCGGCGGCTGGACGCAGGGCGACAAAACGGACGTGAAGCTCAAGCCGCAATGGTTCATGGACAAAGGCTTTGTCTTTGTCTCCACCAATTACCGCCTGCTGCCCGAAGTGGACATGGGCACGCTCATTCGCGATGTCGCCAAGGCCTTTGGCTGGATGGAGAAACACATCGCTGAATACGGTGGCGATCCCAAACGCGTGCTCGTGGGCGGTCACTCTGCCGGAGCCCAACTCGCCGCACTCATCTGCACCGACGATCGCTACTTGAAGGCCGAAGGCGCCACGTTCGACTGCCTCATCGGCTGCGTCCCTGTGGACGGCGACACCTACGATGTGCCAGCCATCATCGAGACCGCCGAGACGCGCCTCCGTCTCCACCACCTGCCGCAGCGCGTGAATGGCCATCGCGAAAAATTTGGCGGCACACCGGAAAAGCACATCGACTTCTCCGCTGTCACCCATGTGGCCAAAGGCAAAGGCATTCCGCCATTCCTGATCCTGCATGTGGCCGCCCATCCAGACACAAGCGCCCAGGCGGCACGCCTCGGCAATGCTCTGAAAGAGGCCGGAGTCCCGACCACCGTCTTCGGTGCCAAAGACACCAGCCACGTGAAGCTCAATAACGACCTCGGTCTTCCCGATGACCCGGCCACGAAAGCCTTGGATTCCTTCGTGTCAGGAATCCTGAAGAAATGACCGATTCAGCCAAAATCATGTCTGCATCATGCTGAGGCCGGTGGTTGTATAAGCAGGGTCGCCAACCCGCTCCAACCACCATGAAACTTCTCTGCGCCCTCCTGTTCGCCACGCTGCCGCTTTGCGCTGAATCGATTTTCGATGGCAAGACACTCGCCCATTGGTCCGGCAAGACGGAGCACTGGCGCGTGGAAGACGGAGCGATCACCGGCGAAATTCCCGCCAATCAGCAGCTTAAAGGCAACGAGTGGATCTTCTGGGACGGCGAGGCGCATGACTTCGATCTCACCGTCGAATTCCGCATCACCGGCGGCCCCAGCGCAAACTCCGGCATCCAGTATCGCTGCCAGCAAAGTCCGGACGGCCACGCCAGCGGCTATCAGGCCGATCTCGATCAAGGCGCAGTCTGGCTCGGCCGCATCTATGATGAACACGGTCGAGCGCTGCTCGTGGAGCGCGGCTCTCGCGTCAGCATCGCCCCAGATGGCCGCCGTTGGGCCGACGTTTTCGCCGAACCAAAAAGCCTGGCCACCGTCATCAAGTCCAACGACTGGAACAAATACCAGATCACCGCCACCGCATCCCATGTGGAGGTGCGCGTGAATGACATCCTCATGAGCGTGCTTGATGACCACGAGGCTAAAACCGCCGAGTGGAGCGGCAAGATCGCCTTCCAGCTTCACAGCGGCCAAGGCCCTGCGAAAGTTCAATTTCGCAACATCCAGCTCACCCATCTCGGCAAAACCGATATGCCTCAGCGCAGTGATGCGGGCACTCCTGCTCGCAATGTCAGCACCACCGACGTCCCCTCCATCCCACCACCCGCCGAACTCAACCTCGGCTTCGAAACCGGCACTCTCGCAGGCTGGAAAGCCGAAGGCGATGCCTGGGAAAAACAACCCGTCGAAGGCGACACCGTCGCGATCCGCAAGCGTGGCAACTCCCAGCACGTTGGCAAATTCTGGCTCGGCGGCTACGAGCGCAGTGGAGACAAAGGCACCGGCACCCTCACCTCCACGAGTTTCATCGCCACCCATCCCTGGGCCAGCTTCCTGCTCGGTGCCGCACCAGATGCGAAAAACGAGCGCGTCGAAATCGTCGAAGAAGCCACCGGCAAAATCATCCAGAGCAGCAGCGCCGCCCAGCAGGAAAACATGAAGCGTGTGGCCGTGAATCTGGAAGCCGTCGCTGGCAAACGCATCTTCATCCGCATCATCGACCAGTCCAAGATCGGATGGGGCCACGTGAACTTCGACGACTTCGTCTTCCACGATCAAAAGCCAGCCTTCGCCGTGGCTTCCTTCAGCGTCAGCGCAGACCGCACCAAGCGTGGCGATGAAAGCCCCGTCCTCTGGCACCTCCTGCCCAATCCCGCCAAACCCACCAGCGTCAAAAACGACGCCGCACAAAAACTCGTCGCTGGTATGAAATTGCAGGATGGTTTCCAGGTCGAGCTCATCGCCGCCGAGCCGGACGTTCGCCAGCCCATCGCCTTCTGCTTCGATGAACGTGGCCGCATGTGGGTGGCCGAGGCCTTCAGTTATCCGAACCGCCAGCCCGAAGGGCAGGGGAAGGATCGCATCAGCATCTTCGAAGACACAAATGGCGACGGCTCGTTCGAAACCAAAAAAGTCTTCTGCGAAGGTCTCAATCTCGTCAGCGGCATCGAAGTCGGCTCCGGCGGCGTGTGGGTCGGCGCTGCACCCTATTTGTTGTTCATTCCGAAAGATGCGAACGACGCAGCCGGCAAGCCGCAGATCCTCCTCGACGGCTGGGGCTATCAAGACACCCACGAAACCCTCAACAGCTTCATCTGGGGCCCGGACGGCTGGCTCTACGGCAATCAAGGCGTCTTCACCCAGTCCCACATCGGCAAACCCGGCACCCCCGATGACCAGCGCACCACCTTGAACGCAGGCGTCTGGCGCTACCATCCCGTGCGTCACGAATTCGAAGTCTACTCCCACGGCGGCAGCAATCAGTGGGGCCTCGACTACAACAGCAACGGCCACTTCTTCATGACCCATTGTCGTAGCTTCTGGGGCAAAGGCGGCACCACGAATGCCATCCGTAATGGTCACTTCTGGAATCAGGCCAACAGCAAATATGCCCCCTTCATCTCCGCCACCGCTCCAGACTTCGCGCCCGAACTCCAAAACTATCTCCCTGCCTCCGCCCGTTACGACAGCGGTGAAGGCGGCGCCGGCAAACCAGGCACCACCGCCGTGTATGGCGGCCACTCACACGTCGGCACCCTCATCTACAACGGCGACAACTGGCCTGCGATTTATCGCGACCACCTCTTCACCCACAATCTCCACGGCCATCAGATCAATCAGCAGCACATGGTCCGCACCGGCAGCGGCTACGAGACCTTCCACGCCGGCTACGATCTCCTCTACAGCCCCGCCCCCGACTACATCCCCGTCGATCTCCAAACCGGCCCAGACGGCGCCGTCTATGTCATCGACTGGACCGACACCCAGCACTGCCACAATCCCGAAGACGAAAAATGGGACCGCACCAACGGCCGCATCTACCGCATCTCCTGGAAGGAGACCTACAAGCCGGTGAAGGTGGACTTGGGCAAGATGAGTGATGATCAGCTTCTCAAACTGCAAGCGAGCACCAGTGACTGGCATGCAAGAACAGCCAGAAAGCTCATTCAAGAACGTCCTGCACCGTTTGATGCGGTTGCCAATGGAGTGACAATGATATCACAGGCCGACAACAAACCTGAGCTGACATTGAGACTCATGTGGCTTCTTCATTCTGCTAAAGCCCTAGATCAGCGTCAATTGACCACATTGATTGCGCAAGACAGCGACATCGTCCGTTCCTGGTCCATCCAACTCGCCACCGAAGAAACAGGCAAACCCAAGCTCACCTCCGCCACCCTCCTCAAGCTCGCTCAAACCGACCCCTCACCCACCGTCCGCCTCGCCTTGGCCTCAGCCTTGCCAAAACTGGACACCAAAACCGTTTGGGAAGTCTCCTCCGCTCTCGCCATGCATGCCGAGGACAAAGACGACCGCTTCCTGCCTAAGATGATCTGGTTCGGCCTCGCCCGCGTCATCGCAGAAGACTGGCCCCGCGGCCTCGCACTCGCAGCGAAAACACCTCTGCCATCCCTCGCCGATTCCATCCGCTGGTTTGCCGCCACGACCCCCGCAGGCCGCGAAGCTCTGGTCCCCACGATCCAAACCGAGCGCGATTTAAAAATCCTCGCCTTCGGCATGAAGGACGAAGCCAAAGCCGCCATGCCCAAAACATGGCCCCAACTGCAGGCCAAGTTTCCCGGTACAACCGCAGATCAGCTCTCCGCCCTCTTTGGTGACAAAGCAGTGCTCGCCAAAATGCGCGACCTCCTTGCCGATGCCACACAGCCTCTTCCCCAACGCCGCAGCGCCTTTGATCTTTTAAAGCGCGTCAGCGATCCCGAGGCCACACCCATCTTCGCCAAGCTTCTCGATCAGCCAGACTTCACCAGCACCGTCATCCCGCTGCTCTCACGCTCCAGCGACCCCGCCACCGCGACAGCGCTCATGACTCTCTTCACCAAGCTCAATGACACCGACCGCAGCGCCGCACTCGGCACCCTCACCAGCCGCGCAGAACTGGCCCTGCCACTGCTCGCCGCAATCAAAGCAGGCATCTTCGAAAAGAAACACCTCAGCTCCCTGCAAATCCGCCAGATGCGCAGCCTGAACAACACCGAGGTCAACACTCTCCTCGACGCCGCCTGGGGCAAAGTAAACGACTCCAGCGAAGCCGCCAAAGCCAGCATCGCCAAACTCAAAAAAGCCTATCAATCAGCCCCTCTCTGGGCCTTCAACGGCAAAGCAGGTGAGGAAACTTTCAAGCAGGTCTGCGCCGTCTGCCATGCCATGGGCGGCGTCGGCGGCAAGCTCGGCCCCGATCTCGCCGGCTCCTGGCGCAATGGCCTCGACTACTTCCTCGAAAACATCATCGATCCCAACGCCGTCGTCGGTGACAACTTCCAGCTCCACGTCCTCACCAAAAAAGACGGCACGGTCATTTCCGGTGTCATCGAGCAGGAAACAGCCACCTCCATCACCGCGCGCACCGTCACAGAATCCGTCATCATCTCCAAAGCCGATCTCAAAGACCGCCAGAAGATGCCCGTCTCCCTCATGCCCCCCGGCCTCCTCGAATCCATGCCCGAGCGCAAGTCCCTGGAGCTGCTCAAATATCTGCTGAGCAAGCGGGAGTAGTGGCTCAGTAAGGCCCCCCCCGGAGCTTCATCAGCAGTGAATCAATGTCATTCTAAAACCGGATTGATAGCCGCGACATCAAGTTTGCGCAAAAATGACAAAGGTTTGCGCAAATAGCCTGTTTTCGCCGCCATCTTGCACCGGCCTTGCAGGCCTCATGCAGGCCACCTGCCCTCCGGGCACTGCTGTGCGGCCAGCCAGAGAAAAGGGTGCGTGCATCGGCAGCGCACGCAGTCGCAGCGGCCACGGCCATCACGTGCGCGCTCATCCCATAGCCTACAGCCCCGGCATGCAGCCAGGCGGGCGCGGAAGGCAGGCTCACTCACCACCGCGCCACCGGCATTGAGAGGGGCCGTGGCAGGTCCGTAATCGGCCTCCAGGGCGGCGATGGTGGGTTCAGGGATGGCGGCAGCCTTGCAGCGCTTCAGATCAGCCAGGCGCGAAGCCAGAGCAGGGCAAAGGAGCGCAGCGGCGGGGTCCAGATCCTCAGGGCCTGCCTCGCAGATGAGGGCGGTGCCATCCCATACGGCTGTGGCAGCGGGGGCGGCATAGATGCCAGTCGCGGGCCTCCACTGCCTCAGCCACAGCCGCGCCAGATCCATGTCAGAGATTGCCGTCATGCCACCACCTCTACATTGAAGAGAATGTCACAAGCAGGGGCCGTGGTCGCGCCAGTGCCATTGAATTCAAGCTTGAGCTCCATGCCGCATATCACCTTGAAGGTCACATCATCATCACCTGTGAGTCCCGCGCTATCGCAGCTCACTCCCCCGGTCCCTCCCACCATGGAGATGGCAGGCTGAATGGACACTCCAGCCCCGCCCCGCAGCAGCAGCTGCGAGAAAGCATACGGTATGCTGGCCACCGCGCCGCTGGTCCCTGCCGCCGTGAGATGGATCGTCCCGCAGCCAAGGAACTTCAGCGTGCATGAAGCATAGGGGTCAATCTCCGCGCCGGGATCTCCGCCAGGGCAGTAGCGGCCCGGTGGGAAATGCACTTCCCAGGTGCCATGAGTGGCAGAGGCCGCAGTCCAGGTGGATGTAGCCCCACCGCCTTGCACGATGTTCGGCGTCAGCACCGTCAGGTTCATGCACTTCCCCAGCCTCATGCCGGAGTTGCCGCCCCCCGCAGCACATGGCTGGTGGTGGTGATCGGTTCTCCCGCTCCATCCACATCGCAGCCTTCCGTGTCCTGGAAGCTGATGGACTCACCCGGCTGAATGGCCGCTGAGACAGAGCCACCTGCACCGTCATTCATGGTCAATTGATGGTAGTCCAGGATTAGGAAGCCTCCCCCGGCTTTAGTCTGGCCGATACCAGCATTGGCTCCCACGTTTATTTCATCGCCGTCCGCAGTGATCGTCAAGCCATGAGCGATGTCCATTTCGAGACTGCCACTGCCCCATGTATAAGTGACACTGCCCGCATCATAGATGGCTGTGCGGCTGCTGGTAGCCATCACGATCTGCTCATCAGTCACAGAGTTCGTCTTGCCGCTGCCGCCGTCCAGCAGCATGTGCGCGGCTTCCAGCGTGCTGGTGCCGGTGCCATTGGTCACCACGACGCTGCCAGGCTGAATGGTCGTCTCAAGGCTTGCGGCGATCATGCGCAGCTGCCCGAGCGTCAGCGAGGTCTCCTCACTTCCTTCGCGGATGACGAGTCCGGTTCGAGTCAAAGTCACACCATCACCGGCAGAGTCGAGCACCTCGATCTTCGTGGGCTTCACCTCGCAGGTATTGCCCTCGGCGTCTTGATAGAGGGTGCGGTTGTTTTCCGTCTGGTGGGAGATGAATGATCCGTCTTCAGCTTCCAGCTTCAGCTCGTCAGGCGTCACCTTCACGGTCTTTCCTGCCGCCTCATTCCTCACCTTAAGATTCCCCGGCGTCGTCACCACCTCGTCACCACTGCCCGTGTTTTTGTTGCTGGTCGTCGGGCCAGCCTCAGCCGTCATGTCAGTCAGGTGCACCGCCGTGGATGTCGTTATCTTGATCTTCTGCTCGCCATACGAGACGCTCGATTTGATCGCTCCCGGCCCCACCAGATCATCCAGCTCATCGTCTTCAGGTTCCGTGGCAGGCACCTCACCCAGCGCCTGCTGGTCCAGATCTGCGGCCACCACCGTGCGCTGCCGCACCATGGGCAGCAGGCTGGCATATTCTTCGATGCCTAGATGCTCCGCCGCCCCCGTTTGGATGGTGGTCGTGCCCGTGTCGATCTCACGCGTCAAAGAATGCACCTGCGTGCGCATCTCAGTCCACTCACTCAGGCCGCCCGTCATATTGATCACATCGCCCAGTGCCACAGGTTCATCGCACTCGCTTTTCACCAGTTTCAGCGTGCCATCATACTGCGCCACACTCCACGCCGCCAGCAGCTCATCCGCCAGCCCCGTGGTGATATACGCCCCCGTCATGATCTGCGGGATCGCACCGCTGATGATGGTCGACTCCTCCTGGATGCGCTGCTCATACTCGCCGCTCAGCTTCGTCACAGGCACCAGCATCTTCACCGTGCGCCGCTCTTGGGTCTCCGTGGTGGTGATCGGCGCTGCATCAGGGGTTTCCGTCTTGGTGGTGCGTATGGTGAGGTAGCCTGTCACCAGTGCCACTCGTGTGTTGGCGCTGAGCCGTGATTTCGGCATGCCACCTTCCAGCCACTGCAGTTCACATCCCCCCAGACCATCTTTCCCGGCGTTCTCTGGGGCATCCGGGGCAAACTCAATATTCGATCCGTCCCCCACCACAATGTCAGCCGCAGTCGCCGCACCGGTGTCGGCGTACTTGAAAAACCATTCCTTGGTCATCTCGATGGCTTCACTCACCACCGTGTACTTGCGCGTCACAGCCGGGATCGTTGTCGCATTCGTCGCAGCAGCACCACGCGCATTGCCACCGCAGTCGATCACCGCCTTGAGCAGCCGCGTGCCCGTGGTCTCCCCGGCCTGATCCGCGATGCGGAAGGATCGGCCCGAAGGATACAGCCCCGCATATGTGATCGCGATCCCCCGCACCACCAGGTCACTACGCCGCTTGAATTTGCGCGCTACGATCACACCGTTGCCAGCATATGAATACGTGCGCGCCGTGGCCTCGCTGCGCTGCACAAAGGAAAGCGTCGGCGGTGTCGTGGAGTAGTCCCATTGCTGTATCGCATCAGGCACCCACCCCAGCGCCTGGCGCAGCACCGTTTCAAACGTCGCATTGATGATCCGCTGCGGGATGGGGTTCGCGGTAAAGCCACTGCCCAGCATCTCACCCATCTGCATCACTCCACCGCCGAAGTAGTTGTTGCACGCCGCGATGATCGCCGGGATCTCCATGGAGATCGGCCTCTTCGACCAGCCCGAGCCAGCGCTGACGTTCGCAAACATGGCCACCCTGGCGGAATTCTGCGCACCCCCACCCCCGTGGTGGTGCCACGGCTGCTCATAGGTGCCCTGGGTCAGGTACCACCACAGATCCGCAAACCGCACCACGATGTTCTGGCTGAAGCCGGTTTCATCATGTTCAGGATCAAGCGCCACCCCCTTGAATTTGGTCACCCCATCCAGCTTCAGCGTGATCACGTCCTCATACGCCCACGGCAGCGTCGCCAGCATGTTGCCCGGGATCTGCGCCGTGAACATCCCCGCTGTCAGCGACTGCTCAGTGATCACGCAATGAGTCATCCCCCAGTCTTTCAGAGTGCGGGTGTCATCTTCAAAGGTGAGCGTCCAGACGGCCATGGCGGCTAGGCTGTGAATGTACCGTTATAGATGGAAGCAAGAACAGTGTCCGAGGTGTTCGCACCTGTATTCGCTTGTGAAAACGGGCCGATGGTAGTCAGCCCATTACTGCTGGAACTCCCGTCAGAGCCATTCGTGCTGCCCACGCCAGCAGCCCCATACGCCCCCGGTGCAGTGTCATGCGAGCTCCTCTCAATGGATCTGCGTATGCTGATGTTGCCGCCTTGGCCGGCAGCCCCTCCGTTGCCGCCGTTGCCTTGACCAGCGGCATCGTAAGGTGAGTTGCCGCCGTTGCCCCCGTTTCCTCCACGACAATAGGCTGCATTATAATCGCAGTCATCAATGATCAACGAGGCATTCGATCCATCGCCGCCATTACCTCCATTCCCAGACATGGTGGCGCTGCCATCACCATCTCCCCCCGCGCCGCCCGCCCCCCCCGATCCGCCATTCACAGTGATCTCATTGACCACATAACATCCGCTCACAGCCCCTGATCCGGCCGGACCCATGTCACCAGTGCCGCCCGTGCCGCCGTAGGTGCTTCCCGTTGCACCAGCAGCGCCAGTGGCGGCAGTGAATGTGATCCTTGATATTTTCAACATCCAGACCCCGTTGCCGATGACACTCCCGGTGGTCATGTTGACCTCGCCAAAGATCGTTTGATCCCTTCCGACCCCCAACAGCCAAAGGGTCGTGGATGGCGTCGAAATGGAGATGTTGCCGAAGCTGCCCACTCCGCCGCGCAGGACGAAGTAGCCTGCATCCACCGCAGCCTGCGCCGTGAGAAACGGCGCACCAGGCGACCCGTCGCCCGTGGTGTCATCACCATCGCTGCTCAGATAGGCGACGAAAGGATCAGTCATGCCAGCCCCGCCGCCACCACCCGCAGGCGCGGCCCATGTGCCATCGGCACGTAGAAAATTAGTCGTGCCGCCGCCCAGCTTGGGCAGCAGGCCATGCGCGGAGGTGGTGGCATTGAGCGTGGTGACATCCGTGGGCGCGGCCAGCTCATCGAGCTTGATCGCATCGGCGCCGCCAGACTTGTGCGCGGCAGCGTGCGCTGATGGCGCAAACGTGCTCGGCTTGTTCGCGATGATGCTCCAATCAGGGGTCACATCCGCCATCTCGATGTAGCTCGCCTCGGTCGTCTTGCCGCCGCTGCCGGTGTAGATCCAGCGCCGCCCGTCGGTCGTCGTCACGATGGCACCGCCAGTCACCGTCGCCTGCTGCGGGCTGGTGAGATCCGCGATCCCGCCGCTGCTCACCACCTGGATGCCGCTGTAAAGGAGCGGGATACGCGCCACGTCGATGGTGCCTGTTGTCAGCGCGTCCGCGTTGAGGTTGGTCAATGCGCTGCCGTTGAGCGCAGGCAGTGTGCTGGGGAAGCGTGCATCTGGGAGCGTGCCGCTGGTGAGATCCGCTGCGCTGTGACTGTGCGCCACGGCAGCGTACACCAGATCTGCCTTGGCCTTGATGGCCAGCCAGAGATTGGCCCATGTGATTTTCTTCGTCTGATTGCTCGCCGCGCTGTCGGAGAGCGGCAGCTCATCCGCGTCCACCAGCGTCGTCTTGGCGGTCGCCGCATGGGTCTGTGTTCCCAGCAATGAACCGATCAATGAATTGAAAGCAGCGGCAGTCAGCTGCCTCACACCGCCTGCGATGTTCACAAACCAGTTCGTGGGTGTGGTGGTGGTCGTGGCCTGGTCTTGCAGTTTCTTGCTCATAAAAAAAGGGGTTCAGTAAGTGAATTCTTCGTCGTCTTCGCCGTCGGTGAAAATCTCGCCGTCGCTGTCCAGCACCAGCTCCTCAGCGGTTGGGCGCACTGCGGTCAGAGAAAAAGTAAAACGGTTGCTCACACCAGTGCGGTCAGTGGAGATGCGGTTGATCCATGCCTGCGCGTATGTGATGCGCACACCGGCATGGTATTCCTTGAGCACACCGCCCTTGGGGCATTGCGCTTGGATCAAGCGCGACTGCATCAGCGCATCTTCCAGGCTGGCACATGCCGGGAATGCCACGGCATAACTCAAGGAGACGCTGCGCACCGCATGCTCAGGGAAGGCCGTGGGTGCATCATCTCGGCTCAGCGTCGTCACCTGCGTCTGCTGTTGCATGTCCACGCTCTCATCACCCAGCACTTGCAGCGTGCGGTCATCGCCGTTGGCGATCGCAAAGTCAGTGCCTCCATCATGCAGATCAATTGTCATTGCTGGGAAGTCCTCAGTTTGGCGTTTAGGTTTGCCACGGCCTTTTCCAGCGCGGCGATCTGTCTTGCCTGATCACCAAAGCGCTTGGTAATGATTGGTGTCAGCGCCTGCACATGTTGTACTACCAGCTGCATTTCCTTGGCCGTAGCGCCGCCGTCGCGCAACTGCTGCACAGCCTTGGCCAGCTCACTGCCAGCCGGTCCTAGATTCTTCGCCAGGTTGTCCAGCGGCCCCGTGATGCTGCTCGCATCCACCACGGCCTCAGGCCCGCCCTTGGTGGCGTTCTTTGCACGCTGCCGCTGCTCCAGCTCCAGGGCGCGGCGCTGCTCCTCGGTGGCATTGTCCGGCAGCTTGGCGCGCTCGGCTTTCTTCCGCAGGTTTTCCGCGCCCTTCGTATCGCCGCGCATCTCTGCGTCCTTGGCATCGTTTTCGAGTTTGCGCGCCTGCTCTTCAAGCTGCTGCTTGCGCTGCTTTTCAGCCGCCTCGCGTTCGGCCTGCGCCTTTGCGGTTCCAGCCTTCACGAAGTCCTCAGAGTCTTTGGCCTCAGAAGCCTGCAATTGCAGCTTTTTGAGGGCGAGCTGCTTCTCGTTGTCCGCTTCAGCTTGCCGGATATTAGCCACGGCTTCGGTTGCCGTTTTCAGAGCTTCATTAGCGGTCTTTAATTCAGCATCTATTTTTTTCTGCTGATCAGCGGCTTCCTGCAAAGCTTGCGCGAGAGACTGCGCTCCACGCCGCTCCTCATCATCCTTGGAATCCTTGGCCTTCTCAGCCTGGCCTTTGAGCCGGTCAAAGGAAAGCCCCTTGCCAGATTCGAGATCTTTGCGCGCCTGATCGAGGCCCGCCGCTTCTCTGGCGATCGTGTTGTGCAGTTCTTCCAGCTTGGCCTGAAGTTCCTCATACTCGCCTTCATACGATCCAGTGCTCTCCATGGTGGCACCGGGAGCATTCAGCTGCTTCATGCGCTCAAGAGCCTCATCACGCTGCTTGGCGGCTTCTTCATAAGCCTTCACCTGCTGCGCCTGATCACTGAGCCCGCCGAATTTTTCACCGTAGGATTTCTGTGCGTTGTTTGCCTCTCCTACTTTCCCCTCGGCTTCATCCTTCTGATTGTGGACGTTGGAAAACTGGCGGCGCAGCATTTCGGCCTGTGCCTTCTCAGCTTCAAGGTTGCGCTTTGCCTGCTCGATGGCGCTGGCGTCATTCAGCGCCGCTTTTCGTGCATCATACTCGGCATTGACGGCCTTCTTTTCATCATCGGTTTTAGCACCAGTAAGCGCAGTCTGGCGGGCGATCTCCAGTTGAGAGTTGGCGATCTCTGTTTGCACCTTGGCCACCTCGTTGTGGTAGCCCAGCACCTTTTTAATTTCAGCCCCCATCGTGCTCCATGCCGTGGAGGCGCGCTCCACATCGGCAAGGTACTTGTCCAGTTCCAGTTGGAAGGCTTTGTTGGAAGCTTCGCCCGCACGCGCAAGACTCTCACGCAGCTGCTCAAGAGATTCATTGACCTCGTTCGTTTTTTCCTTGGCTTCATCTGCTCCGCCAAACTTGTCCCACAGCAGATTCACCGCTACGGCGGCAATACCGACGACACCAGCCAAGCCAGCACCCAGACCCAGAGCCGCGGCCAGCTGTGGGATCTGGTTCATCACGCCACGCAAGCCATACTGCATGTCATCCGCGAACTGAGCTCCGACCAGCAGCGCGCTTCCGATATCGCGACGCGTGCCCTGCATCGCGGCACCGAGCTGCTTCGTGTTCTCAGTGGCCTCACGTGCCACACGCTCATTCTTGAGCCGCACCATGATCTCCTGCTCCAGCTTCTCAGTATTCGCTTGGAGCCTGCGGCCTTCGGCCTCCATGTAGAGCTGATCTTCCTGACGGCGGCGGCGCTGGTTGGCCGCCTCTTCTTCCTTCACGTCTTTCTCGTGAAGGGCCATCTCAAAGTTGGTTTTGAGCTGTGCAATGCGCTTGGACTCCGCAGCAGCGGCCGCTTGCAGATTCTGCTCCAGCTTCGCGATCTTCTGCGCCACCTCGTCACCGCTCGCCCCGGTTTCTTTCAGCTCCGTATTGAGCCGGTCAAACTCATCCGTGACGTGGGTGATGAACTTGCTGTCAACGCCCTCACCTTTGAGAGCGTTGGCCACGCCTTGCTTCAGATCTTCAAACAGCTCATCATACTGACTGCGCGCCTGATCGACACCGCTTGAATCAGCGGTGGTGACGATTTTGATTTTGACCTGGCTTTCATTGTCACCCATGGCGGCGGTGGTCGGCAGGTGTTAGCTCACGGGAGGCGGCACAGCTTCGGCTTTGCCGCCGCGTACTTTTTTCACCACGGGAGGGACTCCTTCTGCTGTGAGAGCGGTGGAGGCCTCACCATCGACAATGGCAATGCTAGCCACCGCGTTAGGATTGAGCGCAGCTTCAAAACGCTCCACGTCCTGTTTCTTCAGCGTGCTGCCCAGCGAGATCAGCAGACGGTTGGCCGCGCTGTAGCTCGCCGCCAGTTCATTGTCCGGGTAGCGCGCCGCACTGGTCGCTGCAAGGCGCGTGCAGAGTGCAGGCAGGTTCTCAGACTGCTTGACTGCCTGTGCTTCGATCTTCGCCCAGCGGGGAGCATCAAAACAGCCCTTGAGCTTGGTGCAGGCTTCCATGCTGATGGGGGGCGCGGCGGATGGCGCGGCTGTTTCTGTGATGGGTGTGACGAGCGTTTCCATAAGTGAAGGATGAGGTGTGGAGTCGTGGGGGTGTGAATCAAAGATCAGGCAGGCTCGGCTTCGCCCACGTAGAGCTGCGCCACTTCCACGCCGGTATCGAATGAGCGCGTGCTCTGAAACTTCAGCTTGCCCACGGCGCGGGGTTCAGCGCCAAAGGAGAAGTTGGCCCCCGGCACCAAAGCCGCGCCACGCACGGCCACATAGATGCCCGTCCCCTGACACACGATCTCCATGCCAGATGCGCTCTTGCGGCCGCCCAGGGCAGTCCCCCATCCCGCCATCGCCATGACGGCGGCGCGGGTCAGGTTCATGGGCTCCAACTCGATTTCAACGCCGTAGTCAACGATGGCCACATTGTAAGTGCCAACGCCATTGATCTTGTCCTCAACGAGCTTGGGCGTTGTTTTGAGGGTGAAGCCGCTGTCTGCCAGATCAACAGCCGTGGCACCCAAAGAAACGCTCCACGCGGGCGTGATGATGGCGCTCGTGTCAAAGAGCGAGTCCCCCGGGTAGCTCACGCTCGTTTCATTGAAGAAGTTCGCCAGCGTGTTGCCGTCGCCACTCAGCGGCACGATACCCCAGAACTCCACTTCACCCAGCGGCGTCTTGCGCACATCACCCCGGATGTCAGGCTCCTTGTACACAAAGCCGTTGGGGATGCGGCAGCGTTTGCCGCTCGTCGTGTGAATGTCCAGCGGCTTGTCTGTGCTGGCAAGGATGGAGGCACCGCGTGCCTTGGCCGCAAACGGATACAGCTTGGCCACAGCGCCATCACTGAACTGCTGCACGATGCCTTTGATCTTCACCAGCCGCCCCACCGGGATGCGGTCCAGATCACCAAACATGGAGGATGGCAGAGAGACGACTTCCTCCATCATCTCCACCGTCCAGGGGGCTTCAGAGTAAAACGTGGCGGGCGTTCCGGCTGCATCAAGGATGATGTGGCCTGGTTCACGGAGGATGAGTGTGCGATTGTTGGACATGGCGTGTTAGTCGAGGGTGATTTCTGCGCTGAGATCGTTGCTGGCCTGCATGCCTGCATGCTCGGCGGCGGTGCGCAGCCGGTGGTCACCAGCTGCAAGGGTGAAGGGTTCGGCATAAGTCAGCACGGCTGCATTGCCGCTGCCCGGATAGCCGCCATCCAGCGTGTAGTAGATGGCCGCGCCTGCTGTTGTGCAGGCCAGTGTGATGAGGGTTCCTGCGGCGCTGATGGTTGGCGTTGCCACCTTGGGCAGTGCATCCGGCGTGATGTTTTGGATGAAGGCGCACTCATGCGCTTTTTCGTCATCCGGCAGCGGCACTTCCTGCACCATGGCCTTGAGGTCGCAGTACAGCGCATTGCCACCACGGAAGGCGCGGCGGTTGAGCACCTGCACCACATGCAGCGCCAGCTTGCTGGCTGTGATGCCAGTGCCATCCACACCTTCATTCGTGAGCCGGTTCTCGATGATGCGCACCTTGATGAGGAGCTGCATGGCCGGGGCCGCGCTGTTCACGCTCTCACCCTTCACGTCCGGCAGCATCACCACGCAGGCCAGGCCTGCCTTGCCGTTTTTCTTTTCCATGCCAGCCAGCGCGCTCTTGATCATTTCCTCAATCTGCTGGCTCTGTCCCATGATTGGATTGCCCTCGTTGTCGAGTGTCAGCGCCGTGCGGGATTGGTACACCGGCACATACGCGAGTCCGGCATCGCTCGAAAGAGCGCCGTAAACATCGTCATGCAGCTGCTGGATGAAATCATCAATCACAGCCGCCATCCTGCATGCCACATGGCACCTCATCACCGCGCCCGGTGGGACGAGTGCGCAACAGGGAGCATGGGGATGCTGTAACGGTTTACAGTATCGAGATCGTCAGCTCCGCCGCAGCTTGCTCAAATAACCGCGTGCTCCGATCTCAGCACCTTGTGCGTACTGCTCCTCAGTCGGCAGCAGGCCGGTGTCCTGTTGCAGCACGACCATGCTCTTGAGCAGGTAGTACAGCTGGAGCGTCTTGCCTTCACGCCGCGCCAAAAAGGCCAGCCCCTTGCCGCGCTTGCTCACATACACAAACAGATCTCCGAACTCACGCGCCCGCCTGCCATAGGCCTCGGCACGCCATGGGATCGTCAGCATCTTGCCAGCCACAGGCTTGATGGTCACCGGTCCAAACACACGGCGGAAGATCGCGCCCGTAACAGCCAGCTCCACGCCTGCGCTGCTCGCCGTGTAGCTCACCAGTTCGGCACGCTTGGTCAGGTAGCCTGTGGGAGTGGCACCCAGTCTGTTCGCAGTATCATGCGTGTCAGAGGCTTTCGTTCGAATGTGCATCCGCGTGCCTGCCGCCGCCGCCGCGCCGATGTACTCATTGAGCGGGGTGAGATCCTCCAGTTCCTTGTGCAGCTCCTGCAACACGGGCGTGTTGTCATCCACCACGATTTCGACATTGATAAATGGAGTCATGCGGTTAGAGTGGAATCCTTCACAGCACCCTTTCGCGCCTCGGCAAACAGTTGGCGTGAATGTGTAGAGCCAGGGAACTCCAGCCCTGTTCTCACCTGAGTCGTAGGCCCGGTTGACCGCAAGGGAAGCCGGGCTTTTTCATGTCTGCTCATGAGCGTGGTTTTTTCCGGCCCCGGATGTCATCATGAATCAGCGTCGTCACACTCCAATGCCCGGGCCTTGAGCGTTTGACCACTGCCGTCCATCCTGCATGCCGGATGTAACGTTTGTCCGCCTCTTCATGTTTGCCAACCTTGCCGTGTGCCAGAACCACAGGCAGACGCCTGATGGCAGTCATGCCCCGCTTTGAGTGGATGTGATGAATTCCCCATCCGCCCGCATGCGTGGCACCTTGTTCATTCTCCGCCTTGGCACCGCGTGCCCCCCACAGAAAATCAATGCCGCCCAGTCCCTTCACCTCCATGGCCCCGGGCTTGTCTTCTTGATTGAGGATGACTTTCTTCAGAGCATCCGCGCCGAGTCTCGCCTGTTTTTTCCGGCGTCTGGTCTCCCAGCCTTTGAGCGCACCTGCACGGTTGCCCATGTTGATCCTGATCGCATCATCAATCAGCAGCAGGCAGTCCAGGCCATCGCACAGGCTGGCTGCATTCATGCGCTGCTTGCGTGGCGGCGGCGGTGCATTGCCAAAGACACTCTTGAGCGTGAGCTTGCCATTCTTGGCCTCGGCATTGTCCATCGTCTTCTTCAGCCGCGCCAGCGTGGCCGCGCTCAGGCCGTTGGTGCTCACCGTCGCAAGCGGCAGCGGTAGCGTCATATCACGCGCCATCTTGGCCATGGTCTTAGCCAAGGCAGGATCTGCCTTCTGCTTGGAGAGCGCCGTTGCAAAAGCCAGCGCGATGGTGTTGGGCTTCCGCTTCTGCAAGTCCGCGTCTTCGCTGAACTTTTGCAGGCTGAGGCCGAACGCTTCCGCCTCGGCACGGTCCTTCACTTCCCAGCCCATGCCGCTGTTGAAACGGAAGGGAGGATGACTCACATCCAGCGCATCAGGAAACAGCGCACTGCTTCCCACGGCGGCCCAGATGGGCGAGATCTTCAGCGCGATCATGCGCCCCTGTTTGAAGGCTTCTTTGGAGACGCCTTCCCAGTTGATGTTGTCCGCAGCGATCTCCCAATCACGCAGCCATTCACGCGGCACACGGCGTGACTCGATGCGCACGAGTTCATATGCGGGGAACAGATCCAATGCGGCGAAGCTCAAGCCCTGCTGTTCCTGCCCCTTGCCAGCCAGAAGCTTGAGCTGCGTGTCGAGGATGAGGTTGATGCGCTTGTCACTGCTGAGATCTTGCAGGGAGCCTGCACGCGCCGGAGGGATGCCAAGCTCCTCGTCCCCAGGGAACCCTGTCACCGGATCGTATTGCAACCGCAGGAGGATGTCTTTCAACTCCAGCCTCAGCTTCCCCTGGTCTCCATCATAGCCATTGGCAACGAAGCGCTCAATGCGCTGCTTGAGTTCATCGAGGTACACCCCATTCGTCGTGCGTGCGCTGAACACGGCGCGCTCCTTGATCGCCTTGGTCAGTTCGCGGATCTCCGCCGTCCCCATCCAGGTGGGATAGATCCCGCGCTCACGCGCCAGCTTGAACGCCGCGCTGAGCGTGCTGCCGTAGGGGTTGGGGATGAGCAGGGACATGATGTCTAGCGGTGAATGATTGAATGCGCGCCCTCCCACTCGGCGCGTTCTATGTCGCCAAACTCAGGAGGTGGCCGGGGCATCAGAACAGCCCTCCCGTGTTCTCCCGTCTCATGCGTTTCCTGCCCTTGCTCACCAGTCCGACACTGCCACCACCCGCCTGCTGGGCAGGCTCCGCCAGCGTCACGGGTTGCACGAGCTTGAAATTGCCCGCCGAGACATCACGCAGCTTGCGCATCGCCTCGTCATATTCTTTGACGCGCAGGTCATCCAGCAGCGCCTTCATCTTCGGCAGGCGTGTGAAGATGCGGTAACGCACGATCACCAGCAGTGTGGCGCGCAGCTCATCCGGCACGGTGCCTTCGATGCCCAGCACATTGGAGGCTTCCGCCGCGATGTAGCCGCGAGCTTCCGCGATCGCGTTGCTGATCACCTCCTCAACCAGCTCAGTGCCCGTCTTGCCATCCGGCAGTGAGGCCGTGGTGATGCTGCTGTACTCAGCAGCGCTGACGATGCCTTTGACATCGTCGATGGTGATCGTGTTCCAGGCCATGATGGGGATTGCTGTGTTGCAGCCTCAAGACTGCGCACCGCGTCAGCGGTGCGCAGGGTTTGAGGCGGCGCTTAGCTGATGGTGAAGCTGCGGATCGCCAGATTGCTGGTCAGACGCAGATCTTCGTAATGCTCCACGGCGATGATCCACTGTTTGACGCCATGAGGGATGCTGTGAACAGCATACTGCGTGCCCTGGTCTGTGGGGCTCCAGAAGTCCTTCACGTTGGAAGGATCTTCCTCATCCGCGTTTTGCAGCGCGGTGAACATCAGCACCAGCTGGCCGAGCACCTGAGACTTGGCCGTTTTGGTGGAGGCATAGCGGGAATTGCTGTGCCGCACTTTTTCGACTCCGAGCAGTCCGGCCAGCATCTCCGGTGTCATCCCCGCAGAGGAGAAGCCACCCGCAGAGTTTTGGGCGCGGTGAGCAATGGCGCGCTTGCTCCAGGCGGTGTCACCATAACCGACCCGCAGAGGCTTCTGCCCCAGAAGGTCAGCCGCCGTCACCAGTTCGCTGATCACATCCATGTCAGGATCTTTGCCAGCGGTGGTGTCCCACGTCTTGCCGGTGTTAACATCGGCGGCGGTGTAAAGTGCGATCGCACGACGCAGCTTGTTCATCATCAGGCGGCGCTTGATTTTGGCCACGCGCTTCTTTTCCCAGTCGATCTCTTCTTTCACATCATCGAGATCAACCACGATCTGCAGGCCACGGTTGGCCGTTTTGCCAAGCGTCTTGGTGGTGTTGTATTTGACGCTCTTGAAGTCGGCACCGCTGGCACGCAGATCTTCATCCGCGTCAGAGAGGAACGACTCCCAGTTGATGTTTTCGGCATACTCAAAACGCCGCGTCACCGGCACGGAGGGCGCGAAGAAATCGAGTTCGTCTTGCAGTTCGCCATCGTCTTTCCAGCCGGTGGCGTAGATGGTGAGCTTTTCAGAAAAGCTGCCCTGGATGATGCTGGAAGCATTCATGCGGCTGATCTCCTCTTTCTTCCCGGTGAAGTCCGGGTCGGTGTTCATCGCCATGATGGCGGCGACAGCGGTTGTCATGGCCTCGAAGCGCTTCTGCGCATTGAGGCGTGTGGTGCGTTTGATCATAAAAGGTGTGAGTTAAATTGAATGATTGAGGTGGTTGATGAATGGAGGTTATGCGCCGAGGACGATGACGACGGCACCGTTGACCATGGCGGCCTGGGTGGTGGCGAGGTTGGCGGCATTGGCCACGACTTTGGTCAGGACTGGCAGGCAGGGCTCAACCTCCATTTCCAGACCAGCAGATCCAGCAGTGCGTGACTTGCCCACCTTCCAGAAGGTGCCAGCCGTTGCGGGTGTCGTGGTGATGGTGCCATCCCCATAGGAATACACATCCACATCCGCGCCGATGGTGCCTTGAGCAACCATGAGCACCGTGGACTTGACGACTCCCAGCAGCTGGACGGCGATGGGATCTTCAGCATCAGTTGCTTCATCAGTGCAGACGCCGAGAGGTTCATCAGATGCAGCCGCGCAGACCGCAGCGTGTTTGGCATCGCTGCCACGTTTCACCAGCAGGAACTTGGCGGCGATGGAGGCATCAGCCCGGAGGCTGAGCGTGTGATGCGTCCCATCCCCAAGCGCATTGTAGCGCACACGGCGGCGGGTGTCTTGACTGAAGGCCATCTTCCACATGGGGATAATGACCGCGAGGAGAAAGGCTGCGAGAATGAGGCAGCCCATAACGAGTTCGATTTTCATTGGTTATGTCTTACTTGGTTTCGGTTTGTTGTGAGCTGCCTCAAAGCGCATGCCGTGAGGCAAAGGGTTATTTGGACTCGGCTTGGTCCTTGAGTTTTTGATCGTGGGCTTTTTGGGCGGCGTGGGCTTCCTCAGCCTGCTTGCGTGTGATGCCGCCAGTCATGCGGCGCCGGATTTCTCTTTCATCCGCGCTTTCAGAGGCGGGCGGCTTTTCCTTGCCGCTGGCCGCGAGTGCCTTTTCAAGATCGGCGACCTTGATCGTGAGCGCCTCGTTGTCGGCTCCGAATTTGGCGTTGTCGGCTTCGAGGGTGCCGATTTTCTTCAGAGCTTCTTCAAGCTCCTGCTCCAGCTGTTCTTTCGTTTTAGTGGCCATGGTGGTGTGTGGTGGCGGGTGGTGTTGGATGTGCGTTGAACGCGGTTAAAAAAATCATGCGGCAGGTGCAGCGGCCTTCATCGCCTCAAACAGAGGCTTGAGTTCCGTGGAGTCTTCAGCGGCCTTGTAGGCCTCGTCATAGCCCACGCTCTTTTCAGCCATGTACTTGTCAGTCCAGGCGTTGATGCGCGTCATGCGGTCGCGGGCGTCCATCATGGCAGGCTTCTGCCCGCCAATGTTGAGCCCCTTCGTGTTGAGACGTGAAGGCACCGCGTTCAGCTCCTCAAGAGTCTTGTCCACGTTGGCATTGAGTCGTGCACGCACACTCTCTGCGCCCTCGGCATCAGCTTCGGCTTTTGTCAGACGTCCCGTTTCAACGAGGCGGCTCAGCTCGGCATTGATGCGGGCCGTTTTCGCCGCATCACGTTCAGCGGTCAATTCACTGATGCGCTGTGCATGCGCCGCAGATGCCGTTGTGGCGGCATTGATGCGGGTTTCACGCTCCGCATTGGCGGAGATCAGGCCTGCACGTTCCGTGATGAGCATGCCCACCAGCTCACGCACGGGCTTGTTGGCATCGGCGGAGTTGAGGGCGGTCTTGATCGCATCGGCAATCTCCGTGCTTTCTTTCTCCTGCGTGCGCTGCCATGCCACGCTGGAGATCATGGAGCTGATGCCGCTGAGCACGGCCTCGTCAGTGTCGGTTTCCTTGAGCAGGCCGCTCTTGATGAGCAGGGCTTTGATTTGTTCGAGCAGGTTCATGGGCTTGTCTTCGGTTGTGGGTGGTTCGGTTTCTGGATGGGCATTGATGGCGCTCTTCACGCCTTTGATGTTCGGGCGGCTGGTCATCCCCACGCTCCACAGCATCACGGGGCGCTCTTTGCCGGGCTCCTGTTCGTCGGTATCCCAGGCCACCGATGGGAAGCCGTGTTTCTTGAGCTGCTCGCCCGCATCATCATTCCAACGAATGCGGCCATTCAGACCATGAGCATCCGCGCTCACTTCCACCACATCCCCCAGCTCGATGCGCTGCGGCCAGATGTCAGGAGCAAAGTCAGGATGTCCCACGTAGACCTTGCAGGAGTTCAAGCGCGCCAAACGCGCAACTCTGCGGTGCCACGCATTGAAGCGTTTCACCAATGCCTCGCCATCCGCTTGAGCGAAGATCTGCACCGCCTCGGGCGTGCCGTCATCCTTGCGCTCACTGGTGGGCCATTCGCCATACGGTGCCAGTTGGATCCATTCCGGCAGTTCGGCATTGATCTGAGTTCTCAGGCCGCTGGCAAAGATGCGTTGCAGCTCCGCATTGAGGCGAACGACGGCAATCTTGCCAAAGAATTGATGCAGGTTGGTTTTCATGATGGGTTTGAGTTGGATGCCCAGCCATTGACCAGGGCGGTGGCCAGAAGGTCTCCCCATGCCTCTTGCTGCGCGGAGTCGTCGCCGATGCGTTCAGGGAGCCGCTCCACAAATCCGGCCAGGGCATTGAGCCGCGTGGCCTCCGGTGCGTTGAGCACGGCTTTCATCTCCTCGACAAGTTCGGCGCGATCTTCGCGGCCCGCCTTGGCCAGCAGCCTTGCGGCACCGGCCAGAAACTTTTCTTCCGCAGCATCCGCATTGAGTCTTGCGGCATCCTCCGCTGCGGCAGGATCAGCGGGCGCAGCAGCGGCACGCGCCAATGTGAGCAGGGCCTCGCCTTGCTTGGGCTGCGCCATGCCAAAGCGTTCCAGCGTGTCATTGATGGCAATCGGCGCACCCAGCGGCACCAGCGCCTGGATGACTTGCAGCAGCAGCTTCAAATCCTCGCTCTGCGGCACGATGAGACGGATGTAAGCCTTGGGCGATGCGGCGGCGGCCGCACCAAAGTGGAACTCCAGCACGATGCGCTCAGTCTCGTTGAGCTTCTCGGAGATCGTGAGGGCATCGTCTTGCTCGATGAGATCCGTCTCGCCGCCTTGCAGGGATGCGCCCGCACTATCCTTGGCGCTCATCGTGCTCAGATCCGCACCGCGCCACAGTGCGGTGAAGCGTTTGTCCACGCGGTCGATGATCGCAGGCATGGGCAGAGAACCGGTGCCACCCTCGGCGCGGATGAGCTGGATGGGGTCTTTCACCTGGCCATCGTCACCATAGAGCACAGCGGCCCAGTCCTGCCCGAAGGCCTCCACCGCTTCAGCCAGGGCCATGCCGCCCTCAGTGTCTTTGCCATGCTTCGTGCGCCCCAAGATCCCGGGCGTGCCGAACTTGTCAGAGAAGGCCAGGAAGTCAGCCAGCGCATTTCGCTTGCAGAAGTAGCCAATGGAACCCGCAACCATGAGGCCGTCTCCCACCGTGGTCATCCATTCGGTTTCTTCCAGCGTCTGTCCCTCCGTTTCAAACCCGGTCGGGCAGAAGCGCAGCAGTCCGGTGCGGTTCTCAAAGAATTGCAGCGGCACGTACTCAAAGATGCAGTCCAGCCTGTTGCGTGAGGGCTTCCAGATGAGGTGATGATTCGCGTACTGAAAACTCACGCCCTCCATCATCTGCCGCACCAGCAGCGCGAAGCCGCCCTTTTGATTGAGATCAAAGGCGTTCACGGCACGCACGTTGTTCCAGAAATCCGTGAGCACCGCCTTTTGCTCCTTGGCGGCGCTGGAGTCATCCACCGTCAGCACCTGCCATTCACGCCGGGAGACACTCTTCTCCCGCTTGGGCTTCACAATGCTGATCATGTCATCCCGCCGCGCCATGGGCTGCCACATCGTGGCCGCCTGCCGCAGATCTCCCCGGTCAAAGCCGTCAAGCGCACAAGCAAGCGTCTCGCCGCTCAGGCCGCGAAACATGGCCGTGCGGATCTCCCGCACATAGCGGAGCATTTCACGACTGAAGATGGAGGTGCCTGGTTTCAAGTCCGGCTAGACTGCATGCCCCGGCGCATCTCATCACCGCGCCCAGTGGGACGAGTGAGCATCAAGAAAGGCGGCTGCACACCCCATGCAGGCCCCCTGCGAAACCCGGAAACGCCCGCCCGCAAGCCCCTCCCACCCCAAACCACCGCCCGCCCCACCTTTCCCCTCACCGCCAAAACCGGCCTCCCGACCCACCGCCAGAACGGCCCTGCAAGCGTCCTGCAAGGTTTTCTGGCCCTCCACACCCCTATTCCGGGGTGATGACAGCGAAAATGGGGGTCTGAGGCGAATTTCGCGGCCTCGGCTCAAAGCCCGATAATTCTCTTCAATCTGGCTCTCAAACCAGCCTCTTGAGGGCTGTTGAGTCCATGCTGTCCATTGTCCTTCGCCACCCGGCTAAAGCCGAACTCCGCACCGTTGCCAGTCGCTTCGGTATGATTGGCCAGCATCTTCGCGGCGCACATGTCACCATGGCTGGCTGCATTGAGTGGGTTGGTGCCGAAATCAAAGGTCAGCACGCCATTTGTGATCGCCTTCTGCGTGCTGTAAATGTCCATGGCAACATCATCATTGCCGGTGGCAAGGCGGCACTCGCCACTGGTGAGCGAGTTCATCAGGCGTGATCCCATCTCGCTCTTGCTGTTGCGAGTGAAGGGCACGCCGACAAATCGCCCTCCGGTGCGCTGCTCCGCCGTCCAGGTGATTTGACGCCCCAGGCCGGTGGCATCCCCGCAGCCCCGCGCATCCGGAAGCTCCATGAACCACATGAGCGCCGTCGTCAAGAAATCCCAATCCTCCGTTTGCGTGGTGAGCAAGGCGCGCTGCTCAAGGCCACGCGGCGTCTTGGCGTCAATCCACATGGCGGCAAGGTCTCCATCACCGGAGGCCGCCACGTCAAACCCAATGCGCATCTTCTCCTTGCCATTGAGCGCCCCGAACTGCGCGGCCATCCATGCATGCATCTTCTTCATGCGGTATTCCGCGCTCGTGTCTGGCAGGCCGAACAACTCCTTGATCTGATGATCATGCAGATGATGCCGGTAGATGAACTGATCACGGCAGCGTTCAATCACCGACCAGGGCACAATGCTGCTGCCGGTGTCGGAGGGGTTGCACTCAAAGCGTTCCGCAAAAATCGCAGGCGTGAGCGCACGCCGCCGCGCATCCTCCAGAAACTCTTCACGCGTCATCTTCATGCCGCTGCGCTCATTGATCTTTTCCACCAGCCCCTCCGCAATGGCATCATGAATGGTGTAGATGCGCACCTTCCAGCCTGAGTCCGGCTGGCTGGCCAGTTTGAAGAGCACCTGATTCACCCAGGTATTGACGCCATTGCACGCAGACCATGCGATGTAGTCATAGCCAAATTGAATGCGCGTGGAGAGCGCCGTATGCATCTGCTCCTGCCGTTCATGGAATTCGCACTCATCCCAGCGTACATCACCTTCAAAGGTCTGGATGGCCCAGGGCGAGGACGAAAACAGAATGATGCGTGCCCCGCCGTCAAACTTGTAGATGCCCACCTTCTCCTGTGTGGCGATGGTTCCACCTTTGCCATCATCGCGGTGCACCGTGATCCATTCCTCATTCCGGGAGATCACAAACCGGCCAAGCTTGTACAGGTCGATCCAGAATTCAATGTACCGCCCGAACTCCAGCGCACCGTTCCAGTTTTGCGTGGTGAACAGGCAGTCACGCCCCGGGCACATGATGCGCTTGCGCACATCCTTGAGCGCCATCGTCCACGAGATCCCGGTGCGGTTTGCCTTCCGGTAGAATTGATAACGCCATTCATCGAGCACGATCTCTGCTTGAGTCTTGAGCAGGTAACGGCTCAGGCCTGCATCCGTATCAAACTGCGGCCCGGTGACGAGGTGCATCACTTCACCTCCTTTTGAGGTTTCGGCCTGCCGAGAAGGAGATGATCCATTTCCGCGATGAGCTGCTTGCGCATGTTCTCATCCATGCCGCCAGTCTTGAGCACATCCTTGGCGCGCTGCGCTGCGAGCTTGGCCTGCTCCGCTTGAGCTTCCAGCGCAGCGATCTTCCGCTCCGCCTGCACCAGCTTCTTCTCCGCCTGATCAAGGCTGCGGTCCTTGCGCTTCAGTTTCTTGTCTTCCAGCTGCATCTTCTCAGCATGCACGGTCTGATTGTTCTCAAGCTCCTTGTGTCGCTGGATGATGCTGGCGACGGCTGCGAAGGTTTTAGCATCGCCCTCTTGAGCCGCTTTGCTGATGAACACAGCTTCACCGATCTTGGGAATCAGGTTCGGATCTATCGCAGTCTCCGTGCGAAGCATCCGCTTCAAATCCTCCACGTCTGCATTCCATGCGCCAATCCGCTGCTGCATCTCATACCAGCCGCGCCACTCGCTGAGGCTGCTGTCATTGGTGCGCACGCCGTTGTTGGAAAAAACCCATTTCACGCCATCGTCCAGCGTACGGCCTTTGCCGTCCGGGCCTTTGCTGCGCAAAAACTCAAAGAGCGCCGCCTGATCTTCAGGCTCCATGTGCTTGAGCACGGCGGATGGCATGGGCTTGCGGTTCATGCTCGGTTTATTTCGCTGATGATTTTTTGCGCGATCCAATGTGAGCATTGCACAGCAAGCTCCTGGATGACCGTTGCAAAGTCGCGGCTATCATTGGAATGGAGCAGTGCCGCGACGTTCTCAAGCACCACCCATTCAGGCCGTAGCTCATCGAGGATACGTAGGACTTCGTAGAATAGGCCGCTGCGTGGGCCCCTGAGCCCCGTTCGTCCTTCCCGTCTGACTGCGCCGGAGTTGCTGATGTCCTGACACGGGAACCCGGCAAGGACGCAATCCACATATCCAAGCGCTTCCTTCCCGACCGTGCGGATGTCAGCAAACCTTTGCGCGTTGGGAAATCTGTCGGCAAGCACAGACCGGTTGAGCGGGTTGATTTCAACCTGCCACCGGGTTTCAAATCCGGCTTGTTCAAAGCCGAGGTCGAGCCCGCCGATGCCTGCGAAGAGGCTTCCAACTGTGGGTTTCTTTTTTTCATTCACGCTGCTGCGAGTCCTTTCTCCGTGAGTGTCCACACATCGCACTCAAGCTCCTCATTCCGGCCCGCCTTCACGTAGTCCTTGCCTTGATTCCAGACGATGGCGGCGAGGAGATCCACGGCCTTGGCTTCCGGTGCCAGCGTGCGCAGCTGCATAAGAAGCCCCGCCTCGCTCCACTGGCGGGTGGGGGCCATCTTCATGACATCCCGGATGACGGGGCGAAGGGCAATGGAGGCGGTGGTCATAGTGGGGGGGGGCTTTACTTGGATTTTTTCAGGAGCGGGAGTTGATCTAAAATTTTGCAGATCCACGTCCAGAGTTCAGCGACGCGGGTATTGAGATGCTTGATGGATTCGTGATGGCCCTGCACCTTCTCAGCCACAGGGTTGAGCCGCTCATGGATGTCCTTGATCTCCTTGAGTGTGGCCGTCGTCATGCGCGTCTCCATGGCATGCAGTGCGCCAAGGATCGTTGCAGCGCGGTCCTCGCCCGCCTTGATGATTTCATGGATGCGCTCCGCCGTGGCGTTGTGCTGCCGCAGGTTCTCCCGGGCGCTGGCCGTGATCTTGTCGTCCAGGCTCTTGAGTTCGTCCCGCGTGTCGCCCTTGATCGCATGCTCAGGCACCGGGCGCACATCCAGCGGCTGCGCGATGCTCACCGGGTCTGACTTCGTGCCGCTGGCCTGCTTGCCGCGCTTGTGCGCATACCACATGCCCGCGCCCGCCATGCACATCATGACGAAGTACTTCACGAAATCGGCCGGCACGCCGCCGATGTCTGGAGAGGCAAGGGTGATCATGATCAATCCTTGGACAGTTCGTTGAGTTTTTGGAGTGCCTTCATGAGCGCCGCACAGCCGCTTTGCTTGCTCACCAGCCGTGCGTCGTATCTGCCATCACTGGCGTATTTGCCGCAGCGGTATTGATCGGTGAAGCTCCACAGGTAGGGAGAGGGAACGCCGCGCCTGCGGTAGCCGGTGCCGTTGTAGTTCTCCAAAACCACCAGCGCATTGCCGATACTCCAGTCAGTGACCAGATGCAGCCCGTCGCAGATGATGGCATCCCGTGCGGACTGCTCCCAGGTGAAGGGCGGTCCGCCTGTCTTGGGCCTGCCTTTGGGAACCTGCACCGTGCGTGCTTTCAATGAATCCCCGTTGTGCAGATGCTGTGAAAAACTCAGCCCGCATTCCATGGAATGCAGCACGGCCACCACCCACCAGGGCATGCCCTTGAAGAAGGCGGCCAGTTCCTGATAGCGTCCCTTGCTGCCAAGGATGCGCTGCACTTGCGCACGCACTTCCGCCTCATGCTCGGGCTTGATGACGCAGGCGGCAAACTGCGCCGCATAGTTTTCAGCGAGGGATTTCATGACGCTCAGTTCCTGATGTTGACGGTGCTCAGCATGAAGGCCACGCGTTCACCGCAGATGGGGATGCGGTCGGCCAGCTGCATGCAGCCCGGGCCATCATCGTATGGCAGTTCCGGCTTGATGCGGTTCTGGCGCGGCTTCACGGCGGCTGTTGGCAGCACCTTCACCGGCTGCTTCGCACTCGGCAGCTGCGGTGCAAGGAAGGCGCTCTTGATGATAACCCCGGCCTCCTGGATGAGCAGCGCATCGCCCTGCTTGATCACACCTTTGTTCACGGCGGTTTGCAGACCCAGCTCAGCCAGGCTGAAGACTTTCAGGCTTGTGGGGTCTGCCGGATTTGTCACGATGGCCAGTCCGCGCTGAATGGCGACGTTGTCCCCCGGGGTGATCTTGCCTTTGGCAGCTGCCAGATTAAGCCCGAGATCCGCAAGCGCCACAGTGGCCTGCCCTGCATTGGAAGCCATGAAGGCGGCAAAAGGCGCACACGAACTCAGGGACAGCATGCCCACGCAGCCAATCAGCAGCAGCGGGCTCTTGGGAATGTTCGTGCCTTTGAAGACGGCCCCCAGCGCCTGCCAGTTGTTGAGGCCGTTGCCTTTGGCTGTGGTGAAGCGCAGGATGCCAGCGAGCAGGAGGATGATCCACAAGCCGTATCGTTCATAAGCAGGCGGCAAAGCCTTGGTCACGGCCTCCTGAATAGCAGGATCAATGTCCTGCGCAAAAGCACAGGGAACGGCGGCAAGGCACAGTAGAGAGAGCAGGAGCAGTTTCATGATGGGCGGTGGTGAGGTGAGGACTGAAACCACCCGCCGCGATGAGCGGCCCCCGGCTGAACCCCCCAAGGCCAGCCAGAGACCGCCCACCAGCATGCAAAGGCCCAACAACGAGCCATGACACGGGTAGCGGCCTGCACAGTGCGTGCAGCCCGCCTGCATTCACCGCGCCCAGTGGGACGAGTGCGCAACCAGTAGGCGCGACATCAGGACATAAAAAAGCCGCGCAGGAATGCGCGGCTTTGAGGATATTGAATCAAGGTCTTATTGCATTTGGGATGCATAGATTGCGAAGAAGTTTTCCGCCTCCGCTTTAAATTCTTTCGCCGCAGTTTCCTCATGTGCCTGCCTGAAGGTGAAGACCAATCCCCGTGCCCTTTTGATGAAAACCGGATTCTTCACCTCAATCAATAACTTGTCCAAATCCTGACAGGCCAAAGCGGTTGATGCACTCGATCCATAATGCCCCTCGGCGACCACCTGCGCATGGTAGTACACAATCTGGTCATAAAACTTTCGCTCCCCCTCTCCGAATTCTGGCTTCAGAAAAAACCATGTCCCAAGAATGCCAATGAGTAGAGAGAGGGCGCAGGAGAGTATTGTTTTCATATTTTATTCTGATCTTTTTTGGTGGCCACCAGCTTTATTTTCACGCTTTAAATTTCACTTCATGAGAACCTTGGTCATCATGATAAGAGAAGCCCATGCCGTCAGCATCAAATCTCAAAAAGGTGAGGAAACGCCATTCACGTACCCATGAATGAAAGGGAATTCCGGCATCGTCAGAGAAAAGAAAACTCACATCATCCGTGTCTGCAGCATCCTTTAAAACAAAGAAACCGTTGTTCGCCACCCATGCTTCAGCGATTCGTTCGCTAGGCTCAAGCCAGAGGCGCAGTTCGTCATAATAAAACAATGCCACACGTCTCGCTTGGCCAGAACTCTTGTCTCCCCAGACAATGCGCCAACGACCATCCAGCGAATGCCTGCTATGACCGTGAAATGGCATCCAATCAAATCCGAGTGATTGTGCTTCTGGGTATTCTTTTGTTGGGGCCAGTTTCGCCCCAGGTAATGGTTGCATAGGAGGTGGATCGCCAGTCCCGCCACGCCGCTTCCACTCTTTCACATGGCGATCCCAACGGCGCTGTTCTGTCTGCCTCTTATATTCCGCATTCGCACCAGCACCAGCGTCTGTGAAAATTTTCTCCAAACTCATTGGGCCATCTCTAGCTTCTATATCATGGAGCCTGAGTGCAAGCTCACGTAATTTTCCAGGACTTCTGGCCTCAAGGGACTGACGCTCACGGCGCAATCTTTCCTTATGCTCATCACGCCACTCAGATAATTCCGTCAATGGCCTTGGAGTGAGTGTTATCATTTTCGGTCAACTACATGAGTTCTCTTCGAAAAGATGAGTGCACTGGATAAATCCAATGAAACTCCTTCAAGGAATATTCAACAGATGGATAAATTGCGTTGTAGGGGATGAGCTTGATGCGCTCACCTTCCAGTCGTGTAAACCTCCGAAGAACGACACCGTCATTTTTCAGTTTTGCCACGACCAGGCAGCCATTTCTTAGTTCCTCATCAGGATCAACTATTACAATATCATTGGGCTCACATTTAGGCTCCATGCTGTCACCTTCGACAATTAGTCCGAATGCCCTCTTTCCCCTGCACAAGGTTGGAATACGCTCCTGCCAATGAGCCGGTAGCTCCTCGTAACTGGTGGCAGATCCAGCGTGCGCCCAAGAAACGACTGGCACTGTCCCGACGAAAATTTCGTCAACAGGTCCAAGTATTCGAGCGTTGCTGAATGACTCGCGTTTAATTGAGATCATCTGACCATCGCCGGTCTCTAACCAATTAGCGTTTACCCCCAAACGCAAAGCGAGTTCATCAATGTTTTTGCGTCTCGGTTTCGAACCTGAGCGCCAGCGGTAGATGGAGCTAAGTGCGATCCCAGCCTCTGCCGCGAGATTAGGCAATGCTTTTCCCTGCTGCTCGCAAGCAGACTGCAAACGCGAAAATATTTTCTCTGGAACGCTAATATTCATTTGCGCAAATTCGCGTTATCGCTTAAAACGCGAATACCAACGCAACAAAAGATGCCACAACATAAACAAACGCACAAACGCAAAGCACGCGGCGACACTAAATTCCCCGGCATCTGCCGCCATGCCAAAGAGCTTGGCGTGAACCGCTGCACTCTCTACCGCGTTCTCACGGGTGAATGGGAGCTGCCTAAATTGGCTTCGCGTTATAAAGCGCTCATCAAAAATGAACGGAGGGCCGCGTGATGAGCCTTCCCCAAGACATCAAAGAGCACTGGGAACTCTTCATCTCTGAACAGCAGGCAGAGCATCCTTCCGCTGTGGCCGAGTTTGGACTCGCCTTCATGTTCATGCTTCGCCACGCACCGTTCAGCGTGCAGCTCGCAGCCATTCCATTCATTCGGAGGGGAGAGGTCAAGACTCGCGAAGATCACAACCACTTCGTCGCCGCACTGACGGCCCTGCTGCCAAGCAAGATCAGGTTCCGCCTCCGCATTCCTCCGCCTCTCCCGCTGAGCTCCTGCCCAGCCGTCCGGCAAAATGTCCAGCAGCCCCGCTGCATCACCAAGCTCAACAAGATCATGGGCTTCACCACTCCACCAAGAAAGGCCGCTTAATCATGAAACTCACCACTCAACACTCCATGAGGGACTTTACGCGGGCCGTTGGCACTGCGGCCCTGCACAGCAGCATTGATGCCGTGGCCCATAACAGCTACGCCGCTGCCTGCGGCAGCTTGGAGCACCTGATCTATCAGATCTGCCAGCTGCACCCTGAGGCGCTGATGGTGGTCAATGACTACCTCGCCCGCAACACACCCGTCACTCCAGCCACGGCGCAGCTGCAACAGTCCCTCTCCGAAGGTGGTCCCGACCACACGCTTGAAGGATGGGATGCTAATGAAGCCAGTGAGACTCAGGCGCAGCCTCTCCCACTGCGCCCTCAGGCGGAGGCCAGCCCCACAGACCTTCTGTCACCCAGTCCACGCGCCCTCCGCATTGCCAGTACTCTACAAGTAAGGACTCTGCGAATGTTTGCAGCGTCTCATCCGGGTCCCAGTCTTGCGCTGGATGGGCGGTGCAATACCATCTTGCGCAGCAGAGGCGAAACAGAACCTCTAGCCTCACTGGATCTGTTAGCTGCGGCCAGGATTGTCTATCAGCAAAAAGGCTACAAGCCGCATCTGCCTCTGCTGACCCTGGCCCCTTCAGGATGCCCAGCATCACCGGCAGCGCCACACGCGGCTCCGGCAGGCTCAGCCGCGCCAGTTCCGCATCCCACATCGGTATCATCTCTTCAGCAGTCATCCGCCCACCATGGCGATGCCTGCGGAGACATCAACTGTGACGGCCAGTGTGATGACCGCGCACCGCTGATCATCCTCATTGACCAATGCGCCTCCGTCGAAGCCGCCCGCAGTGAAGTGGCCAACGCCACACCCGCAGCCCTCCGCCGCGCTGCGCGCTACCTCCGCACGGATCTGCACAGCCTGCCCAGCGCCATCACCCGCCGCGTGCGTGAGCGCCTGCTCAAGAGCCTCTGACCGATCACTACCTTCAACCGTCAACCTCCCCGCCTGCCCCCATGTCACAAGCCATTGAACGCCTCAAAGACATGCCCCGCGAGATGACCGCCGAGCAGGCTGGCTATGTGCTGGATCGTGGCCGCGATTTCATCGTCCGCGCCATCAGCAAAAAGAAGCTGGAGCATCGTGGTGACAGCGGGCGCGGCACCGGTGCCAACCTCCGTTACATCATCAGCCGCGAGGCCCTGCTCACCTACATCGTGCGCAACACGGGAGGCGATCGCTTCACCCTCATGCATGCCATCAAGGAGCTGCTCCATCCGAAGCTGCATGAGCTGGCTCTGCAAGTCGCCGCTGAAAGCTCCGCACCGCCCCAGCCCCCCAGCTGGATCAGCAGCAGCAGCCAGCCCCGCACAACGCGTGCCGCCCGCGTGCAGCCCGATCCCTTCGCAGGCCACCCCGACTTTTTCAGAACGCCCACCGCCGACTGAAACAACACAGCAACATCCCAACAACAACACGCCAAGCCCAAGCCCATGACAACACACCACCCGCAGCACAGCACCAACAAACGCCCGCCGCGCAATGCGCATGAGATCCTCACGCGCACCGTCGATGGCCTGCAGCGCCTCGCCTTCCTCAAGGTGAATCAGGAAACGCACACCCTCAACGTCGAGCCCTCCCACGCACCCCTGCTGCGCAAAGCCGCTGCGCAGTCTAAGACCTTCCGTGTGACCGCTACGCCCGTAGAGCAACCGTCCCGGTTGCAGTCTCCACCCGCGAACGTGCCGCCTCTGGCCGTTGGTGATGTCGTGCAGTGTTTCGAAGATCCGATCCGCCAGGAGTGCATTGAAGGCGACTGCATCTTGATCTCCAAGCAGATGGGCCGCGATGGCGGCTACGAACTCTGGCGCGTCCGCTTCGCTGCTGATGGAATCGACGGCCCTGTGGTCACACGCGTCATTCATGTCCGCAACCGCTACAAGATCGAAAAGGAGGCTGCATAAGATGACCTCACCATCCACACCTATCTGTGCTCTCACCGACGCCGAAATTGAGACAATCAATGAAGCGATGGTCGACAACATGGAGTGCCGCCTTGTCAGGCATGAGACGGCCACTGTGATGATCTACGAGCCACGCAGCGCCACATGCGAAGGCGTCACAATCAAGCTCTGCGTCAACCGCACCATTAACGAGGCCTGGGAGCTGGCAGGTTCTCTTTGGGCAGCAACCAACGAACCCGGAACCTGATCATGAACCCCTACGCCCCACCCGCCTCTGCCTACCGCTGCAAGCGCCCACTACTCAGTGCCTGCTTTAACTTCGCTCTGCTGGCCACACTACTGAGCTGCGCTGCTGGCATCTGCGTGGCCTATGCCACCAACAGCCCGCTGCTCACTCTCGCATGCAGCCTGGCCTTCCTCTCCATCCAGTGCTGCTTCACCGCCGCTGCCTGCTGGCTCGCTGATCGGCTCTCGATCAAGAAACCCACCACGGAGGAAGCACCATGAGCACCTACATCCCATCCGTCGCAGAAACCGTGCTCTGCATGATCGGCCTGATCGTTCTCGCCTGCCTGCTGGCTCATCTCAAGAAGGATGCACCTCCCGGGCGCAATGAGCAGCTCATCCGCCGCCATCGCCGCATCCAGGAGCGCCAGCTTGGCGAGGCCTACCGTGACGACGGCTACACCCAGCCCTTCTTCCTCTTCTGCATCACCGGGATCTTTGGTGCTCATGCCTTCCTGGCCATCGGCTACGCCATCACCTGCGCCGTCTTCGGCTGCGAGCCGCCCCGCTGGTAAACAACCACGAAACAAGAACAAGGAACCAATAACTTCTATGCAAACACAGCCAACGCCCCTCACTCCCCGCGAACGCGCCTCCAAGCTCGTCAATGACTTCGCCAGCAAAACCGCCAACCTGGAATCAGCCACCGCTGAGACCCGCGCCAAGATCACCACACTCACCGCCGCGCTCAATCAAGCAGCTGCACCCTTTCTCCTGGAGCTGGCCAACCTTGAACAGGAGGCCAAGGAACTCGCCCTGGCTCACGGCCCCGATATCTTCGGTGACAAACGCAGCCTCACTGAGAACGGCTACAAGCTCGCCCTCACAGCCACCGATGAAGTCGAGATCGACGGCGGCGAAGAAGCAGCCTGCGCCCGCATCCGCCGCGCCCTGGCCGCAGTCGGCAATGGCGATGACGACAACAGCCGCAACACCCGCCTGGCTCTCAACGCCTGCCTGAACGTCACCACGAAGATCAATCGCACCTATGTGAAGGATCAATTCGACGACTTCACCGAGTTCTTTGAAAAGCACGGTCTGCGTGTGGTGGAGAAGGAAAGCGCCAGCCTCAAGAAAGCCCCGCCTCCACGCGTCGCCAAGGCCAAGCAGAAGAAGGCCCCCAAACTCAACACCACCGAGCAGGCGGAAGAACAGGAGGCCGCATGAAGAAGGGGAAATCCAAGCTCACCAACGTGCAGCGCATCACAGCCATGGTGGCACGCCCCGTGTGGGAGAAGCTTTCCAATCTGGGCGTGGTCGAAGAAACCTTCGACGCCTGGAGGCACCGCGAGTGCGAGACCAAATTCGGCCACCGTCTCAGCGCTGCCCCCAAGAGACTGCACAACGACATTGAGGCTCATTTCAAGGCCCTCGGTGGAGACACCAGCGGAGCCTATGCCCAGCTCACCGGCCAAACGAATGAGGAACGCCAGCAGCGCCACGTCATCACGGGCCTGTGCAAACAGCTCAACGTCTCCAATCCCGAGACCTACGCCCAAAGCCTCAAGCCCCACCAGCTCAAGGGCGTGATCATCAATCTCAAAGCCAACCTGAAAGAACGCAGGAAGACACAAGCATGAGCACCCCTGAAACACTCCACGACTGCCCGAGCTGCGGGCGAACCAAATTCACCGCAGCCGGTCTGCGGTCGCACAAATGCAAGCCCGTGGCTGTCACGGTGGAACCGGATACAACCCTCGCTCCCATCCTGCCCAAGATTGAGCTGATCAACACCTTCAACGCCCTGCAAAACGGCATCAAGGCCGATGCCCTGGCCATGAAACTGAAGATGTTTTACGCCGGTCTGCTGGTCAACGAATTGACCGAGCACTTCCGCCTCGAAAACGGCGAAACCCGGGGCAGACAGGGAAAAACTGACAGCGATGTCACTTTTTCCTCAGCGACCCTTGAAACCTTTCTTCAAGACGCGCTCGGAGTGACCTACCGCACATGCCGCCGCTATGTGTCATTCTGGGAAAACTGCACCGTCAGCACCAAGCATGAGAAGGCCGTCAAGGCGCTGAATCTGGCCTGGACGAATCACCTGCAGACACTCCAGCTCGAAGCGCCCAAGAAGGCAGGGAAGGGCAAAGCCGCCCAGCCTCTGGCCCTCACTCTGCACCAGCCGAGCAAGAGCTTTGCAGAGGACGTGCAGGAGCTGCTCCTGGAGGCCGATGATCTGGGTCTGCATGAACTCTTTGAGCTGCCCGTCAAAGACGCGGGCTCTGATGAGGATGACACCGATCCCGAGCCAGCCAACAACAAGGACAAGCTCATCAAGTTCTGGATCACGGACTTTGGCCGCCGCCTCACACGCAAGGAATACATGCGCCTGCCCAAGGCCTCCCGTGAAACCCTCGCCACCGACTGGGAGCAGGCGCTGCTGGAACTCAAGGACTCGCTTAACACCTCCAAGAAGAAAGGGAAGGCATGAAGCGCAACGAACTGGTGACCTTCCATCCTGTCAGCCGCGACCGTGAAACGCTGCCCTGCTTCCCCGTCAGCAGCCTGGGACAGCCCCTGGAGTGTCAGCACCAGTCCGGCACCATGCGCCTGCTCAGAGGTGATCGTGTGCGCATTGACGAGCTGCGTGGAGATTACGCCCTGGTGTCTCATGCCGGTCTCAAAGGCGGCGTGCTCCTGGTCTCTCTCAATCAGCTGGAGCCTATCCCAGTCGCCACCCCACAAGCGGAGGATGCCCACCTGTGAGCGCCGAAGCCGACAAGCTCCGCAAAGAGATCAGCGATGCCGAAAAGAGCATCGCCAAACTCTACGCTCAGGCACGTGATCTGCAGCCACAGCAGCGGCAGATGGTGGAGCATCAGATCAAACGCGTGGAAGGCACCGTGCGTGACATGCGCATCAAGCTGGCCTCCCTGGATGATCGCGGCGACGTGCCTTGCCCTCATTGCAAAACACCCATGCCACGCGGCTTCGAATTCTGCCGCCCCTGCATCCGTGAGCTGCCGTCCAAACTCTACATCCGCCTCAAAAGCGCCGTCGGCTTTCATCACCACAAGCTCGTCCCCGATTCCTTCCTGGAAGAAGCCATGAAGGCCGCACGCAGCCACCTCAAGCAGCACAGCAGCGCCGTCCTGTAAACCGCACCCACGCACCCACTTTCCAATCCTATGGACCGCGACGAATCATCTCCCGCCCTCATCACCTCCGAGCACACCGGCTCGCTGTTCTCACTCCACGTGAAGTCACGCGACCTGCCCGAGTTCTTCCGCCTGCAGGAGCGCAACCAGGAGCGCGTGCGCCTGCTCCTGGGAGTCATGGATGTGATCCGCACGGCTCCCACCCTCAGTGAAGGTTACCAGCGCGGCAGCGCAGCCTGTGGCACCTTGCGTGGCACCTCGCCGGACAGCCTGCGGCGTCAGTATGCTGCATGGCGTGATTCCAAGCACGACTGGCGCGTCCTCATTGATCAGGCGCTGGAGATCAAACCTTTCGCTAGCATGCCGCAGGAATTCATAGACGAGGTGCAGGTGCGAGTGGACGCCAATCATCGCAGCATCGCCGCCGCCCTCAAGATGCTGCGCGCCGACTGGGTGAAGGGCAAGGAGATCCCGGGATATGGTACATGGCGTACTCACTGGGCACGCACCAAGCCGGGCCGCCCCTTTCCCAAGCACTGCAACACCTACCCGGACGGCTGGAGCACTCGCAACCTGCGCCGCAAGCTCGATGACAGCAAGGCACGGCGCATCGCGCAGATCCAAGGCCATGCCGCCGCCAAGAAGTTCCTGCCCACCCTCAAGCTCTCCCGTGTGGGCTCCGCCCCAGGTCGTCAACTCATGTGGGATGACAAGGAGCATGACTACTTCATCAACTCCTTTGAGCACAAGCAGGCCGCACGCCCCATCGAACTTTACGGCCATGATTACAGCGCTGCCTTCAAGACCTTCTACGGCCTCAAGCCCAAGTACAAGGATGAAGAGGGCTATGTGAAAAAGCTCACGGGTGACATGATGCGCCTTGTGGTGGCTGGTCATTACTGGAAGTGGGGTTATCACCCCCTTGGCACCGTGAACTATGCCGAGCACGGCACCGCCAATTTTGCCGAGGACGTGAGCAGGGCTTTGTATGACGACACGCAGGGACTCATCACCGTGAGTGAATCCGGCTTCGATGGCCGCGCCTCCCATGCTGGCCTTTATCATGGCCGCTGGCGCGGACAGCCCGGCTGGAAGGCCTCGCTTGAAAGCGGCAACAACAACGATCACAATTGGCTCGCCGCCACGGAAGGCCAGACCGGCCGCAATGTGGAGACGCGCCCCGAGCAGCTGCATGGCATGCTCACCCACAATGCTCAGCTTCTGGAGTCATGGGCCTGGCTGCCCGTGGAGTTCCGCGACATGCTTCAGTTTCCGCTGATGGAGATCCACAGCTTCCGCCGCCGACTGGATGAGATCTATCACCAGATTGCCTGCGAGCGGGACCACGACTTGGAAGGCTGGAACGAATGCGGCTACATCGCGCAGATGCTCGACATCGGCGGGCACCTTATCAGCCTGGACGAACTCAAGCAGCGCCCCGCTGACGTGCAGCAAAAGGCGCTCGTCGCCATGCAGTGCGGCCTGTTGGTGCCTCAACCCGTGAAGATGAACCGCTCCGAAGTCTGGCATCGCGGCAGCGCTGATCTCATCCCCATCCACGGCGGCACTGTCTGCCGCATCCTCGGCCCCGGATTTGCCAAGGAGGTGAAAGTACAGTCGCACGCCTTCTGCTTCGCTGATGAAGCCGTGGGACCGGAGGAGTTGTACTACTTCGGCAGCGTCACCACTCCCGAGGGCGCCCGCGAAGAACTGCGCGAAGGCGAACGCTATGAGGTCTATGTGAACCCCTTCGATCCTGCCTGCCTTTTTGTGCGCAATGCCAAAGGCCGGTTCCTTGGCGAGGCCAAACGCCAGCCACGCGCCCAGCGCCTGGACCACGACGCTGTCACCGCCGCCGTGCGTGAATACGCCCGCGAGGAAAACGCCACGATGAGCAAGCTCATCAAGCGCCAGCTGCCCAACATCGCCAAGCGCCGAGACCGCCACAAGCACAACGCCGCCGTGCTCAAACAGGCCGCAGCATCCGAATCCGCCAAAACCCGCAAGGCCACAGACGCCCTCAATGCCTCGCTCCCCACAGCCAGCACCAGCAATGACAACAACAACACCACCACCGCCCCCCATGAAATCAACCCCCGCAAGCTCTTCTAAACCGGCTGCTGCCGCTGAGCAGCAGCCCAATCCCACGCTGGTGGCCAGCCTGCTGCGCCACATGCAGCACAACGGCCTTGATCCGGCCTCCATGAAGGACCGCGCCATCATCGGCAAGCGCCTCGGCTATCAGGACGGCACGCAGGTGTATCGCTTCACCACCGCAGGCAAGTGGGCAGGGGACGTGCAGAAATTCGAAACCCGCCTTGAGAGCTACCTCTCCAACGAACTGCGCATCGAAGGTGGTGGCGATCTCATCGACGACCCCGCCAGCTTTATTCAGCCCTCCATGTTTGCCTTTCTCGATCAGGTACGCGTGACGGGCAATATCGGCGTGGCCCATGCCCCCGGTGGTGTGGCCAAAACCTGCACCTGCCGCCTCTACGTGAAGCAGAACAAGGCAAATACGCTCTACATCCACCTCTACACCTGGACGCGCCGCCAGGGCTGCATCGTGCGTGAGCTGCTCAAGGCCGCAGGCCTCAAGCTGGGCCGTGGCGAATCCCCCGAGACCATCCTTGCCCGCCATCTGCGCGACAGCGAGACCATGCTCATCATCGACAACGCGCAGCGCATGACACGCCATGCCCGCGACTGGCTGCGCGATTTCGTGGATCTCACCGGCACACCGATCGCACTCGTCGGCAATCCCGAGATCATCGACCAGTGGGCGAAGTGCGACCAGCACAAGCGCGTCGTCGGCCTCAAGCGTGACGTGTCCTTGGATCTCCATGATCCAGATCCGGCCCTCAACACCAGCGAGCGCACCGTGCAGCTGCTCCTCAATCGCCACCTCCCCGAGGCCACCGGCAATGCCAGCGTGAAGAAGCAGGCCCTCAAGATCATCACCGCCCCAAACAGCGGTGCCTGCGGTGCCGTCGTCATGCACGCCAAGCTCGCCCGCCTCATGCTGGAGGGCGGCAAAGTCAACGACCCCGCCGAAGCCTTCAGTCTCGCATCAACTCAACTCATCCAGGAGGCCGCTTAACTTTATGAATACCCTTGCCCTCGCCTCCTGTGGAGATCCCATCGTCGATGCTGTACGTCACAAGCTGCGCGCACCGGCTGAGGATGACGCGATCTGCGCCGCAGTGGCGCACAAGCTCGCTGAACGCTCCAAAGTCGGGCAGCTCAAATATGGAACCAAACTCACCCGAAATGATCTGACCCAGCTTGACTGGCTCAATCACGCTCAGCAGGAAGCCATGGATCTGGCTAATTATCTGGAGGTTCTCATTCAACGTGTCCCCACATGGACCACCTCCTTTGATGAGATGCAGGAGAAGGCATTGACCGTGGCCTGTGAGCTTCAAATCCTCATCCAGGAGGCCGCGTAACATGAACACTCTAAAAATCCAATTCGGGGCGATCATCCGCCCGATCTGTTTTGAGCTGCCAACCACCTGGGTATGGGGTCAGGTCACTGACTGCACAGGGCTGTGTCTTGGCCATTCATCCGACGATGAATATTCTGGCTGGGCCCATCTGCGCACGGCACTGGAAATCGAAGCCTGCGCCACTTGGTTGGACGGCCTGTGGCAATACGCCAGACTGGTGCGCTCGTTAGACCCTGGCTGTGCGCAGCGCATCGACGTCAGTGTTTGTTTTCAGGGCATCAGCCCCCAGTTTGAGGAGGAATACGAAGGCGCTGAAAATCTGGAGATCAACGCCGTCGTTTCTGCGCCCAATACAGATCTTTGCATCTATCTGGGCCGCCAAATCGGTGATGAGGACGACGTGTTCGGCAAGTGGGACACCCTCAAATCAGAACTCGACGCCAAAGCCCTAGCCACCCTCCTGTGCGATGTCGCCACCGCCATGCGCGAGAAGCGCTTTCACTATGGCCGAGGCGATCCCATGAAGGCCTATTTCAAGAGCAAACCCGCCCCTAAACCGCTGCTTCTGACAGAAAGGAGAGCGGCATAGCCATGAGAGCCCTCTCTATTCGCCAGCCATGGGCCCAGATCATTCTCGATGGCCCAAAGACGATCGAAAACCGATGTTCCCGCACCTACACTCGCGGCTGGGTTCTCATTCATGCCGCGCAGACCTTTGATGAAACAGCTCTACCCTGGCTCACAGATCAGGCCAAGAAGTTCACCGCCCCACTCGACCTCTCCGCACTCATGACGGCCAAGGTCATCGTACGCCGTCCTAACCTGCCAAGCGGTGGCATCATCGGCGCGATGCACATCACCGATTGCGTGCAGTCTTCAGATTCCCCTTTTTGGAGGGGCCGTTATGGCTATGTGATTGACCGCGTCGTTAAGCTGCCCTTCCACCCCTGCCGTGGCCTGCCCGGCATCTTTGATGTCACTCTCCCGCCAGAGATCGCCGCCCAGGTGCCCGGGATCTCTTACACTATTGACCGGGAGGCTCCGAAGTCATGAGCCAGCCCAATTCAAGCCACTTCCACAACGGCAAAGCCGCCCGCAAAGCTGGCAAGCCCTGTACGATCACCGATGCCCGCCTGTCTCCCCAGTCCCGCGCCGAATGGTACGCAGGCTGGAACATGCAAGATGTCCTGATGCGCCCGCCTCCCACCGCTGCCGAGGTGGCCCAAAATGATGAATTCTTCGCCGATCTCCGCGCCAAATTGAGAGGAGCCAGGGCATGAGCTCACCTACTCACCTCGTCATTGCCGACCTGGTCGATACGATCCCTCTTACCATGCTAGGCAACCTTCCATGCCCTTTCTGCGGCAGCATCAATCTCTCGATCGTCACCTATCCAAAAACGCCCAAAGACCCGGAGCATTCATTCATTCAATGCGAAGCCTGTTTTGCCACTGGCCCCTCGGACCTTAACGATCAGGCGGATATTGCGTGGAACAAACGCGCTCACGGCTCCGAGATCTTCATCCGCCCGACCGATGTCCGCTGCATGGTCGCCTTGAACCAGGAGGAAAAACCATGAACCAGACTGAAGCATGGGAGGAAGTCGTAAAGGCCGCTGAACAACGGCTCTCCATTTCCGAAGATGAAGCCTTGCGCCACGGCAAGTCCCACGCCCTCCCCAAGCTCGCCCAGGCCCTGCGCAAAGTCCGCCCCCGCGTCGAACGCATGCGTTCCCGCCTCGATGTCATCCGTGCCAGAAAGGCCGGGAAACCCACCCGCCCATCATGGGCAACCCCGTGAGAGCTACGCAGTGAGCAAAGCTTGCCGCCGTCCAAGTACCGTGCATAATCCGTGCAGGCCGCCTGCAACGCGAGTTCCGGGAGCCTGCCAGTTGCGCAAACCTTTGTCACAAAGCCAGTTTCAGCCCTGAACCTGCGCAAACCCGCCAAAGTAAGCCAAGTGAGCACCAAAGCCCCGTTTTCCGGGCATTCCCGCCTTTTCCCGCCTTTTCCCGCCTTTTCCCGGCCTTGCGCAAACCTCCTGTCATTCTTCTGATTGGCATATCCGCACTCGTCGGCGCGTATGACTCCGATCATGAATCTTGTTTTCCCGATCCTGGCCTTCGCGTTTGCATTCGTTCTACAGACCTCGGCACAGACGCCAGAATGGAAAGCGGCAGCCGCCAAGACGATCATCACACCCACAGAGCCGATGTACCTCGCCGGTTTCGCAAACCGTGAGGTTCCTGCAGAGGGCACAGCGATGGAACTCCATGCGAAGGCTCTGGCGCTTCAGGACGCGCAGGGAGAGCGCTTCGTGATGGTCACGCTTGATCTGGTGGAGGTGACGGTTCAGCTCCGGGATGCAGTGGCGGAGGCCGTGAAGGCCAGGTTTGGTCTGCCTGAAAAGGCGCTGCTGCTGAACTGCTCGCATACGCATTGCGGGCCGGAACTGCGTTACACGGAGCTGGAATTCATGAGCTTCACCGATCCTCTTCGCAAGGAGCGCTGCCTGCGCTACAACGCATGGCTGAAGGACAAGATCATCGGCATCATCGGCGAGGCCTTGCAGCAGGTGGAACCGGCCACGGTCAGTTATGGCCACTCGCGTTGCGGTTTTGCCATGAACCGCAGGCTCAAGAGCGACAAGCCGGCGGGCGATCCCTACTTAAACAGCCCGAATCCCGAGGGCGTGGTGGATCATGATGTGCCGGTGCTCACGGTTCAAACGGCGGCTGGCAAGCTGAGCGCCATCGTCTTTGGCTACGCCTGCCACAACACATCAATGAGCATCAAGCAATGGCACGGTGACTATGCAGGTCATGCGCAGCAACTGATCGAGGAGGCGCATCCGGGCACCATCGCATTGTTCATGATGGGCTGCGGTGGTGATCAGAACGCCTATCCACGTTTCAGTCCGGTCTTCAGCCTCCGCCACGGTCAAAGCCTCGCCACCGCAGTGGAGGCCGCGTTGGATGCAAAGCCGAAACCGATCCATGGCCCGCTGCGCATTGACTGGCAGACGACGCGGCTCGACTACCAGTCGATTCCCACGGCAGACCAGATCGAAAAACGGCTGAGCACGGGTGAAGGCTATGAAAAAAGCTACGAGGTCTATCAGCGCAAGTGGGATGAAAAGCGATTGCATGCGATCAAGCACACCGGACTGCGCGACCACTACGACTACCCGCTTCAGGTGGTTCACTTCGGTCATGATTTGACCTTCGTGGCGCTCAGCGGTGAGACCTGTGTGGATTATTCGCTGCGCCTGAAGCACGAGTTCAAGGGGCCGGGAGCTTTGTGGGTCGCAGGCTACAGCAACGACATCCTCGCCTACATTCCGAGCCGACGCGTGCTGCTTGAGGGTGGCTATGAGGCCTTTCGTTCGCTCATGTACTGGTCCAACCCGCTGCATCCGGACAAATTTGCGGACACACTTGAGGAACGCATCATCTCCAAGGCGCAGAAAATGATGCAATAAATGGTCGCCTCGACAGGCGACGATCAGGCGTTCGCTACAAATACTTTCTTGCTTCTGCGCGGCATTTTTCGTCATGCTCTGCGCATGATCCGTTTTCTTTGCCTTTTCAGCCTCTGCTTGGTCGCCACCCTCCATGCCGGGGGAAAGCGCCCCAACATCCTCTGGCTCATCGCCGAAGATTTCGGCCCGCATCTCGGCTGCTACGGTACCAAGGAAGTCTCCTCACCAGTGCTCGATGCTCTGGCGGCAAAGGGCATGCGCTTCACCCGCTACTACACCACCGCCCCCGTCTGCTCCGCCAGCCGCTCCGCCTTCAACACCGGCATGTATCAGACCACCATCGGCGCGCACAATCACCGCTCTCACCGCGATGACGGCTTCACTCTACCCGCAGGCGTAAAAGTCATCAGCGAGCGCATGCGCGAGGCCGGCTACTTCACCGCCAATGTGAAGGATCTTCCCCCGGAGGCAGGCTTCAAAGGCAGCGGTAAGACCGACTGGAATTTCCAAGAACCCACCAAGCCCTTCGACTCCTCCAACTGGGATGACCTCAAGCAACATCAGCCCTTCTACGCGCAGCTCAATTTTCAGGAAACCCACCGCACCTTCCACGCGCCATCCCATGCCGACCCCGCCAAGGTGGAGATCCCGCCTTACTACCCCGACCACGAAGTCACGCGCAAAGACATGGCGCAGTACCTCGACGCCGCCACCGAGCTGGACCGCAAGATCGGCAAAGTCATGGAACTCCTTCAGCGCGACGGCTTGATGGAGAACACCGTGATCTGCTTCTTGGGAGATCACGGTGCTGCCCATGTCCGTGCCAAGCAGTTCTGCTATGAGGAAGGTCTAAATACACCGCTCATCCTGAGCTGGCCTTCGGGCATCACTGCTCCCACTGGCTACGAGGCAGGAAAAGTCAGCGACCGCCTCCTCATGTCCATCGACCTCACCGCCACCACCCTCACATGGGCTGGCATTCCCAAACCTCAGGGCATGCAGGGCCAGGTTTTCATGGGCGCAAACGCAGAGCCGCCCCGCGAGTACGTCTTCGGCGCCCGTGACCGCTGTGACATGACGGTGTTCCGCTTCCGCACCGTGCGCGATGCCCGCTACCGCTACATCCGGAACTTCACCCCCGATCGCCCCTTCCTCCAGCACAACGCCTACAAGGAGAAACAGTATCCCGTGTGGAACCTCATCAAAGAACTCGCCGCGCAGGACAAGCTGACGCCCCCGCAGGCCGTGCTGGCCGCCCCGACTATGCCGGAGGAAGAGCTCTACGATTTGCAGGCGGACCCTTTTGAGATCAACAACCTCGCGAAGTCCAATCAGCCAGAGCACCTGGCCGCTCGCGAGCGCTTGAGTTCGGTGCTCAATGCATGGATCGAACAGACGCACGATCAAGGTCGGATTCCAGAGCCTGAAGAAGTCGCGCGAAACGAAGGCCGTACGAAAGAGATGCCACCTGGGAAGCAAGGAAAAGGGAAGAAGAAAAAGGGATGAATGACGAATTCAGAATGACGAATGAGCAGGATCAGCCATTCTCAAGCTGTGAAGCTGCTCCCTAACCATCGTGCGCATGACGCACAGCATCTCATCCAGCGCTGGCGCGTGCTCGCACGTACCGCTGGCTGCCGGGTCAAGACCTTGTGCAAGGTGGGTGATATGCCCGTGATCGTGCTCGAATCTGCTTCAGCACAGGCAGGAGAGCCTGCAGTCTATCTTTCCACTGGCGTCCATGGCGATGAAGCGGGTTCAGCCTGGGGCCTCCTCACCTGGGCTGAGAAGCACGTGAACGAACTGAAACGCGGATCCTTCTTGATCGCCCCCTGTCTCAATCCGGTGGGACTCACGCTCAACACTCGCGCGGATCATCGTGGTTTCGACATCAATCGTCGCTTTCACGATGCTGCAGATGAGATCTGCGGCCCATGGCAGCAATGGATCACTGGGCGTGCGATGCGTTTTGGGCTCTGCCTGCATGAGGACTACGACGCACAGGGAATCTACCTCTATGAACTCAACCACGCACGACAAACGGTGGGTCATGAAATCATCGAGCGCTGCGCTCGTGTGATCGCACCCGATTCGCGAAAGAACATCGATGGTCAGCGGGCCAACCGGGGTGTGATCAGGCGCCGCACGCTGCCGACTCACCTCCCCGGAATGCCAGAAGCCATTGAGCTGCATGTGCGCGGCTGTCCGGTCACGCTGACGTTTGAATCGCCTTCGGAGTTTGATTTCGATACGCGCGTGCGGGTGCAGGTAAAGTTCGTGGAGTCAGCACTGGCCGTTCTTGATTAAACAATGAACACCACTCTCCTCCAGTGCCTGCTTGTACTGACGGTTATTACCGTCTTGTCAGGATGTGCCTCGGTGAAAAAAATTGCCGCAGGTCGCGGTGTGCTCTGCGCTGAAGACTGGGTGAGTTACGATGGCAAAACCATGCCGTGGAAATCATGGCCTGTGCCTGCCGGTGTCACACCGCGCGGAGTGGTGATCACGATTCACGGCTTGAGCGGCGCAAAGTCAGATTTCTGGTATCTGGGCGAACAACTGCCACTGCATGGTTATGCGGTCTATGCATACGATTTGCGCGGTCAGGGAAATGATCCCGTGGTGGCCGAGCGTGGCGACATTTCAAACGCCAGCGCCTGGCAGCGTGATCTGGCCACGTTTCACGCGCTGGTGAAGCGCAGGCATCCCAAGACCCCGGTCTTTTGGTATGGAGAGAGCCTGGGCAGCCTCATCGCCTTGCACACAGCGGCGGATCTGCTCGGAAATTGGTCTGATCCCGATGGGATTATCCTCGCATCACCGGTGGCCGGGCTGCGCACGGCTTTGAGCGGTTTCAAACGCTTCCTGCTCGACACGGCAGCCAGGCTCACTCCACGCTCACGATACACGCTTGGCGAGCTGGCAGGCGTGGATGAATCGAAAATCAAAGTCACTTCACACTCCACCCATGGCGGTCAGATGGCGGTCACGCCCCACCATGTCAGCGCCTTCTCGCTGCGCCTCCTCTCAACCATTGGCGGTATGCTCGATGCAAACACTGAATCAGCCCATCGTTTGAAAATGCCGGTGCTCTTCGTCGCATCCCCGAATGATGTGCTGTCATCAGCAGACCAAATCCAGGCCCTGTTTGCCCAGATCCGCAGCCGGGACAAAAAACTGCTCTGGTACACGCGTTCCTACCATCTGCTGCTCCATGATGTGCAGCATGAGGAGGTGGTGAAAGATGTGACACACTGGTTGAACCGCCAGGTGAACGCCATCCATCGCTGAACTGCCATGACACTCGAACACGCCATCCAGGAGGCCTTGAGCCGCAGCGAACTCCCGCTGAAAGCAGCGGAGATCGTCAAGCTCGTGAAGCCAGCGGTCGGGCGGGCAGCCACGCTCAAAGCCGTGGCCGCAGTCCTGGAAGCATTGTCGTCATCAGGCGCGTTAAACAGCATTGCCGCAGGCACTCGCAGCAAGCCACAGCCTCTCTTTACGCCCCACAGCCTTGAAACGGCCGCCGCAGCGCTCTTGAAACACTGGCTGCATGCGGCCAGCAAAGAGCAGCAGGCCGTGAAGTTGAAAGCCAAACTCCCGGCCGGGCTGCTGCCCTTTTTTGAGGTGGCCTTGGACAGCCTCGTCTCCGCAGGCGCTGCCTTTGTGCTCCCGGGGGCCAAACCGCTGGTATATGCGCACAAACCGCAGCCTTCGGAACTGTTGGATGCCCCGCTGCGACGGTCCTTGCAAAAAGTTCTCCAAGCGGTGAACACCGTCCGCACGCCACCTGTCGGCCTGGATGATCTGATCGCGTGGCTGGATGCGGCGCCGTCCGTCCCACCCGTCGCAACCATCAGCGCTCCAGAAGAGGCCGATCTGCGCGCTTGGTATGATCTTGACCGCATCCGCTCTTCCTCAGTCATGATCCCAATACCCCAGACTTTTGCCCGCTATCAGGCCTGGGCGGCCGAGCGGGGAGGGGTGGCTGATAGTCAAGTTTTACGAAATTTGATTGAGACGCTTTACATCAATGGGCACCTCCTGCTAGAACCTTGCGAAAGGCCTCAAGACCTCCCGGATCATGAACGTGCCCTGCTCGTTCCAATGTCCCTCGGCCCGCCCGGTTACTCCTGGTGCTGGATTTCCTGATCCAGTTCCACTCTTCTCCCGAATCCTGAACACACTCCCCCGACCATGCCGTCCTATGCTGACCTGAATCCCTTCATGTCCACCAGTGTGGGTGAAAACGATCTGTGGAATGCAGCCTCCTTTCTGGACGTGCCTTACATTCACTCCGTGCCGTTTGGCGCATTGCGCATCGCGGTGGATCAGGTGCGGGCTCAGCACCGCAGCCAGGTCCGTTTTGTGCGCGGTGCTGGCGGCTCGGGCAAATCACATCTCTTTGCGCGCCTTCGGCGTGAATGTGCAGACAGTATTTTTTATGCCTATGCGCCCAATCCGCCGCTGCAGCCGGAGGCATTGGAAAATTTCATCCTCACTCGCTTCGTCGGCAGTCTGCGTCATGCAGCACGCAACAAGGAGGGCAAAGAGGCACCTTACAGCCAGCTGCGCCTGCTTGCTTATGCATTGCTCAAACCAGTGGTGGAACAGGATTTCACCTTTCCTGAATTGCACGAAGCCTGGGCCACGATCCGCCTCGATACCCGCAAGGAGATGATCCATCAGGCCGTGCAGCTTCTGGAGGCCGATCATCCGATGGTTCCCCGCAGCGTGCTGCGCTGCCTGCTCAATGTGCTGCGCGATGACAAGGAGCATCTCGCCGCGCAGTGGCTTTCCGGTGCTGCCTACCTCACAGAAAACGAGCTCAAATACCTCGGTGTTCCAGAGCCGCTGGCGCGTTCGGAGATGGCTGTCGTCATCCAGCTTTTTGGCAAACTGGCCGCGCAGGCGGGCTCACCCGTGGTCTTGGTCCTCGATCAGCTCGACCTCGTCGTTACACAGCCCCAGCTCGATGAGATGCAGCGCCTGCTCTTTGCGCTGATCGATCAAAGTGAAAACTGGGTCGTGCTCATTGGTCTCGTGGTGGAACGTTTCGCCGCCTGGGATGTGGCACTCTCTCAGGCCCTTCGCGGGCGTGTCGGTGTGCCCGACTCGAATGCGCCATTGGGCTTCCGCCTGCCAGTCGTCGACATGCTGCCGATCGCCAATGAGCAAAAGCGCCTCCTGCTCAACTGCCGGCTCGAAACTCCCGCGCTCATTGAGCAGCGTCAAAAAGACGGCATCACCTCGGCCATTCACCCGCTGCTGGAGGAAGACGTGGCCCGGCTCACCGCCGGTGGCGCTATCTTCCCGCGTCATCTCCTGGCCGCTGCTGCCGAGATCTATGCCATGCGCACCACGCAGTCGGCGCTTCCGCCTGAAATCGTCGCGGCAGTCGCAGCTCAGCCAGCGCCTCCTCCGGTGCCTTCGCTGCCAGTCGCTGCTCCAGTGGTCCCAGTCGCCGTTGCTGTAGTGGAGGAGACCAAAGAGTCTCCCGCAGTCGCGGCCATACCAGTGCTGGCTGCCGCGCAGCCAGCAGCTTTGCCTCCCCCTGCCGCCGTCCAGCCAGTCTCCAAGACAAGCCTCGCAGAAAAAGTGGATGCACTGCTTCAGCAGGCCGTGGCGGCGGCCACGGCGGAAACCGTTTCACCCAGCGCCATCGATCTTGGTGAGCGGACGCGCGATCTGATTGAACTCATGGTGGCCCCGCCTGTCACGATCAGCGAAGGCGACATTCGCAAGACCTACGACAACTTCGACGGCTCCGATCGCTGGTTCGAATGGGGCGGCAGCCGGGTACGCATCGTAACCAGCGATTCCATGCGCGGCAGCTTCATCGCCGTGCTTGAGCGGATCAAGGAGGCCGCCGGCGACACATTGCTTCTGCGCAATGACATCGCACCTGTTTCCGGCCAGCTCACCATGGAACTGCTCAACGCCTTCAAGGCGAAAAACACCTTCCATCACATTCCCGCAGCTGAAGCTGCCATCTTGGCCGCGCTCGGAAGCGTGCTCGCCGCCCAGCGCGAAGGCTCCTACGATCAGTTCGCCACCGAACCGCCTGCAACGAAGGAAAACGTGCTCGCCGCCTTGCGGTCACATCCGTTGCTACGTGAGCTCAGGTTCTGGGACATGATTCAAAAGAGGCATGCGCCGAAGCAGGTGCAGCCAGGTCCTCCGCAGTCTTCCGTGCTCTCGTCCATCATTCGTCCGTCGGCCGCGCCCGTGGTCAAACCACCAGCGGTTCCCACCGCAGTGCCACCAGCACAGCCAGTGGCGGCAGCACCAGCGGTACCGGCTGCAGTGTCACCCTCAGCCCCTGTTGCCAAGCCACCGGTCATGCCAGGTGCCAAGCCGCCACCGCCACCCTCCTATACGGGTGCGACCAAGCCTCTCGCCAAGCCGCCTGCGCCACCGATTTCGAAACCCATCGCGAAACCACCGGCCCCGCCCATGATGAAGCCGCCCACCGCAGTGGCTCGCCCGCCCGCAGCCAAGCTGCCGCCCCCTTCGCAGGGCACTGCCGCCTGATCAAATTCGAAAGCTTTGCGGCTACAAAGCCATGGTGCGTGACGTTTATCGCGCACCATGAAAGCCTTTGTCACCCTCCTGCTCGGCACCTTCGCGTTTCAGCTTTTTGCAGCGGAGGCAAAACGCCCCAACATCCTCTTCATCTACGCCGACGATCAGTCCACAAAAACCGTGGGCTGCTACCCCGGCTCCTGGCCTTGGGTGAAGACCCCGAACATTGATGCGCTGGCGAAAAACGGCGTGCGCTTCCATGCCCCCTATCTCGGTTCCTGGTGCATGCCCTCGCGCGCCACCATGCTCACCGGGCGCTTTCCTCACGGCATCGAGTCCATGTCCATGGAGGGCAAATACCCCGGCAGCACCTATGATCCAAAGCAGTGCCCCTTCATCCCCGCAGAAATGCGCAGGCAGGGCTACCACACCGCGCAGATTGGCAAATGGCACACCGGCACCGATACCGGCTGGGGCCGTGACTGGGATCATCAGATCGTCTGGAATCGCCCGCTTCATCCCGAAAACGCCGGCGCCTACTACGAAACTCAAATCATGAGTGTCGATGGCAAGGAGCAGACCATCGAAGGTTACCCTGCCGACAACTACACCCAGTGGTCGCGCGACTACATCCGTGGTAAAAACCGCGATGCAGCAAAGCCATGGTACCTCTGGGTCTGCTACGGCAGCGTCCACGGCCCATCCATCCCGGCCAAACGCCACAAAGGCAGCTACAAAGACGCCGCCGTGCCCGTTCCTGCCGACATCTTCCCACCCCGTGCAGGCAAGCCCGACTACCTCAATAAAAAGCAGGCATGGACGAAAGGCCCCGACGGACATCCCATGGCAGGGAAGGGAGGCGAAGCCTTTGGCGAGAGCAAGAAAGGCAAGCGCTTCGATGACTGGGTGCGCCAGGTCAACGAATGCGTGCCCGCCATCGATGAAGGCGTCGGTCAGCTCATCGCCGCACTCAAGGAGTCCGGTCAGTACGAAAACACCCTCATCATTTACACCGCCGATCAAGGCTTCTCCATGGGCGAGCACGGCTTCCGCACCAAGCTCGCGCCCTATGACGCGAACTACCGCTCGCCGCTCATCATCAGCATGCCCTCACGCTTCCCCACCGGCAAAGTCTGCAACGCATCCGTCAATGCCCCCGACCTCGCCGCCACCTTCCTTTCCATCACCGGCGTGAAAGTGCCGTGGCAGACGCATGGCCGCGACCTCACTCCTCTGCTCGAAAAACCTGAAACCATATGGCCGCACGCCTGCTACTACGAGCACATGGGCAACGAATACGGCGCCAAAGTCAGCCAGACCATCCTCACTGGCGCGGAACAGAAGAATGATCAGGGCGTGCCCTTGTACAGCGCCGTCGTGCAGGATCAGTTCAAGCTCATCCACTATCTCGATGGCAAGTCCGGCGAAGAACTCTACGATCTAAAAAACGACCCCGAAGAATTGAAAAACCTCATCGGCGAAGCCTCCCACGCAGACCACATCACCCAGCTCCGCACCGCCATGAAAGCCGAACTCAAACGCACCGAAGCCGGCTTCACTGATTTCGTAAAATAACCCATGACCCCAGGTGAAACGTGGATGGGTGTGGCGACAGCCCGCCCGTCTCTCAGCGCATGGCACGCGTTATACACACCGCAGTCCACCCCGCATGTATTGTAGTACCTGCTTCAGCAGGTTCCGGGCGCGTCACCCAGAGCCAGATATTGGAATACATCGCCCCGCCGCGCTCACCCCCGGGTAATTCAATTCACCAGTGTCTCACGGCTTAATCTGCAGTTTTTTTCCCGGCAGCAGAAACATGCGCCCGGCCTCATTGCAGATCAGCAAATTCGGCCCGTCTCTGCCCAGCATCGTTCCCACCGCACCCGTTTCATGCGCACCTCCAGGTTGCACAACGTTGCCGTCCTCATCCTGAAACGTCAGCGGCCTCGCGAATTTCATCTTCGCATTCGTGCCCGTGTTCATCATCACCAGAGGGGTGCCGAGGGTCTTCTTCAGCTTGGTCGGCAGCGCAGAATCCACCAGCCGGCCGATCAATCCTCCCACCACCGGATTTTGTCCCAGCGCCGCCATCGGGTAGCCCGTGGTGCGATCTGGAATCGAACAAACCCGCCCGGTGCCAATGACGAAATCCAGCTTCCCATCCTGGTTCCAGTCAAAGAAGTCCAGCTTGCAGCGCCCGCTCATGCCGCCTACGCCGCCGCTCGCGCCAATCGGTTGGCCATCATCCAGCCGCAGCTTGCCACCGTCCTCCACATTGTAGTCATCAATGCGCCAGTAGAGATGGAACTGATCGTCACCATCCACAATCGCCAGCACCACACGTCCGCCGATCTGCGCCAGCGCCGGACGGCAGCGCCACATGCCGTGCAGGTCTAGGCCGTCGCAGTAGATCGGATGCGCGGCATCCAGCTTCGCCTCCATCTTGGTCCCGCGATTGAGATAGATGAGGTAATTGCCCGTGATGTCGCCAGTAATGAGATCCGGCAGCTCATCCCCGTTCCAGTCGATCACATTCGGCGAGAGATACCCCCAGCGCGCCTCCTGCAATCCCTGCAGGCTGCCGGCATAGCCCGCCTGCACCTGAATCTCACGGCCCCCTGCTTTCACGCGTGTGGCTGGCAGAAACTTCGGCTCGTCATTGCTGCCGCTGTTTTTGAAAAACAGCACAAAGCCCTCTGAATTTCCCGCCAGAATGTCCAGCACCCCATCACCATCCCAATCCACCGTCGTGGGCGTTGGCAGCGTGCCCGCGTAAAGATCCGCATGCTCCTGCAACACGGACACCGCTTCCTTGCAAACAGGCGCGCCTGCCTTCGTGAACTTCCCCGTGAAACGGTAAAAGTAGAGCGATCCCTCACCGCACGCGATCAAGCCATCCCCATAAGCACACACGCTCGGGTTGATGCTCGGATGCCGCAGCGCATTGCCATCCTCGCTCGCAATGAGACGCTTCCCTTCAAGATCAAAGCCGCTCGCCGCCTTGTTGTGATAATACACGAGATTTCCCTGCCGCGATCCCGTCACCAGATCGCGTTCATGACCGGCTCCGAGGTTCACCCCCGTGATGCCATGCATGGAAAAATAAACCTCGTTCCGCGTCTGGGTGATCTGCTTCGCCTCGCCTCTGGCCGTGACTCCCATGAGGTAGCGGTAGCGCATCTCTCCCACCGCGATGCCGGAGGAGTTGAAGGGCCGCCACTCCTCAGTGTTCGGGCTCCCCTCCGCCCCCTTGCCACCGTTCGACATTTCAAACGCTGCATCGTAACTGCCGTCATCATTCACCAGCACACCAAGGCTGCCCGGTGACTTCACCGCCTTCGGCAGTTTCTCACGCTTCGTTTCACGAAACTCCAGCTTCTCAACGGTGAACTCCGTGGTCACCAGCTCATCCTTGTCGATCCACAGGCCCACGACTTTCCCATCCTTCTGCTGAAACACACTGCCCTTGTCCTTGAAGGCACATTTCACCTCCACCGGCTGCGCAAACACGGGCACGCCCGTTTCCGCAGTATCCACCCAGCGAAACAAATGCACCGCCTGCGGGCCGCCGAAACCCGCCACAAACAAGTCGTCTTCCTTGCCGCCAAACACTCGCGCATGACCAAGCACATGATGATTCAAATTCACCAGCGCCAGCGGTCCGCGTCCATTCGCCGCCGCCGATGGCAGCGCCTTCGTGCCCGGCGGCAGATGAGGCTCAATGGCAAAGCCACCCGCAGCGAAGAGCAAAATGCCGAGAGTGATCTTCGCCTTCATGCAAAAAAGATTACTTCGCGGGTGGCGGCGTCAGCTTGCACGACTGCCAGGCCAGGAAGCGCCACTGGTCCTTTTCCAGACGCCAGACCGCAAGGAATGCCAGCGTGGGCTCGATGGTCCCTGTCTCCGTGCCGATCTTCAGCTTCGCGCTCCCGGTCATCAGGGCGATGCCCGGTGCCGGGAAAGTGAAGTTGCGCTCCACATAGTCCACCGCCTGATACTTCGTCGTCCCTTTGAGCAGCACCTCAATAAACGAGGCCTTGGTGTCCACCACACCGGAGGAGTGCGCATAGCGCAGTTCATCGGAGAAGATCGCGCTCAGCTTGTCACGGTCGGGCGCTTTCATCGCGGTCACACGCGCATCATCCGCCGTCTTTACAGCAGCCAGCGGCGCCTCTTCGGCAAACGAGATGATAGTGACAAGGCAGATCAGCGAGGTGAGCAGTTTTTTCATGGGTTTGATTTTTTAGCGGTCAGTTGTTTCACAATAAAATTCCAGATGTCGTCATAGCCCTCGGTGGGATGACCGGGATACTTCACATGGCAGGTGGCTCCCGTTGCAAGCGCAAGCTTCTGAAAACCCACCGCCCATGCTGGGGAATGCACATCGTAGTTGTTCTGCGTGATGTCATCCGGCTTCATCATCCCCCACTCGTTCTCAAAGTACATCGGTGCCGCATTCTTGTGCAGCAGCCAGTCAGGCGACCACTTCTTGATCACTGGCAGCAGCTCATCACGCCGCTTCAAAGAATCCTCAAAAGAGCAGCCCAGCGCAGGCGCTCCCCACTTTACACCCGGCACCCACTCCTGCATCCGCTTCGGATCAATCGAAGGCTGGCAGCGGTCCGCGGCGATGCAGGCCACCAGCTCAGGCGCCGTGCAGCCCACATACAGCGCCGGCAGCGCCCCCTGTGAACCTCCACCCAGCGCGATACTCGCTGGATCCAGCTTATACTTGGCAGCGTTTTCCCTCACAAACTTCACCGCGCTCAGCGCATTCTCCAGCACATAGGAGATCGGCTCCTTCACCTTGTCCGCCGTCGCATCCTCCATCGTCCTCACCTCCACGGCGATCACCGCGATGCCATGCGGAAAGAAGCGGTTCACATCCACCGCATGCTTGGACGCTTTCCAAATGCCCCCATACCACATCAGCACCGGAAACGGCCCATCCCCATGAACAGAAGTCAGCGCAAACGCGGCAAGCAGTGAAAAAAACCTCATGGCTGTTTGGACTGGGTCCTTTTCAAATACTCCGAGGGAGTCATGAACTCAACGTTCTTCGTTTTGAGGAAGTCGATGATGCCCGTGAATCCCGCCCAGCGTTTGTCATCCCATTGATCAGGATGCCCCTGCAGCACCAGCACCTCACGCTTCGCAGCCTTGGCTTCATAGAACGTTTTGAACTTCTCCAGATCGGGCACAAACGTCGGATTCTCCAGCGCCATCACCCGCGGGATGCTCAGCCGGCTGTAGTACTTCGGCTTCTCCGGGCCATACAGCCAGATCGTCACCTCGGGCACCTTTTCCATCGCTTCATCCGTGGCCTCCGTGGTCCCGCTCCAGTGCGGACCAAAGGCTGGCAGCGAGAAGCCCAGCTTCTCCTTCGCCAGCTTTTCACCCTTCGCCAAAATCGCCCGCTGCTCCTCCGCCGTGCCATGCTCAAACTCTCCCGGTTCGCTGGCCGTCTTCATGTGATACCCATGCATCCAGAACTCAATCAACCCGGCCGCCTGCACATCCTTCAGCCACTGAAAATACACCCCATTGTCCTTCTCCAGCGACTCCGTGATGATGCCAAAGGAGCCTTTGATGTTCTTCTCCTTCAGGTAGTCATGCACCTTCAGCCACCGATCCGACACCGGCTTCGCCCCCACACGCCGCGCGATGACATCATCCAATTTCAGCAGGATGATCTGCTGCGCCTGAATCCTGGGGACAAAGGATGCTAGAAAAATGGCAGCGGTGAAAAAAATGAGTCGGAGCATGGGGGCCAGAGAGGTTGGGAGAAGAGAACTGCAATGGCTCCGGCTTCTTTCGTCAGTCTTTTTCACCCTTTAACATCTGCTCGCCATGCGTTAGCTGCACTCATGATTGAAACCCTGCAAACCATTCCCGTGTTGCGCATTTTCGATGAGGCCAAAGCCAGGGAGTTCTACTGCGGCTGGCTCGGCTGCACCGTGGATTTCGAGCATCGCTTTGAGCCCACGGCGCCACTCTACATGGGCGTCACCCTCCAGGGCATGTCCCTGCATCTCTCCGAGCATCATGGCGACGGCACGCCCGGCACCCACGTCTTCATCCGCTGCAAAAATCTGCGCGCATGGAACGCGGAACTTCTCGCCAAACACTACAACTACAACCGCCCCGGTGTTGAAGACGCCTTCTGGGGCGGCATCTGCATGACACTCACCGATCCCTTCTGCAACAAGCTGATCTTCAGCGAGCAGGATGCAAGGTGAGGCAGTTGTTATTGTGCTGCCTGCTTCAACACAAAATCCACCAGTTCCTGACACTCAAAGAAAGACGGCCCCACCTTGTGCCCTTCACCAGGAATGACCTTCACGCTGATCTGTCCACCGCCCTCTTCATACCGCTCCTTCAGCAGGCCAGTGTTCAGCTCATAGGGCACCACCACATCGGAGTCCCCATGCACCACAAACATCGGCACCTTCTTCTCCAGCAAACCCTTCAGATTATCCACCGGATTAAACTCATTCAGCTTGGCCACCAGCTCATTCTCAGGCATGCCAAAATCAGCCAGTGTCTGCGCCTTGGAATTCTTCAGCGGCCAGCTCGCGAGATTGCACACGGGATAGATCCCCACCCATGCGCGCACTTTCTCAGGGTTCCGAAACGCCCACGCCAGCGTCATCATGCCGCCACGGCTCTGTCCCAGCAAAATCGGCTTTGTGGAATAACAACGGTTCAGCATCTCCTCATAAAACAGCGTAAACTTCGCCGTGCTCCCTGGAGCTCCACGCACCTTCCCCAAATCGTAGCCCGCAATGCTGATCCCTGCTTTCATGAAGGCCTCGAAATACATCTTCCGGCCAAAGAGCGAGACACCTCCCAAAGTAGGCGCATACCACAGCCACGGCTTGCCTGCCGCAGGCTTGGGCGCCGCATATAGAAAAGCCTTGTGTCCGTCGACTTCAAAAACCTCCGCCGTTTTCGGCAGAACTTCTTGAGCGATGGCGGATACCGACAGACCGGCAGTGAGAATGAGGAGGCAGCAGGTGTTCATGAGATGGATGATTGAATCGGGCTCGCGCTCCCTGTTATTTCCTTGTTTCAAACGCCCGGAAGTAATGCAGCACGGGATATTCGAAGCGGTTGCCGAGGGCTTCCTTCAGCTTGCCCAGGCTTTCCATCCCATGCTCGGCGGCTGCGGCGCGAAGTTCAGCTTCTTCCGCGGCGGTATAGTAGTCTCGCGGATCCGCCTTCAGCTCTCCCTGCTGAATCGCCTGGGCCAGATGATTGTGGATGGTGCTGATCACAAGGCTGCGCAGCGAGGCGATCTTTTCCGCGCTGTGGCCCTGGCGTTGCAGCCGCAGGGTTTCCAGCACCGTGCCGGTGAGTCCATCCTCGCTCTTCATCTTGGGCGGCGGCGGAGGCGGTGCCTCTTCGGCAAAAATCTGCGCCTCATGCGTCCGCAGCCATTGGGTGATGGCACCCATAAACGCCGCTCCATAGTCGGCGAGCTTCTGACTTCCCACGCCAGGGATGGCAAGAAAACTCTGTTCCGTTTGCGGGTACTGACGGCACATGTGCCGCAGACTGGCATCCCCAAAGACCACATACGGCGGCACCCCGCGCTCATCGGCAAGCCGTTTGCGCAGCGCGCGCAGTTCCTCAAACAGCGCCTCGTCACAGGCGATGCTGCCCGCTTTCGCGACCTTCCCCGCGCTCGTGCCAGTCTTCACCGCCCCGTGCACGCGTGTGAGCATGACCGGCGTGCGGTTCATGAGCGTGGCCAGTCCCTTCTTTGACAGGCTCAACGTCTGAAATGAATCCGCCGACGCTTCGATGTGGCCCAGTCGAATGAGCTGCCGTCCCAGCGCCGCCCATTCATCACGCGGCATGTCCTTGCCGATGCCGTACGTGCTGAGCTGATCATGATACCATTTGCGAACCTTCTCCGTGTTCGCTCCGGTGAGCACTTCCACGACATGATTCAGCCCCGTGCCAAAGCCGCTCTTCTGCCGGATGCGAAAGATGCAGCTCAGCAGCTTTTGCACATGCGTGGTCGCATCCCATATCTCGCGCGGCTGCAGGCAGATGTCGCATCCGCCGCAGTTGTCGCCCGGCCACTGCTCACCGAAGTAGTCCAGCAGCGCCACACGTCGGCATTCTGTGCCTTCGGCAAAATCAGCCATCATTCGCATCTGCTGCGCCGCAACCTCCGCCGCCTGCGCATCCGTCATTTCATCGAGGAACTTCAGATTCCTCACCAGATCACCGCGCGAGTACAGCAGCACGCACTCGCTCGGCAGGCTGTCGCGCCCGGCTCGGCCTGTCTCCTGATAGTAGCCCTCGATGTTCTTCGGCAGATCACCATGGATGACATAGCGCACGTCCGGTTTGTTGATGCCCATGCCAAACGCGATCGTGGCACACACCACATGCGCCTCATCACGGATGAAGGCCTCTTGATTCGCAGCCCTCTCCTCCGGCTGCAGTCCGGCATGGTACGCCACCGCCTTCACACCCTCCGCAGAAAGCGCCGCCGCCAGGCTCTCCGCACTTTTGCGCGACTGCACATACACAATGCCCGCCTCATTCGGTCGCTGCCGCACAAAATCATAAATCTGTATCGTCGCCTTCGCCTTCGGCAGCACCGTGTAGCTCAGATTCGGCCGGTTGAAGCTCGCCAGAAAAACCTCCGGCTCTTGCAGATGAAGCTGGCGGATGATGTCCTCGCGCACCTGCTCAGTCGCCGTGGCCGTGAGCGCCAAAAACGGCACGCCCGGAAGCGCGTCGCGCAGCTGCCCCAGCGCACGATACTCCGGTCGGAAATCATGCCCCCATTGGCTGATGCAGTGCGCTTCATCCACCGCGACGGCGGTGACATTCCAGCGCTTCAGATCAGTGATGAAGTCCGCCATCATCACGCGTTCCGGTGCCACATACAGCAGCTTGTAGTGGCCTTCCTCCAGTCCCGAGCGCCGCCTCTGCGCTTCGCTGCCCTGAATCGATGAATTGATAAACGTCGCCGCCACCCCGCTCGCCACCAGCGCATCCACCTGGTCCTTCATCAGCGCGATCAGCGGTGAAATCACCAGCGTGATCCCCTCGCGCGCCAGCGCAGGCAGCTGAAAGCACAGCGACTTCCCCGCACCCGTCGGCAGGATCGCCACCACATCCCGCCCCGCCAGCGTGGCTTCCATGATCTCCCGCTGCAGCGGGCGGAAGGTGTCGTAGCCAAAGGTCTGCTTCAGCAGTGGGGCAAGGTCGGCGTGGCTCATGGCATAGTCACCGTCAGTTTGAAGTGTCCGGCTTCATTTGCCAGTCGAAGCTACACCACACCGCAGCACTTCTTGAATTTCTTCCCTGAGCCGCACGGGCAGGGATCATTGCGCCCCACCTTGGGTGCGGCACGGACGACAGTGGCAGGCTCCGGCATGGGAGAATCCAAAAGATAAGATCCCCAATCCTCTTCTTCGTCCTGGTCATCTTCCTCCTTTGCCTGCTCATCTTCTTTCTCCCATGTGGCCCACCATGACGTCTCTTTGAGGGTGTCTCGGATCAGTCCTGTGGACTTTTTCCAGTCTTCATTGCCTCCGCTTCCAGCAGCTTGGAGGATTTTGTCAAAACCATAGTACCAAGGATCGCACAGGTCGTCATCAATCGCCTTTTGAATCAGCGGCAGCGTGCTGGCAAATCCAAGATCGGCGCAGAGTCCGGTCCAGCAGTCCCAGAAGATGCCGGGCTCACGTTCCAGTCTGCCGCCAAGCAACTCAGTGACGTAGGCTTCCAAAGCCTCGCGGGTTGTTTTACCCTCCGCCAGCAGACATAGGTAACATCGGATCACGGTGCTGCCGCGCACATAATCAGAGGCCCTTCGGTTTTCAGCCAGCGCACGCAGGGGTCTGTCATCGTCATCATAGACGCTCGCCAGAATATTGCCCAGATCTTCCGTGATCAAGTCCGAGAAAATCTCATCAATCACCTCTTCTGGCCCCTCAAGAAGAGTGCAAAGAGGCTGAAAGGCTGCCGTCACCCGGAACTGCGCCAGCAGGTAGGAGGCAAAGACCACCTGTTTCCAGTTCCCTTCTTTCACATAGTGTTTGGGCCGCCGTGCAGCATCAGCCAGCACTTCCAGCAGGGCGGGAGTCATCTCCTCCATTCTGTCGATCATCTCCTGGATGATGCTCTCAGGGTACGGATGTTGCGGCGCATCCGCGAGGCGGATGAGAAGTTCTGCGGGTGTGTCAGAGGCTGGCATGGTGCTTTTCCAGACTTTTCATGCGCGGGCTAATGCCGCTCAAGTTGATTTGCTCTCAAATAGCGGTTTACGGCACATCCGGCAGAGCCTTCAGCCACGCCAGATTGAAAACATAATGATTCTTGCTGGTGATGAGCTGCACTTTCCCATCCCGCGTTTGAGTGGCGGACAAATAGCCACACGGCTCCGCCATCGTGTCACTCAGCACACACATGCCGCGGTCGATCATGTTGATGGACTGCTCCTTGCCCCCGGGCGTGATAAGCCGCCGCACCGGCCATGTCTTGCCCTCATCAAAAGACACCGCGGCAAACAGGCCATAGCCGGTGAAGTCGCCTGCCTTCGATTTAAATTTCATGCCCTTCCTGTTTTTCCAGTCTCTCCATTGATCGGTGAAGCTGCACAGCAGGATGCCGCCTTCTTTCAGCCGGATCATCGCAGCACGCTGCACACTGCTGATCGCAGGAAACTCACTGTCAGCGTAAGTCCACGTCTTGCCCAGATCGCTGCTGTAGCTGATCGGCGTTTTGAAATCAAACTTCGCCTGATCCTCGGGCGGATCGTTCCGGCTGAAAGCCATGATCCTGCCATCACCAAGCTGCACAATCGGCGCATGAATCCCCGGATGGCGAAACCCTGTGCCACCTGGCCGAAAGTCACTCGGCCTTTGTTTCACGTCATTGAAGGCCCACGTCTTGCCATCATCATGGCTGAAGACAAGACTGCACTGCCGCGAGTCATTGGTGATGACCAGTGTGCCATCCGCGAGACGAATCGGTTGATTCCCAAACTCGCCCACCGGCTGCATGATCAACGCCTTGCTCCAAGTCGCACCATTATCAGTGGAGGTGCGCACAAGATTCTCATCCCGGCCACGAGCAAAGTGAAACAGCGTTGACTTCCCATCCCACCAGATCTTCGGACCATGATCATTCACGTCTGCACCATCCCAAAAAGGCGATGCCGGCTCCCATTCGTTCGTACCTCGGCGCAGACGGCTCGCCACGTTGCAAAGCTCGCTGCCTCCTTCATCCACGCAGGAATACCACACCGCGAGCAGATCGCCATTGGGGCATTCGGCGATGCCCGGGCTGTGGTTGTGCGCTGAAAACAAAGGCCCAAACGAATTCGGGGCAATCTTCACATACGGCCTCGGTGCGGCAAAGAACGGCGGCTCATTGGGGCCCGGCATGTCATGCTTGAGCACCCCCTGCTGCACGTTTTGCGCATTCAAAGGAGGAGTGGCTGCAGGCAGCATTTTCCCAGCTGGCAGATCGCCCAGCACCACCCGAAACCCCACCTTGTCTGTCTTCGTCTGCGGCAGCCATGAGGTGCGGTTCGCCGAGCGCAGCAGTCGTGCAAACATCGAATGATGCCCGCCGCGAATCACTCGGAAATCACCCTTACTTCGGCCCAGAGGATCGGCCTGCTCACCGGCTTCATACGGCCCATACCAGTCCTGGCACCACTCGGCCACGTTGCTGTGCATGTCGTACAGCCCCCACGGGTTCGGTGCTGATTGCGCCACCTGCAGATTGAGTTTCTTCTCATCGCGGTACTCCTTCGGCAGCGGCGCATCGGCAAAGAACCGTGCACGGACTCCTGCCTTGTCGGGCCATGGTTGAAAGCCCTCAGGCAGCGCATCGCCCGTGTAAAACAGCGTCGTCGTGCCCGCACGGCAGGCGTACTCCCATTCCGCTTCAGTCGGCAGTCGGTAGGTCTTCCCCTCCTTTTTGGTCAGCCATTCACAGAATTCCTGTGCCTGCTCCCAGCTCACTCCGCTCAGCGCATCGTCATCCTTGCCACTGCCCTGACGAAACACCGGCTTGAACTGTCGATACTGCCCCAGAGTCACTTCAGTCACACCCAAATGAAACGCCCGCGTGATCGTGACCCGATGCGCAGGTTTCTCATCCCAGTCCGCATCATCAAACTTCGCCGGATGCTTCGTGATTTTGTAATCCGCCGCCGGTCCATCCTGCCCCATCGTAAACGAACCCGGCTCGATGCGAACGAACTTCATGCCGATGGAGTTGGTGATGGACTCGGTGGCGAAGCCACCGATGGCGCTCAGCAGGGCGGCAGCGAGGCAGGCGGATGTTTGAAAAGTCATGTCTCTTTAGGGGGTGAGTGGGGATTCATTTCACGGCTTCGGCGCGCCACAGCTCTTTTCAAAAGCTTCCTCCATCAGCTGCGGCTCACGCGTCTTGTGCACCCCGCCCTCAGAGTCAGCCAGCCGGTTGATCATCTGCTTGAGCTTGCTGCCCTCGCTCACGATCTTGCCCGCCTTGATGTCCGCTTCGGTGAACTTGGCGAAAAGAATCTCCTGTTCGTCCTTCTCATACCTCCCCCGGTCATAGGTCACGTAAATAAAACCGTTCTCTCCTTCGGTGCCATCCGGGTAGCTCACACGCTGCCGTTCATCCACCATCAGCTTGTGCGGCCACGTTTTGCCATCGTCCTCGGAAAGCATCGCCGTCATGCGGTCACGTCCTCGCGGCACATTATTCAGCACCAGCAGCAGCGCGCCGGACTTCAGCTTGCGCAAAAAGAAGCGCGTGTTGAGTCCTCGCTCTTTGGTAAACGGCCCTTCATTCACCCACGTCACCCCATGATCAAACGACTCCGCCTGCGCGATGCCATACGTCGTTCGTGCCATCATGATGAGGCTGCCGTCCTTGCGCTCCACCGCCATGTGCTCCGCAAACGAGACATCCTTGATGCTGAACTTCGATAGAAACTCAAAACTCTTCCCCTGATCGTGCGACACATAAAACTGCGTCCGCGTCCCTTGCTTCGTCTCCTGATTGTTGTCGATCGGCCGCAGCCAGTCGCCATTGGAAAGAACGGTGGGTTTGTTGAGCCCCAGCCCGAAGCCCGCCAGCACCGGCGCATTCCATTTTGGCATCGGGTCGTCAGGGTTCTCACAGCAGAACCCCCACTCCGAGCGGATGCCATCGGCGTGTTTGACCTTCAAAATGCGAAACACAAACCACCAGAGTCGCCCTTGAGGATCAATCCACACATGCGGATCGCCCGTGCTGCCTTCGAAAAACGTCGTCGGATCGTAAACCGCCACGGGATTGGACCAAGTCACACCATCATCATCGCTGGTCACCAGCAGCGCATGATTCCCGCTGCTCCCCTCGCTCAGCGGCCCCGCATACCACGTGGCCCACAGCCGGCCTTTCGCAGTGCGCTCGATGCTGGGAATGCCCTGCCACATGCGCATGCGCGGCCAGTACTTCGGCCCAGGGTTCACCTTGATCACGGGCGGCGTCCGCGTGGTCACGCCGAAATCATCCGGAACCAAAGAGGTCGCCGGACTGTTCGGCGGGGCGGCCGCTATCGGTGGCGCTTGTAGAGAAAGCAGCGTCAGCAGCAGGGCAGCTGGGGTGGTGAACCGTTTCATTTGGATTTTGAAGTTGTGCTCACGTTTCCGCCAGGATCGATGCTCAGCACGCATCCTGCCTCCAGCAGCACCCGCTGCACAAGCGTGGGATCCAGCGCACGGGGCTGCACATGGTGTTGAATCGCCAGCGCTGCGATGGCCCCGACGGCCTGTCCCATCAGCATCGTATGCGGCTGCAGGCGTGTCGCTCCGTTCACCATGCGCGATTGCGAGATGTTTTTCTCAGCTGGCAGAAATCCGTCCACCTTCTCCGGAATGAAGCTTTCAAACGGGATCGCAAAGGGCCCCGAGCCCTTGCCACCAAACTTGTCGGGAATGTCGGACTCGCGGTCAAGCTCCAGCTCCAGCCAGGGCTTCGACATCGAGCCGTGCATGTCCACCGGATAATCCCCGAGCGCGACCGTGTGCGGAAACTGCACCGGCCTGCCGTTTTTGCGTTCGATCTCTCGGGCCGTCATCGTGTGCAGGCCCACGATGCGCCGGCTTTCCCTCACATAGGGCATGATGGAAAAATGATAAAAAATCGCGCGATACGGCACGAGTTCAGGTCTCTCGGCCAGCCACGCATCAATGGCCGCACGGTTATATGGCGTGTCATAGCCTTCGTCATTCGCCACGGACCAGTCCGTTTTTCCCAGCGTGTGCTGCATGAAATAAAGCAGGTGCAGCGTCTTCAGCCGCATCGCCCGGTTGGTCACCTCGCGGCGTGCCGGGTCTTCGATCTCGGCCACTGTCGCTCCATAGTCATTGTTGTAGTTGAGATGCGTGCGCGTGATCGGCGGCGAATCACCGGCGCGCGAGCTGTCAGGCATGCCTCGGTAGCCAATGAAGGTGGCCCACGTCCACGGCTTGCCCTGGGGGGCAATCTTGTCGCCATCCACCAGACTCTTCGCGAAGGCCGCATGAACCCTCTCCGTATACCCCGGTGGCGGTTGGAGGATGCGCAGCTCTTCAGGCACTCCCTTCGGATACTGCTTCACCACCGCCGTCCAGGTGTTGTCCTGCACCCGGCGCTTCAGGTCGATGCCATCGCTTATGCAGTTGCCCACGCGGTAGCGTGCGCCGGTCAGCGGGATCACATCCCCCCACTCCGTGGCATCAATCAGCATGCTGCATTGGATCGTTCGCGGCTGCCCATTCTTTTCAGAGCCCCCCGCCACTTCCACGCCTGTGACGGTGCCATTCTCCTTCATCACCTTCGTCACTCGCGCACGCAGCACCAGATCCAGCACACCTTGCCCGCGTGCATCGCCCAGCAGCACGTGCAGCAGATGCCGGCCCACGCGCGGTTCCAGGCACGTGTGGCTGTTCCAGTAAGCCGTCATGTGGTTGATGCCCAGCGCCTGATAATGCGCTGCCACCAGCCCGCACCATTCGCGGTAAATCCCCCGCTTGCGCACCAGCGTGCCACCCTCATCCATGGAGGTCACCGCCGCCGCATTCATCTGCCCGCCGATCCAGTCCGTCTCTTCCAGCAGCAGCACCGTGCATCCCATGCGCGCCGCCTGCACCGCCGCTCCGCATCCACCCGTGCCACCGCCTGCGATCACCACATCATAGCTGTTCTTCAGCTTCTCCAGCGGCGTAGCTTCCAGCGGCGTGGCACTCGCAGATTTCGGTGGCTCCACCGGCAGCCTTCCCGCAGCGCGGGCCAGCACGATCGCCACATTGCCGCCGCCGCACACACCTCCCGGCACCGCATTCTTCCTCCAGAAGTCCGGCGTCCCGATCAGCCCGCGCTCAATAAAGACGCCAATGGCTTCCTCCGTGGTCTTCACCGGTTTCATCACCTTCGCCAGCTCGACCAGCAGCACCGCCACCTTGGCCCCGTCACACTTGCCCTCTGGAACAGCATGCTTCAGCCAGTAATCCGGCTCACTGAGGATGCTCCGCTTCTGCAGCGCAGCGATGTTGTCCCGCGTGCTTTCGGGTTCGGCGGACACCACTGGCAAAGCCAGCAGCAGTGCGATGCTTAAAGTCTTTAATGAGAGGTGCATGGTGAGATAAATTGGAAGAACCGTCTCACCAGCTTGCCAGCGGATTCTCCTGAGTGTCGAGAGGAAAGCTCACACGCTCACCTTGCCGTACATGGGAGGCCATCACCGCCGTGATCATCTCCACCGTCAGGCGCCCGTCTGTACCACTGCACAGCGGCTGCAGGCTTTTGTCTTCAATGCAGGCGATCAGATCCAGCGCACCCGTGGCATGACTCATCACCTGCCTTCCAATATCGGCCACAGGCTCCGCCTCGCCCACACCCGCCGCACTGATCGGAACCCACGCGCGTGGCTCCTTCATCGGCTGAAACGGACTTCCCGCACACAGATGCGCCAGCGGCGTCTGATCCACGCGAATGTCCATGATGCCCTTCGTCCCGATGAGCTGCAGCCCAAAACCCACCTTCGGATCTCCCGCCTCCTTGATCGAGTCGAAGTAAAACGGCACGCCCGATTCCAGATCAAATCGCGCATGCACCTCATTCCCAGCAATCGGGCCAAAATCAACTTTGGTGCGGATCACATCGGCCTGCGTGATCGGCTTCCCGTCCTGCATGATCGCAGCAGAGCAGGCCATCGGCTTGCCAGCGAGAAACACCCCCAGATTCAGCACATGTGATCCGAGCACCCACAGGTCCTCCATCCCGCCACGCCTGTCTTCCTTGCCACGCCCGCGCAGTTCCAGCAATCGCCCAATCACACCCTCTTGAACCAATCGCTTCACCACCGGCAGAGTGGGATGCCAGCGGTTCCGATGCGCCAGCGCCAGCTTCACACCATGCTTCTCACAAGCAGCAATAATCTCATCCGCCTCCGCCAGCGTGCGGCAAAACGGCTTCTCCAAATAAATGCCCCGTGCACCGGAAGCCGCCGCTGCCAGCACCATGTCACGGTGCATTCCCATCGCCGGACCAATCGCCACCAGATCAGGCTTCGCCTTGGCGATCTCATGATAATCCGCAAACCCCTGCGTGATGTTCAGCTCCTGCAAAGTCGCCTCCAGCTTCGCCGCATCAGGATCAGCCGCAGCCACGATCTCCGTTCCCGGCACCTTCAGCCACATCGTATCCAGGCTGTGCCCATAGCTCCCCTTGTTGCCCAGAACGACCACGCGCCATTTGCGCGCAGGTTCCACGGCATGGGTGGCAAGAGCAAGGCTGGAAGCAGCGGCCATAAAATGTCGGCGGTTCATGACTTTCACAGCTTCGACCCCGTCATCTTCGTCCACGGGCTCCACGCCCCCATCGCATGCTGCAAAATCTTGCGCTTCCAGATCTTGTTCATGCAAAACGCATGCAGCGTGTCCTTGTCCTTCCCTCCGATCACCACCGCCGTCACACGGCTCCGATCCGGCACCGGCAGAATGATCTGCGTCGGCCCGTCATCCGCGCTGATCTGCACCCCGCTCTTCGTCGCAATGAACTGCCGTCCCTCAATCGAATAGCACACACACTCAGGCCCCGCGTCATCATCCCAGTCCGCCACATGCAGGTGGAAAAAGCGCTCCTTATTTTTGAGCGTGCCATCTTCGTCAATCTGATAACTATAGGCCCACTTCGAGTGCCCCTCCGCCACAGTCAGCAGCCACTGGTCCGGCCGATACGCCATGCCTGTGGCAAACTTGATCCCCTTGTCCACCAGCGTCTTCTTGCCGTCCTTGATCAGCCACACCGTGCCCTCCTCCCTCGGCTTGTCACCATTCGTCGTCACATACAGCCTGCCGTTCGGCATCGCCAAAATGGAGTGCCCCAGAATGCCCTCCATCACCACGCTGCCCGCACCACTCACATCAAAGCTCATCAGCTTCCCCGACTTCTCGGAGATCGTGTAAAGCTTCCCATCCGCACCCATCGTCACGCAGTGCGCATTCGTATCCTTCACAAATTCGCTCACCTTCCCATCCAGCCCGATCCGGTGAATCTTGTTGTTCGACGTGTCCGCAAAAAACACCTCGCCGCTCTCACTGCACGTCGGCCCGCGCGTGCTCTTGAAGCCCTCCGCCAGCAGCTCCCACCCTTCGCCGGGAATGATCACCTCCTGCGCACGCGGCGCACTCGGCCCCGCCTTCACGCGCTCCGGCCAGCCCTTCCATAGAAACGCCATCGCCTCCAGATAGTTCTCCGCATACCCCGCCACATGGCGGCCCTCAATGCTGCGGAACTGATAGTCATAGCCTGAAAATTTCAGCGCCTTGTCCATTTCCAGATCAATCAGATACCAGTCACCCGCGCAGTTCTCCATGTCATGCGTCGCCGTGGTCAAATACGCGCGGATCGGCTTCGCCTCAAACTTGCGCACCATCGTCGGAAACTCATGCCCGCCACGAAACGCCACCCAGCTCCCGCTCGCCGCATACACACGGCTGAACGCCTCAGGCCGGTGCCACGCCGCCGTGAAGGCCGCAATGCCCCCGCTGCTCCCACCCGAGATGCACCGGTCATTGCCATCCGTGGACATCTTCAAATCAAACTCCTTCGCCACAAACGGCAGCAGCTCATCATTGAGGAAGCGCACATTCTCATCGCCCACGCCATCATACTCCAGATCGCGATTCCGCCGGTCCATCGTGCCCTTCATCGGCGCTGGCAGCGAGCCCGGCTTCACAAACACCCCAATCGTCACCGGCATCTCCTTCGTGGCGATCAGCGTCTCCATGAAAGTCTTCTCCCGCGCATTGTAGCCATCCGTCTTCACATACACACACGCAGGCTTGCTGCCATCATACTGCGCCGGGATAAAAACCGTCACATCACGCACCGTCCCTGGGAAAACCTTGCTCTGGTTAAACTGCGTCTGCTTGATCATCCCCGGCAGAATCTCCTCCGGCTTGATCACCGGCGGCACATACGTCGGCGCTGCCACCGCAGCCCCATTCCCCGCGATCGCACTCCCCGCCAGCGGTTTGATCTGCCACTGCAAATGCTGATCATTCGAATTGTGCTGCCACAGGTCGATCTTCGCCCCCGGCTCCTTCTTTCCACCCAGATCATCCATCCCCTGCGCCGGTGCATGCTTCGGAATGATCGAGTAAGATCCCGCCTCGTTCTTCTTGATCTGCCACAGCTGCCAGTCCTTGCCACTGTCCGCCTCCAGCACAATGCCCGTCCCATTCTTCACTCCGCCCTTGTCCGCCGCCAGTGTCAGCGTGCTGCTGTAAGATGGCTTGATCGCATAAAAGCCCTCGCTCTTCGGCACGATCACCCACTTCTGGTTCGGCTTGCCCGCCGGATTGCCAATCGACACCCGCGTTCCCTCCGCCGTCCCCGCGTCCACCGCCTCCAGCACCATCGCGGGCGCGCTTACCGGCACGATGACATAGGCTCCCCAGTCTTCTGCGGAAAGTTGTGTGGTAAATCCAATGGCTGCGGCCAGGAAAGAGCGGCGGAGTGTGGCAAGAGACATCATGGGGGAGGGGAGTGAAAAAGAGGGAATGAAACGCGGAGCATACCGCATTCATTCCCTCCAAAATCGTCAATCTTCAGTGGCTTCAGCTTTTTCGGCGGCCTTGCTTTTGCCTGCCTACTTCACCACAGCCTTCACCGGCACCACCGTCACTTCCGCCTCCGGCACCAGCGTGATTTGCACGTCCGCACCCTTCAGGTACTTGTCGAAAAAGTTTTGCATGAGCTGGATCACAGCGGGTTTGTTAAACGCAGGCCCGCCATGGCCGGAGCCTGGGAGCTTCTGCAGCCAGACTGCCACACCCTTCTCTTTCAGCACCGCCGCAAACTCCTCGCTCTGTGCGTAAGGCACCAGCGTGTCATGCGTCCCATGGAGAATCACAAACGGCGGATTGTCTTTGGAAACGTAATGCACCGGGCTCACAGCATCAGCCTTCGTTTTGTCGTCCAGCTTCGTTCCGATGAGCGAAGAGTAGGGATCAGCAGGCGTGTTAAACTGGAAGATGTTCTTCACATTCTTGTCGTCCGCAGCTTGCTGCACCACAGTGCTGAAGTCAGAAGGGCCAAAGATGTCGCACACAGCCTGCACGCGATCAGACTGCTCCTCATTGCCGCCAATCTTCGGAAAGACATTCTTTCCGCCTGACGTGCCAACGAGCGAGGACAAATGCCCGCCCGCCGAGCCACCCACGACTCCGACATGTTCGGCGTCTAGGTTATACTCCTTGGCATGCGCACGCAGCCAGCGGATCGCCGCCTGACAGTCCTGAATCTGCGCCGGGAATTTCGCCTTCTGGCTGAAGCGATACTCCACACTTGCCACCGCATAGCCCCGCAGCACCATGGGAGCCACCGCGCACGGATACTTGCTCCCTCCGATCCAGCCCCCGCCATGAATGTGCACCACGAGCGGCAGCGGTTTGTCCGCCGCCTTCTCAGGAAGATAAAGATCCAGCTTCTGCGCCTCGTCCCCATCCGGCACATAGGCGATGTCCTTCTCCATCTTGATGCCTGCCGGCAGTTGTGGAGACTTGGCCTGTCCAAACGCAGGGGCACAGGCAAGCAAAGCCGCGCATGCCGCGAAAACGATCCGGAACGAGAGATAGGAAAGAAGGCAGGATTTCATGTGCTTTGGTCAACGCTCCCGGCCTGACTTCCTAACGAAATGATTCGGATATTGCAGGTGGCGCTCAGAGCTGCGGCGCCGTCCAAAACGTCCCCTCAATCGCCCGGTCATCTTCCTTTGGCCCGTTGAAATAGTAAACCGTCAGCACCCGGCCATCCGGCCGCACCAGACTGCGGGGATAACCCAGGTCGCCATCATAGCCATCCTCACGCAGCACAATCTGCGGCCCCCACGTCATGCCGCCATCCGCGCTGATGCTCGCCCGCATCCCCGAAGGCTTGTGCCGAAAGCCATACGTCACCGCCACGCGCCCATCATGCAGCTGCACCAGCGCCGGAGGATTTCCTCCAATGCCTGTCGCCGCCTTGCCGGTGAATATCCACGTCTTGCCCAGATCACTGCTCCGCCACGCTTCGATGAAGCCCGACACCTTCGGATCCGAACGCCGGATCGTCGTCAAAAGCGTCCCATCCTTCAGCCTCAGCGATGACGGCATGATCGCATACCCACCCTCCATCGGCTCCGGGCCTATGAGCGACACAAGCTTCCAGCTCACGCCACCATCCGTAGTGCGCGCACAGAAGACACGCCCCTCCTTCCCATCGTTCTGCTTCGCACAACTCCCAAACATCAGGCAGTCCTGCTTGCCCAAAACAATCAGATCCGTTCGCGTGCAGATGCGTTCCACACCCTCCACCGCAAACGTGTACGGCCCCTGCCACGTTTTGCAGCGGTCCAGGCTCGTGTAAAACCACGAAGGCCCTGCATGCAGCCCTCCAAAGCGAAACATCAGCGCAAAGTCCGGCGAGGTGAAATCCAGCGGCACCGTCAGCGGCGTAGGTTTCGCTTCATTCTTCGGATCTTTGAAGGGCACATCCTCCTCCGTCTTCCACGTCCTCCCACCATCCATGCTGCGCGCCTGGATTTCATAGCTCGGTTTCGTCCGGTCGATCCGGTGGTCCGTCGTCGTCTGCTTGTACCAAGTTGAGGTAAACCCTGCCACCAGCTCATCACCCCACTGCCACAGCCCATGATTTGCCGGCCAGCCACCGTAGCGCCCGGCCTCCTTGTAAATGATGACATTCTGCTTTTGATCTGCGGGCAGGGCAATGGTGGCTGCTGCTGCCTTTTTCTTCGCGGCGTCGGTGATCTCCAGCTTGGCATCATCGGCTGCAAAGATGTTCAGAGTGAGAAGAGGTGCCACAAACAGGGCACGGATGAGGGAACGAGGTTTGATCATAGGGGTAAAAGATGAAACTCACGGCAGTGCCGCAGCATCACGGAGCTGCAGCTTTCAAAGCAGGCAGGCTCAGCTTGCCAAAGCGGATGGCACGTCGGTGCCGCTTTTCGTCGCCGCTGTCCCACACCGCACGGAATTCACCCGGTGCCACCTGGATGAGTGTCGGGTAGGAGTTGTGCACGCCCTCATCAAAGAAAGTCTGCTCTGGTCCCCACTGACCGGCTTCGCTGCATACCTTGTAACGCAGCGCCATGCGGCCAAAGGCAGGCCCGTCATTGTAAACATACAGCAGCCGCCCGTCATCACTGCGGCCAAACCAGGCCTCCGAAACCGAGTTCCACAGCTCCGGCTCTTCCTGCGCCACGCTCCAGGTCATGCCGCCGTCTTCACTGGTGCTGGACCACGCCCGTGGCGGATTCAGTGCGCCACCGTCCATCAGCTTTCCTTCCGGTGTTCCCGTGGAGGTTCGCATCACCATCTTCAGCCTGCCCTTCTTCGCATTGCTCACCACGATCTGCCCCTCATGCAGGAACGTGCTGTTCCCCGGAGGCAGCGGCACATAGCCTCCCAGGCGCCAGTTCAGCAGGCTGGTGCTTCGCAGCACAAAATGCTCGCGGGTGCCATGCGGATCCGCCCGCCGCGTGTTGCGGTGCGCAGGCATCACATACACCGCATGACCATTTTCCTCGATGCGCTGGATCTCGCCCAGAATGACCAGCGGCCCGGTGTAGTGCATGGCCAGCTCCACAGGATTCCAGGATCGGCCTCCATCGCCACTGTAAGCCGCGGCCAGGTGCGAGTCCTCGCTGTCCGCATAGTTCAGCGGGCAGCGCATGGCAAAGCACCACAGCACGTCCTGCCCTGGCGGCTTGTACAGCACCGCATTGCAGTAGCCAAACTGCATGGCACCATGCCGCTCCGTGCTGTCAAAAATCGTGCTTGGGATGCTCCAGTTCTGACCGTCATCGGTGGAGACCACGGCATCAATGCTGCCCATGTCCATCTTTCCTGGGATGCCCAGCTGGTAGGCCGCCACGAGATGCTTCTCTTTCCACAGTGCCAGGCTCGGCTGCCCCAGCAGGGCGGCCCGGGGTTCTTGTTCGGCGGTGCGGATCACACGCACGTCACGCACATCGCCGGTGTCCGCCATGCAAACACACGGCAGCAAGGCTGATAACGAGAGGCTGGTGGCATAAAGGCAGGCTTTGATGCGAAGCGGAATCATATCAAGGCCCCAGCAGATGATTGCGGCGCGCCTTCCAGTAGGCCGCCAGATGGTAGATGATGCCGCAGCTGGAATTATGCTCGTAGTCGAAGCCCCGGATCAGTCCTGCCAAAGCGGTCTGTTGGGCATCGGAGACTGAAGTCGGATCGACCATCAGCAAAATCAACGCCGACTCGCCGGCCTCCCGCGTAATGTGCCATATTTCCCGATACGGACCCCATTGCGGATTGGGATAGCCCTTCTGGTTCTTCCACACAGAGACATGCCGCCAGTCAGGCCCGAGCATGCGCATGTCTTCCGGGCTCTTTTTGCCAATCTGTGAGAGCACGCTGGTGAAGCGCTTCGCCGCGAGATCGCGCACATGCGTCATGCGCGTATGGATCGTCGCCTTCAGCTCGGCATCCGGTTCCAGCTCATGCAGCACCTCCAGCGAGCACTGCATCTGCAGCAGCGCATAGGCCGGCTTGTTCTCACCGGGGTTTGCCGATTGCGCGATGGCATCCGCCGCATAGCGCCGCCACTCTTTGCGGTACCGCTCATCACGCGTCACATCCCACGCCGCCGCATAGATCATGGGCAGTCGCGCCGCCTCATGCGGCTGCACATTCCACATCCGGCAGATGCCCAGCGGGCAGCGCTCACCGTCAGCGCGGCAGAAATCAAAGTCGTTCTCCGGCGTGACGAACTTGATCATCCGCTCGGCCACATCCGCAAGCACCACCCGAACTTGCTTCTTCGTCGCCTCATCCGGCAAAGGACTCCGATAATACTGCCACAAGCCATGCGCGAAGTGGGTCACCTGATCGCGGGAGGAGTTGATGTAAACACTCTTGCCATCTTCCGGGCACACATTGCGTGCCACAAATCCGCGCACGCCATGCACCGTGGCGCAGCGCTTCAGCCCGGCGAAAACACCGGCCGCCTTCTCGCGCAGCGTTTCATCGTGAGTCACCGCAAAACGATCACACAGCACGCTGAGCATGGCACCTCCCAGAATCGCGCCATCCTCCATGCCTGTGCTGTAGCCACAGGGATTGGGGTACTGGCGTTTGACCTCTTCCGCAGTCGGCAGATGCGCCTGCTCTTTGCCTGGATCGTAGCTGCTCAAGTAATCCCCAAAGGTCTGCACTTTGGAGAGATAAAACCGGCTCCATGCCACATCCCAGGCCTGGCCAATCTGGCTGGCGACCTTCGCATCAGCCGATGACGCCAGTTCCTGTGCGGGTGCGTGGATCGCAACGACCGTCGCAAGGATGAAGAAAAGAAACAGGTGCTGTTGCATGTCGTCAGCGGTGAATCATTTCGGCCACTGGCCGTTCACGATGGGTTTCAGCACAAGCTTGGCGGGATCAATGACCACGTGCTTCGCCTTCTGGCGCTTCCACGTGTAGGTGATGTGGACGAGTCCATCGCTCGTCTGAATGATCGCCGGATAGCTGAATTCTCTCTTGGGCTCATCTTCCAGCACCAGCGCCGCCTCCCATTCCTTGCCATCCTTGCTGACCGCGAGGTTCAGCGGGCTGCGCCCCTTGGCCGTGTGATTGTAGATCAGCAGATGCCGCCCGTCCTTCAGTGTCACCGCATCCGTGCCGGAGTTAGGATTCGGAAGTTCCGTCATTGAAATCTCACCCCACGTGCGCCCTGCATCCTCAGAGGAAATTTGAAACACCTTTCCCTGACGCGTCCGGCCCACCGCCTGCAGTTTGTCACCACCCAGAAAAAGTATGCTCGGCTGAATCGCGCTCACCACCAGGCCATCATGCAGCAGCTTCGTGCGCTCCCAGGTTTTGCCCAGATCCGAAGTGCGCTCAAAGTAGATGGCCCACGCGCTCGGCTTCTTGTCCGTTTCATTGCTCGTTGGGCAGAGAATGTCCCCGTTCGGCAGTTGCACCGGCTTGTTTTTGATCGGCCCATAGATGCCCTCGGGCAGTTTCTGCGCTGCCGACCACGTCTTGCCGCCATCCTTGGAAGTTTTGAGTTCCCCCCACCACGTGCTGGGCGAAGGCCCCACCTTGTAAAACAGCATCAGCGGCGCGTTGCGTGGCTGAAACAGCACCGGATTCCATGTCGGGTGGCGCGTGCCATCAGCCTGCACGCCATTCGCCGTCTCCACGCTCTCCGTCCACTTCCCGTCTACCAGTCTGGACACCCAGATGCACACATCCGGATTCTTTTCCGCCGTGCCGCCAAACCACGCCGAAACCAGCCCCGTCGGTGTTTCGACAATGGTCGTGGCATGGACCGAGGGATAAGGCCCGGTATCATAGATGAATTCGGATTTCATAACACCAGGCTGCGCCTCCTTGGCCTTCAGCCATTCCCAGGAGGTCAGCTCACGGCTGTCATCAATCTTGTGCCACACCACCACAGCCGCCTGACGTGCAGCGTCTGCGTCCGTCACATTGAGCACCAGCTTATAATTCATCCCCGCCACGACCTGTCTTTCCCCGCTCTCAATGCCCTGCAGCTTGAGCTTCGGATCATGAGCTTTCACCGCAAACTCCGCCGCTGCCACCGCCTCCTTGTCCGTGGGTGAAACAGCACTGAATCCTCCGGCAATTTGGGCGCGGAGATGGCAGGTCAGCAGCAGGGTGGCGGCAAAGCAAAGCAGCGAAAAGGATTTCATAGGATGGAGTGTGATTTCAGAGAACAATGCGTTCGACTTCGATAAGTGGGTGGTGGCAAAAGTTGACAAGAAAGGCGAGTTTAAGGTCGGTCGCTTTGAGATAGTTTTGGACTTGAGCCCGATGAGCATCCGTCAGCTCTTTGACTGCCTTTAGCTCCACTACAATTTTGTCATAGCAGATAAAATCTGGAATGTAGGTGCTTTTGAGCGGGATGCCTTTGTAGTCGAGTTTTAAATTGGGTTGCGCAGTGGCGGGCAGACTGGACATCCGAAACTCAATTTCCAAGCATTCTTGATACACGGGTTCAAGGAATCCTGCGCCTTTGTTCCTATAGACTTCGAAAAGGCATCCACGGATGGCAAAGCTTTCCTCAGGATAGATCAGCTTGGGGTTCATGAATGGGCAGAAAATAAGAATCAAAAACCACGGAATACACAGAATACACTGAAGAAAAGAACGGTTTGGTTTCCGTGTATTCTGTGTATTCCGTGGTTAAAATCATGCCTTGATCAAATCAAGGTTCACGAGTCTTTCACGAATGATCGCACGTTCCGGGTCACGGAAACGGTGAAACGGCTCCGCCATGTGGTCTTCGCAGATGCCCAGCAGCGAGAGCCCGCACTTGATGCCCTTGATGATCGCCGACTTGTGCCGCCCCACCGTATAAATACTTCCCGCCAGCTGCATCACCTTGGCATGCAGCTCCCGCGTGAGCTTCAAATCCTGGGCCGCTGCGGCCCGATACATCTCCACATAAAGCTTCGGATGCAGATTCGCCCCGCCATTGATGCCTCCATGCCCACCCAGCAGCACAGCCTCAGCCGTCAGTTCCTCCGGCCCCACCAGCACACTCCAGTCGGCACGCTGCTTCGCCACTTCCATCAATCGGTGGAAATAGATCATGTCGCATGAGCTGTCCTTGACCCCGCAGATGCCGGGCATGTCCAGCGCCCGGCGCACCAGGTCGATCTCAAAGCTCACCTTCGTCAGCCCGGGCATGTTGTACAGAAACATCGGCAGCGGCATCTCCGCCACGAGATCCTGAATGTATTCTTGCAGTTCCGGCGGCGCGGCAGGGAAGTAATACGGCGGCGCTGTGACCACATGCGTGGCTCCTGCCTCGGCACTATGCCTCGCCAGGTTCACGCTCTCAGTGAACGACGTATCCGTAATTCCCACCAGCACCGGCACACGGCCCGCCGTTTGCTTGCAGGTGCGCTCAATCAGTTCCCGCCTCAGCCGATAGCTCAGACTGGGCCCTTCACCCGTGGTGCCGAGAATGAACAATCCGGACACTCCACCACCGATCAGGTGCTCGATCAATCGCTCCAAACCGGCGCAGTCGAGCGTGTCGCGATCACGCAAGGGAGTGATGAGGGGTGGGATGATGCCGGAAAGAGGTTGGGACATATCCTAACAAGTGACTTCCGAGGCCGCCAAATAGCAACCCGCCAGTGCGTCGAATGTTTGCCGGTGAAATGACGATTCTTGACCCTTTGTCGCAAGATTCTCACGGCTGGAAACTTTCATCCTGTCCCACCATGCCAGCCACCGACCAGGCCGACTACTTTTCCAAGCAAGTCGTACGCACCCGCCGCTTCTTCCTCCCGGAATGGGAGGATCGGCAGAGCGATGCGTCGACGCTATGCCTTGTAGGCGGTGGCTGCGAATGGTGTGCCCCGGATTTCGTCATGGACCGGCAGAAATTCCCGTTTCTCGCCTTCGAGTTCGTGTCGAAGGGCCATGGCAGCGTCACGCTGGCGGATCAGACGCATGAAATAGAAGCCGGACACGCCTTTGTATTCGATTCCACCACCCCGCAGGTCATCCGCAGCTCGGCGGAGGAGCCGATGGTGAAGTACTTCTTCAATTTCACCGGCGCACGAGCGGTGAGGCTGATGAACGATCTTGATCTCTCTCCCGGCAGTGTCCTCCGCGTCACGGACGTCTCACGCGTTGACTCACTGTTCGAGGAAGTGATCGATCACGCTCTGCGCGGCGGCCGCTTTGGCCTGCGCGCAGCCTGTGCCACGCTCGAGCACGCCTTGGTGCTCTGCGCGGACTCCCGCCAGCCCGCCACCGCCAAAATGGACCCCGCGTACGCCACCTACCTGCGCTGCCGCGGTCATCTCCTTCGCAATTATCCCGTGCTCAGCAGCATCGAGCAGGCTGCCAAAGCCTGCTTCGTCTCCGCCGCCTACTTCACCCGCCTCTTCCAGCGCTACGACACCGAGACCCCGCTCGCCTGCCTCACCCGCCTCAAGCTCTCCCAGGCCGCCATCAAACTCCGCCAGCCCGATGCCTTGGTCAAAGGCGTCGCCGCCGAGCTCGGTTACAAATCCGCCGCACATTTTTCGCGCGCTTTTAAAGCATGGAGTGGAAGATCGCCTCGCGGTGGTTGAAATGAGAAAAGAACAATGCATGTTCATTTGTCCACCATTTCATTCAACCCATGCTTTCCTTCCTCAAAATCCGCAATCTGGCCCTCGTTGAAGACGTGACTTGGGAGCTGGCCGCTGGTCTCATCGGCGTGACGGGGGAGACGGGCGCTGGCAAATCCATCATCGTCGGTGCCTTGAAGCTGATCCTTGGAGAAAGAGCTGACCGCAGCCTGATTCGCAATGGCCAGGACGCCTGCACCGTGGAGGCCGGTTTCCACCTCAAAGACACCCGCGCCATCGATGCTGTGCTGGAAGAAGCCGGCTTGGAGCCCTGCCAGGACGGCGAACTCCTCATCAAACGCGCCATCAGCACCAGCGGAGCCAACAAACAGTTCGTCAACTGCTCCCCGGTCACCATTCAGGTCCTCAAAAGCCTCGGCGAATTCCTCGTCGATCTCCACGGCCCCCACGATCATCAGTCCCTCAATTCCAAGGACCGCCAGCTCGAGATGCTCGACAAGTATGCCAGCGTTGAGGAGTTGCTGGGCAAATACCAGGACACCTGGAAGCTCTGGCGCGCCGCCGTCACCGAACTCGATGAACTCGAAAACTCCGAGCGCGCCAGCAGCCAGCAGATCGACATGCTCAAGTTCCAGGCGAACGAAATCGCTTCCGCAAACTTGAAGCCGGGCGAGGAAGAGGAAATCGAATCCCGTCACCGCATCGCTGCCAACGGCGCACGTCTCGCCGAACTCTGCGGCAGCATCACCGGCCGCCTCAGCGAAGGTGAAGGCAGTGTGATCGATGGCCTGCGCGAGATCAGCCGCAGCATCCACGAACTGGAAAAGATCGATCCCGCCACCGCCACGATGTTCGAAGGCTTCAAGTCCGCCCAAATCGAACTCACCGAGCTCGAAAGCAGCGTGCAGGATTACGCCGATGATCTCGAGATCGACGCCGCCGAACTCGACAAGCTCGAAAGCCGCATTCACACCATCCAGACCCTCAAGCGCAAGTACGGCCGCACCATCGCCGAAATCCTGGAGTTCCTCGCCGAAACCGAGCGCAAACTCGCCCGGATGGAAAACCGCGGCGAAGAAATCGCCAAGCTCCAAAAGCTCGTCAAAGAACGCGAGGCGGACGTGCTGAAACTCGGCAAACAAATCTCCAAAAAGCGCAACGATGCCGCCCCTAAGCTCGCCAAAGAAGTCGCCTCCCACCTCCTCGATCTCGGCTTCAAACGCAGCGTCTTCGAGGCCCAGCTTGCCGTCCTCCCTTCACCCGAACGCAACGGCCTCGAAGAAGTCGACTTCCACTTCGCACCCAATCCCGGCGAGCCCTCCAAACCTCTCCGCCTCACCGCCTCCAGCGGCGAAATGTCCCGCGTCCTTCTCGCGGTGAAAAGCGCCCTCGCAAAGCAGGACGCCGTGCCCCTCCTCGTCTTCGACGAAATCGACGCCAACGTCGGCGGCAACATCGCCGAAGCCGTCGGCCGCAAAATGGCCGCACTGGGCACGACTCATCAGGTCATCGCCATCACCCACTTCCCACAGGTGGCCTCCCTGGCGAAGAGCCACTTCGTGGTTACAAAGGAGATCACCGGCAACACCACGCGCTCACAGATTCAGGCTGTGAGCGATGAACAACGCGTCGATGAACTCGCACGCATGCTCGGCGGCAGCGCCGACAGCGCGCGCGTTCATGCGCTCAGTTTGCTCAAAGGCGCGGCGTGAGCTCACGCAAAGATGACTGCCATCCGCGGCGGGCGGCCCTTCACCCGGCTCAGCGTGGCACGCAGGGCCAGTGAGCCCAGCTGCGTCTGCGGGTTCCACCCTTTGGGGGCCTTTTTCCCCGTGCTGGTCCACGGCATTCCGTCCGTGATCCATTGCTGGCGAAAATCATCGTAGCTCACACCTTTGTCATCGTCAGTCACGCCAAACTGGAAGCCGCAGCAGGCGCAGATTTCCATCGATGCGCCTCCGGTTCGGTTTCTCGGCGGCTCAGCGAGCTTGTCATAGCCACATACGGGGCAGAAATTGAGGTTGTTTTTCATGGTTGGTTTTTTGGAAGGGGCGTTCTCAGCGCGGAGAAAAGCGGAGGTCAGCCGCTTGCACGGTTCTCCCGGGCTGGCGCTGCCAGTAGCTGGGGGTGTCCGGCTTGAAGAAGGTCTTGGTCTTGCCAGCGCCGTTGTACGCACCAAATACGCGCGTGGCGGGATCAAAGACGCGAAGCGTTCTGTCCGTGTCGTCCAGCTTCATCGGCAGGTTTTCAGCGCGGGCGCGCTGCAGGAAGGCCCAGGCCTTTGCCGCGTAGTCATCGGGCGATTTGCTGGAGAAGTCGCCGCCATGTCGCTCAAAATGATCCTGCAGTGAATCAAGGTGCCCCCAGGTCTGTCGAGTCGGCGGGGCCTGCTGAGAAACTGCAGCAGGAGCCTCCTTCTTGTCCGGAGTGATGACATTCAGCACACGCCGGATCAGCGAGGGCTGCGGTGCCGCCGCAGGCGCTCCGCCGGCCGTCGTGAAGCTCCCTGAGGCAAGCTTGGCTCGCGCGCTGCCCACACTGAAATAATACGTCGTGGCCGGTGTCAGCGATTCCAGTTGCAGGGTGTGATCACGCGTCACCGCACCTTCGGCCTTGCGGTCCAGCGTTGCGGGATTCAGGCCAAACTGCAGCCGCGTGCCGCATTCCACATCCGTGCGCCATTGAATCGTGGCGGTGTTGGCCGTGGTTCTTGCCTGCGGTCCCCCGATCAATTCCACAGCATGAAGCAGCGTGCCGCTAAGGCACGCGATGATGGCGACCAACCCATTAACAACTGCTCTCATTTAAAGTGTGAAACCAAGTGAATCTATAGTGCGACAGTCTTAAGTGAAGACCGTTCAAACTACATATCGCATGTGACATTCTTCATGCGCTCATCTAATTGATGAGTCAATACACTCCCTCAGATCTATTAGATCCGCTCTAGTTAAAGGGTTTATTTAGGCGCGGTAGGCTCAACGCCCATTTTTGTCGGCAGTCAGAATAGTTCATCAACCACGATGGCTGAAATCTTTAATCCTTGAAAATCAAGCCGAATACCGCCCCTTCCGCTCGCCACTCATCCATCTCCAGGCAGACTCAATATGCTCCCGCGGGTCTTTGTGAGCAGCCTCCCACTGAAGAATCTCTTTAGCCATTTTAGGCTCGGCGATGAGCTCTGAGGGGTCACCCGCGCGGCGCGGGCCATAAGTGACCGGAATTTTTTTCCCCGTCACCGCTTCCGCCGTGGAGATGATTTCTTTGACGCTGAACCCACGGCCCGTGCCGAGATTCACCGCGACGGTGTCACCACCCTTGCGCAGATAATTCAATGCCAGCGCATGCGCCGAAGCCAGATCACACACGTGGATGTAGTCGCGGATGCACGTGCCATCCGGCGTCGCGTAGTCCGTGCCAAACACGGTGATGTTCTCGATCTCCCCCGTGGCAGCCATCAGGATGCGCGGGATCAGGTGGGTCTCCGGATTGTGGTCTTCACCGATTTCACCACTCGGGTGGCAGCCGCTCGCATTGAAGTAGCGCAGAAAGACAGACTTCAGTCCCCACGCATGGCCGCAGTCTCGCAGCACACGCTCCAGCATCCATTTGCTCGCACCGTAGGGATTCACCGGCGCCTGCGGATGAGATTCATCAATGGGGATGCGCACCGGGTCGCCATAGGTCGCGCAGGTGGAGGAAAAAATGAAGCGCTTGCAGCCATGGCGCTGCATCGTTTCCAGCAGCGTCAGCGGCGCGGCGAGATTGTTCCGGTAATACTTGAGCGGATCCGTCACCGACTCCCCGACATACGCAAAAGCCGCGAAATGCAGCACCGCTTCCGGCTTGTGTTCGGTGAAGAGCTTTTCCATCAGCGCCGCGTCGGACATGTCCCCTTCCACAAAAGCCACCCGGTCCATCGGCAGCGCCTCCCGATGCCCGAAGACAAGGTTGTCCAGCACTACCACCCGCTCGTTTTGTTCGAGCAAATGACGAACAGTATGCGAGCCGATGTATCCTGCGCCGCCAGTGATGAGAAGTGTTCCTTGTGACATTCGGGAAATACAGCAGCCGTAGAGCCCGCTGCCAAACAAAGATTGTCTTAAAATAGCCTGAGCCAATGGCCCGAGGCTACTTTTCCTCCTGCCGCTTCTGTTCCATGGCCGCCTTCAAGCCGTCCATTTCCGTGCGCATCCGCTGCGTTTGCCCATTCACACGCTCCTTCAGCGTCTTCAAAACGTCCCGGCTGTTCTTGTTGAATAGCAGAAGAGCAACCATGCCCAGAAACAGCAGCCAACCAGGGCCAAATTGGAATTTGCGACTGGAAGTTGGCGTGCTCATGGCGCTTTAGGCAGTGGAACCTGCACCGGATGCATCAAATACGCAATCAGATCACGCACCTGTTCCGGCTGGAAGGCCAGCAGCAATCCCTCAGGCATCATGGAGAGTGGCGAGGTCTCCTGTTTCACGATGTCCGCACGGTCCAGTGTCAGGGTTTCCGTCATCGTGCGCAGCGTCAGCGTGCGTGCGTTCGATTCCGTCACCACACCGCTCAGCACCCGGCCATCCTTGTGCGTCAGCAGGCTCATGCGGAAGTCCGCACTCACCACCCCGCTCGGATCCGCGATGTTTTCCAGCAGGTAGTCCAAGTTCGCACGGCCTGAGCCCGTCAGATCCGGCCCGATCTTCCCGCCCTGCCCGTACATGGCGTGGCAGGCGCCGCAGATGGCAGTGAAAAGCATGCGCCCCTGGCTCAGGTTCGCCTTCGCCAGCGTTGCCGGCGTCAGCTGCTTCTTCACCTTTTCGATCAGCTCCTTTTTATCAGCCGCAGACTCACGCAGCTCGCCCCACACCTCCACCAGTTGCTTGGACAGCGCTTCATCTTTGAAGGCGTTGATCTGGCGGGCATGGAAGGCCGTCAAATCAGCGCGCGGGATCTTTCCCGCCGCCATGTCTTTCAGCAGCGCTTTGGCAAAGCTGGGCCGCGAAACCAGCGTGTCGATCACCGTTGGCCGTTCTGCCGGTCCAAATTTGCGATAGCTCGCCGCCAGCTTCTGCCCGATCTCAGGATCATCAAACAAGGCCAGTCCGCGCACCGCGATCACGTTGAGCCCGCGCACCTCCAGCAACTGCGTGCAGATCGCCCGCAGATCATCCGGACGGTTTTCAATCAGCGTCTTCAGCGCCGACTCACGCGCCGAAAGATCAGCCTTCTCATCCAGCGCCATCTTCTTCACATCATCCAGCGCCCGCCCATCACCAAACAGAATGCTCAATTCCTGGATGTACGTAGTTCGGGCTTTAGCCCGTTCCGGATCAGCTGTGTGTATTGTAGTCCCGGCTTTAGCCGGTTCTGGTGAGCCTGCCGCCAGCTTTACAAACCCATCCCACGCCTCCGGCTTCGCCGCCTTCCGGATGCCCTTGAACGCATCCGCCATTCCACCCAGAATATCTTCCACCTGCCCGGCTTTCGCCTGCCCCAGCAGCGCATTCAGCGCCTCCGGCTGTGTCGCCAGACTCCGTGCCATCCAGCGCAGCGTCTTCGACCACGTGCAATCTTTCGCCAGTGCCACAAGTGACTGCGGATCTTCCTTCGCCAGCGGACTGATGCCATACCACACCAGATAAGGCAGAAACGGATCATTCGCGTCTTCCGCATGCGCCAGCAGCGCCGCACCCATCGCCGCACGCTTGGCCACCGGCAGCCGCTGGAGCGTGGAAGCCAGCGTCAGTCTCACAAAAGAAGACTTGTCCTCCTTCGCGAGTTTCACCGCATCAAATCCCAGCTCCGGATAAACCGCATGAGGCATCGGGCCGGTGATCGCATCCAGCGGCGAGAACTGCGTCAGCTCACGGATCGCCAAAGCACGCGCGTGCTCGTCACTCGAATTCAGATCCGCCTTCGGCCACGCCTTGCGCCACGCAAAAGGCTTCTCCGGCTTCTTCACCTCCCCATAGCTGACTCTGAAAATCCTCCCGCTGGTGCGGTGCACACCCGTCGAGTCATGACATTCACCGGTATCACTCCAGTCCAGAATGAAACCGCTGCCATCTGGGCCCGTGCTGATCTCGATCCCACGAAACCACGGATCATCGCTCAGAAAAACATCCGGCTCATGCTTGCCCACATAGCCGCTGCCATTGCGCTCCAGCCGTTCCACATTCGCACGCCGCCCATGCATGTTCAGCGTGAAGAGCTTGTTCCGATATTCCGCCGGCCACTGCTCCGCCTGGTAAATCATCATCCCGATGTGCGCGTGTCCGCCACCGAGGCTGTTCGCCTTGCCATCACGGGACGCCGTCCAGCTCCCACTGCGGTCGTAGTGATAATGATCCGCGATGGTGTCCAGCTTCTCATACACAAAGGGATTCTCCTTGCTGGAGTCCACGAGATGCGCCCCATGCATCAGATGCCACAGATGACCTGTCACCGTGTTGATGAAGAACATCTCCCCGTTCGCATCCCAGTCATGCCCCCACGGATTCGTCGTGCCATGCGTCAGCACTTCCACAATCTTCTTCTCAGGATGGTAGCGCCAGATCCCGCCCTTCATCGGCACCCGCTGATCATCCGGCGTGCCGGGAATGCCCAGCCTGCCGGGGCACGAGTGCCCGCAGCGGCCATAGAGCCAGCCATCAGGACCAAAGCGTAGTCCATTGGCAAAATTGTGGTAGTTGTCCTTCGCCACGGTGAAGCCATCGATCACCACCTCCGGCTCACCATCCGGGATGTCATCATGGTTGCGGTCAGGAATAAAAAGCACCTGCGGCGGGCACATCAGCCACACCCCATCACGGCCCACCTCCACGCTTGTCAGCATCTGCACATCCTCGGTGAAGACCTTGCGCGTTTCAGCCACTCCATCCCAGTCCTTGTCCTCGAGAATGATCACCCGGTCCTTCAGCCCCAGGTCAAATCGCTTCACCCGCTCCGCATACGTGTAGTTCTCCGCCACCCACATGCGCCCGCGTGCATCCCACGACAGTCCGATCGGATTCTGCACATCCGGCTCCGCCGCAAACAGCGTCGCCTTAAATCCCTTCGGCAGCTTCAGCATCTTCAATGCCTCCTTCGCCGGCGTCGGCTGCGGATTCCCCGGATCACTGTTGTAAAGCGCCGGAAAATCAGCGGCGGATGCGAACGAAGTGAGAACGAGGGCGAGCAGGACAGGCTTCATGGGAACCGAAGCGTATTGCGAACTGATAATCTGACAACATACTCCAATAATAAATTAAGGGCGTGAAGGGCCGCTCGGGTAAGAACCGTCATCGCGGAATGGACCGCCGCAGGCCAAAGCGTCCCGGAGCGCGGACTTCCAGTTCGTCTCTGGCCTCCCGAATAACTTCCGCTGTGACCCTCCCTTCCACCATCAAGCCGACTTGAGTTCAGGTGCTCTGCGAAAATTGCCTTCTTCTTCGAACCACGACATCGCAAACCCAGCTTAAGTTTTGTAGTTCCGCCTTCAGGCGGTTCTGGACGAACGGCCACAGCGTCACGCCTCCCGAATAACCTCTATTGTTACCCACCTTTCCACATTCTAGCCGCCTTGAGTTCAGGCGCTTCGTAGCCTTGGCTTAGAAGGCAGCACTCCGCTTGCACCCGTGTCTCCGCACGACTCTCCAGCATCTCGACCTCCAGCGTGGCGCCTTGCTGAACCGCCTTGTCTGACTGCCACCATCTTCCACCACTCCGCTCCGCCGCTCACCAGCCCTGAAGGGGCTGAGGAGTCAGCCCAGGGTCAGCCGAGCCTTGGCGAGGCGACCCTGGGTTAGAATCAAACGACCAGGAAGCAAACCCAGCACCCCGTCTCACCCACCTTCTACCAGCAGCGTCTGCAAAGAGCTCCGCAGCAGCATTCGAGTGCCGCTATCTCCAACACCCACGATCAATGCCAAATATTTCTCTAACCTCACCCCCGGATCAACCACACCGCCGCAAACGCCGTCAGCCAGAATAAAACATTCTCAAACACCTTCTGCGGCAGCCGTTTCAAAATCCACCACCCCAGCACCACCCCCAGCACCACACACGGCATCAAGGTCAGGTTTGTCATCAGCGACCTCGGATTGATGATCCCCAGATCCGTGCTGAACGGCACCTTGAACAAATTAATAAACAGGAAGAATCGGCTGAACACCCCCAGGTGCTCCTTCTTCTCCAAATGCTGCGCCAGAAGATAGACCGTCATCACCGGCCCCGCCGCATTGGCCAGCATCGTCACTACACCGGCCAGAAACCCCATCGACCACGTGAACACCTTGTGCTCGGTCAGCGCCAGAAAGTCCTGCCTCCTCTTGTTCAACAACCAGTTAAAGACCAGCAGCAGAATGATGATCCAGCCGATCACGATGCGGGCCATCGAATTGTCAAATCGGCCAAGCAGGAACCACCCCACCACCACCCCCGCAATCGCCGGCGGCACCATCGGCACAATGCGCCTCCAGCTCCCGCCCTTGCGGTTGATGATGTAGCCCATGAAATCCGCTGCGATCAGCATCGGCAGAATCACCCCCACCGACTGCTTCGCGCCAAAGATCTGCGCCATCAAAACCACGTTCAGCGTCGAAGTCCCCGCCAGCCCCGCCTTCGACATCCCGATGCACATCGCCCCCAGCGCCGCGAGCACGAGCGACCACACATCGGCGGGCAGAAGAGTGTGGTCAGTGAGCCAGGTCATGGGGGCAGGACGAATGCCCCATGCCGGATAACCGACAAGCCCAGATTCAACGTCTCAGCACTTTTCCAAGACTCCGACAAACAGTTGCAGCCCCAGCGTGGCGTGGTCCACACATTCCATGTGCGGTTCCCAGCGCGTACAACTGTCCATCAGCCGCACAGAGTCCTCGAAACATACCTCCCGCCTTGAAGGCCAACGGCCTTCCGTAATTAAGCCCAGGGATGCCGAGCTTTAGCGAGTGCTTCCCTGGGTTATCGCGCCCCACCTCCGGGAAGCAAACCCAGCGCCTCCTTCACACACCGCGTTCTCCAGCAGCGTACTCATCGCAGCACCGCCACAATGTCACTGCGTCCCCGCATCTCCACTTCACCTCCATCTCTCCCATTCCCCAACAATTGTAACCCACCGTCAACAACCGTAAACCACTGCAAACTCCCTCCCTATAGCGCCATCAACGGCGCAGGCACCAGAAACGCATGCTGCTCCAGCAAACTCCACGCCCCGTTCCAGGATAGATACGGTGTGAAATACACCACCAGCGTGTAAGCCAGCGCCACCGGCACAATCCCCAGCCGCGCCATCCACCTCGGAAACCAATGCCTTGGCTGCTCACGCCTCGTCGCCCGGCTCATCGCCCATCCCGTCAGCACCCGCGCCGGAAAGATGAAAATCACAAACAGCAGACTCGGCAGCCACGCCAGCTCACGCGGCGTCAGCTCAATCTTCAGCAAATACAACGGCACCGCAAACAGCAGCGTGATGAGGAGCGCAAACCAAAACGCCAGCGGCGCCCGCAGAAACAACCGCCGCACCTCACGCAGCTCAAACAGCGCGCTGAACCGGTCCGTCTGCGCGAAATGCGCTTGCAAAAATGGCAGATGAATCGCCACCACCAGCAGCAGCACCCCGCCCAGCAGCGAGAGCAGTACCGAGCCGCCCACCGGCAGACGCGTGGCACCCAGCAGGATGCCCACCGGAACAATCAGCCACACCAGCGCTCCCACAAACCCGCGCAGGCCCAGCCAGAAATAAAACGGCAGCCGCAGCCCGATAATATAGCCGGTGATCATGCCCTGAAGATTGTCAAACTTCCCCGGCGTGCTCAGCCAGCGTTTGAAGCGCAGCGGCTGCGGCCACAAAAAATGCCGCAGCTTCCCGCCGCGCACGCAGGCCCACACAATGTGCGCCAGCGTGAGGACAATCACGACGATCAACCCCGCATGCCACCCTTTGGCAATCCCGCTTCCGGGAGCGATCAGTTCAGCATCCTTCCACATCGTGGACAGCAGCCGCGCCGGCCACACCACCAGCCAGATCCCAGCCGCGATGCTGCCAAGAACGGCAGCCTTCCTCACACCAATGAAACCATCACGAAAGCGCCCGGTCCGCGCTATCGTCCCGCTCACATTCAGCAGGTAGCCCAAACTCAGAAAATTCAACACCGGAACCACCGAGCAAGCGGCCACCAAAACAAGCAGCGCAGCCAGCCCAAAAAGCCAGTCCAGCCCCGAGCCCACCTTCTGCAAAAAGCCCCGCTTCTCCACCACCAGTACAGTGGGATTCGGGCTATAATGCGGCTCCACTGAAAGCGCGTATTGTAGTCCCGCCTTTAGGCGGTCCGGCTCCCCCTGACTCACGCCACCTCTCGCCTCTTCGCCCACTCCAGGTTCGTACTGTAGTTCCGCCTTGAGGCGGTCCGGGCCGCTCCGGTTTGTCTCTGAGCCAGCCAGCGTCGGCGGCACCCCTGCTTCCTCCACATCCACAGGCAGGGGAGGGGGCAGGGCAGTGGGCAGCAGCGGAGGTTCGGACATGCAGGAAGCCGTATGAAAGTCGGCTCCCGGCAAATTGTTGCAAAGTTCCTCAGGAAACCAATGTTGGCTTCGCGTGTTACAAGACAGGCTCGAACGCAGCCTCCCGTCATGAATTCCGCTCCTTCCTCCTCCAGCTGGCTTCTCTGGCTGCGCAATGCCCTCATCCTGGCTGCACTGTCAGCAGGTGCCTTTTGGGGCGTGGCGGAACTGCTGACCCCTCCGGTGGCCGCCACGGGAAGCGCCCCACGGTTGCCCAAAACGCAGCTGGAGGACATCCAACGCGCAGCGCAGGCGGTGGACGCAGATTTCCAAAAGGCCTGGGCACAGCAAGCACTGAATCCCGTGGGAAAAACGGATGATCTCACCCTCGTTCGACGCCTGTCCCTCGCGCTGACGGGCAGCATTCCCTCCTTGCAGGAGCTCCGCTTGCTGGAGTCGCTCAAAGGCATGGACACATCACAATGGTGGTTGTCCCACCTGCTCTCAGACCGCCGCACCAGTGACTACTTGGCCGAGCGCCTGGCCCGCGTCTATGTCGGGATCGAAAACGGCCCCTTCCTCATGTACCGTCGTCGGCGGCTGGTGGACTGGCTGAGCGATGCCATCCAGCAAAACCGCCCCTACGACCAGATCGCCCGCTCTCTGATCGATTCCAACGGGGTCTGGACCACCAATCCCGAGGTGAACTTCGTCACCGTGACGAACGAAAACAAAAAGGGGCCGGACGAGGTCAAACTGGCAGCCAAAGTCAGCCGCGCTTTTCTCGGGGGCCGCATCGACTGCGTCCAGTGCCACGACGGCAAGCTCGGCAGCACCTGGAAGCAGACCGACTTCCATCAGCTCGCCGCCTTCTTTGGTCAGGCGGACTTCAACTTGAACGGCCTGCGCGATGATCCCAAAAAGAACTACCAAGTCCGCTACCTGGGCAAAACAGAAGAGGAAAAAGTCCAGCCCGTGGTGCCCTGGAAACCAGAACTCCTGCCTGCCAAAGGTTCCCCGCGCGCCAAGCTGGCTTCCTGGGTGACGGCCAAAGACAACAAGGCATTTGCCCGTGCTTTCGTGAACCGCATGTGGGCCCTGCTATTCAACCGCCCCTTGATCGCTCCTGTGGATGAGATCCCGCTCGACGGACCTTTTCCTGCCGGCATGGAGTTGCTGGCGGATGATTTCATCTCGCACGGCTACGACATTCAGCGCCTGATCCGGGTGATCGTCGGCACGCAAGTCTTTCAGATGTCGAGTCAGTCCAGTGATCCTTCGCATCCCGTCACCACTGCGGCGGAAAACGCCTGGGCCGCTTTTCCCGTCACCCGCCTCCGCCCCGAGCAGATGGCCGGCAGCGTCATCCAGGCCGCCTCCCTCAGCACCATCGACTCCGAAGCACACGTGCTCTTCCGCATCAAACGCGACATCGACGTGGCCAATTTCGTGAAGCGCTACGGCGACTCCGGCGAGGACAATTTCGACGATGCCGGCGGCACCATTCCCCAGCGCCTCCTGCTCATGAACGGCAACATGATCACCACCAACACCGGCAACAATCCGCTCATCAACGCCAGCACCCGCATCAGCATGCTGGCCCCTGACAATGCCACGGCGGTGGAAGCCGCCTACCTCTCCATTTTCACACGTCGTCCCACTCCGGCCGAGGCCACCCACTTCACCGGCCTGCTGGCCACCTCCAAGAGCAGAAACTCCCGCAGCAGCGCCATGTCCGACCTCTACTGGACCCTCATGAACGCCACCGAGTTTTCCTGGAACCACTGAATGCCATGAAAGCTTGCCCTTCGGTCAAGAACGCCCATCGCGGAATTGAGCGCCGCATGTCAAAGCGTCTCGGAGCGCGGACTTCCAGTCCGCAGCACTCCGCGTGCATCCTTGACTCCGCAAGTCACTTCAGCATTTCAATCTCCATCGCACCATTCTGCTTACCACACACTGCGGCGATGACTTCTTCCTCTGCGCAAGCGATCTGCCGCGGACTGAAGCCTGCGCTCCAAGGGAGCCGCTGTTTCCGGCGTTCGATTGCTGCGGCACATTCCTTTAACCGAGCGGCATTCATGAACACATGCCACTCGGTCAGGAATGCCCATCCCGGCTTCAGACTCTCGCTCCCCAGCCCCAAAGGGGCTGCGGAGTTCAGCCCAGGGTCAGCCGAGCCTCAGCGAGGCGACCCTGGGTTAGGCCCAAAATTCCGGGAAGCAAACCCAGCGCTCACTTCACAAACCGCGCTTACCAGCAGCGTCTCCACGTCCCTCCGCTGCGATGAAACGTCGCCTTAGCACCCACTGCCCACGATTCATGCCATGAACACCTCCCCCTGCCACAGCCCCTCCCATCTCACCCGCCGCTCCCTCCTCCTCGGCACCGGCGTCGCAGGCGTCTCCTGGCTCACACCACTCGCCGACCTTCTCGCCGTAGAGGCTGAAAAAGGCAAACCCGCACGTTCCGTCATCCTCCTCTGGCTCGGCGGCGCCGCCTCCCAACTCGACACCTTCGACCCCCACCCCGAAACCAAAATCGGCGGCGGCGTCAAAGCCATCCCCACCGCCATCAAAGGCGTCAACTTTGCCGCCGGTCTCGAACAAACCGCCAGCGTCATGCAGGACGTCTCACTTATCCGCTCCATGGTCAGCAAGGAAGGGGACCACGAGCGCGCCTTCTACAACATCAAGACCGGCTACCGCCCCGATCCCACGCTCATTCATCCCAGCATCGGTGCCATTGTCTGCCACGAACTACCAGAATCCAAAATCGAAATCCCGACACACGTCTCCATCCTCCCCAATCAATGGCCCGCACGCGGCGGCTTCTTTGGCGCCAAATACGACGCGTTCCAAATGTACGACCCCAAGTTTCCCGTGCCCGATGTCAAAGCACGCGTGGACGACAAGCGCTTGGATCGTCGTATGGAAGGCCTGGCCGTGGTCGAGCAGGCCTTCGCACGCGGACGCGAGCCGGACATGGATCAAAACAAAACGCTCCACCAGATCTCCATGCAGCGTGCGCGGAACATGATGTCCTCCGAGCAGTTGAAAGCTTTCAACGTCAGCGATGCCCCGGCCAAAGAACTCAACGCTTATGGCGACACCCCCTTCGGGCGCGGCTGCTTCGCCGCCGTGCGCCTCATTCAAGCAGGCGTCCGCTGCGTGGAAGTCACGCTCAACGGCTGGGACACCCACGCCAACAATCTGGAAGGGCAGGCCTCTCAGGTGAAAATCCTCGACGCCGCCTACGCCTCCCTCATCCGCGACCTCAAAAAACTCGGCCTCCTCGAAAGCACCATCGTCGTCTGCGGCGGCGAGTTCGGCCGCACTCCCAAGATCAACAACGTCGGTGGTCGTGACCACTGGCCGCACGGCTTCAGCATGCTCGTCTCCGGCGGCGGCTTCGCCGGTGGCCGCGTCATCGGTGCCACCGATCCCCAGGGCGAGAAGCAAGCCCCCGAAAAACCGATGCTCGTCGAAGACCTGCACGCCACCGTACAAAACCTCCTCGGCATCGATTACAGCAAAGAAGTCATGACCCCCGTCGGCCGCCCCATGGCCCTCAGCAAAGGCGAACCCGTCAAAGAACTGCAGGCCCACGCTTGATCACCGCCCCGCGCTCTCAAACGGGCTGCCTTCGATGATCTGCTTTTTCTGTTCCTCCGGGGAGGCTGCCGCGTCGGGATTCAATGTCATGATGTAGGCCACCACGTCCCGCAGCATCTGCTCGTCTTCGATGAATGAGGTCGTGATCTGCACCATCTTCGCGCCATTCACATCATTCTTGATGGCCCCGCGTTTGCCAGATTTGAATTTCTTGAGCTGCTCCTCCAGATACCAGCCCTGACGCCCAATCAACGGCGGACTGCCAAAGGTCATCTCTCCGCTGGCATTGTACCGGTGGCATTCCATGCATCGTTCCTGAAAAAGCCGCATGCCCTCCTCGGGGTTCGTGTTGGCCATCACCCGGTCCTTGCCCACCGGCACCTTGATGGGCATCTGCTCAACATGGGCCACCACCGCCTTGATCTGCTCCGGCTGCAGCGCCTTGGCAATCGCCGCCATCATGAACGACTGCGGATCAGCCGCATCATGTCCGCGCCGGCCTTCACGCAGATTGGCAAACTGCGTGTTCACATACCACGCAGGCATCCCGGCGATGGAAGGAGATTTGAGTTCAATCTTGCCCTCTCCAGAGGTTCCGTGGCACTGTGCGCACACAGTCTGGAAGATCGTTTTCCCATCCGTGGCCTTCGTTGTGATGACGGGTTCGGTGGCATGTCCCGCTCCGATGCAGCCGAGGAGCATGAGTGCGATGTGGTGGAACTTCATGGGTCAAAAAACGCCGTAAGTTGCACACGGGTTACAACAATGCCTCCCGCCCCCGGTTTTTGCCAAATCCGACACACCCAAGGACAATTTTGTCCCACACTTGCGCCCCCTCCCTGCCTGTGCCTTTCTCCCAGATGCCTCCATTTGCATCGAACGTCATCGAACTTACCCAGGCACTCGTGCGCATCCCCTCGGTCAATCCCGATGGCGACCCCGGCACCGACGGCATCGGCGAGCAACAATGCGCACAGTATGTCGCAGATTTTCTACGATCTGCCGGAGCTGAGGTGACGCTTGAAGAGGTCGAGGTTGCGCGTCCAAATGTCATCGGGCGCTTTCCCACGCATCCCAGCGCAAATGGCAGCCCCAAACCGCGCATCATCTTCGCCCCCCATACCGATACCGTCAGCGTCGGCGGCATGACCATCGAACCCTTCGGCGGCGAACTCCGCGACGGCAAAATCTGGGGGCGCGGAGCCTCTGACACCAAGGGCCCCATGGCCTCCATGCTCTGGGCCCTCTACGAAATGCGCGACGAAATCCCCTCTCTGCCGGTCGAAGTACACTTCGTCGGCTTCATGTCCGAGGAGAGCGCACAGCTTGGTTCTCAACACTTTACGAAGCATCATGGGCGTTATGACCTCGCCATCATCGGGGAGCCCACGAGCCTGAAGACCGTGTTTCGACATAAAGGCTGCCTCTGGGCTGACGTGCACACCACAGGTGTGGCAGTGCATGGCGCCACGCCGCATCTGGGTGTAAATGCGATCGTGAAAATGGCAAAGCTGGTCACTGCGCTCGATATGGACTTCCGCAAGACTTTGGCCGAAGCCAGTGGCGAGGACGAGTGGCTCGGGGCCAGTTCCATTAACCTCGGCATGATTCAGGGCGGCACACGCAGCAACATTGTGGCAGATTCATGCAAACTGCGCCTGGATATACGCACCACGCCGGGTTTGCAGCGTGCAGGCGGGGCTCTGGCGCTTCTGACAGATTTTGTTCAGCGTATTGACTCAACTGCCCGGGTCACCGTCGCCAGCGAGGCTTTTCACCTCGATACCGACCCCGAGAATGCCTTTGTGCAGAAGTTGATTGCCGCCGGGGCCGGTCTGACCGGCGCGCCGTGGTTCTGCGATGCTGCCTTTCTGGCAGTCGCGGGCACTCCGGCCATTGCCATCGGTCCCGGTTCGATTGCTCAGGCGCATACGAAGGATGAATTCATTGCCGTGAGTGACTTGGAGGAGGGGGTGACTTTTTTCCGTCGTTTCCTCGCCAGCTTGAAGTAATCAAGGAATCCCCACCCGGTAGAAACGGCGGGTTTTGGTTACTGCATTCAAGTCCGTCCATGTGGTGGATGTGCCGGTCGCCGTGAAAATGTTAGGGGTCCATTCCTTCAAGTCATCGCTGTATTCGATGAGGTAGTCATTGCCCGGCACGGATGGAAACTGCAGCGTGGTGCTCGTGCTGCGGGCGAGAACCGTTTGTGGGAAGCTGCGGGGATCGGCGTCGCTGGTGCCGAACCAGGTTTCGAGGTCTGAATGCACTCCGTCACCGTCATTGTCCAGATGAGTTTCGAACTGGTCAACCAGGCCGGAATCGAGGCCCGAAGCGGTGAAGTCATCCTTGATGTAAGACCATTTGAGCGTGTGGGAGCCGGAGGGAATCAGGAAGGCTTTGCGTGTCCAGCCCACTTCCCCGCTGATGGCTTCCTTTTCCACGTCGTCGATGTAGAAGCGCATGAAATCGTAGTCAGCTTCAGAAGAAATGCCCCAGTAGAAGGTCACTTTGCACGGCCCGGTGACCTGGGTGGTCATTTCACTGCGCTGGAGGTCTCCAATGGGGCCGCTGCGGGCCGCGTCATTGCCGTCATGCGCGTACAACCATTGCGGCACCCAAGTGAGATCGCCCGCAGACGTGATGGCTTGGGCTGGGGCGTCCAAGGCCTCCGCCAGACCTTGTGCGATGGTGCCCACCTGAAGCGTGATGACCTGGGTCGTGGTGCCGAAAGCGTTGGTGACGTGGAGCGTGATCTGGTACGTACCGGGTGCAGTGACGCTGCCGTAGAGCAGACCCGTCGTCGCATCCAGTGTGAGCCCGGGGGGCAGACCCTCGGCTGTGTAGGTCGATGGAGCGTTGGAGGCCATGATGACCTGCCGGAAATAGACGCCCTCATAGGCGTCCAAGGTCGTTGTGGTGATCACTGGAGCCGAGGTCGTGGGGGTGATGACGATTTGGTCCACCCAGCCAGCATCCTGTCCCTTGGCCACCGCCTGATCCTTCGTGTAGTAGATATCGATGTTATGAGGTCCCGGACCGACATCGGTCATGGAGGATTTCCAATCGGTTTCACCCGTGATGTAGTCCCGGACATATCCGTCCACTGTGAGCACGAGATAATCGTAGTTCTTTTCGGATGAAACCTTCCATTGGAACTCCAACCGCGCCGGGCCGTTCACGGTAAATTCCATGCCTGAATATTCCTCGTCATCGACCGTTGCGGTCTGCACCGCGTCCATGCCATCATGGGTCGTGATGGTCTGGCTAAAAGGATCACCAAATCCAAACGGCACGATTTTGAGGCTGGTCGGCTGCTCCACCGCACCCGACAGGGCAGGCGTGGCCGCAAGAATGTAAAAGTAGGCGAAGTCTGAGGTGGTTCCAGTGGCGTTGGTGGCGCTTTGCCAGCCTTCGAACACACCGGTCACCTGCGGTGTGCCGGTGATCAGCCCGGTGGTGGGATTGAGGGTGAGACCCGCAGGCAATGAGCCAGTGGCATAGGTTCCGGCACCAAAACTCGTGGTGAAATTGGAGGCGGTCATCTGCTGATTCATCTCCCAGCCTTCACGGCCTACGACGATCCAGTTGGAGGTGATGACGGGCAGGGGCAGCGCGCTGTCCGTCGGCGTGCCGTAAAAGGTGATGGTGGCGTCAGTCAGTGTGCCGACATCCCCCACCACCTGGTCGATGGCCTGCAGCTTCCAGTCGCCCACAGAGCGCTCGCCCCAGCAATGCGTGGTCATGAAGGTCCAGTCGAGATCGGCCCCGTTGTCATTGAAGCGAGAGCGGGCCAACCGCACTGAGATGCCACTGGGGGAAACGAGACGCCACTCCAGGTTGCCGCGATTTGGGTGAGCGGCTTTGACATGCACGGTGATGTGTTCCAGCCGCAGATTGTCGGCGAGGGGAACGGTGAAGGTTTTGGAGACACCGCTTTTGTCGTAGTCCGGTATGGGCAGGTTCAGCGCTGCGGCCGCATAGGTGTGAGACTGGCGCGGGGCGACGTTGGTCCAGGTGGAGGCCAGGGCTGTGGCCTGCTGCGCGTTCACCAGACCGGCGCCGTATTTGATGTTGAAGTGGAAACCCGCGCCATTGGTGATCCAGTCGCCATCGAATGCGTCATTCTGAGTGGCGCTGCGGACGAGAATCTCCTGCACATCCCGCGTGGAAAGGTTCGGATTCGCCTGCAGCATGAGCGCCACGACGCCTGCGACGGCAGGCGTGGCCGACGACGTGCCGCCAAAAGTGTTGGTGTAGCTGGGGTCGGTGAAATCGGGGTACTCGACCGTGCCGCCATCTTCATTGTAACCCAGCGTCCCGGTTCGGTCCGTGGTGGTGATGCCTTCCTTGCCACCATTGGAGGGAGCGCAGACAAGAATGTTGGCACCGGGTTCGCTGTAAAAGGACGACCTGCCTTTGTCGTTCATGGCGGAGACGGCGATGGCATGGATCGAATTGGCCCAGCCGTCATAATTTGAATCGTCTCCGTTGCCGTTGCCATTGCCTGCCGCCCAGAGGAACACGGTGCCTTTGCCGTTGCGACCCGTCGTGGCCGCATCCTCCAGCGCCTGCGCGCTGAGGACGTCCGGGCCCCCGGAGCCGAATGCACCGTCATAGGGCCCCCAGCTGTTGCTCTTCACCGCGATGAGATCCTTTTGATAGGCGAAGGCATCCGCCTCCTGCTGGTCGCTGGTGGGAGCGGCGATCAGACGCAGGCCCACCAGCGTTGCCTCGGGAGCCACGCCGGAGCCGCCGATGCCGTTGTTGCCGCGCGCGGCCGCCACCCCTGCGCAGGAGGTGCCGTGGAAGTTCGTCGCGCCTGGGGAGGGATCGCTATCATTGTCGTTGAAGTCGAAGCTGTGGGAGAGATCCACGTTCGGCGCGAGATCAGGGTGTCCGACCTCCAGACCATCATCGACGATGGCGATGCGCACCCCCGTGCCTTTGTAGCTGTCCCAGACGCTCAGCACATTCAAATCGGAACCGGCGACGGCACCGTTCTGGCCGGTGTTGCTCAAATGCCACTGGTAGCCGGGATTCGCAGCGTTGTAGGCAACGTATGGGTCATTGGGGACGAAACGGTGAAACAGCTGGTGCGCGAGCAGGGGTGCGGCTGAGCGCACTCCGGGTGCTTTAAGCAGGCTGGCAGCTCCCTTGATGGCTGCATCCGCATTCCCGGCGAATTCAACGACGGCGTATTTGCCGCGCGCCGAGGTTTGCGTGACACCCGCCACCTGGGCCAGCGAGGCAGCGGGCGTACCGGGAGCCAGCTCAACCAGCACGCGTTTTGTGAGCCAGCGCCGCGTGCCATCGTTTTGAGGCGCCCCTTTTTCATACACCACCCATTCACCCTTTGGGCCGGACTCGGTCAGGGACCGCTCAAACTGCTTTCCGCCCACGACGATCTGCCCCAGCAATGAGCTGCTGCAAAGGAGGAAGGTCAGAAGGGTGGCAAAACGCATCGGAAGGGAGACACTCGAACCGGAAGGATGCTCAGAAGTTGGCTCAATTGCCACCTAAAATGAGCGTTCGATGGCTCCCACAGGTTGTCAGCCGGTGTCCTACATGGCTGCCTGGGCATCAGAAGTGAAAGTATTTCCCAGGTTCCTCGAAAAATCCCGAACGGTACAAAAAAACCCGGAGTTCAGGGAACCCCGGGTTTTAAAGAGTCAGTCTTGGTTGCTGATTACGGGAGAGCCGTCTCACCCATCAGGAAGCGATCGCACTCGCGGGCGGCGCCACGGCCTTCGTTGAAGGCCCAGACGACAAGGGACTGGCCACGGCGGCAGTCACCGGCGGCAAAGACGCCGGGGATGCTGGTGGTGTATTTCTCGTGCTCGGCTTTCACGTTGCTGCGGGCGTCGCGCTCGATGTTGAGGGCGTCGAGAAGAGGCTGTTCTGGCCCGAGGAAGCCCATGGCGAGCAGGACGAGCTGCGCAGGGAGGACTTTTTCGGTTCCTGGGATCTTCTGCGGGCCGAAGTTGCCCTTTTCGTCCTTCTTCCACTCGACGTTGACGACATGGACGGCTTTGACATTGCCATCGGCATCGCCTTCAAAGTGGGTGGCGGTGGTGAGATAGACGCGGGGATCGTCGCCGAACTTGGCGGCGGCTTCTTCCTGACCGTAGTCCATCTTGTAGGTCTTGGGCCATTCGGGCCATGGATTGTTCGCAGCGCGGGTGAGCGGCGGCTTGGCCATGATTTCGAGCTGGGTGACGGTGGTGCAGCCGTGGCGCACGCTGGTGCCCACGCAATCGGTACCGGTGTCACCGCCACCGATAATGACGACGTCCTTGCCGTCTGCGGTGATGTATTTGCCGGAGGGATCGAGCACGGCCTTGGTGTTCGCCGTGAGGAAGTCCATGGCGAAGTGGATGCCCTTCAGTTCGCGGCCGGGGATCGGCAGATCGCGTGGTTTGGTGGCACCCGTGCAGATGACGACGGCGTCGAAATCCTTGAGGAGCTGCTCGGCGGTGATGTCGGTGCCAACGTTGACGTTGCACTTGAAGATGACACCGCTGTCTTCGAGCAGCTTCACACGACGGAGGACGACCTCGTTCTTGTCGAGCTTCATGTTGGGGATGCCATACATGAGCAGGCCGCCGGGGCGGTCAGCACGTTCGAGAACGGTGACGGTATGGCCGGCCCGGTTGAGCTGGGCAGCAGCGCTGAGTCCGGCAGGACCGGAGCCGATGATGGCGACTTTCTTGCCGGTGCGCTGGTCTGGCACATCGGGTTTCACCCAGCCTTCTTCCCAGCCTTTGTCGATGATGCTGACTTCGATGTTCTTGATCGTCACCGGCGGTTCGTGAATGCCGAGCACGCAGGAGCCTTCGCAAGGAGCGGGGCAGACGCGGCCGGTGAATTCCGGGAAGTTGTTCGTCTTGTGCAGGCGGTCGAGCGCCTCTTTCCACAGGCCGCGGAAAACGAGATCGTTCCATTCAGGGATGATGTTGTTGATCGGGCAGCCGCTGGCCATGCCGCTGATGAGGGTGCCGCTGTGGCAGAACGGAATGCCGCAGTCCATGCAGCGGGCGCCCTGATTCTTCAGGCGCTCCTCTGGCAGGTGCAGGTGGAACTCCTTCCAATCTTTGACACGCTCAAGCGGGTCGCGGTCTGCGGGGAGTTCGCGTTCGAATTCGATGAAGCCGGTTGGTTTTCCCATGGTCTCTTGTCTGTGAAAAGGTGATGTCTGTTGGTTTGTGGCGCGTGATGTCGATGCTAGCTGCCGCCGATACGGGCGACGTCGCGGGCGTTGGCTTCAAAGGCGGCGTTGAGGGCGTCGTCGCCAGTGAGGCCGTCGTCCTTGGCCTTCTTGATGGCCTGGAGCACCCGCTTGTAATCCTTGGGCATCACTTTGACAAACTTGGGCACCATCTGCTCCCAGAGTGCGAGAACCTTGAAGGCTTTCTGGCTCTTGGTGAGGTCGGCGTGCTTTTTGATGAGTTCGTAGAGGCTGTCGATCTCGGCTTTGTCCTCGAGTTTTTCGAGGCCGGCCATCTGCGTGTTGCAGCGGGTGGCGAAATCGCCCTCTTCATCGAGAACGTAGGCTTCGCCACCGCTCATGCCTGCGGCGAAGTTGCGTCCGGTGGTGCCGAGCACGACCACGCGACCGCCGGTCATGTATTCGCAGCCGTGGTCACCCACGCCTTCGACGACAGTATCGACACCCGAGTTGCGCACTGCGAAGCGTTCACCGGCCCTGCCACGCAGGAAGAGCTCGCCGCTCGTCGCGCCATAGAGCGCGGTGTTGCCGGCGATGATGTTGTCTTCGGCGGCAAAGTCGGAACCTTCCGGCGGATAGATGATGATGCGACCGCCGCTGAGGCCCTTGCCGATGTAGTCGTTGCCGTCGCCTTCGAGTTCGAGGGTGACACCTTTGGGAACAAAGGCGCCGAAGCTCTGACCGGCGGTACCGTTGAACTTGATGTGCACGGTGTCGTCCGGCAGACCGTGCCAGTGGCGCTTGGTGATCTCGTTGCCGAGGATCGTGCCGACGGTGCGGTTGACGTTGCGGATGGCGACGGTGGCGGTGACTTTTTCACCCTTCTCGATGGCCGGTTTGCACAGGTCGAGAAGCGTGGTGATGTCGAGCGAGCGGTCGATGCCGTGATCCTGCACTTCGGTGCAGAAGCGTCCGACTTCGGGGCCGACGTCCGGCTGATAAAGCAGGTTGGACAGGTCGATGCCGCGAGCTTTCCAGTGATCGATGGCGTCGCGGGCTTCGAGCACTTCCGTGCGGCCCACCATTTCCTGCAGCGTGCGGAAGCCAAGCTTGGCCATAAGCTCACGCACTTCCATGGCGATGAAGCGCATGAAGTTGGCGGCATGCTCGGGATCGCCGCTGAACTTGGCACGCAGTTGCGGATCCTGGGTGGCGACACCGACAGGGCAGGTGTTCAGATGGCAGACGCGCATCATGATGCAGCCCAGGGTGACGAGCGGAGCGGTGGCGAAGCCGAACTCCTCAGCGCCGAGCAGTGCGGCGATGATGACGTCACGACCGGTTTTCATCTGGCCATCCGCCTCGACGACGATGCGGCTGCGCAGATTGTTGAGGACGAGGGTCTGATGGGTTTCGGCGAGGCCGAGTTCCCATGGCAGGCCGGCGTGTTTCACGGAGGTCTGCGGGGAGGCACCGGTGCCGCCGTCGAAACCGGAGATGAGAACGACGTCGGAGTGAGCCTTGGCCACGCCGGCGGCGATGGTGCCGACGCCGACTTCGGAGACGAGCTTCACGCTGACGCGGGCTGCGCGGTTCGCATTCTTCAAATCGTGGATGAGCTGGGCCAGATCCTCGATGGAGTAGATGTCGTGATGCGGAGGCGGCGAGATGAGGCCGACACCCGGAGTGGAACCACGCACCTTGGCGATCCAAGGATAGACTTTCGAGCCAGGAAGCTGGCCGCCTTCACCGGGCTTGGCGCCCTGGGCCATCTTGATCTGGATTTCGCGTGCCTGGGACAGGTAGAGGCTGGTGACGCCGAAACGACCGGAAGCCACCTGCTTGATGGCGCTGTTCTTCGAGTCACCCTTCTCGTTGGTCCAGGTGTAACGTGCCTCATCTTCGCCGCCCTCGCCGGTGTTCGACTTGCCGCCGACACGGTTCATGGCGATGGCGAGCGCCTCGTGCGCTTCGCTGGAGATGGAGCCGTAGCTCATCGCGCCCGTCTTGAAGCGCTTCATGATGGACTCGACGGATTCGACTTCTTCGATCGGCACCGCTTTGCGTGGCTTGAAGTCCAGCAGGCCGCGCAGGGTGTAGAACTGCTTCACCTGCGTGTTCACCAGGGCGGTGTACTGCTGGAAAGTCTCGTAGCTGCCGGTGCGCACAGCCTTCTGCAGGGTGTGGATGGTGAGCGGATTGAAGAGATGCGCCTCGCCGTCTTTGCGCCACTGGTAATCACCACCGACGTCGAGGGCGTGGACCTGGGAATCGCGCTCTGGGAAGCCGCGCAGATGGCGCTGGACGGCTTCTTCCGCGATGACCTTGATGTCGCTGCCTTCAATGCGGGTGGCGGTCCAGGTGAAGTATTTATCGACCACGCTCTGGCTGAGACCAACGGCTTCAAAGATCTGCGCACCGCGATAGCTCTGCATCGTGGAGATGCCGATCTTCGAGGCGACCTTGATGACGCCCTTGGTGGCGGCCTTGATGAAATTGTACACCGCCGTCTTGTGGTCCACTTTGACGAGGAGACCCTGACGGATCATGTCATCGAGAGTTTCGAAGGCGAGGTAAGGATTGATGGCACCGCAGCCGTACCCGATGAGCGTGCAGAAGTGGTGAACTTCGCGGGGTTCGCCGGATTCCAAGACGAGATCGCACTGGGTGCGGGTGCCTTTGCGGATGAGGTGATGATGCAGGCCGCCGACGGCGAGGAGTGCCGGGATGGCAGCCTTGTCAGCACAGACGCCACGATCGGAAAGGATGAGGATGTTCCACCCTTGGGTGACCAGTTCATCTGCTTTGGCGCAGATTTTGGCCATGGCCTTCTCCAGACCGACAGCACCCTCTTTGGGATCAAACAGGATGTTGATGGTGGCGGCTTTGAACTGGCCCTGGGCCACGCTCTTGAGCTTGGCCAGATCTTCATTGCTGAGGATCGGTGTCTTGAGCTCAATCAGGTGGCAGCTCTCAGGCGTCGGATCGAGCAGATTGCCTTCCGCACCGATGGTGGTGATCGGCGAAGTGACGATTTCCTCGCGGATACAGTCGATCGGCGGGTTGGTGACCTGGGCGAAGAGCTGTTTGAAGTAATCGTAGAGCAGCTTCGATTTGTTCGAGAGCACGGCCAGAGGGATGTCGGTGCCCATGGAGCCGATGGCTTCCACGCCCTCTCTGCCCATGGGAACCATGAGCTTGCGAAGGTCTTCAAAGCTGTAACCGAAGGCCTGCTGGCGCTGCAGCATGGTTTCGTGATCAGGCGGGGCCACTGGCTCACCGTCCTTGATGTCAGCGAGGTGTACGAGGTGCTTGTCCAGCCACTCGCGGTAGGGCTTCTCAGCGGCGATCTTTGCCTTGATTTCGTCGTCGGGGACGATGCGGCCTTCTTCCATGTTCACGATGAACATCTTGCCAGGCTGCAGACGGCCTTTGAGCTTCACATTTTCAGGAGCGATGGGCAGGACACCGGCTTCGGAAGCCATGATGACGAGGTCGTCCTTGGTGACGTAGTAGCGGGAGGGGCGGAGGCCGTTGCGGTCCAGGGTGGCGCCCATCATGGTGCCATCCGTGAATGCCACGGAAGCCGGGCCGTCCCAAGGTTCCATCAAGCAGGAATGATATTCGTAGAAGGCCTTGCGCTGGTCATCCATGGACTCATGGCCGCTCCAGGGCTCAGGAATCATCATCATCATGGCATGCGGCAACGAGCGGCCGCCCATGACGAGGAGTTCGAGCACGTTGTCGAACATGGCGGAGTCGGAGCCGCTTTCGTTGACGATGGGGAAGAGCTTTTTGACGTCCGGGAACAGCGGGCTGGCCAGCAGGGACTGACGTGCCTTCATCCAGCTGATGTTGCCACGCAGCGTGTTGATTTCGCCGTTGTGGGCGATGTAGCGATAGGGATGCGAGCGCTCCCAGCTTGGAAAGGTGTTGGTCGAGAAACGGGAGTGCACCAGCGCCAGAGCGGACTCCATGTCCGGATCCTGCAGGTCGAGGAAATACTTTCCGACCTGCTCGGGCATGAGCATGCCTTTGTACACCAGAGTGCGGGAGGACAGGCTGGAGCAGTACCAGAAGCTGTCAGTCTCTGCGGTGCGGATCGCGGTCACCGCGCGCTTGCGGATGATGTAGAGCTTGCGCTCAAAGGTCTGCTGATCCGGGCAGTTTTCTCCGCGCTGCACGAAGGCCATGCGCATGAAGGGCTCGCTGGCCTTCGCCGAGAGGCCGATCATGGAATTGTCCACCGGCACATCGCGCCAGCCGAGCACTTTCTGACCTTCTTCCTCGGCCACTTTTTCAAAGGCGCGTGCCGCAGCGGCGCGCTCAGCTGCATCGGGTGAGCAGTAGGCCATGGCGACGCCGTATTGACCTTCAGCCGGCAGGGTGAAACCCTCCTTGGCAGCCACCTTGCGCAGGAATTTGTCAGGCACCTGCATCAGGATGCCGGCACCGTCTCCCGTGTTCTTTTCACTGCCCACCGCTCCGCGATGGTCCAGGTTGATCAGAATGGTCAGCCCTTGCTGTACGATGGAGTGAGAACGTTTTCCCTTCATCTGACAAATGAACCCGACGCCGCAGGCGTCGTGCTCGAATTGCGGATCATATAGGCCTTGTTTCGGGGGGAGTCCGTGGTTTCTCATTTTTGCGTCAAAAGGGGGTCGGCATTTAGGCCATGCAAGGGAGTAAATCAACCAGCATTCTATCGGCCAAGATGGCACCTATTTTAAATCTCCGAAGCAATCCGGGGGGGCTTCACCTCCATGCGAGGCTCATCCGCCTTGCATCTGACGAGGCCAGCCGCTAAAAACAGAGCATGGTGAGATTAACAATTCTTGGCAGCGGCAGTTCGGGGAACTGCGCTGTTATTTCGACAGAACGCACCACTTTGCTTCTCGATGCCGGATTGAGCGCCAAGCAAATCTGCTTGCGGCTGGACGCCTGCGGCTTCTCCCTCGACATGCTGGACGGCATCCTGCTGACGCATGAGCACCAGGATCACACGGGGGGAATTGAGGTTTTGAGCCGCAAGCGCCAGGTTCCCCTGTTTTGCACCGCCCTGACCCAGGAAACCCTGGCTGGGAGCCTTGGATTTCGCAAACCTCCCATCTGGCGGCTCATGACGACGGGGGCGGCTTTTGAGTTTCAGGACCTGCGGATCGAGTCTTTTCCGGTGCCGCATGATGCGGTGGATCCGGTCGGTTTTGTGATTTCCGATGAGGAATCCCGCCTGGGGGTGCTCAGCGACGTGGGATTCGTGACGAATCTGATCAAGGACCGCCTCAGGAATTCCGACAGCCTCTTCATTGAGGCCAATTACGACACCCAGCTGCTGGAAAATGACACCAAGCGTCCTTGGTCCACGAAGCAGCGCATCAGCTCGCGCCATGGCCATCTTTCGAACGATCAGGCCGCTGAACTCGTCCGTGAAATCGCGCATCCGGGGCTGAGTCACGTGGTGCTGGGGCATTTGAGCGATGACTGCAATGACCCCGCCACGGCCTCCCGGTACATCAGGCAGGCGCTGGATGCCGCCGGAGCCCCTGAGGCGCGGGTGGTGTGTGCCGAACGCCACAAGCCCACGCCGACCATCGAAGTCGTGCGCCGCCGCAGCAGCGGTGTGAGCTTTTGCGTGGCGGCTTCATCGGATTCCACCGGACAACTGGCCCTTTTTTGACATGAAAAAGATCATCCTTCGCGTCCTGCTGGTTCTGTTTTTGATCGAGGGCCTCTGGCTGGCATGGTGGGTTTTTGGGCGTTCCCCGGAGGAGCAGGTGCGTGCCGCGCAGGCGAATTTGATCGAGGCGGTTGAAGATCGTGACTGGAAGAAACTGGAGAGGTTGATGGCTCCCAACTACACGGATGCCTTTGGCCACAATCACGACACGGCGATTCTGGACGGGCGCAAATATCTGAGCGGCTTCTTCACGCTGATCTTGAAGACGGAGCAAACCACCCTCAAAGCGACGAAAGGGCAGGGGATGGTGACCACGATGATCCGCCTCGAACGCAATGGCGTGGGATACAGCCACATGATCGTGGGGTATGTGAACCAGTTTACTGAGCCGTGGACTTTTCACTGGAGCAATCCCGGCCGCTGGCCATGGAACTGGCAGGTGAACCTGATCCACCACAACCAGCTCGTAATCCCGCAAGTGCAAGAATGACCGCGCTGAGCGGGCCTCACGGCACGCCGTGACCTTTGGCAGCCTCCCAGAGGCCGTACCAGTCTTCGCGCTCCAGCTTGATGTCCGCCGCTTTCACCACGGCCTGGATACGTTCCAGCTTATTGGTGCCGATGATCGGCAGCGGGCAGGAAGGATGAGCCATGATCCAGGCGTAAGCGAGTTGGTCGAGCGTGGCGCCGCCGTATTTGGCGGAGAGCTCGGCGGCTTTGGCATGGAGACGGACGGCGGCAGGGTCTGTTTTCTCCATCAGGGCACCTTTGGCCAGGGGGGACCAGGCCATGGGCAGGATGCGGTGGCGCTGGCATTGATCCGCAGTGCCGTCATAGATCGGGTCCATGTGCAGCAGGCTGAACTCGACCTGATTCGTCACCAGCGGCTGATCCATGCGCGAGTTCAGCAGATCGAACTGGTGCACATTGTAATTCGAGACGCCGGCGCTGCGGATTTTGCCGTCTTTGAGCAGCTTGTTCAGGCCCTCGGCGGTTTCGTCGGCGCTGGTCAGCCAGTCTGGGCGGTGCACGAGCAGCAGGTCGATTTCATCAATGCCCATGAAGCGCAGCGATTTTTCAGCGCTTTTGATGATGCGGGCGGCCGTGACGTTGTAGTGGGCGACTTTGCGGTCGGGATGAAACTCGCAGGGGATGTAGATGCCACATTTGGTGACGATCTCGATCTTGCTGCGGAAAGCGGGGTCGAGCTTGAGCGCGCCGCCGATGGCTTCCTCGACCTTATAAACGCCATAAATTTCTGCCGTGTCGAGTGTGGTGATGCCCATGTCTGCACATGCCTTGAAGCGGCTAAGAAGCGCCTGCGGGGTGCAATTGGCCGGGTCGGCCTCATCGAGGATGCGCCAGGTGCCGTAAACGAGGCGTGAGAACTCAGGGCCGTTGGGGGCGATTTTGTGGCGGGTGATCATGGGGTTGCGATCTTTGCTGGCCTTGCCTCGTAGGACAAACAAAAAACGGCACCTCTTGCGAGATGCCGTTTGGAAACAGGTTTTGAAACGGACCGCTTACTTCGTCAGGGCGCTGACCTTGACGGCGAGGCGGCTCTTCAGACGGGAGGAGGTGTTCTTCTTGAGAACGTTGGTCTTGGCGGCCTTGTCGGCGGCGGAAGCGAATTCGCTGAGGGAGGCTGCGGCTGCGGCTGCGTCCTTCTTCTCAATAGCGGCGACCACCTTCTTGCGCAGGGTGCGGATGCGGCTCTTCACCGTCTGGTTGTGAGCGGTGCGGACCGTCGTTTTGCGGATGTCTTTTTCTGCGGAGCGGATGTTGGCCATAAAAGGAGCGGGGGAAAGGGGCGACGAGAATAGGACGACACCCCCCGCCTGTCAAACTGGAATCCTGTCTGTGTACAACTGGCAGGTTTTGCTTGGCTCCGGAGGGCAATTCCGGTAGAACCGCTGCATACCACCCATGATCGAAGTCGAAATCTACGCGCCCGGCCTCCGTTCTGAGTCCAATGTGATGCAGCTCCGCAACCAAATGGACCACTTTCCCAAGGTCCGCTACAAGGTGGATGCCCGCCATGACCTGGTCTATTTCGAGATCGACAAGCCCGGAGACATCAGCCAGATGGAAATTCACCAGATCTTTGATGCCATTGATCTGCAGCCCCGGTTTGTGGGCCAGATTCCCGAGGAACTGCGCACGGGACAGACCACGAGGCTGGGCTAATTCACAGCTTTTTGCAGCGCTTGGGCCACCTGTTTCATGCGGCCCAGGACGTAGTACACGGTCTGGCTGCGCAGCCGGACCAGGTCTGCACCGACGATGCGAGGCACAAAATCCTGCGGCACCGCCAGGACCTCTGAGAGCGTCGATCCATTCAGCCCGCGGCAGAGGATGGTGGCCATCGCTTTCGTCAGGGTCTGCACCTTGGGCCCCAGGCTGATGGCAAAATGAACGTGGTCTCCGTGCTCAAGGCGGGCGTGTACCCCGACGGTGTCCGTGCATTCCGCATCGTGCCGTACATTCTCCAGATCAAACTTTTCGCCCGCTTTCGGTGCGTAGCTGGGCGCAGCAGCCGCGAGGTCGATTAAATTCTCCCGTCGCTCGCCTTCGGGCAGCGATTCAAAAAAGGTGATCAGTTCGCCCAAGGCGGCGGGGTATTCGGCCATGCTCACTTCTTGGCCGGTTTGAGCGCCAAATCCACCACGGGCATGGCGATGAATTTCTGCCACTGCGCCTCGCTCTCGGCCTGCGAAGCCACGCCGTCATGCACCCACAGGGCGTAGCGCACGCGCAGCTTTTTCTCCTCAGTGACCTCCACCGGGGTGTCCAGGCTCAGGCAGCAGCCCATCCAGCCGTCATTGCGGACATGGAAGGCGGTGGGGTTGTGCGGATTCATGGGGTGATTCATCAAGGTGATGCCGCCGAAGCCGTCAGCGTCGTTGGTGATGCGCCCGCTGTAGTCGCACCAGCGCGCTGGTTTGCGGAAGACGGCTTCCTCATTGAGCTGCCCTTCGGAGTTCAGGATGCGGCCGCCGCCGTCGTGCACGCCGATGCTCTTCGCCATTCGCACCGCCACCAGCCCGAAGCCGGTGGCGCCAAAGGTTGCCGTCTTGCCCTTCGGGGGTGAGAACTCCAGGTCGATGATCATGAACCAGCTTTTGGCACCGTCGATGGGGCGGATCTCCGTGCGGCGCACCTCGGTCAATTGTATCGATTTGTCTGCTTCGCTGATCCAGTGGTTCACCATGCGCATGGAGGCAAACTCGTCGGTGTCTTCGTAGCCTTCACGCGAGACCTCCACATTGATGATGCGGCCCTGCTTTTTGGCGTAGTCGCCCCAGAAATCGAGGTCGTTCACCATGTTGTGCGTCACCCACACGCTGTTGTGGTGGGAATGAGTCAGCGGGTCATGCGGATGCCCCATGCGGGTGAGGCTGACGTCTTTGGAGGCCCGGATGGGGTGCCAGAATGGGCGCATGTCCTGCGGATCGAAATGCATGGCGGTCAGCTCCCGGCCTTCGAGCTGAAACGAGGTGATGTGATGCGGCATAGGAACGGCCTGCACGCGCGGTATGGGTTTCGCTGTGGGCAGTTGGGCCAGGGCAGCCGTGGCAGAAATGAAAAACAGGAAGGAGTGTTTCAGCATCTCTCCACAACGCTGCTCCACGGTGCCCTTTTCCATTCTCAGTTCTTCCATTTCTCCGAGAACTCGCCAAAATCCCCGCTTCCATCCATCCATGAAGCACATCCTTCTCTCACTCCTCCTCGCCACCGCATCCTTTGCGGCCACGATCCCTGAAGCCGCCAAAGTCGGCCAGTTTTTCGCAGGCTGCCAGGCCTACAGCTTCCGCATGTACAATGTGTTTGAAGCCATCGACAAGACCGCGCAGAGCGGTGGCAAGACCATCGAATTCTACCCTGGTCAGAAATTTTCAACTGCCAAGCCGGATGCGAAGTGGGACCACAATGCCACGCCGGAAATGATCGACGAGGTCATGAAGCACCTCGAAGCCAAGGGGCTCACCGCTGTCGGCTACGGTGTGGTCAAGCTTGGCCAGGATGACGTTTCCAACCGCAAGATTTTTGAGTTCTGCAAGAAGCTGGGCATTGGCGTGATCGTCACGGAGCCTGATGTGACCGCGCTCGACAAGATCGAAGCGCTTGTGAAGGAATTCGACATCAAGATGGCCATTCACAACCATCCGAAGCGCCCGCTGGACCGCGCCTACATGTTCTGGGACCCGAACTACGTGCTCGATCTCGTCAAAAACCGCGACCCTCGCATGGGCTCCTGCGCAGACGTGGGCCACTGGGTGCGCAGCGGGCTGAACCCCGTGGATTGCATCAAGATCCTCAAGGGCCGCATCTTTGACAGCCACATGAAGGACCTCACGGCCTTCGGTGACGTCAAAGCTCATGATCTTCCTTTTGGCACCGGCAAGAGCGACATCCCCGCCATCCTTGCTGAATACACCGCCCAAGGCTATCCCGGCCCCCTTCACTGCGAATATGAGCACAACTGGGAGACCAGCGTGCCTGAGATCACCCAGTGCATGGACTTTGTGCGCAACTGGAAGGCTGCCAAGTAAGGTAGACGATCTTTTTGAGAAGCAGGGGACTGAGGTCCCCTGCTTTTTTGTGCCTATTTGGTCTCGCCCATCAGCTGCTTGACCGTGGGCTCAATGGCCTCTGCCCAGATGCGGTAGCCTTTTTCGTTGGGGTGGAGGAAGTCGGGCATGATGTCTTTCGTGATCAAACCTTCAGGCGTGAGGAACTTCGGGCCGATGTCGAGGAAGGTGACGTTGTGGGTGCCGTTGAGCTTGGCGATGATGCCGTTGATTTCGGCGATCTTCTCGCGCTGCGGGTTGGGCTTTTCGCCGCGAGGGAAGATACCCAGAAGGAGGATTTTGGACTGTGGCAAACGCTGATTGAACTCCAGCACGATGGACTCGATGCCGATTGCGATGTCGGATGCGGAACAGGTGCCCGTGTTGTTTGTGCCGATCATGATGACGACGAGTTTGGGTGCAATGCCGTCGATGGCACTATGCTGGAGGCGCCAGATGACGTTTTCTGTCTTGTCCCAGCCGAAGCCGAGGTTGCCGGCGTTGCGAGGTGCATAAAATTCGCCCCAGGTCTGTTGACCGCGCATGGTGTAGCTGTCGAACTGTTCACCGCCGAAGAAGTGCGTGATGGAGTCGCCAATGAAGAGGATTTGCGGCTTGGCTTTTTTAACTGCGGCACTTGTGAGTTCGTGGCGTTTGGCCCAGTCGTAGCTGGGCCAGCTACGGTCTTGGGTGGTGGCCACGACGGTGCTCGGCACGGGAACGACAAAGCTTGGCACAGGGCGAAATACTTGTTCGGTGGCTTCACTCATGGTCTTCCGATCTTTGGAAAAGGTGCGGGCTTTCACGGTGCCACCGCGGATCAGGTCGATGGGAGCGAGGTAGGGATTCGATTTCTCCGTGGGATCCGCCCCATCGAGTGTGTAGAGGATCGTGGTGTTCGGGGTTGTGGTTTCGAGGGTCACGATGCCGCTTGGGCTGCGCTTTGCGGTGGGTGGCGCGAGCTGCAGTGTGGTCTGGGCGCAGAGCTGGGTGCTGAAAACAAGCAGGGAGAGAAGCAGGTGTTTGCTCATAGAAGCGTGAGGCTAACAAGAATGCCGCGCGCTGTCCATGCGAGCGTGCGGATCCAATTGGTGAGAATGAGCCGCTGGATGAGAGGGGCATCGAAACCGCGCCCGAGCCGGGTGTGAAAGGGGGCCTGAAACACCGCCGTGGTGAGCCAGATGATGGGGATAAGGCCTGTGCTGATGATGAATAGCTGCGCCTGCCGCCCTTCATAAAGAAGCCATGCGGCGGTGGCGGCCTCCACGAACAGCAGAGGCGCGACGATGAGGCCGATGCGGAAGCAGTGGGCGAAATGGTAGTCTCGAAACTCTGCCGGGGCCACACGGCGGAACTGCGGGTAGACGAGGATCTGCACAACCCAGATCAGGCCGACTAGCATCCAGGTGACCGCGAGGTGGATTGAGAAGAGCCAAGTCATCGCGCTCAGGGCTGAATCGATCCGACGTCTGCGGCTTGATGCAGCTTCTGCATCTCGGCATCGCTCAGGGCGCGGTTGAACACTGCGAGGCCGCCGAATTTGCCGATCGTGGCCTCTCCGGTCATCGAGCCGACGGCCATGCGTGCGCCGACGGTGAAGTCGGACGGGGCGATCTTGGTTTGTGCATGCAAAGCGGGATCGTATTTGTAGATGCCGCGACCATGGTAGTAGGGGTTCATGCCGCGATCTTTGCCGTCAGGGCCTTCCTTGATGAAGTAGGGATCGTTGCGCTTGTCTTTCACGGCCTCAAGCGTGCGCACGTCGAGCACGCCGTTGATGTAGGCACGGATGTATTTCGAGTCGTAGGTGAAGGCCAGTGTGCACCACTGCTCTTCGGGAACTTCGAGCTTCGTGGCTGCATAGTCGGCGCACCAGGGGAACTTGGTGCCGTCGGCACGCATCGTCACGCCGCCTTCGCTGCTGATGTGGGGCACGAGATTGCGCGGGCCGCCATAGGTGGGCATGTTCATGAGCAGCGCGTACTGCCGTGTGCCGGTGTCATCGTTGGCGCCTTTGCCCTCGCTCCACATGCCGGCGATGGTGCGGCTCTTTTTGAGATCGACGATGCGCGCGACGGCGAAGAGTGTCACCTGCGCGTCCTTGCCTGAAATGTTTAAATCACCCGTCTCGGCATGCTTGATTTCAAAATACTGATGCCCGTTCAGATCTGCTGAGTAACCGGAGAATGGCCCGCCGGTTGCGCGTTTGATCGGACCGTTCACTTCGCTGAGCGGGTGTTTTTCCGGCGTGCCTTGCGAGGCACGTTTCTGGCCCGCCTCCTCACCAAAGGTCCAGAAGCCGACAAGGCCGGGTGTCTTTTCGATGACGGTGGCGTCGCCGGCAAAGGCTGATGTCAAGGTGATGGCGAGGGCGGGAAGAATTCGGATCAGGGAGCGCATGGAATAGAGGAGGATGGCAGGCACATCGAGGCTTGGGAAGGATGTTTTTGGACATCAAAAATAAGGTCCTGCTGCGAACCCGGCGGTCGCAGTGGGTAGAAGTGCAAAAGAGTCGCGGCTTCAGTGACGTAGTTGCCTGTGCCCATGTCTTTTCACCCTGCCGTATTTTGTCGTGTCCTTGCCCGCGCCTTGAGCAGCGGCGTATTGGCACTTCTGCCCACTGCGGTGCTGGCGGTGGACTATGAAAAGGAGATCAAGCCGCTGCTCAAGGAGCGCTGCTATGCCTGCCATGGGGCTTTGAAGCAGAAAGCAGGGCTGAGGCTGGACACCGCCACGGCCATGAGCAAGGGCGGTGACAATGGCAATATTTTATCAGGTGATCCTGGACTGCTGCTGGAGCGCGTGACGACTGCTGACAAAGATGACCGCATGCCGCCGGAGGGTGAGGGTTCCATGTTCACAGCAGAGCAGGTGGCCAAACTGCAGGCCTGGGTTTCCGCTGGTGCTCCGGCTCCCGCGCAGGAAAAGCCCGAGGATGACCCGCGTGCGCACTGGGCCTACCAGCCGCCCCATTCTTCCGGCCATTCCATGGATGCGCTGCTGGCCGCCCGCCTCGCCGCGAAAGGATTGAAGCCGCAGCCGGAGGTCGCGCCGGAGCTCTGGCTGCGCCGCGTTTATCTGGATCTCATCGGTCTGCCTCCCACGCCCGCGCAGATTCATTCCTTTTTGAAGGATACTTCGGCCCCTGCGCGATTGCGGCTGGTGGATCAGCTTCTGGCCACGCCTCAATATGGCGAGCGCTGGGCGCGTCACTTCATGGACATCTGGCGCTACTGCGACTGGTACGGTCTCGGCGCCCAGCTCCGCCACAGTCAGAAGCACCTTTGGCACTGGCGCGACTGGGTTGTGGAATCGCTCAATGCCGACAAGGGGTACGACCAGATGATTGTGCAGATGCTGGCTGCTGACGAACTTGCGCCGGAAGATCGCTCTAATCTGCGTGCCACAGGTTTCCTGGCCCGTAGCTACTTTCTCTTCAACCGCACCACCTGGCTGGATGAGACCATTGAGCATACCTGCCGCGCTTTCCTCGGTCTGACGATGCAGTGCGTGAAGTGCCACGACCACAAGTATGATCCCATCGAGCAGGCGGACTACTACCGCATGCGTGCCATCTTCGAGCCTTTGCATGTGAGGCTTGATCCTTGGGAAGGGGAATCTGATTTCGAGAAGAACGGCCTGCCGCGTGTGTTTGATCTGCATCTCGATCAGCTGACCTACCGCCATGTGCGCGGCGATGAAAAAAACGAGGACAAGTCTCGGCCTATGCCGCCAGGTGTTCCGCGCGTGCTGGAGTTTGCCTCATATGAGGCCAAGGCTGTGAAGCTGCCACCTTCCTCGTCCAGACCGGTGCTGCTGCCGTTTGTGCTGAAGGATCATCTTGCAGCGGCGGATCAGCAGCTGGCCCAGGCGCAGAAGTCTGGGGATGCAGGAGCGGTGAAGCTGGCGGGACTTCGTCTCGCCATGATTAAGGCGGTGCATGCCGCTGACCTTGCCAAGGGTGACAAACCCACTGCGCAAGTGGCGGCGCTGGCCGAGGCGCGTTATGGCGAAGCCAAGGCGGCGGATGATCTCGCCAAGGCAGAGGCCGCGCCCACGGCCAAGGATGCTGAGAAGAAGATCAAGACGGCGCGGGAGGCGCTGGAGAAAGCCAGAACGAAGGTGTCCGCGCCGGGCGACACATACACTTCGCTGACTGCGAGTTTCAAAGCGCAGGAAGGCCCCGGAGAGAATGGCAATGCCAAGGTGCAAACTTATCCCGAAACCAGCACGGGCCGCAGACTGGCGCTGGCCCAATGGATCGCCGACAAGCGTAATCCGCTCACCGCGCGGGTGCTGTTGAATCATGTGTGGGCGCGGCATTTTGGCGTTCCGTTGGTTGCAGATGTGGGCGACTTTGGCCGCCGTTCCTTAGCGCCGCTGCACCAGGATGTGCTCGACAGTCTGACGACGGGCTTCATGGAGAATGGCTGGAGCATGAAGTGGCTGCATCGCACCTTGGTGCTGTCGGATTTGTATCGGCGCAGTTCCTCCAATGCGGGTGCTGATCCCCAAACCCTTGCCGCAGATCCTGACAATCACTTTCTGTGGCGCATGAATCCGCGCCGCATGGAAAGCCAGCTCGTGCGCGATAGCCTGCTGCACCTCTCCGGCCGACTGGATCTTACTCAGGGCGGTCCGAGTCTGGACCCCGCCAAAGCGGAGACCAGTCTGCGGCGCTCATTGTATTTCATCCAGAATGCCGATGTGGAGCATCGGTTCCTGGCGGTCTTTGACAACAGCAACGTGCTGGAGTGCTACCGCCGCAATGAAAGTGTGGTGCCGCAGCAGGCGCTGGCGCTGACGAACAGCGGGCTCAGCCGTGAGTGTGCGAATGCGCTGGCTGCGTCGATGACCAAGCTCGATGCGCCCACATTTATCGATCAGGCGTTCCTTGCAATCCTGGGCCGCCTGCCGCTGGAGGCGGAGCGACAGGCCAGCCTCGAAGGATTCCATGCCTTGAACGAGGACCGCAGTTTGTTTCTCCAGGCTCTCATCAACCACAACGACTTCGTCACCCTGCGATGATACCGCGCCTTCCACCCACGCCTTTCCTGCGCCGCGACATCCTCGGTGGACTCGGCAGCATTGCCATGGCGTCCATGCTGCGAGGAGAGGAAGCATGGCTGCCGCCCGATGGTCTGCCGATGATTCCCCAGCGGGCCAAGCGTGTGATCTGGCTCTTCATGCGCGGTGGGGTGAGCCACATGGAGAGCTTTGACCCCAAGCCGATGCTCACGAAGTATGCGGGCAAGTCCATTGGCGAGACGCCTTACAAGGACGTGCAGAATCCCGAGAAGCTCAAGAAGGTGCGCGTGGTGGTGGTGAACGATGCAAACGGCCAGCAGCGCAATGTCATTTATCCGCTGCAAACGGGCTATAAGCGCTATGGGCAGTGTGGGGTGGAGATCAGCGACTGGTTTCCGAACATTGGCTCATGCGCGGACGAGATCTCCTTTATCCGCAGCATGTGGACGACGGATGACAACCACGGGGCGCAGGTGCAGTTCCACAGCGGAAGGCACATGCTGGAGCCACGGGTGCCGACGCTCGGCGCCTGGGTGACCTATGGCCTGGGCTCCATGACGGACAATCTGCCTTCCTTCATCAACATGGGGCCGCGTTTTTTTGATGTGCGGGACGGCCACTATCTTGGCCCTGCCTATGACGCGGTGAACTTGAAGGTGGACCCGAAGAATCCCCTCACCTATGCCGCGCCGGAGTTTCAGATCGGCAGGCAGCAGCAGGAAGCCCAGTTTGATCTCATCCACCGGCTCAATGGATTGAATGCGGAGCAGTATCCTGGAGACAAGACGCTAGCTGCGCGCATGAAGAGCTACCAGCTGGCCTACAACATGCAGACCGCCGTGCCGGAGACGATGAACCTCGATGCTGAGAGCGCGGAGACGAAAAAACTCTACGGCATGGATGACAAGGTGGCGGAACCGTTTGCCCGGCAGCTCATCGTGGCGCGTCGTCTCGCTGAGCGTGGCGTGCGTTTCATCCAGCTTCAGCATGGCGATGGGGCGGCGGGTGCGTGGGACTCGCATTCCGGGCTGAAGAAGAACCACTCCAGCCTCGCGCAGCAGGTGGACAAGCCCATCTCCGGTCTGCTCAAGGATCTCAAGCAGCGCGGCATGCTGGATGACACGCTCGTCGTCTTTGCCACCGAATTCGGCCGCACGCCAGGCTCCCAAGGCAGTGATGGCCGTGATCATCATCCGTATGGCTTCAGCGTGTGGATGGCCGGCGGCGGCATCAAAGGCGGCACGATCCACGGCGGCACCGATGAGCTCGGGTTCCACCCGGTGGAGCACCCGCACTACGTGACGGATGTGCATGCCACCATCCTGCATCTGCTTGGGCTGGATCCACATCGCCTGGAAATCCCCGGCCGCAAGCGGCTGGAGCGGGATTTCGGCAAGGTGATTCCGCAGATCCTGGCGTGAGGTAAAAAATATCAGTTGCCGATTTAATGGACGAGTGTCCAATATATCGACATAACCAACCACCATGAAAGCACTCGTCAAGGCACGGTCTGAACGCGGTCTCTGGCTCCAGGATGTCCCGGAGCCGCAAGTCGGCATCAATGATGTCCTCATCAAGGTCCGCAAAACGGGCATCTGCGGCACGGACCTGCACATCTACAAATGGGATGCCTGGGCGCAGAAGACGATCCCGGTACCGATGGTCGTGGGGCATGAGTTTGTGGGGGAGGTCGTTTCTGTCGGCTCGAACGTGAATGATTTCCATCCCGGCGAGATCGTCAGCGCCGAGGGGCATGTGGTGTGTGGTCGCTGCCGCAACTGCCTCGCGGGCCGGCGTCATCTTTGCAAAGACACTGTCGGCATCGGTGTGAACCGCACTGGGGCCTTTGCCGAGTTCATCAGCGTGCCGATGACCAATGTCTGGCATCACCGCGAGGGAGTGGATGAGGAAGTCGCGAGCATCTTTGACCCGTTCGGCAATGCCGTGCACACGGCGCTGGCGTTTGAATGTCTCGGCGAGGATGTGCTCATCACGGGGGCCGGTCCCATCGGCATCATGGCGATACCGGTTGTGAAACATGCGGGGGCGCGACACGTCGTCATCACGGATGTGAACGAGTACCGCCTCAACCTGGCGCGTGAGATGGGTGCGACGCGTGCGGTGAATGTCTCGACTGAGAAGATCGAGGATGTGCAGAAGCAGCTAGGCATGAAGGAGGGCTTTGATGTCGGCCTCGAAATGAGCGGGAACGCTGCCGCCTTCCGCAGCATGATCGACAACATGTGCCACGGCGGCAAGATCGCCATGCTCGGCATTCCGAGCGAGCAGATCGCCATCGACTGGAACAAGGTGATCTTTAACATGCTCACCATCCATGGCATCTATGGCCGCGAGATGTATGAGACCTGGTATCAGATGAGCGTGATGCTTGAAAGCGGTCTCAACATCAAGCCGGTCATCACTCATCGATTCCACTACACTGAATTCGAAAAGGGCTTTGCCGCCATGGAGTCCGGCAACTGTGGCAAGGTGGTGCTTGACTGGTCCGCATAGATTTACGGCTCTTGCTATCTTCTGCGATATTCGTTAGGAAAGACCTAACGATGAAAGCCAAACCTAACGCCCCTCAAAGAATCGGCACGACGGCCGACTCTCCTGCGCGCCGTTACTTCAAGGAAGTGCGCTTCAGGCAGATTCGCGCGCTGGTGGAGCTGTCGCGGCAGGGCAGCTTTGCGGCGACAGCAGCGGCCATGAATCTGGCCGTGCCATCTGTGTGGCAGCAGATTCGCGCGTTGGAGGATGAATACGGCGTGCAGTTTGTCGTGGCGGAAGGCTCCAAGGTTTCGCTCACAGACGATGGCCGTGCGTTGGTGGATCTGGCTGCGCCCTTGGTCGAATCCTTTGACGGCCTGCGGGCGATGTTTGAAGACCAGCGAAGCTCGGCCGCCCGCACGCTGACGGTGGTGGCTCCGTCTGCCATGCTCACCGGTGCGCTGCGACGGCCGATCATTCTGTACCGTCAGAATCACCCAACGGTGAAGCTCGTGCTGCTTGACCGGCCCTCCTACATGGCCAGACAGGTAATCGAGCAGGATGAAGCGGATCTGGCGATCATGGGGATGGCCACTGGTGACGAAGTGATGCCGCAGTTTCAGTATCAGGCGCTGGCGCGTTATGCCTTTTATCTCATGTGTCCGGCGAATCATGCGCTGACTCGCGCGAGGCAGCTGACACTCGCCAACATCATCAGCCAGCCCTTGGTGCTGGCACCGGAGGAAAGCAGCTCTCACCGGCAGATTCGGCAGGTGTTTGCCCAGGCAGGCCTGGCGGAACGCATGAACGTGACGGTTACAGCCACGAACCGTGCCCTGCTGATGAATTATGTGGCGATTGGGTTTGGCATTGCCATTGGCACCAGCGCGGCGAGCGTGAAGCCACCGAAACGAGGGGCTGGGGAGGCTGAGGTCGTCGTGCGTGAAGTTGCTTCGTTGTTTGGCCATGAGGAGGTCTTTCTGGTGCAGCGCAAGGGCCGGTTCGAGCCTGCGCATGTCCGGGCCTTTCGCGAACTGGTGATGAAGGCTTTTTGAAGATGAAGCAGCTCATTCGGAGAAGCCGCGTGGTCTGTGAAGGAGTTCTGAACTTTCGACTGCTGTCTAAAATGGTTTGATTACCACCGGAAAATCCATGTTGCCAAAATACAGGACATGTGTCCAGTATATCGGCAGCCATGAATCCAACCTTCTCCACGCATCTCACAACGCAGCTTGAGGCCATCCGCGCTGCGGGCACCTACAAACGGGAACGAGTGCTCTCCACACCGCAGGGCACGCTGGTACGTGCGAATGGTGGCAAGGCGGTGCTCAACATGTGCGCGAACAATTACCTCGGCCTGGCGCAGCACCCGAAGGTGCGGCAGGCGGCGCATGAGGCGCTGGAGCACTGGGGCTATGGGCTGGCCAGCGTGCGCTTCATCTGCGGCACGCAGGGAGTGCACAAAGAACTGGAGGCTTCCTTGTCAGACTTTCTCGGAACGGAGGACACGATCCTCTACGGCTCCTGCTTTGACGCCAACGGCGGGCTGTTTGAGACGATCCTCGGGCCGGAGGACGCGATCATCAGCGACGAACTCAACCATGCCTCCATCATCGACGGCGTGCGGTTGTGCAAAGCGCAGCGCTATCGCTACAAAAATTGCGACATGGCCGACTTGGAGGCGCAGTTGATCGCAGCGGATGAGAAAGGAGCACGCTTCAAGCTGATCGCCACCGACGGTGTGTTCTCGATGGACGGCTTCATCGCTCCGCTGAAAGAGATCTGTGATCTGGCGGACAAATACCATGCGCTGGTGATGGTGGATGATTCTCACGCCGTGGGTTTCATGGGCAAAACAGGCCGGGGCACGCATGAGCATTGTGATGTGATGGGGCGCATCGACATCCTGACCGGCACGCTGGGCAAAGCTCTTGGGGGTGCGAGTGGTGGCTACACCAGCGGGAGAAGAGAAATCATCGAACTGCTGCGTCAGCGTTCGCGGCCCTATCTGTTTTCGAATACGCTCTGCCCGAGCATTGCGGGTGCGTCCATCGCGGCGCTGGACCTGCTGAAGCAGTCCACGAGCCTGCGTGATCAGTTGGAAGCCAACACCCGATTCTTCCGTGAGCAGATGGTCACTGCGGGATTTCAAATTGTGGCCGGCGAGCATCCCATCGTGCCCGTGATGCTTGGCGATGCAGCATTGGCCGCGAAATTTGCGGACGCGATGCTGGAGAGGGGTGTGTACGTCATCGGCTTCAGCTATCCGGTGGTGCCGCAGGGGAAGGCGCGCATCCGCACGCAGATCAGTGCTGCGCACACGCGGGCTGATCTGGAAAATGCGGTGAAAGCCTTTGCTGCGGTGCAACAGGATCTGGGTGTCTGACGTGTCATTCTCATGAACGCGGAACTCATTGATGCTGCGGTTGATCTTGCGCGCAGGCTGCAACTGCGCGCCACCGAGCTGCAAACGCCTGCCGAGAGACGCCAGCAGGCGGAGCTGGACCGCATGCTGCAGACCGCTTCGGACAAAGCCACGCTGGTACAGCTCACGGATCAGGCGTTCCGACCCAGATCAGCCGCGCGTGTGGCGGACCAGTTCACCCACATTCTGGATGTGCAGGGGGTGCCGCGTTTTTTCAGTCCGCTGGACCGGGCGTTGCTGCGCGGGTTTCAGACGTTTGGCGGCTGGCTGCCGGGTGTCTCGGTGCCGATGGTGAAGGAGCACATGCAGCATGAGACGGCCAATGTCATACTGCCTGCGGAACCCGAAGTACTGGCGGAGCATCTGCGCCAGCGCACTGCGCAGGGCGTGCGCATGAATGTGAATTTTCTGGGTGAGGCGATCCTCAGCGAGGCGGAGGCGGAGCGCAGGCTGACGCTGTATCTCGAAGCGATGCAGCACGCTGAGACGGAGGTGTTCTCGGTGAAAATCTCCACGCTGTACTCGCAGATGTCACCGCTCGCGCGCGAGCACACAATCGCGACCCTGAGCGACCGGCTTGAGCGCCTGTATCGCAGCGCCGCACGCGCCACATTCACGCGCCGAGATGGCACGCAGGTGCCGAAGTTCATCTACCTCGACATGGAGGAGTATCGCGATCTCAGCCTCACGTGTGAGGTTTTCATGCGAACGCTGGATCGGCGCGGGCTTGAGCAGGTGAGCGCGGGCATCGTGCTGCAGGCTTATATTCCCGACTCCTGCCTCTGGCAAGAGCGGCTGCAAGCGTGGGCGCGTGAGCGTGTCGCCAAAGGCGGTGCGGGGATCACAATGCGCATTGTGAAGGGGGCGAACATGGAGATGGAACGCTTTGAAGCGGCGGTCAAAGGCTGGCCGCAGGCGCCCTTTGAAACGAAGGCCGACACGGATACGAACTACAAGCGCATGCTGCACGAAGGCTTTCGCCCCGAAAATCTGGCAGCGGTGAAGCTTGGGATCGCCTCGCATAATTTGTTCGATGTTGCCTATGCGCTCACTCTGGCACGGGCTGGCAATGCGATGGAGCGGGTGCAGTTTGAGATGCTCGAAGGCATGGCCAATCACCAGCGTCGGGCACTGTTCGAGGAGGCTCCGCATCTGCTGCTCTACGCGCCGGTGTGCCACAAGGAGCACTTCCTCAGCGCCATCGGCTATCTCATCCGGCGGCTTGATGAAAACACCGGGCCGGAGAACTTCCTGCGCCACACGTTCAAACTCGTGCCCGGCAGCGAAGACTGGCACCAACTGGAGCAGAGTTTCCGTGCTGCATTCACACGCCTTGGCACACTGAGTGCCGCACCGCGCCGCACGCAGGATCGGCGGGATTTGAAACAGGCTCATAGTTTGTCTGACACCTTCGTCAATGAGCCCGACACCGACTGGTCGTTGCCACATCATGCGGAATGGGCCCAGGGGATTGTGACCGCGTGGGAGAAGCGCTGTGTCGACGTGCCGCTTGTGATTGATGGTGTGGAGATCATCGATGCTCGCGGCACGCGCGACTGCCTCGATCCATCGCGCCCGGGGTCTGTGGTGGGTCGTTATCGGCTGGCCAATGGCGGGGATATTGTGCAGGCGGTGGAATGTGCTGCGCAGGACGATGACGGCTGGCGTGCTTTGTCTCCACAGCAACGGCAGGCAACCATGCGGCAGGTCGCAAGCGAGTTGCGCCGGGCACGTGCAGATTTGATGGGCGCGGCGCTGGCAAACTGCGGCAAGACACTGGCCGAATCCGATCCTGAAGTGAGCGAGGCGGTCGATTTTGTCGAGTTCTACGCGGGCAGTGCGCGCACGTTTTTTGAGCTGCCGAATGTCACTGCATCCGGCAAAGGGGTGGTGGTCGTTGTATCACCCTGGAATTTTCCGATCGCGATTCCATGCGGCGGCATTGCTGCAGCTTTGGCAGCGGGGAATACGGTTGTCTTGAAACCAGCGTCTGATGCTGTGCTGCCTGCGTGGGAACTGTGCCAGTGTTTCTGGCGCGGTGGGGTGTCGAAAAAGACGCTGCAGTTCGTGCCATGTTCTGGTGGCAATGAAGGAGCGCAGCTGGTGCAGCATCCGTTGGTGAATGCGGTCATCCTGACTGGCGGAACGGAAACCGCACTGGCCATGCTGCGGGCCAAGCCTGAGCTGCCCTTGAGCGCCGAAACCGGCGGCAAGAACGCCACCATCGTCACGGCCATAGCGGACCGGGATCTTGCGATTAAAAATGTGCTGCATTCGGCCTTCAGTCACGCGGGGCAGAAATGCTCCGCCACATCTCTGCTGCTGCTGGAGTCCGAGGTCTATGATGACCCCGAGTTCAAACGTTCGCTGGTTGAAGCGGCAGAGAGCCTCATTGTCGGTTCTGCATGGGATCTGCCGACCAAGATGGGGCCGCTGATCCGGTCGCCGTCGGGGGACCTTCAAAATGCATTGCTCACGCTCGAAGACGGGGAATTCTGGGCGCTGATGCCGTGCAAGCTGGATGGCAACGACTGTCTCTGGTCTCCCGGCATCAAATGGGGCGTGCAACCGGGCAGCTATACCCATATGACGGAGTTCTTCGGCCCTGTGCTTGGCGTGATGCGCTTCGAGAAACTGTACGAGGCCATTGCTTTGGTGAATCAAACGAGGTTCGGCCTGACCAGTGGTCTGGAGAGTCTCGATGATCGCGAACAGGCCGAATGGAAGGCGGGCATTCTTGCGGGCAATCTTTACATCAACCGCGGTACCACTGGCGCGATCGTTTTAAGGCAGCCCTTCGGCGGCATGGGCAAAAGTGCCTTTGGTCCCGGTCTCAAGGCTGGCGGGCCAAACTATGTTTCGCAGTTCATGAGATTTCAGGAAGTGCCTGCACGGCCGGGCGATGAACCTTTGAGAAATCCTGCGCTGGAGCACCTGGCTTTGAACATCGTGAATGAGTCCTGCGGTGTGCCGGAAGAGCAGTATTGGCGCACCCTGAAGGCCATGGAGAGCTGTGACCAATGGTGGAGCGCTGAGTTTGGCCGGGAGCATGATCACTTTCGTCTGATCGGTCAGGACAACGTGCGGCGTTATCTGCCGCTGCGTGCGGTGCATGTCCGTGTGAGCTGTGAGGACAGTTTCTTCGAAATCTTTACGCGTGTGGCCGCGACGAGAGTGACGGGTGCTAGAACGATTGTCAGCACACCGCATAGTCTGGATACGCGCGAACTGAGTCTTTTGGAGAAACTGACCCATGACTGGGCTGGCCTGATTGAATTTGTCGATGAAAGCGACGAGGAGTTCGCGGAGGCGATTGGCGGCGGCCATGTGTGCCGCGTGCGTTATGCTGCGGCTGGGCGTGTGCCTGAAATCGTCCGCCGTGCTGCGGCTGAGGCGTGTGTATTCATCGCCGATGCGCCGGTGCTGGCCGAGGGCCGGGTGGAGCTTTTGTGGTATGTGCAGGAGCAGAGTGTGAGCTTTGATTATCATCGCTATGGAAACCTGGGCACACGCTCGGGTGAGGATCGTGCACCGCTGGTTGCGCCGGGAGGAAATGCGGACTGAATGTCGCCGTTGGCCAAAGTCGTTTAAATGAACACTATGACATCCCGTATCCATTTTCTTCTACTGCTGTGGTGCGGCGGTTTTCTTATCACCATGGCGTTTGATTCAGGCCTGCATGCGGAGCCTCGAAGCATTGTCAGAATCGGCGCCAAAGATGCCAGTGCTTTGGTGGATGCGAACGATGCACCCGATTTGAAGGAGTGGGGAAACAAGGCGGGGACGTTGTGTGTTGAGTGGTTTCCAAAGATTGCCGCATTGCTGCCCAGCGCTGGTTTTGCTGCTCCGAAAGAGGTCACGCTCTATTTTGATCCTAAGATGAAGGGAGTGGCACATGCTTTTGGCGGGAAGATCACGATCTCCGCTGCCTTTGTGAGAGCGCATCCTGATGACTTTGGCATCGTCGTGCATGAGCTGACTCATGTTGTGCAGTCCTATCCACCCGGAGGTCCGGGCTGGCTGGTGGAAGGCATTGCTGATTATATCCGCATCGTTCATTTTGAGCCGAAGGCTCCGCGCCCGAAGCTTGATCCCTCCAAGGCGAGCTACAAGGATGCCTACAAGACTGCGGCGATGTTTCTGGAATGGATTGAACTTCATCATACCGCAGGTGTGATGGTGAAAATGAATGCCGCACTTCGAGCAGGCTCGTATAAAAATGAGTTGTGGAACAGCTTAACCGGCAAAACGGTGGATGAGCTTTGGGCTCTCTTTATGAAATCGCTGCAGCCTTGATTTTGACCATGGACACGCTTTCCGCCACGTTGCTGCTGATCACGATCATGGACCCGCTTGGGAATGTGGCGACGTTTGTGTCCGGCCTGCGTCCGGTGCCGCCGGAACGGCGGCTGCGGGTGATCGCGCGAGAACTCGTCATCGCCTTGGTGATTCTGGTCGTGTTTCTCTTTCTCGGGCCCTGGCTGCTCAGCCTGCTGCATTTGAAGCAGGAGGCTTTGTTCATCAGCGGTGGCATCGTGCTCTTTCTCATCGCCTTGAAGATGATTTTTCCGCCGTCGCGGCGTGATGCAGACGAATCGATCATCGAGCCGTTTATCGTGCCGCTAGCCACGCCGATGATCGCGGGGCCGTCCGTGCTGGCGACGCTGCTGGTGCTCGTCAGCACGCAACCGGAACAGATCTGGCGCTGGTTTGCCGCCCTGCTGATCGCCTGGGGTGTTACAGCGGCGGTATTGCTCTGCGCGCCGGCGATTGCCCGCGTGCTCAAAGAGAAAGGCTCGATGGCGGTTGAGCGTTTGATGGGCATGCTCCTTGTCATGGTGGCCGTGCAGATGCTGCTCAACGGGATTGAACATTACATGAAGCACTGAACTATGACATCCATCGTGAAACCTGCTGCAGCCCTCGTTTTGTTTTGCCTTGGCTTCGCATGCCAGCTTTGCGCGCATGGACCCGGAAAGGACAGTGATTTTAAAGGTAAACGGGTGCTGTTCATCGGCGTTGACGGTTGTCGGGCGGATGCACTGGCTGCGGCCATGGAGCGTGGTCTTGCGCCGCAGTTGAAGAAGCTGTGCGAAAGTGAGCAGGGGTTGTTCACTCGAAAATTCTATGCGGGTGGGGAGATGGGCCCCCCCACCCACCAGCCTACCATCAGCGGGCCGGGATGGAGCAGCCTGCTCACCGGCGTGTGGATGGACCGGCATGGCGTGAAGGACAACCGTTTCATTGGGGGGCGCTTTCAAAGCTATTCGCATTTCATGCGGCATATCAAAGAAGTGCAGCCAAAGGCCTTCTGTGCGTCCTTCGCTGACTGGCCGCCCATTCATGATTTTATCGCAGATGGTTCACGCATCGGCGAGACGGAGTTCCTGGATGTGAAGTTCACCTGTGTGCCCGATGCCGCACATCACTTCGTGGACAATCCCGAAAAGGACATTGAGGTGCGTGATGCGGCGCTCAAAACGCTGCGTCAAAGCAATCCAGACGTGATGTTTGTCTATTTTGGCCAGGTCGATGAATTTGGGCATGGGGCGGTTGATTCGCGTGCCAGCTTTTCACCGGACAGCGCCCTCTATTTGAATGCCATCAGCCATGTGGATTCACACATCGGCGAACTGTTGTGTGCGATGCGTGCGCGGCCAAAGTTCAATGATGAGAGCTGGCTGGTGCTCGTCACGACAGATCATGGAGGACGCGGCAACAAGCATGGCGGCGACAGTGATGAGGAGCGCAAGATCTGGCTAGCTGCACACGGCGACTGCCTGCCGAGAGAAAAGCTGCTGAATGAGGAGACGCCGCAAACAGCACTGGTGCCCATGATCTACCAGCATCTGGGCATTCAGCCCAAACTGGAATGGAATCCTGAGCCGCCGACGGTGGAAAAGTCTGAACCTCAAGACAAGTGATGCCCCCCTGGATCGAATACTTTGCCGTCGCTGTGTGCGCCATTTCGGGTGTGCTTGCGGCTGAGGGCAAGCGAATGGATCTGTTTGGTGTGATGGTTCTGGCGCTGGTGACAGCGGTAGGTGGCGGCACGATTCGTGATCTGTGTCTGGGTGCCCAGCCGGTGTTTTGGATCAAGCAGCCGCTGCATGTGTGGACGGCGCTCGGCGCGGCGGTAACGACTTTTGTCATTGTGCGGTTTACGCACCTGCCAAAAAGGCTGCTCGCGATTGCGGATGCGTTTGGGTTGGCGCTGTTTGGCATCGCAGGCACAGAGAAGGCGCTGGCCTTTGGCACGCCGGGCGTGGTGGCGGTGCTGCTCGGGGTGGTCACTGGAGTGGCGGGTGGTATCATGCGTGATGTGCTGAGAAGCGAGGTGCCGTGGGTGTTTCAGGCGGAGGTCGACTTGTATGCCACGGCAGTTTCAGTGGGTGCACTGGTCTTTGTGCTTCTTCGGCACTGGTATCCAGCCTCGGAAAGTGACCGCTACATTGGCATGGCGGTTATACTGACACTGCGGCTCGCGGCGATGCGCTGGAAACTGCGTTTGCCGACGTTTTGGACGCGAACTCAGGATTCTAGATAGTTGGGACGTTAGTTTGGTGTTTCAGAAGGCATGAACCGCCGCCATTTCATTGCCACGACCGCCGCCACTGCTCTTGCCGCCCCGTTTGTGCGGGCGCAGAGCAAGACCTCGCTTCAGGGAGCCATCATCGGTCATGGGGAGCATCGGTATCGGGTCGATCTGGAGTGGTGCAAGGCGAAGCGGGAGGTGCATCCGGTCAAAAACTGCCATGAGATGGTCATGGATGCGCAGAAACGGCTGATCATGATCACCGACGAGGCGAAGAACAACATTCTGATCTTCGACAAGGAGGGCAAGGTGCTCGATGCGTGGACGCTGAAGCTGCGCGGCGGCCACGGCCTGAGTCTGGAAGTGCGGGACGGCAAAGAACACCTGCTGCTGTGCGATCCGGGTGGCGGACGCGTGGTGAAAACTACGCTCACCGGTGAGGTCGTGCTGGAATTGCCGCATGCGAAGGACTGCGGCGCGTATGATGCCGTGACGAAGTACGCACCCACGGAGGCGGTGGCGGGCCCGAACGGCGACATCTATGTGGCAGATGGCTACGGCTCGCAGTTCATCCTGCAGTTTGACGCCATGGGAAAATTCATCCGCAAATTCGGCGGCAATAGCACGCAGGCGATGAATGCAGGAAAATTCATGCAAGCGCATGGAGTTACAATCGATACACGCGGACCCGTGCCGCTGGTGCTATGCACGGAACGCATCCGCAACGAGTTCCACTGGTATCAGCTTGACGGTACGTATTCGCATTCCGTGTATCTGCCAGGAGCCTTCATGAGCCGGCCGGTCATTGCAGGTGATCTGCTGCTTTCCGGTGTGTGCTTTGGAATGAAGCCCAATGATTACCGCATGTGGCGTGAGCGCGGCTTCATCATCATCCTCGACAAGAACAACCGCGTCATCTCCGCTCCGGGCGGCCAGCAGCCGAAATATGAGGGCAATCAGGTCGGCCTCCTGCTGCAGGACCAGCCGGTCTTCCGCAATGTGCATGATGTGTGTGTGGATGACGCCGGTAACCTTTACAGCTGCCAGTGGAATGCGGACCAAGTGTATCCATACAAGCTGCACCGGGTGTGATAGAGCCACGTTGGCTGGGCGTAGTTGATGACGTCCATGCAGCCACTTCTTTCAACCACTGCTTTCAATCGCCGCGAATGGCTGCGCGTGGGTGGGCTGGGTTGTTTGGGGTTGTCGCTGCCATCCGTGCTGAATGCGAGGGCTCCCAGCAAGGACGCGTCATTTGGCCGGGCGAAGAGCTGCATCATTCTGTTTCTCAGCGGCGGACCGCCGCAGCATGAGACGTTTGATCCGAAGCCGGATGCACCGCTGGAGATTCGAGGTGATTTCAAATCCATCCCAACCTCGGTGCCGGGAATTCATTTCTCCGAGACGTTGCCGCGTACGGCGAAGCTGATGCAGCACCTCGCGGTGATCCGCTCGATGACCACGGGCATCAACGCGCATTCGACCAGCGGCTGCTTCATGCTCACGGGCTATGCGCCGGCGTCAAAAGCTGAGAGCGTGCCGCCGAGTGCTAATGACTGGCCGAGCATCGCGTCCGTTGTTGGCGCGTTGAAACCGAGCGGACGGTCGCCGCTTTCTTCGGTTGTTTTGCCGGAACGTCTCGAAAACAATGGCAACGTCGTGTGGCCCGGCCAGAACGGCGGATTTATGGGGGCGCCGTGGCATCCGCAGCTCATCAAGTGCAATCCCAGTGCCGAGCGTCTGCGCATCGAAGGCATGAGTTTGACCGAGGGGATGACGGATTTGCGTTTTTCCGAGCGCGGCAGCCTGCTGCGGCAGCTGGACGTGCAATTCCGCCGCTCGCTGGCGAATCCGCTCATGGAGGAGACTGATGCGATGCAGCAGCGCGCTTTTGATTTGATTCACTCGGAGGCCAGTCGTGCGGCGCTGGAAATCGAGCGCGAGCCGGTGGCGATGCGGGACCGCTACGGCAGACATAGATTTGGCCAGAGCGTGCTGCTGGCGCGTCGTCTTGTGGAGGCCGGAGTGCGGCTGGTGCAGGTAAACTGGCCGCGCGAACCCGGCGATGAAAAAGAAGGCAGCCCGCTGTGGGACACGCATCAGCGCAACGGTCCGCGTGTCCGCGAGGTTTTGTGTCCGCAGTTTGACATCGCTTACTCCACGCTCATCCAAGATCTGCATTCGCGTGGTTTGCTGGATGAGACACTCGTCGTCGTCATGGGCGAGTTTGGTCGCTCGCCCGTCATCAACAAAAGCGGCGGGCGCGATCACTGGGGCAATGTGTTCTCCGTCGCCATGGCCGGTGCGGGCATCGCCGGTGGTCAAATCATCGGCGCGAGCGACAAGATTGGGGGTTCTCCATCGGATCGGCCCGTGCGTCCGCCGGAACTTGCCGCGACGATTTTTCACCTGCTAGGCATTCATCCAAATCACGAATTCATGGACGCGGTGCAGCGCCCGCGCACTGTGACCGACGGCGGTGTGCCGTTGCGCGAACTCGTCGGCGTCTAATTTTCATTCTCATGCGTCATCTCATCCTCTCCCTCCTCCTTACCATCACCGCAGCGGCTGCGGAACTTCCCAAAGAACAGCGCATCGTCTTTCTCGGCGACAGCATCACTCAGGGAGGGGGCTACATCGAGTTCATTGATGCGGCCTTGATCGCGCAGCATCCGGAGGTGACGAAGGAGATCATCCCACTGGGCCTCAGCAGTGAAACGGTGAGCGGCCTGAGCGAAGATGGCCATGCCGGTGGCAAGTTTCCGCGTCCGGATTTGCACGAGCGCCTTGAGCGTGCTCTGGAAAAAGCGAAGCCGGAACTTGTCTTTGCCTGCTACGGCATGAACGACGGCATTTACCTGCCTCTGGGCGTGGTGCGGACCAAGGCTTTTCAGGATGGCATGAAGAAGCTGCATGAAAAAGTTGCCGCCACCGGCGCGCGCATCGTGCATCTCACCCCGCCGGTGTTTGATCCGGTGCCGATCAAGCAGCGTGTGGTTCCTGGCGACCAAGTGAAGCCGGGCCAGTTTTACCAGGGCTACAATGAAGTGCTCGACTTCTACTCCGACTGGCTGCTCGACATGCGCCAGAAGGGCTGGGAGGTGCTGGACATTCACGGTCCGATGAACGCCGCCATTGCTGAAAAGCGGAAAACGGATCCCGAGTTCACCTTTTCCAAAGACGGTGTGCATCCCGGACCGGAAGGCCATCTGCTGATGGCCCGCGCCGTGCTTGATGTCTGGGGTCTCAAGGTGAAGCCGGATGGTACGCCCGATCATCCCAATGGTGCGGCCATTCTTGCCCTGGTGAAAAAGAAGCACGCCATCCTGCGTCCGGCATGGTTGAGCTATGTGGGACACAAGCGTCCTGGGAATCCTCCAGGGCTGCCGATTGAGGAAGCCAAGGCGAAGGCCGCTGAACTGGATGCCGAGGCCCACAAGTTGGCCTCTTCAAAAGAGATCGTTTTTCCCAATCAAACCGGTGAATGGAACGGCTACGCGAAACATGAGCTCACCATTGCTGGCAAATCCGTGACCGTTGTTGTGCCGAAAACCGTCGCCGCTGGCCGCCCATGGGTCTGGCATGGCGAGTTCTTTGGCCACAAACCCGCGCCGGACATCGCGCTGCTGGGCAAAGGCTTTCACATCGTCTATATGAAAATCAACGACATGCTGGGCTGTCCTGACGCTGTGAAGTTGTGGAACCAGTGTTACACCGAACTCACCAATAATTATGGGTTGAGCACCAAGCCCTCCCTTGTCGGTCTCAGCCGCGGAGGTTTATACTGCTACAACTGGGCCATCGCGAACCCCGACAAAGTCTCCTGCATTTACGCCGACGCGCCCGTGTGTGATTTCAAAAGCTGGCCTGGCGGCAAGGGCAAAGGCAAAGGCGATGCGAAGAACTGGGCGCTGGTGCCCAAGCTCTGGGGCTTCAAAGACGAGGCTGAGGCACTCGCCTACAAAGGCAATCCCGTGGACAATTTGGCTCCGCTGGCCAAAAACCATGTGCCCCTCCTCCATGTTTTTGGCGATGCCGACGATGTGGTGCCTTGGGACGAAAACACCGGTTTGATCGAAACACGCTACAAGGAGCTCGGCGGCAGCATCACGCTGATTCGCAAGCCCGGTGTGGGCCATCATCCGCATGGGCTGGACGACTCGACGCCGATCATTGAGTTCATCGCGAAGAACGCCAGGTGACGCTGACGCGCCTGCCCGGCAGCACCGGGCTGACTGCAAAGAAAATCATCACGTAAGAAAGATGGAATCATTCGGGCCGTATTGAAACGGTATACCGAATGAACCTCGCACCAAATCCTGCCTTTCGCTCCGATTCTGCCGCCTCGCTGCTGCGGGCAGAAATTTTGAATGGCACCTCCGCGCCGGGGGCGCTGCTGGCTGAATCTGCCGTGGCCAAACGGCTTGGAGTCAGCCGTGTGCCAGTGCGCGAGGCCCTGTTTGCGCTTGAGCGGGAGGGCCTCGTCGAATTCAGCCCCACGGGGCGGGCGTTTGTGAAAGCGCTGACGCCGCAAGATTTCGAGGAGTTGTATGTGCTGCGGCTTGCGCTGGAGCCTCTGGCCTCCCGTCTGGCGGCTCCGGCTCTTAAGGTGAACATTTCGAAGCTCGAAAAAAATCTGGTCGCCACCCGCCGTGCCCGGTCCGTGCAGGAGGTGACTTTGCTGGACCTGGAGTTTCATCAGGTCATTCTCGAAGCCTCTGGCAACGCCCGTTTGCTGAAGCTGTGGCGCTCGCTGCGCGGCGAGCTGGAGCTGTGGCTGGGGCGTTTGCACCGCAGCCATCAGCTTCAAACCAAGGAGACTCTCAAAGAGACCGTGGATGCGCATCAGTCCATCATTGAGAGCTTTCGTTCGCAGAACCCGGCCACCTGCGAGCGCCTGATGCGCGAGCACATCCTCGGCTGGCGTGAATGGCTGCCTCTTTCCTCATGAACCGTGTCTTCCAGAGTTTTGGCATCGTCATGCTCACGCTGGCCCCGGCACAGGCGGGAGATGGCATGGCGTTTTTCGAATCGAAGGTGCTCCCGCTGCTGCAAAGCCGCTGCTATGAATGTCATTCGCATGAGAAGAAAATCAAAGGCGGGCTGGCGCTCGACTTGAAATCTGGCTGGCAGACCGGCGGCGACAGCGGCCCTGCCATCGTGCCGGGAGATCTGGCCAAAAGTCATGTTATCGCGGCGGTGCGCTACGCCGATCCCGAAATGGAGATGCCGCCAAAGGGCAAGCTGTCGGCGAGTGAGATTGAGATCTTTGAGCAATGGGTGGCCATGGGCGCGCCCGATTCACGCGTGAAACAGACCGCCGCGAAAGCCGCGCGAGTGATTGACATCAGGGAAGGGAAGAAATTCTGGGCCTTCCGGCCTGTGCATGATGAGCAAGCTCCCGCCGTGAAGCAGACGGGCTGGCCGTTGGATCCTGTGGATCGTTTTGTTCTGGCCAAACTCGAGGCCAATGGCCTCTCTCCCGCGCCGGATGCGGACGCTTACACCTGGCTGCGCAGGGTCTCACTGGATCTCACAGGCCTGCCTCCAACTCCGGAAGATCTTGCCCGCTTTGACGGCTCTCCCGCCTCCCGTGCTGCTGCCGTGGATCGCCTGCTACAATCCAGCGCCTTCGGCGAACGCTGGGCGCGCCACTGGTTGGATCTCACGGGTTATGCGGACCAGATCGGCACCTCGAACAACGTTTTTGCCGAGCATGCCTGGCGCTACCGTGATTACGTCATCGACGCTTTCAATTCGGACAAACCCTTCGACCGCTTCATTCGGGAACAAATCGCCGGAGACCTGCTGCCTGCATCTTCTCCTCAGGAACAGGCTGCGAACATCACCGCGACTGGCTTCCTGGTGCTGGGCGACGTCGAAATCGTCGCCGTGGACAAGCTCAAGATGGAGCATGATCTCGTTGATCAGCAGGTCAGCAAAATCGGCACTGCGTTTCTCGGCCTGACGCTTGGCTGCGTGCGGTGCCACGATCACAAATTTGATCCCATTGCCCAGACTGACTACTACGCCATCGCCGGCATGTTCCGCAGCACTGATGCCACTTACAAGACTGACAACGGCGTCTGGAGCAGTGTCCACAAAACCGAACTGCCAGAGACGGCGGAGCAAAAGGCCGGGCGCGAACTGTTGCTCGCCTCGAACGAGGAAAAAATCCGCCAGTGGGAAACTGAGCGTGACAATGCTAACAAGGAAAAGGCGGCTCTGGAGTCGCAGCTTGCCAGTGCCACGAAGGAGACGAAGCCGGGGCTTGAAAAGAAGCGTGATGAACTCGCCGCGCGCATCAAGGTGATCAATGGCCAGATTGAGCACGCGAAGTTTTTTGCCCCCTTTGCGCCGAAAGCCTTCGCCGTGCATGATCGTGAAAAGACCGCCGACATGCGTGTCACCATTCGTGGCAATCCCTACGCGCTCGGAGATTCAGTGAAGCGTGGCGCGCTTCGCGTCGCATCGTGGGCCGAATTTCCGCCTATTCCTGAGGGGCAAAGCGGCAGAGTGCAGCTTGCTGACTGGATTGCTGATTCACGCAATCCGCTCACCGCACGTGTCACCGTGAACCGCATCTGGCAAAAGCTCTTTGGTGAAGGTCTCGTGCGCAGTGTCGATTACTTCGGTGCACGTGGCGAGACACCCACGCATCCTGAGTTGCTCGATTACCTCGCCTCTCGCTTCATGCAAAACGGATGGTCGCAAAAGCAGCTCATTCGTGAACTCGTCCTCAGTCGTGCCTATCGTATGAGCAGTGCACACAATGCCATCGCCGAAGCCAAAGACCCTGACAACCGCCTGCTGTGGCGCATGAACCGCCAGCGTCTGGATGCCGAGGCGATCCGGGACTCCATGCTCGCCATCAGTGGCAAGCTCACGCCATCAAGCGGCGGTCCAGCCCTGCCGCTGGAGTTCCCTGAAAACGTCAACAGTCTCAGTCCGAAGGCGGTGAATCCACCCGCCTTTGCCTTCAAGAAGATGCGCCCTGTGCAGGACTTTGAGCGAACGATCTATCTTCCGGTCATTCGCACGGCCACCCAGCCCGGCTCCGCGAAGCTGCGCGATGTGTTCGACTTTACTCAGCCCGCGCAGATCGCCGGCAAACGCGCCGAGACCGCCGTGCCCACGCAAGCGCTCTTCCTGCTCAACAGCGACACCGTCCGCGCTCGTGCCAACGAGGTGGCCAAACAGCTCACCGACTCAGAGGCCAACTCCGGTGCGCGCCTTGAAGCCCTCTGGCTCCGCATTCTCAGCCGCCCGATCACCAGCGTTGAACGTGAGGATGCGGTGAAGTTTCTCGAAACCATGCCCGCCGATAAAGCATGGACCGAACTGAGCCATGCTCTGCTGTCTTCCAACGAATTTTTGCTCCGCCTATGAACTCCGCCACCATCTCCCGCCGCTCCTGGCTCCAGCGCACAGCCACCGGCTTCGGAGCGCTCGCTTTGCACGACTTGGTTCAGGCCGCGCAGAGTCCGCTGGCAGTGAAGACTCCACGCTTTCCGGCCAAGGCAAAGCGGGTGATATTCCTTTTCATGTCCGGCGGGCCGTCGCAGCCGGATTTGTTTGATCCAAAGGATTACATCCGGCGCATGCATGGCCAGAAGATCACGGCGCCGGTCAACACCAATGAACTTCGGGTAGGCACGGACAAGTTTCTCGCCCTTGCCACGCATGGCGAAGTCAGGCCGCGTGGACAATCCGGCATGATGATCTCCGATCTGCTGCCACACACGGCAAGCATCGCGGATGTGATCTGCCTGCTGCGTGCGGTTCATGCAGACAACAACCAGCATCAGCCCGCCGCGCTGCAGTTTCACACCGGCGTCACGGCGGATGTGCGTCCCTCCATCGGCTCATGGATCAGCTACGGTCTCGGTGCGGAAAATCAAAACCTGCCTAGCTTTATCAGCATCCATCCCGACAGCGACACACGCCTCTACGGCTCGTCGTTTTTGCCCGCCGCGCACCAGGGCACCAAGGTGATCATTCCCTCCAGCGACAAACAGTCCCCCATCGACTACCTCGCCGATATCTCCGGCGATGCGAAGGCTCAGCGTGCACGCATCGACTTCACGCAGCGCATGAACAAACGCCTGCTCGACCGGGCTGGAATCGACGCGCGCATGGAGGGCATGATTGAGAGCATGGAGACCGCCTTTCGCATGCAGATGACGGCACCCGAACTCGTGGATCTTTCGAACGAGTCCGAGGCAACGAAGCAGCTCTACGGCATTGGTGGCAAGGAGACCGACAAGAACGCCCGAGCCTGCCTGCTGGCGCGCAAAATGAGCGAAGCGGGCGTGCGCTTTGTGCAGGTCACGATGGGAGGCTGGGATCATCATGGCGACATTCGCAATGCGCTGCCGAAAAGCTGTGCCGCCAGTGACCAGCCCTGCGCTGCGCTGATCAAAGATCTCAAATCACGGGGTCTGCTGGAAGACACGCTCGTCATCTGGAGCGGTGAGTTTGGCCGCACGCCCTGGAGTCAGGACCTCAGCGGTACTTCGCCCATCGAAAAACACGGTCGTGAACATCAGCCGGAAAGCTTCTGCACGTGGATGGCCGGTGGCGGCATCAAACCCGGTTTCACCTTCGGTGAGACGGATGACTTTGGCTTCCGCCCCGTTTCCGGGAAGGTGCATCTGCATGATTTGCACGCCACGATCTTGAATCAGCTCGGGCTCGATCATGAGCAACTGACGTGGCGGCATCTTGGCCGCGATTTCCGGCTCACGGATGTGTATGGCAATGTTGTGAAGGAGATTTTGGCATGAGGTATTTCTATTCAATCCGAGTCATCGCATCATGCATGGTTCTTCGCAGTTTTGCATTTGGTGCAGACGACTTTCAAACTTCGATCCTGCCCATGCTGAAAGAGCGGTGCAACTCGTGCCACTCCACCGAAAAACAAAAGGGGGATCTTGATCTGGAGCGGTTTGCTTCTGTCGCAGATATCAAGCGGGAGCCGATGATCTGGGAAGGCGTGCTGGACCAGCTTCATATGGGCGAGATGCCGCCGAAGAAAGAGCCGCAGCTGGCTCCCGAACAGAAAAAGCAGCTGACAAAATGGGTGCAGGAACGGCTGGATGAAGTGGCGCTTGCCAGTGCCGGTGATCCTGGCCCGGTGGTGCTGCGGCGGCTCTCGAACATGGAGTACACTTATACTCTCCGAGATTTGACCGGAGTGGAGTCGCTTGATCCTGCAAAGGAGTTTCCCGTGGACGGTGCAGCAGGCGAAGGATTTACCAATGCAGGAGCGGCGCTCGTCATGTCGCCTGCGTTGTTGAGCAAGTATCTCGATGCGGCCAAGGATGTCGCCAGTCACGCGGTTTTGACACCGCAAGGGTTGAGCTTTTCATCGCGCACCTCGCAGCGCGACTGGACGGACGAGGCGCTGGCGAAAATTCGCGCCTTCTATGCGCAGTTCACCGCATCCGGCAGCGGATCAAAAGTGCAGGCTCAGGGGATCAATTTGGATACCGGCGACAGCGGCGTTCTGCCTCTGGAGCAATATCTTGCGGCGACTCGGGATGATCAATTGGCAGCGAGGCTGAATCCCAAATACATCGGCAAACTTCGTGCGGCGCTGGGAGGAAAGGAGTCCAGTGTCATCCTCGACCTCGTGCGTCAGCAGTGGCGTGCAGGGGCATCGGCGGCACAGATGGCTGGAACCATCACACAATGGCAGAAGGCGCTGTGGCGCTTCAGCAGCATTGGGCACATCGGCAAGCTCAATGGACCTAAGTCGTGGCAGGTGCCGGTGCTGCCGTTGACCGCCAGCGAGGTGCTAAGGGTCAAATTGCCTGCCAGTGGCGTGACGAAACTTTATTTGACCTCGTTCGCCCTTGGTAAGGCCAGCGCCGTCTGGGAAAATGCGCGAATTGTCACGCCGGGTCAGCAGGACCGTCCTGTTTCGATTTCCGAAGAGGAAGCCGTCATCCCTGCTGACATCGGCAAAGATGCTGAATTTGTCGTCAATGTCCGCCTGCATCCCGATTCGCAGGGTGCCGTGCAAGTACGCGTGCTGACAGCGAAACCTGCCGCGCCTGCGGGGCTGGTTGCCACTCAGGTGACCATCAACAAACCCGGCAAAAAAGGAACCTGGTCGGATGGCGAAAAACCTTTGAGCTTTAATGCGCCTATCCTCGTGGGGGACAACAGCGAGATGCGGAAGCAGCTCACTGCTCAGATCGCTGATTTTCGTGCGCTGTTCCCCGCCGCTCTTTGCTACACGAAGATCGTTCCTGCGGATGAAGTGGTAACGCTCACCTTGTTCTATCGCGAAGATGAGCAGCTGAAGCAATTGATGCTTAACAAGAATCAGATCTCTGACATCGACCGCTTGTGGGACGAACTGCGTTTCATCAGTGAGGCACCTTTGAAGCAGATCGATGTCTTTGAGCAGCTCTGGCAGTTCGCCACTCAGGACGCCGATCCCAAAGCCTTTGAGCCGTTGCGTGAGCCGATTTACCGAGACGCCGAACTGTTCAAGCAGCAGCAGCTTGCCGCCGAACCCCGGCATGTACAGGCTGTAATTGACTTCGCCACACGTGCGTGGCGCCGCCCGCTCGGCGATGGGGAGCAGATTGAGCTGCGTTCCTTATATCAAAAGCTGCGCAAGCAGGAACTGCCGCATGCTGCTGCTGTGCGCATGCTGATCGCTCGTGTGCTTGTGGCCCCCGCGTTTTTGTATCGCGGTGAGAAAGCCATGCCCGGAACAAAATCCGCGCCTGTGAATGATGGAGAGCTCGCCACACGCCTGAGTTATTTCCTTTGGTCGTCATCCCCGGATGCGGGGCTTCACCAGCTCGCGGCTGCTGGAAAACTGCGTGACCCCGCGGTGCTCGCGGCCCAAGCGCGACGCATGCTGAAGGACGATAAGATCCGCCGTCTCGCCACGGAGTTCGGCTGCCAGTGGCTGCATGTGCGCGATGTCGAGACGCTGGATGAAAAGAGCGAGCGCCATTTTCCGACCTTCGTCTCCCTGCGCGCTGATATGCAGGAGGAGGTGGTGCGTTTCTTTATCGACCTGCTCCAAAACGACCGCAGCGTGCTTTCGCTGCTCAATGCCGATCATACGTTCGTCAACGCCAGCCTCGCGAAGCACTACGGGCTTGGCGCGAAGGGAGATGACTGGCAGCGCATCGACGGCCTGCAGTCTCAAGGCAGGGGCGGCATCCTCGGCTTCGCCGCCACGCTGTCCAAGCAGTCCGGTGCCTCACGCACGAGCGCCATCTTGCGCGGCACCTGGCTCAGCGAAGTCATTCTCGGTGACAAACTGCCCATTCCGCCAAAAGGCGTGCCTATTTTGCCCGAAGAAACTCCTGCAGACCTCAGCGAACGACAGCTCATCGAACGACACAGCCGCGATGAAAACTGCGCCGGCTGCCATCGTCGCATTGATCCCTTTGGTTTCGCACTTGAAGGTTTCGATGCCATTGGTCGCGCTCGCATAGCTGACACAAAGACCGTGCTGCCGGATGGAACCGCCGTCGATGGTCTTAATGACTTGCGTGATTACCTGACCAATAAACGTGGCGATGATTTCCTCCGCCAGTTCTGCCGCAAGCTGCTCGGCTATGCCTTGGGTCGCAGTGTGCAGCTTTCAGACAGACCCCTCATCGACTCGATGGTCCGCAGTGATCATCGCATCGGCACGCTGATTGATCTCATCGTTCGCAGCCCGCAGTTTCGCGAAGTGCGCGGGAAAGACACCATCGCCCAACACTGAATCACTTTATGAGCACACACCGTTACTCACGTCGCGCTTTCCTGCGCGGAACCGGCGTCTCCATGGCCTTGCCGTGGCTGGAATCCTTCAATGTCTGGGGCGATGAACCGAAACGAGACAAACCGGCCAGTGAAGCACCGGTACGCCTGTGCGTGACCTTTTCCGGAAATGGCTTCCATTCGAAAGAGTGGTGGGCCAAGGGGGAGGGCAAGGCGATGGAACTGGGCAAGGTGCTGCAGCCGTTGCATGAATTCCGTGAGAAGATGTTGTTTGTACGCGGCCTGTATCATGAAGAAGCGCGGAAGGGGAACATTCATTCGTCGCAGACCGGGAACATGCTTTCGGGCGCGCCGATTGCCTCGGGTGGTGAGATCCGTTCAGGCACGAGCTTTGATCAGGTGCTGGCGCAGACTTATGGCCGCAGCACCAAGGTGCCAAGCCTTGTGCTCGCGTGTGAGAAATCGAATCCGTCGGTGCACAAAAACTATTCGATGCTCTACAGCTCGCACATTTCTTGGAGTTCACCGACGACACCGACTCCGCTGGAGCTTTATCCAGCGCTGGCCTTTGACCGCCTGTTCAAGGATGAAGCATCTCCAGCCGACAAGAGTGTGCTGGATGCGGTGCTGGCCGACGCGCAGGATTTGCGGCGTGATATCAGCCGCAATGACCAGCGCAAGCTCGACGAATATCTGGATTCCGTGCGTGATGTGGAAAAGCGTATCGAAAATGCCGGTAAGCGTGGTGAACTGCAAGGCTGGCGGCCAACGCTCGACAAACCGAACATCAAGCGTCCTGCCGACGGCATTCCACAGGACATTGGCGAGCACATGCGGCTCATGATGGACCTTCTCGTGCTCGGTTTTCAGACGGACACCACGCGCATCACCACCCTGAAGCTGAACAACGACCACAGCGCCCTGCGATTTCCCAATTTGCCGAGTGTGCAGCAGGCCGGCCATGGCATCGACTATATGATCCACCATCTGCTTTCGCATAGTGACGGAGAGGACTGGCTGAAGGTGAACCAATTCTTCATGGAGCAGCTCGCCTATCTTGCACGCAAGCTGGACGCCATTCAAGAGGGGTCGCGCACGCTGCTGGACAACACGATGATCATGCACTGCTCAAGCATGATGGCCGGTGCCAAACACGACAACGACCAGCTTCCCGTGATTGTCCTTGGTGGCGCTGGCGGACGCCTCAAAGGTGGCCGTGCACTCGATTACAAAGACAAGCCTGAGCGCCAGATGTGCCGTCTCTTCATGTCTATGATGGACAAGATGGGCCAGCACCCGAAGATCTTCGGCGATGCGAAAATGATGCTGGAAGAGGTTTGAAAAACCCGCGTTTTCGCTTTTCAGTTTCACTTCCATCTCATGCCAATCATCACCGCCGACAAACTCCAGGATTCCTATGACGTGGTCATTGTTGGTTCGGGGGCGGGCGGTGGGCAGACGGCTTACACGCTGACGATGGAGGGCCTGAAGGTGCTCATTCTGGAGGCCGGGCGTGCGTTTGATGTGCAGTCTGAGGTGGCGATGCTACAATTGCCAAGCCAGGCGCCGTTGCGCGGAGAGAAGACGCCGGACAAGCAGTACGGATTCCACGACTGTTCGATCAACAGCGGCTGGGACATTCCCGGCGAACCTTACACGAATGCGAGCAAGGAGCCCGCAGACCAGTTCCGCTGGTGGCGGCAGCGCATGATGGGCGGTCGCACCAATCACTGGGGACGTATCACGCTGCGCAACGGGCCGTATGACTTCAAACCACGCACACGCTTTGGCCTCGGCTTCGACTGGCCGATCGGCTATGACGACATAGCGCCTTACTACGACAAGGTGGAGATGCTGATCGGCGTCTTCGGCACGAATGAGGGCTTGGAAAATTCGCCGAATTCATCGCCGGGCGTATTGCAACCAGCGCCAAAGCTGCGAGTGGGCGAACTCTATGCGCAGAAGCATGGAAAGAAGGTCGGTGCGCATGTGGCCTCGATTCACCGTGCGGTGCTGACGAAGCCGCAGGATGCCGACACGTTGCCTGCCAAGCTGCACCCTGGTAATGCGAAAGCGCAGAGCATCCTGGCGGACTCCATGCGCACACGTTCACCCTGCTTTTGGGCCACGGACTGCCATCGCGGCTGCGCCATCCGGGCAAACTACGATTCACAGACGGTACATTTGCGCCCCGCGCTGGCCACGGGAAATCTCGATATTCTGCCGAATGCCATGGCGCGTGAGGTCACGCTGGACAAACAGGGCAGGGCCACTGGCGTCACCTTCATTAACAAGACGAACGGCAGCGAAGCTCATGCCAAGGGTCGTGCTGTGGTGCTGGCGGCGAGTTCGCAGGAGTCGGTGCGCCTGCTGCTAAATTCGAAATCGAATGCGTTTCCGCAGGGACTCGCGAATTCCAGCGGCAAGGTGGGCAAATACGTGACGGATTCTGTGTCGAGCGGTCTCAGCGCGTACATTCCGGCGTTTGAGGGCATGCCGATCCACAATGAGGACGGTGCCGGTGGTCCGCATGCTTACGTGCCATGGACGCTGCATGCGCAAAATAGCACAGGCGAGCTGGGCTTCCCCGGCGGCTATCATCTGGAGTTCACCAGCGGCCGGCAGATGCCTTCATTGACGACTCTGAACGGCATCGAGAGCAAGCTGGGCCACGAGGGCGTGCTGTTTGGTGCAAAGCTTAAAGAAGAGGCAAGGCGGTACTACGGCTGTCAGCTTGGCTTTGGGGCGCAGGGGACCATGCTGCCGAACGACGGCTCCTTCTGCGAACTCGATCCCGAGTTGAAGGATCAGTGGGGTATTCACGTGCTGCGGTTTCATTGGAAGTGGACGGATTTCGAGCTCAATCAGGTGCGCCATCAGCAGCAGCGCATCCGTGAATTGCTTGAAGCCATGGGCGGCAAGGTGGCGGCGAAGGCGGATTCAGATCCGGCCAAGCTGATCCGGCGCGGTGGCGAGGTGATTCACGAGGTCGGCGGTGCAATCATGGGCGCAGACCGTGAGTCCTCGGTGACCAATCAGTGGAGCCAGACCTGGGACGTGAAGAATCTTTTCATGGCTGATGGCGCCCCTTTTGCCAGCACTGCGGACAAGAACCCCACGCTCACGATTATGGCGCTTGCGTGGCGCATGGCCGACCACCTGATGGACGAAATGAAGAAAGGAAACATCTGATGAGCACTCCCGACGACCTCCCACGCATGGACCGCCGCAAGGCGCTGCAATGGATGCTCACCGCCACGGCGACCATGGCCGTGCGCGATCCAAATCTTTTCGCGGCTGATCCCGGCCCCATCAAAGCCCAGGGCTACGGACCTGATCCCGTGATGGTGAAAGTTTACAAGCCCGGTGATGTCTGGCCGCTGACATTGGCCGAGCCCCAGCGCCGCACCACGCGTGCCCTGTGCGATGTCATCATGCCGGCGGATGAAACTTCACCCAGCGCCTCGGCTGTCGGGGTGCCGGACTTCATTGATGAATGGATCAGTTCACCCTATCCAGCTCAGGCAGGCGATCGACGTCTCGTGCTCGAAGGACTGCAATGGATCGATCAGGAGGCAAACACTCGCTTTGGCAAAGTATTTGCCGATCTCGCGCTCGAACAACAAACTGCCATCTGCATTGACATCGCTGCCGCCAAGCCGCTGCCTGCTCACAAGAAGGCTGCGTCATTCTTCAAACGCTTTCGCGATCTCACCGCAGGCGGTTACTACACCACGCCCGAAGGCATGAAGGCCATTGGCTATGTGGGCAACATGCCCTCAGGCACCTTCGAAGGGCCCCCTATCGAGGCGCTGAAGCATGTAGGTCTCGCGTGACTTTTTGTGAATATCCCCCCACGATCGTGAGATGATGATGCTGCCAAAAAACAGAAATCCGTGTGGTATCAAATCGATGACTTTACTCCCACGTCTTTTTCTTTTCCTTTTGGCCGCCTGCTCCACACATGCCGCAGTGGTGCGCATGGAGGTGTTGGAGCGTTCGGACATGGGGACGACCGGCTATGAGCAGATCGTCGGACGACTGCATTTCGAAATTGATCCAGCATTGCCCGGCAATGCCATCATCGCCGATGTGTCGCTGGCTCCGGTGAATGCGGCTGGCAAGGTCAGTTTTTCATCTGATCTGCGCCTCCTGAAGCCGAAAGATGCGGCGCACAGCAATGGCGCTGCCTGGGTGGAGATCCCGAATCGCGGCGGCAAAGCGGGATTGAGCGATTGGATCGTGAAGCAGGGCTTCACCGTGCTGAATGTCGGCTGGGAGTTCGATGTGCCTGCGCAGCCCGGAAAAATGAGCATCAAGGTGCCATCGGCGCGAAACAAGGATGGCAGTGCGATTCGCGGCGTGGTGAGTGCCACCTTTACGCCGGACAAACCTGCGGATGAACAAACACTCACGGATCTGACGAATTACCCTCCTGTGAATGTGGAGGGACCTGAGAGCCGGTTGATCGTGCGGACGCGCATGGCCTATCCCGGGGGTGCCGAGATTCCGCGAAAAGAATGGAGCCTGCAGGGCGACCGCCTCCATCTGGAGGGTGGGTTTAAGCCAGGGAAAACGTATGAAATTTTCTATCTGGCAGAAGCACCACCTCTGGCCGGGCTCGGCTATGCGGCCATCCGCGATGCCGTGGCATGGCTGAAGCATGATGAAAGCTCGCTTGCACCGGTGAAACATGCGTATGCTTTTGGCTCCTCGCAGTGCGGACGGTTTTTGCGCGATTTTGTTTATCTAGGTTTCAATACCGATGAGCAGGACCGCCTGACGTTGGATGGTGTGATGTCCCATGTGGCAGGCGCAGGGCGGCTGGTGCTGAACCAGCGCTGGTCCACCCCGCGTGCGGTGGCGGGCTTTTACACGGCCTCGTATCCGTTTGCCGACACAGCGCAGGCTGATCCCGCGAGCGGTCATTCGGAAGGGCTCCTGGAAAACTCACGGGTGAAACATCCGCCCAAAATATTTTACACCAACACCGCTGCTGAATATTGGGGTGCGGGCCGCGTGGCCGCGCTGACGCATACGACTCCAGACGGGGCCAAGGACATTTCATTTCCGGAAAATGTGCGCTCCTACTTCTTCGCGGGCACGCAGCATGGCGCAGCGAGCTTCCCTCCCACCGCGCAGGCCAAGGGCGCGCCGCTGGCCAATCCCGTCAATGCCAGCGCTGTGGTCACGGCCCTGAGGCTGGCGATGCATCGCTGGGTGACGGAGGGCATCGCTCCGCCGCCCAGTGTGTATCCGAAACTCGCTGACGGCACGCTCATTCCGGTCGCAGAGGTGCGTTTTCCCACCATTCCAGGCATGGGAGATCCGAGGCTGCTGAAAGCTGGCGGTCGCGTGCGCAATCCGCAATGGGCGGATGGTGCCGGTGAAGGCCAGGAACTGCCGCTGCTGGTGCCGCAGGTGGATGCGGACGGCAATGACATCGCGGGCATCCGCATGCCGGACGTGGCGGTGCCTCTGGGAACGGCGACTGGATGGGTGTTTCGCCCGGCTTCGATGGGCTCACCGCTGGAGCCTGTGTTGCTGCGCGGTGCCTGGGTTCCTTTTTCAGCCACGCGTGAACAACGCGAAGCGGCGCATGATCCTCGTCCAGCACTGGCGGAACGATATGCATCCCGCGAAGTCTATCTGTCCCAGGTGAAAGACGTCCTGCAAAAACTCATCAGCCAACGGCTCCTCAGCGAGCAAGATCTCGAACCTCAGCTCAGGCAAGCGGGTGATCGCTGGGACTGGGTGATGCGGTCACCTGCACAATAGCCACTTGTTTTTTCCATCCATCCTTATGACCATTCATCGCCTCCTAATCACCCTCATCTTTGTCTGTGCAACGGTTCACGCAACTGCCCAGACCAAGGTTCTCTTCCTCGGCAACAGCATCACCAAACATGGTCCGAAGAAAGACATCGACTGGTCAGGCAACTGGGGCATGGCGGCGAGTGCCGAGGCAAACGACTACGTGCACCTCGTCACCAAGGCGCTGACGGAAAAAGCAGGCACTGCACCCCAGGTGATGGTGAAGAACATTGCCGACTTTGAGCGCGCTTATTCTGGCTACGACATTGCAGCCAAGATGAAGGAAGCCATCGAGTTCAAAGCGGACCTCATCATCCTCGCCATCGGCGAGAACGTGCCGGGTCTGAAGACGTCCGAAGACAAGACGAAACTGCAAGCCAGTGTGACCACGTTGCTGCGTGCTCTCAAGGGCGATCGCAAGCCCACCATCCTCGTGCGCAGCTGTTTCTGGGCCAACGCCGCCAAGGACGAAGCCCTCCAGCAGGCCTGCACCGCCGTGGATGGCATTTACGTCAACATCGGCAGCCTGAGTAAAGATGAAGCGAATTACGCTCGTTCAGAGCGGCCCTACAAACACGCGGGCGTGGCGAATCATCCTGGAGACAAAGGCATGGCGGCCATCGCTGCGGCCCTGGTGAAGGCGATTCCCTGATATATTCGGTGAATATATCAGGTGTCACAGGCCGGCGACATGTCGCATGACGGGAGCAGTCGCACTCAATTAGGCAGGGATTTTGCCAATTTTCGTGTCCAAAAGCGTACTCTTCAGGCCTTTTACTATCGACATGACACGGTCACGCCTTCCAGCCTTCCTTTTTCTCCTCACCTGCCACACTGCGGGAGTGTTGTCTGCTGCAGACGACGACGCAGCGCGTTCGGCCATGAAATTCTTCGAAAACGAGGTGCGCCCGATTCTGGTGAAACGCTGTTTCGAATGCCACAGCAACACCAAGCAGAAAGGCGGCCTGCGTGTGGACAACATTGGCTATTTGAAGACGGGCGGTGACACCGGCCCCGCCTTGATTCCTGGTCATCCGGAGAAGTCGGCCTTGGTCGAGGCGATTCATTATAAAGACGAAGAGTTTCAGATGCCGCCTAAAAACAATGGCGGCAAGATGCCCGACACTGAGATCACCGTTCTGGAAAAGTGGATCAAGCTGGGCGCTCCATGGCCTCAGGATGCGGCTGAGAAAGTCGTCGTGACGGAGGGCGGCTTCACCGAAGAACAGCGCAACTACTGGTTCTTCAAGCCGGTGGCAAAAGTTTCACCGCCCACAGTGAAGAGTTCATGGGTGCGCAACGACATTGATCGCTTCGTACTTGCGAAACAAATGGAGATGAAACTCGACCCGGCTGCGGCAGCGGACCGTAATGAGTTGGTCAGACGCGTGTATTTTGATCTGCATGGTCTGCCGCCGACTCGCGAGCAGATCGATGCATTTGTAAATGACAAGGACCCACGTTCTTATGAAAAGCTGGTGGATGAACTGCTGGCCAGTCCTCAATACGGAGAGCGCTGGGCGCAGCACTGGCTCGATCTCGTGCGCTATGCCGAGAGCGACGGCTACAATGCAGATGAGTATCGCCCATCCGTGTGGCCTTACCGCGACTACGTCATCAAATCATTCAACGACGACAAACCCTACGACCAGTTCGTGCGCGAGCAGCTCGCGGGTGATGAGATCGCGCCGAATGATCCGAATGTGCTGATAGCCACCTGCTTCCTGCGCAATCCGGTGTACGAATGGAACCAGCGCGATGTGAAGGGTCAGTGGGACATCATTCTCACCGACATGACAGACACCACCGGCGAGCTCTTCCTCGGCCTGAGCATGGGCTGCGCGCACTGCCACAATCACAAGTTTGATCCCATCCTGCAGAAGGACTACTACCGTCTGCGTGCCTTCCTCGCCCCGGTGCAATGGCGCGATGACATGAAGCTGGCGACTCCTGCTGAAAAGAAAGCTTATGATGAGCAGCAGGCCAAGTGGGAGACCGCCACCGCTGACATTCGCGCCAAGATGGACGCGCTGACGAAGCCTCTGGTCGAGCCCAAGGTGGAGCGCGCACTGACACGTTTCACCGAAGATTTGCAAGAAATGGTGCGCAAGCCGGATGCGCAGCGCGAGGCCTTGGAAAAACAGCTCGCCGGATTGTGCGAGCGGCAATTGCAGCGGGAGCGCAAGACCTTTGATCCGATGAAGAGTCTCAAGACGGAGGAAAAAAAGGCGGAATACAAGGCATTGGCGGAGGAGTTGAAGAAATTCGACGAGCTCAAGCCGAAGCCTTTGCTGGATGCTTTTGTGGCGACGGATGCCGGGACTAAAGCACCCTCAGTAGCGCTCAAGACGCGCAAGGGTGAGCAGGAAATCGCGCCCGGATTTCTCACCTTGCTGGAGCCGAAGGAGCCCGAGATCAAACCTATCGGCAACTCCACTGGTCGCCGCACTGTCCTGGCAAACTGGATCACGCGCCCTGACAACCGGCTCTCCACACGCGTCATCGTGAACCGTGTATGGCAGTATCATTTCGGCCGCGGCATCGTCGCGACGGCGAGTGACTTTGGCAAGCTGGGCGAAAAACCCACGCATCCCGAACTGCTCGATTACCTGACCACCAAGTTCGTTGCGAATGGCTGGCATCTGAAGCCTCTGCACCGTGAGATCATGCTCTCCGCAACGTATCGCCAGACGGCACGACGCGAGCCGACCTCCGCCATCGCGCAGATCGATCCATCCAACCATTACCTGTGGCACTTCAACCCCCGCCGTCTTGATGCGGAGCAGGTGCGTGATGCGCTGCTGGCCGCGAGCGGTGAACTCGATGCGAAGGCCGGCGGTCCCTCCGAAGATGGAAACGGCACGCGCCGCTCCATCTACACGATGAAGAAGCGCAACAATCAGAACGAGCTGCTGCGCGCTCTCGATGCGCCCGCCGGTTTTGCCAGCACGGCTGAACGTCAGAGCACCACCACGCCGACGCAGGCGCTGCAACTGCTCAATGGCGACTGGCTGCTGGCCCGTGCGCGCAAGCTGGCTGGACGCGTGGAAAACATTGATGATGTCTGGCTCGCCGTGCTGGGTCGCCTGCCGACGAAAATTGAACGCGAAAAGGCGGAATCCTTTTTGAAGAAACGCGCTGGAACCGCGACTGCGCCGGTGGCTTCGAACGATGCGGATGAAAGCAGCGGCGCTTTCAAGGAGAACTCTCCGCATGAGCGCCTCATTGTCCAAAACGGCGAGAAGGAAGGCGATGAATTCACCGTGGAGGCCATCGCGAGTCTCAACAGCGTCGATGTGAATGCCTCAGTGCGCACCATCGCTTCGCGTTGGTTTGGCGGGAAGGACAGTCTGGAGGCGTTTGGCTGGAGCCTTGGGGTGACAGGTGAAAAATCACGCTACAAGCCGCGCAATGTCATCATCCAGGTGGTTGGGGAGGATGAAAACTCCAACATCGGCTATCAGGTCGTGCCTTCGGACATCCACATTGAACTGGGCCGCCGTTATCACATTGCTGCACGTGTTTCATGCGTGGGGCATACCGTCACCTTCACCGTGCGTGATCTCGACACGGCGGGTGCTGCCGCGCAGACTGCAGTGGTACCCATGGACATTCGTTCGAAACTCAGCATGGGCTCTTCGCAGCTTGTGATTGGTGGTTTGCACAAGCGCGCCCCCACTCATCAATGGGATGGCCGGATCGAGGCTCTGCGCGTGGCCAGTGGCGCGCTGGATGACAAGGAGCTCAATGAAGACGCGGAGAAATGGGCGGCCGGTCTCGTCATCTGGCGTTCTGCCGATCCGCTGACTTCGCAGCTGGCGTGGTCGGGCTCGGACGCGAAAACGGTTGAGGCGGACGATCCCTTCCATCAGGCCATGAATGATCTCTGCCAGGTCCTGCTGAACACCAACGAGTTCTTTTACCTTCACTAACACCATGAGCTGCAATCGATTCGATTTTCCAAACACACGGCGCGAGTTTCTTCAAACCGCAGGCTGCGGCTTTGGTGCTGTGGCGCTGGCCGGTTTGATGGGTGAACAAAACGTTTCTGCCGCCACCACGCTTCCGCAGCGTGCGGCGAAGGCCAAGAGCGTGATCTTCCTGTTCATGGAAGGCGGGCCAAGCCATCTCGACACCTTTGATTACAAGCCGCTGCTGAACAAGCTCGCCGGCCAGTCCTTGCCTGCAAGTTTCAAGCCGCCGATCACCGCCATGGGTGAATCCAAGTCGCCTCTGCTCGAATGCAAACGCACTTGGAAGCAGTACGGCCAGGGCGGCCTGTGGATCTCGGACTGGTTTCAAAACGTGGCACAGCATGCGGACGACCTTGCGGTGATCCATTCCTGCGCCTCGAGCGGCATCAATCATGCAGGCGGCGTGTGCTCCATGAACACTGGTTCCGTCTTCGGCGGACGGCCTTCGCTCGGTGCCTGGGCCTCGTACGGACTTGGCTCTGAAAATCAGAATCTGCCTGGCTTTGTGGTCATCAAGGACAGCGAAGCCACCGTGGTGAATGGTGTGCGCAACTGGGGCAACGGCTTCATGCCCGCCGTTTATCAGGGCGTGGAGTTCAACTCTGACGGCGTGCCGATCAAATACCTCGAAAATCCCAAAGGCGTGGACCGCAAGCGGCAGCGCGACAAACTCGACCTGCTCGGTGCCTTGAACCGCGACTACGGCGCAACTCGTGCCAGCAATACTGAACTCGATGCCCGCATCCGCGGTTATGAACTCGCCTACAAGATGCAGGCCGAGGCGCCGCAGGCGGTGGACCTGAGCAAAGAAACCGAGGCCACGAAACAGCTTTATGGCATGGACAACGAAGCTACGGCTGTGTTTGGCCGGAACTGCCTGCTCGCCCGCCGCCTCGTCGAAAACGGCGTGCGCTTCATTCAGCTCTACAGCGGTGCTGGCAGCAAGTGGGACAGCCACAAGGGCATAGAGGTGAATCACTCACGGCTCTGCAACGCTGTCGACAAGCCCATCGCTGGCCTTCTCGCCGATCTGAAAGCTCGGGGCCTGCTCGACGAAACCCTCGTCATCTGGGGCGGCGAATTTGGCCGCACGCCCATGAGCGAGCAGGGCGATGGCCGTGACCACAACCCCACAGGCTTCACCATGTGGATGGCCGGTGGCGGCGTGAAGGGCGGCCAGACCTACGGTGCCACCGACGACCTCGGCCTCTATGCCATTGAAGACCGCCTGCATGTGCATGACATCCATTCGACCATCCTGTATTTGATGGGCCTGGATCATACCAAGCTCGTCTATAACCACAAAGGCCGTCCCGAACGCATCGACCAGAACGAGGGACATCCGATGACGAAACTCCTGGGAGTTTGATCGCCGTGAGTGGGTGGTGAGTCCGCTTCACCAAGATGATTCCTTTGCAAAGCCTCCGCGAGGTTGTCCGTTTGCTTTGCATGCATCGTCGATCCCTAGTCATCCTTTTTCCCCTACTGCTCACTTCCGTTCTGGCACAAACCGGGGTGCAAAAAGCGGACGTCACGCTGCTGCCGCCGAAAAACCTAAAAACGAAACTCGCTCCCGGCTACACGATTCCCATCGTCGATATCAGCGGTGAGAAAGAGCGCCAGGTCATCGTGGATCGGGAGAAAGGCCAGTATCTTGGTCATCCAACCACGCTGCTGCTCGAAGACAACAAAACCATGCTCATCGTCTATCCAAAGGGTCACGGGCGCGGCCCCATTGTTTACAAGCGCAGCAACGACACGGGACTGACGTGGAGCGAGCGGCTGCCGACGCCAAAATCATGGGAGACCTCAGTGGAGGTGCCGACTCTGCACCGTGTGGTGGATGCCAGCGGCAAGAAGCGCATCATCATGTTCAGCGGCCTTTACCCCATACGCATGGCTGTCACCGAGGATGATGGGGCAAACTGGAGCGAATTGAATCCCATCGGCAATTTTGGCGGCATTGTCACCATGGGCACGGTGATCGATCTGAAAACACCGGGGCATTATCTGGCCTTCTTCCATGATGACGGTCGGTTCATCCATGGCGCGCCGGCCAAAGCCTGGCGCTTCTGGGTTTACACCACGCTTTCCAAAGACGGCGGCCTCACCTGGAGTGCACCCACCCCGATTGCCATGCTGCCAGATGCGAACTTGTGCGAGCCGGGCGCGTTGCGCTCGCCGGATGGGAAGCAGATCGCCGTGTTGCTGCGTGAGAACTCACGGAAGTACAATTCGTTCGTCATCTTCTCGAACGATGAAGGCCAGACCTGGAGCGAGCCCAAGGAACTGCCTGCGGCACTCACGGGAGATCGGCACGTCGCCAAATACACGCCCGATGGTCGCCTGTTCATCAGCTTTCGTGATACCACGCATGTCAGTTCGACCAAAGGCGACTGGGTCGGATGGGTGGGCAAATACGAGGACATCGTCAACGGCGCCGAGGGTCAGTATCGGGTGCGCATCATGGACAACACCAAAGGCGCTGACTGCACCTATCCTGGCATCGAAGTGCTGCCAGACGGTACCATCGTCACCACCACCTATGGCCACTGGACGGAAGGCGAGGCTCCCTACATCGTGAGCGTCCGTTTCACACTGTCGGAGCTCGATGCAAAGGCCGCCAAATAACAGATTGTCAAATTTTACAACCATGACCTCATTCCCCAACCGCCGTCAGTTTCTCTCCACGCTCGCTCTCGGATCGCTCGTCGCACGTGGGCAGGATGCGCCCAAGTTTCCGCGAACGCGTGTCATCACCAAAGGCCCCGGGTTTCACTGGTTCGCCTACTATGACAAGCTCCAGTTCTCGCCGGACAACCGTTTTGTGCTCAGCAACAAAGCCAGCTTCGAACATCGCTCTCCGACTGCGGACGACGAGATCGAAGTCGGCATGGTCGATCTGCAGGAGAAAGACAAATGGATCCCTCTCGGCAAGTCCAGCGCCTGGTGCTGGCAGCAGGGCTGCATGCTGCAATGGATTCCCGGAACCGAATCCAAGGTGATCTGGAATGATCGTGAGAAGGATCGCTTCGTGAGTCACATCCTTGATGTGAAGACGGGCGAGAAGCACACGATTCCCAGCCCCATCTACGCGCTGGCTCCGAATGGCAAAGAAGCCGTGAGCTGTGATTTCTCACGCGTGGCCGACTGCCGGCCCGGCTACGGCTATGCCGGCATCAAGGATCGCTTCTTCGATGACATGGCGCCTGCGGGCAGCGGTGTCACCCACGTGAATCTCGAAACCGGTAAGGAGAAGCTCATCGTCTCGCACGAACTGCTCGCCAAGACCGGAGTGGTCATGGAAAACCATCCCGACTCGAAGCATCACGCTTACCACCTTCTCGTCGGCCCCGATGGCAAACGCTTTATCATGCTGCATCGCTGGACGCAACCGAAGGGCGGGCATCTGACCCGACTGATCACTGCCAATATGGACGGCAGCGATCTGCGCATCGTCATTCCCAATGGTTATGCCTCACACTTCATCTGGCGCGATGCCACGCACATTCTCTCCCAGGCCAAGGACTGGCTCGGCAACAAGGAGTGGGGCGACTTCCTCTTCGAAGACAAGGACAGCGGCATCGTTGAGGAGATAGGTCATGGCGTTCTCGACAGTGGCGGCCACCTGACCTACCTGCGCCACAACGAGTGGATTCTGAACGACACCTATCCTAAAGGCGTGCGCCGCATCCAGACGCCACACCTGTATCACATCGCTACCAACAAACGCATCGACCTCGGCGAGTTCCACTTACCCCGCGAATACTCCGGCGAATGGCGTGTGGACAGTCACCCGCGTTCGAGCCGTGACGAACGGTGGGTTTGCATCGACGCTCCGCATGCCGATCAAGGGCGCCAGTTGCACCTGATCGACATTCAGGGGCTGATGACCTGATCAACCTCAGTACTTCATTGCGTACGTGTAAGCCATTATGAAACAGGTTCTTCCGCTCGCAGCGGCTCTCTTCCTCAGTCTGGCAGCCTCCGCGCTCTCCCAGGACACGCTCAAGCCACTCCGTGCCGGCATCATCGGTCTCGATACTTCACACGTGCCCGCGTTCACCAAGCTCTTCAACAATCCGAAGGCCGATGGTGATCTCGCAGGCATCAAGGTGGTGGCGGGTTATCCCGGTGGCACAGACATGCCTGCCAGCAAAGACCGCGTGGCCAAATTCACCGAGCAGGTGAGCGGCATGGGCGTGGAGATTGTGGACTCCATTTCCAAGCTTCTCGAAAAGGTCGATGTCGTGCTGATTGAGAGCGTGGATGGCCGCATCCATTTGAAAGAGGCGCGTGAGGTCTTTCAATCGGGCAAGCTCGTGTACATCGACAAACCCATTGCTGGCACTCTTCCAGAAACCATCGCGTTGTTTGAGCTCGCAAAGAAGCACCACGTCAAGACCTGGTCGAGTTCATCCTCACGTTTCGGGGCCGATCTCCTCGCCTTGAAAGACAATGAGGAAATTGGCGACATCCTCGGTGTCACCACCTGGGGGCCGTGTTCATATCAGAGCGGCACGCCGGACTTGTTTTTCTACGCTATTCACGGCATCGAATCCCTATTCACGCTCATGGGAACTGGATGTGAAACCGTGTCACGCAGCAAAGGCCCCATCACTGATCAAGTCACGGGCGTGTGGAAGGATGGGCGGATTGGCACCTATCGTGGCATTGTGAGGGGAAAGGCCGAATTCGGTGCCATAGTTTATGGCAGCAAAGGCGTGCGTCAGGGGGCCAAAACCATCAGCTATGAGGCGCTGTGCCGCCAGATCGGCAAGTTCTTCCGTACTGGAGAGCCGCCGGTGAGTGAAGCCGAGACGATCGAAATATTCACCTTCATGGAGGCAGCTGATGAAAGCCTGCGCCAAGGCGGCAAACCTGTCGCGCTGGCAGAGGTGCTGGCGAAGGCGAAACAAGATGCGGCGAAGCTTGTGCCATGAACTCAGCACCCCCTTCTATGCCCAGGCTCAAGACCCGCCGCCATTTCCTCGCCACCCTTCCTGCCATCGGTTGGGCTGCTGCCCATGCAGCGGATGACTCTCCACTGCAGGACATCGTCTTTGGCTCCTGCCTGGACACGCATGAGCATCCCATGCTCGATCGCACCCTCACGCTGCCGCGTGACCTTTTCATCTTCATGGGTGACAACATCTATGCTGACAAAGGCGGAATCCCGATGATGCAGGAAAAGTACGCGCTGCTTAAAAACAGCCGCTTTTTCAAAGGCCTGCAAAACAAGCCCATCCTCGCCACCTGGGATGATCACGACTTTGGCGAAAACGACGGTGGCGGGAGCTACCCGCACAAAAAGGAGGCGCAGGTGGAGTTCTGGAACTGGCTCGACGAGCCCGTCACATCACCACGCCGTCAGCAGGAGGGCGTTTATCAGGCGCAGACCTTCGGCCCGGCCGGCAAGCGCGTGCAGGTCGTCATGCTGGACACACGCTACTTTCGCAGTCCGCTCAAAAAAGTGCCGAAGGACAAGGCCATGCTCGGCGGCTCTTACGTGCCCACGGATGATACTGCCGCCACCATGCTGGGCGACGCGCAGTGGAGCTGGCTCGCCCAGGTGCTTCAGCAGCCAGCGGAACTCCGCCTCATCGTGTCCAGCATCCAGTTTGCCCCGCAGGCACATGGCGGTGAATGCTGGGCGAACATGCCGCACGAGCAGCAGCGGCTGCTGAAACTTCTGCAGGGGCAGACGGCGGTGATTTTAAGCGGCGACCGCCACTGGAGCGAGTTCTCGCACAATGGCGTGTTCGACTTCACCACCAGCTCGATGACGCAGAAGCATCCGCGCGGCACGCCCACGCCGAACCAGCACCGCTGCATTCCCCAGACCTACCACCTGCCCAACGTTGGCCATCTGCGCATTGACTGGGCCGCTGCCACCATCACGGTGAAGGTCCTCGGAGAAGACGGCGGTACCAAGATCGCGCAGACTCTGCCCTTCCGTGAACTGCTGATAAGCTAGCCATGCGTCTTGTCATTCCATTCGTCATCATGGTCTTCAGCAGCGCTCTCGCTGCAGAACCACGTGTGGAATTCAATCGCGACATACGCCCCATCCTCGCCGCGAAGTGCTATGCCTGCCATGGCCCGGACGAAGACAAACGCGAGGCGGATCTGCGGCTGGATGTGCGTGCTGAGGCCGTGAAGACGGCCATCAAGCCGGGCCAGCCTGAAGCGAGTGAACTGTGGAAACGCATCACCCACACCGATCCCGCTGATGTGATGCCGCCGCCTTCGTCGCCGAAGCAGCTTACCAAAATCGAGCGCGACCTCATCCGTCGTTGGATCGCAGCAGGCGCTGAGTACCAGAATCACTGGGCCTTCGAACCGATCAAGCGTCCTGCCGTGCCGCAGTCGGACGGTAAAAATCCCATTGATGCTTTCATTACCGCCAGACTCCGCACGCATGGACTCAAGCCCGCACCCGCAGCCTCACCTGCCACGCTGATTCGCCGCGTTTATCTCGATCTCACCGGCCTGCCGCCATCTCCGTCAGATCTCGCGGCTCTTTCCGATTGGTCGGAACAAAAATACGAGAAGATCGTGGACCGCCTCCTCGCCTCGCCGAATTTTGGCGAGCGCTGGGCGCGCCACTGGCTGGACATGGCGCGTTACGCGGATTCAAACGGCTTCCTCGGTGATGGCCTTCGCCCCAACGCCTATCTTTATCGTGACTGGGTCATTCGTGCTTTCAATGCTGACCTTCCGTTTGATCAGTTCACCATCGATCAAATCGCTGGCGACCTGTTGCAGCTACCCACGCCGGATCAAATCACCGCCACCGGCTTTCATCGCAATGCCGCGCTCAACACCGAGGCAGGTGTGGACAAGGAGGAGGCGCGTTATCAAAACCTCGTGGATCGAGTCAATACGACCGGTCGTGTCTGGATGGGCCTCACCGTGGGCTGCGCCCAGTGCCACACGCACAAATACGATCCCATCACCATCCGCGACTACTACAGCTTCTACGCCTTCTTCGACAACACCGTGGACCGTGACGATGCGAAGACCAAGGCGCAGGCCCTGGCCGAGGCTGACAAGGATCGCCGCCAGACCTATGTCCATCTGGCGGGCGACTACACCCGCCGCGGTCCGGACGTCATTCCTGCCAGCCTTTCCGCGTTGCCGCCGATGGCAAAGCCCGTTCAGCCGGAGCCCGGCCGCCTCGATCTCGCGCACTGGCTTGTCTCGCCGCAGCATCCGCTCACCAGCCGCGTCGCGGTGAATCACATCTGGAGCAAGCTCTTCGGCTTTGGCTTCGTGCGCACGCCGGATGACTTCGGCACAGCCGGTGAGTCGCCCTCGCATCCCGATCTGCTTGACTGGCTGGCCACCGAGTTCATGCGCAACGGCTGGAGCCGCAAGAAGCTCATCAAGCTCATCGTGATGAGCGCCACCTATCGCCAGTCCTCGGCGCATCGTGAAGACATCGTGGAACTCGATCCCCTGAACTGCCTCCTGGCCCGCCAGAACCGCATCCGCCTGGACGCTGAAATCTTGCGCGACTCCGCGCTTGCCGTCAGCGGCTTGCTAAAGCGCACCCTCGGCGGTCCCAGCTTCCGGCCTCCCCTTCCAGAAGATGTTTTTGATGTGGGTCGCTCATCAAACTGGCAGGCCAGTCCTGGTGACGAAATCTACCGCCGCAGCTTGTACATCATCACTCTGCGCAGCGTGCTGTATCCCACTCTCACCACCTTTGATTCACCCGATGCCGCAGACGCCTGCGTGCGGCGCGAGCGCAGCAACACACCGCTCCAGGCTCTCGCCATGATGAACGACAGCGTTTTCGTGGAAGCTGCACAGGCGCTCGCCTTGCGCGCGATGCGGGAGTCAGCGCACGACACGGCCAGCCGCCTGCGGCACCTGTTTGAATGGACGCTCAACCGTTCGCCGCGCGCGGAGGAGATGCAGCGCCTTGTCGGTTTTCACAATGAACAGAAAGCCCGTGTGGAAACGGGCGGTGCAAAAACCTTGGAGGTCCTTGGCAGCACCAGCACCTTGGTTCCCTTGCCCGATCAGATCGAAGCCGCCACTCTCGTCGCTGTCGCGCGAGTGCTCATGAATCTGGATGAGTTCATCAATCGTGAATAGCCTTCTTTCCACACCTCGCCACCGCAACACCTTACGCCCTGCCCCCGTATAGACCCCATGCTCACCCTTTTTTCCAAACAGTCCTCCAACCGCTGCTGCGATGGCCTGTCGCGTCGTTCCTTCCTGCGCATCGGCGGTCTCGGTCTCGGGGGCCTGAGCTTTCCAGAACTGCTGCGTGCGGAGTCGGCACAAGGAGTCGGCAAATCGCAGAAGGCGCTCATCCTTGTCTACCTGCCCGGTGGACCGCCGCACCAGGACATGTATGACATCAAGGTGAATGCGCCTTCAGAGGTTCGCGGACCATTCAAGCCCATCGGCACGAACGTTCCAGGCATCCAGATCAGCGAGCATCTGCCGCGCATGGCGAAGATGGCGGACAAGCTCACCTTCATTCGCAGCGTCGTGGGAGCGAAGGACCGGCATGAGAGCTTTCAGTGTGTGACGGGTCGCCTCAGCAACAATGCGCCTCCGGGTGGCTGGCCGGAGATCGGCAGCGTGGTGTCCAAGCTCAAGGGCGGCGCACCCACGGTGCCCGGCTATGTAAACCTCTCCCAGCAGATGAAGCACACGCCTTACAATCAGGGGCGTCCGAGTTTCCTTGGTGTGGCACATGCGCCCTTCATGCCTTTGGAGCGGGGCAAGGAAGACATGTCGCTCAATGGGGTGACACTGGAGCGCCTGGGGGATCGCCGCGGACTGCTCTCCGCTTTTGACACCTTCCGCCGCGAGACGGATGCCTCGGGCACCATGGCGGGCATCGATGTCTTCCGGCAGCAGGCCTATGGAATTCTGACCTCCTCGCAGCTTGTCGATGCGCTCGACCTTTCCAAAGAGTCTCCCAAGGTCCGCGAGCGTTACGGCAAAGGCACTGAGAAAATCCAGGGCGATGCCGCGCCGCGCCTCAATGAGCAGTTTCTGCTGGCGCGTCGGCTGGTCGAAGCCGGTGTGCGAGTGGTGACACTCAGCTACAGTTTCTGGGACTGGCACGGGCAGAACTTCAAGAACGCGCAGGAAAACCTGCCGGACTTTGATCAGGCGATCTCCGCCCTCGTGGAGGATTTGCATGAACGCGGCATGGACAAGGATGTGACCGTGCTCGCCTGGGGCGAGTTTGGGCGCACGCCGCGCGTGAATGACAAAGGCGGACGTGATCACTGGCCCAATGTGTCCTGCGCGTTGCTCGCCGGGGGCGGCATGCAGAATGGCCAGGTCATCGGCGCCACGGACCGCCTCGGCGGTGAGGCCACAGACCGTCCGGTGCATTTCCAGGAGATCTTCGCCACGCTGTACAATAATCTGGGCATCAATCCCCACACCAGCACGGTGTCCGACTTCTCCGGGCGTCCGCACTATCTCGTCGATAACGAATTCCAGTCGATCAAGGAACTGGCCTGACCATCATGTCGCCACAGGAGTACATCACCCAAACGCGTCGGGATTTCCTAGCGACGAGTTCCTGTGGCCTTGGGACGCTCGCCCTGGCTTCCCTGCTGAAGCAGGATGGCCTGCTCGCTGCGGACGCGGACATGCCGGCCGATCCTCTGGCCACGCGCAGGCCGCATTTTGCGCCGAAGGCGGAGCGCTGCATCTTCATCTTCCTCGAAGGCGGCCCCTCGCAGATGGATCTCTTTGATCCGAAGCCCCTGCTTAACAAATACGATGGCCAGCCGCTGCCCGATTCGATCGTAGGAGATGCGAAGTTTGCCTTCCTGCAAAAAGACACGGCCACGGTGATGGGCACCAGCCGCGTCTTCAAAAAGCACGGGCAATGCGGCATGGAAATCAGCGATCTGCTGCCGCACATCGCCACCTGTGCGGATGACATTGCGCTGGTGCGTTCCATGCACACCACGCAGTTCAATCACCTCCCGGGCCAGCTCATGCTGAACTGCGGCGAATCCCGCCTCGGCCGCCCCAGCGTGGGTTCGTGGGTGACCTATGGTCTCGGCAATCCTTCGCAGGAGCTGCCATCTTATGTCGTCATGGTCAGCAAAGGTCGCGGGCTGCCGGGCGGCAGCTCCACGTGGTCCAGCGGCTTCCTGCCATCCTCCTATTCTGGAGTGATGTTTCGCAATGGCGCCTCGCCTGTTCTGAACCTGGGCAATCCCGCAGGCATCTCGCCGGAGATGCAGTCTGCGAGCATCCGCGCCTTGAACGACCTCAATCGTCTTCAGCACCAGCACATCGGTGATCCTGAGATAGCGGCCCGCATCAACAGTTACGAACTCGCATTCCGCATGCAGAGCGCCGCCCCGGAGTTGGTGGACCTGAGCGGTGAATCCCAGGCCACGCTGGATGCCTATGGTGTGAACCGCATCGAGCCGCCCATCAAGAGCAATCTCGGTGGCATCGGCAACTACCAGACCTTTTCGCGGCATTGCCTGAATGCACGGCGGATGGTGGAGCGCGGCGTGCGCTTCGTGAACATCATCCACGCCTCGTGGGATCACCACAGCGCCCTTGATCCCCAGCTCGCGCACAATTGCGGCATGGTCGATCAGCCCATCGCGGCACTGCTCAAAGACCTCAAACAGCGCGGCCTGCTCGATACCACGCTCGTCGTGTGGGGCAGCGAGTTTGGCCGCACCGCGTTGGGAGAAAATCGAAAAGGATTCAAGAAGGTCACTGGCCGCGATCATCATCCCTATGCCTTCAGCCTCTGGATGGCCGGCGGCGGCATCAAGGGCGGCCAGGTCCATGGCGAGACGGATGATTTTGCCTGGCACGTCGCGCGTGATCCCGTGTCCATCCACGACTTCCACGCCACGATCCTGCATCTCTTCGGCCTCAATCACAACAAGCTCAGCTACCGCTTCCAAGGCCTCGACTTCCGCCTCACCGGCGTGAACCCGGCCAAGGTGGTGAAGGGGCTTATTGCCTAGCAGCGATTATCGAGCGTAAAAGAAGGCTCCTGCGTGCGTACTGTCCGGGTGCCAAACGCCCCGTTTCAAACCATCACCACGCTGCTTCTGCTCTGCGTCACCACGCAGGCAGCGGATCCTGCGCCGATTGACTGGACCAAAGCGCGCCAGCACTGGTCCTTTGTTCCGCCCAAGGCTCAGGCCCTGCCGAAGGTGAAGGAAACCTCCTGGCCGCGCGAGCGCGTGGATCACTTCATTCTCGCCAGCATGGAGGCCGCCGACCTCACGCCCACACGCGAGGCCGATGCGCGCACTTTGATCCGCCGCGCCACCTTTGACCTCACCGGCCTGCCGCCCACGCCTGAAGAATTACATGCCTTTGTGAATGACACACGCCCGGACGCCTACGCGCGACTTGTGGACAGTCTCCTCAGCCGCCGAGCCTTTGGCGAACGCATGGCCGCCATGTGGCTGAACCTCGCCCGCTATGCCGAAGATCAGGCTCATCAGGTGGGCAACAATTCCTCCTTCGCCTATCCGAACGCGTGGCGCTATCGCGACTGGGTCATCGCCGCCTTCAATGCCGACCTGCCTTACGATGCCTTTGTGCAGAAGCAGCTCGCGGTGGATTTGATCGAGCCGCAGAACAAGGCTGACTTGGCGGCGCTCGGCTTTCTCGGTCTCGGGCACAAGCTGTATGCCCGCGGCCAGCTCGATGTGCAGGCGGAGGAGTGGTCGGAGCAGGTGGACACCGTGTCACAGACCTTCCTCGGTCTCACCGTGGCCTGCGCACGCTGCCACGATCACAAGTTCGACCCCATCACCGCGCGCGATTACTACGCCATGGCCGGCGTCTTTGCCTCCATGCAGCTGGTGAATCTGCGCCCCGATGGCAAGGATGAGGACGGCAAAACTCTGGCCGATAAAATGGACCCCGGCACCCTGCACATCGTGCGTGATGTGAATCCGCATGACCTCCCCGTCTATGATCGCGGCGATGTTAAGACGCCCGGCCCCAATGTCCCGCGTGGCTGGCTGCAGGTGCTCAGCAAGGATGAGCCGGTGAAGTTTCAGCAAGGCAGCGGCCGCGTCGAGCTCGCCCGCCAGATCACCAATCCCACCCACCGCCCGCGTGATGGTGAATCGGGTTTGGGACCTGCTCTTCGGCAGGCCGCTGGTGCGCACTCCGAGCAACTTTGGCACCACCGGAGACAAGCCCACGCATCCCGAACTGCTCGACGATCTCGCGCTGCGCTTCATGCAGAACGGCTGGTCCGTGAAGCGCCTCATGCGCGAGCTCGTCATGTCCGCCACCTATCGCCAGGGCAGCAGCGGCAGCGCGGCCAATGCACAGCTGGATGAAGCTAACGATCACCTCTGGCGCATGAACCGCCGCCAGCTCGGCATCGAGTCCTGGCGGGATGCCATCATGGCCACCGCAGGCACGCTCACGCTCGAGGGCGGCAAGTCGCAGAACCTGGACGAACCCACGCACCACAAGCGCACCATCTACTCCCAGGTCAGCCGCCGAGAGCTGAACAAAACGCTCATGCTCTTCGACTACCCGGATGCCAATGTCCATGCCGCCCGGCGCAGCAATAGCACCACGCCCACTCAGAAGCTCTATGTGATGAACAGCCCCTTCATTATCGAGCAGTCAAAACAACTTGCCCGGCGCATCCAGCAAAGCGGCGGCGATGATGCCGCCCGCATCCGCCACGCCTACACACTCCTGTTTGCCCGCGAGCCCGAGGCGGAGGAGCTCGCCATCGCCCGTGATTTTTTGCAGCAGCCCGCCACCGAATCCGGCCCCAACGCGTGGGAGCAGTTCGCGCAGGCGCTTCTCGCCACCAATGAAATGCTCTATGTGGACTGATCCCAACCCCGCGCAGCTCACCCGGCGCGAAGCCCTCCATCGTCTCTCGGCTGGCTTTGGTGCCATCGGCCTTGCGGGCATGATGGGTTCGCAGGCCGGTGCCGCAGTGAAACAGCAGATCACTCCGCGCGCCAAGCGGGTCATCTTCCTCTTCATGAACGGTGCGCCCTCGCACATCGATACTTTTGATCCGAAGCCGGCGCTGAAAAAATACGAAGGCCAGCAGCCTTCCGGCAAACTCTACAAAGCGCCGAAGACCAGCGGCTTCATGTCATCCCCTCTGCAGTTTCACAAGTGCGGGCAGAGTGGAATCGAGGTCAGCGAGAGCCTGCCCGCGCTGGGCAGCATCATTGATGACTGCTGCGTCATCCGCTCTATGCACACCAATGTGCCAAATCATGAGCCCGCGCTGCTCATGATGAACACCGGCAACCTCCAGCCCATCCGCCCGTCCATGGGCTCATGGGTGCTGTATGGCCTGGGCAGTGAAAACGAAAACCTGCCCGGCTTCGTCGTGCTGCGGCCCACTCCCAACATCGTGGTGGGCCCCGCCCTGTGGAGCAATTCCTTCCTGCCTTCGGAGTATCAGGCCACCGGTGTCATCACCTCCGACATGAGCGTGGACAAGCTCGTCGCCAACGTGCGCAACTCCGTGCTCGCCCCCGCGCAGCAGCGGCGCCAGATCGACCTCATTCAAAAGCTCAACCACCTGCACGCCGCCAAGCGCGAGCAGGACCAGGCGCTCGAAGGCCAGATCAAGGCCATGGAAACCGCCTACCGCATGCAGAGCGCCGCCAGCGATGCCTTCGACATCAGTCGCGAGCCCGCAAAGATGCGCGAGATGTATGGCGACACCCCCTTTGGCCGCTCCTGCCTCCTCGCGCGTCGTCTTGCCGAATCCGGCGTGCGCTACATCAGCGTCTATTACACCAGCAGCAGCAACCAGCCCTGGGATACGCACAGCGACCATTACAAGAACCACCCCAAGCTCTGTGCCGACAGCGACCGCGCCTCCGCCGCACTCATCAGCGATCTCAAGCAGCGCGGCCTGCTGGAGGACACTCTCGTCGTCTGGACCGGTGAGTTTGGCCGCACGCCCTACTCGCAGGAAACGCAGGACAAAAACAAGCAGGTCGATCCCATGCGCCGTGGTCGCGATCATCACCACACCGCCTTCAGCACTCTGCTGGCCGGTGGCGGCATCAAAGGCGGCCTTGCCTATGGTGCGTCCGATGAACTCGGCATGAATGCCGTTGAAAAGAAGGTTCATGTTCATGATCTGCATGCCACCATTCTGCATCAGCTCGGCCTTGATCATGAACAGCTCACCTATCGTTATGCCGGTCGCGACTTCCGTCTGACAGACGTGTACGGTGATGTGGTGACTGGCATTCTTGCGTGAGGCATATCATTCCATTATGCGCTATTTTACGTCTTCACTTCTAGCTGCTCTCTGCATGGCCTCCGTCACGCTTTCGGCGGCAGAGCCTGTGGTGTTTATCTCCGCGTTCGCCTCGGGGGACAAAGCTGGCATTCATGCGTTTCGCTTCGACTCGAAGACAGGCGCTTTGCAGCCATTGCATCGAACCACTGATATTCAGAATCCGTTCTTCCTGGCTGTTTCGCCCGACCAACGCTTCCTTTATGCGATCAATGCCGATAAGTTCGGTGGGGCGGATGATGAATTTGTGGCGGCCTACGCTCTTGAAGGCCGTGCCGGCCGGCTGAAGAAGCTGAATCAGCAGTCTGCGCTTGGAACAGCTTCGTGTTACCTTAATGTCGATGCCACGGGAAAGACCGTGGTGGTGGCAAATTATGCGTCAGGAAGTGTCGCGTCGCTGCCGGTGAAAGAGGATGGTCTGCTGGGAGAGGCAGCCACATTTGTGCAGCACAGCGGCTCCAGCACTGATCCCGAGCGCCAGAAGGGACCCAATGCGCATAGCATCGTCATCAGTCCAGACAACCGCTTCGCTCTCGCTGCCGATCTGGGCATCGACAAGATCCTGGTTTACCAACTTGATGCGGCCAAGGCAAAGCTCACGCCAAATGAGGCCCAGCCCTTTGCGAAGATGCAGCCCGGATCCGGTCCGCGGCACATCACCTTTCATCCGAACGGCAGGCATGTGTACGTGATCAACGAACTGGCAAACACGGTGACTTGTTTTGATTATACAGCCGCATCCGGCACGCTCACCGAGCGGCAGACCGTCGCCACGCTTCCCTCCGGATTCAGTGGCAAGAGCTACACGGCTGATTTGAAAATCACCCCCGACGGCAAGTTTCTCTACGGCACAAATCGGGGTCACGACAGCATCGCGTCGTATCGCATAGGTGACGATGGCAGACTCACACTGCTCTCCATCGATCCCAGCCTCGGCAAAGGGCCGCAGAACCTGCTCATCACCCCGGATGGCCGATGGCTTCTCTGCGCGAACATGCCGGGAAACAGCGTGGTCGTATTTCGGATTGATGCCACGAGCGGGAAAATCACAGCCACCGGCGCTCCAGTCGAGATGCCGATGCCATCGTGCATTCGCTGGGTAAAGTGAACGTTGCACGCATCCTCATCAAGGTTTGACAGCGCTCCGCACCTCCCATGCTGGCGGCAGTTCCTTGGACTCCGGCCCATACGTTTGCGACACGACAAAACCGCTCGCCTGTGAGGTGTAAAAGATGCGGCCGTTGCTCACCACCGCGCCGAGGCATTCGCGTGAATCGATGGCTGGTCCTGTGGAGACCAGCTTGCCCTCTTGCGAGAGGTCGATCATGTCCATGTTTGCGCCCAGTACATACGGCTCGCTCAGGGTGAAGCGGCAGCATGCATAGTTCGTGAGGATGCTGTAGGTGACCTTGCCGGTGTCGCGGTCAAAGATGTTGCCTTTGCCGCGAAGCGCGTTGGAAAAGATGAATCTTTCGCCGACGCTGACCACGTTCAGCGCCGAGGTCACGGCGTCGGATTTCCAGACGAGCTTGCCGGTGTTGGCGTCAAGGCACCAGACAAAGCGGTCCTCCGTGCCTGCGTCCGCCTTGTTGTACCCGCCGATGTAGAGCCTGCCGTCGCGTGCGCTCAGCGTGCATTTGGCGGTGACGTAATAGTCGTTGGTCTGCCATAGGATTTTGCCTGACTTCGGCTCGATGCACACCGTGAGCCCGTTGTTTCCCACCGGCTGCCCACGGCGCGCGCGCTGGTCGGCGTCATAGCCGAAAAACACAGAGTAATACAGCTTGCCGTCGAGGATGCAGATGCCGCAGTCGTTGCCGCCGCGGCCTTGATCGGAAAAGTCTTTCTCCCATACCACCTTGCCGGTGTCGAGATCCCAGGCCCAGACACGCGGGTGGTGGTTCGTGGGGTAGTACGGATTGTCATTGGAATAGATGAAGCTCATCACATCATGCCCGTCGGCGGGTTTGACCGGTGCTCCGCCAAAAGTCCATGGCTTCTCGCTTCCTTGGGGTGCGTAGTCGCCGCTGCCGCTCGCATAGATCGCGATCTTCCCGGAGACGACCGGCGGAAACTGCCGGCTCCAGCTTGGTGAACCGGTAAAGGGTGCCTCCCAGAGCATCTGCCCTGTCGCGGCATCCAGACAGCGCACAAAGGATTTTTTAATGCCTGCCTGCGGGATGAGGAGCTTGCCGTCGATGTACAGCGGCGACGTGAAAGACAAGTAGACATCCGGCCACCAGCGCCGCCACAGCAGCCTACCCGTGTCCTGCTCGCACGCGATGATCTGGCCCTCGGCGGTGTGCGTGTAGATTCGTCCGCCTCCGCACACTGGCAGATGCTTCACCGTGCCTTCGAGACGCCGCGCCCAGCGCATGCGCAACGGTGGCGTGATGCCCTGGTTATTAGAGTTCTGCCCCGCGAAGTTGCCGTAGTTCGTGTACCAGTCGTACTCGGAGGCGGCCAGCTTGCCGGTGAGCGGGCTGCGTATTTTGGCAATGTCGTCCCGGTCATGTTTTCCAGTCTCGGCTTTCTTGGGACCAAAAACATGGACTCGGCCGTCCTCGCTGGGCACATAGATCCGACCATCAGCCACCGCCACCGGGGCGGAGATCGCTGCATCCGAGACCTCGATGGAGCTGGCGCGCGCAAGATGTTCTGCAATAGGCTCAATGTGCAGGCGTCCATTCAGATCTCCCACAATGACGTGATTTTTGGTAAGCACAGGTGGGGCGATATATCCCCCCATCGTCAGCACTTCGCCTCTGTCATCTTTGGCGCCCAGCCGATGGCGCATGACTCCCCGTTCGTTTTCAGGCCGCACCCGATAAACGTCCTTCCCGCGAATCGCCACAGGTGCAAAGCTCAGCAGGCCGTCCATGCGGATGTTCGTGTCCGTGCCTGGCACGAAGTCGCCGGTGGTCAGCGTGTCACCCTCCAGCCGCATGATGTCCACGCGGCCCGCGTTGTCGCGGCGGTGCCACTGCACATACACGTTGCCGTCATCATCCGCGCTCTGGCCAAAGGTCGCGGGAAATTCCTTGCCGGACCACTCTGGAATCTCGCCCGTGGCTTTCAGCTTCGGCGCGTCAGCCGTGTCTTCGATGAACAGAGTGCGCCCTCCCGCTGGCATGACGACGGTGTTCCCCCGGATGAGGCAGATGTCGCGCGAGCAGACGAAGTGATCTTTCCACGTGACACGTCCGTCGCTGGAGGTGGGCTTGCTTCCCGGCTTTAGCGTTGCCAGCATCCGCTTCTCACAAAACTTCGCCCACTCCTCCCCGCTCCAGCGGTTGCCGTCGAATCCGACCACCTCCTTCACGAAGTCCCATTTCCACTTCACCGTGCCCTCGTTCGTGATCGCATAAACCTGCGCGCCGAGCGTGGCAAAATAGACACGGTCCTTGCCGATGACCGGCGTACTAAAGATCGGCTCGCCGCAGTCGATCTCCTTCACCACCGCGCCGGTGCTGCGATCCAGCACGTAATAGATTCCCGCTGCGGTGCCAAAGTGCAGGTGCTTGCCCACGATGGCCGGAGAGCTCACGTTGTTCACGTTCTGCTTCCCGCCCTTGCTTTGAAAATGCCACACCTCCTTCAGCGTCGCGGCATCGAAGCAAGCGGCGTAACCCGATCCATCCACGACATACACCTTGCCCTCCGCAATCACTGGAGAGGTGAAGATGCCGTCCGTCATCGACAACGCACCCTGCAGGTGCAGCTTTTCCGCGTCGATGTCACGAGCCACCGCATTGCCAGAATGGGCCGAGTTGAACATGAACTGCGGCCAGTCCTCGGCGGAGGCATTCAATATCCAAACGAAGGTGATGAGGACAAGGAAACGAGTCATGACGGGTGAATACGCCTCCAGCAGCCAGAACTCGCAGACGATCACTTCTTCTCTGTGGCGCAGCACGCTTCGGCACTCTTGAAGGCGCCGGTTCATTTGGATAAAACAGCAAGCCCGGCGCTTCTTGCCTCGTATGACTTTCCAACCATGCGTTCTCTTACCCGCCGCCGTTTCTTCGAAGACTCCCTCATGGCCGCCGCCGCAGTCAGCCTGCCAGCGCCCTTGTTTGCAGCTGATCCCAAGCCGGTCAGTGCGAATGAAAAAATCACCGCTGCGATCATTGGCTGCGGCATCCGGGGCAAGGCGCATGCCAAAGAACTGACTCGGATTGCCGAATGCGATGTGGCTTATGTCTGTGATCCAGATCTGGATCGTGCCGACGAGGTGGGAGAGATAATTGTGCAGGCGAAGCGGCCGATGCCGAAGAAGGTGCAGGACTTGCGAAAGGTGCTGGAGGACAAGTCGGTGGATGTGGTGTTCATCGCGTCGCCGAATCACTGGCATTCACTGTCTGCAATCTGGGCCATGCAGGCGGGCAAGGATGTGTATGTGGAAAAGCCGGTGAGCCATAACGTCATCGAAGGCAGGCGCATGGTGCAGGTGGCGCGAAAGCTGGGCCGCATCTGCCAGGGTGGGACTCAGAATCGTTCACGGGGTGCTTTGGCCGAGGCGGTCAAATACATGCGCGAAGGCAAACTCGGCGAGGTGAAGCTGGCGAAAAGCATCATCTACGGCGGGCGTGGTTCCATCGGCGGGCCTGCCGAATGCGCGATGCCGCCGCGTTGCGACTACAATCTCTGGGCCGGACCCGCAGCGATGCCGAAACTCAACCGGCCCAAGTTCCACTACGACTGGCATTGGTTCTGGAACACCGGCAGCGGCGAGATCGGCAACAACAATGTCCACTCGCTCGACATCTGCCGCTGGGGCCTGGGTGTGACCGGTCTTGGCCGCAGCGTGTTGAGCTACGGTGGCCGTCTCGGTTACACTGATGTCGCCGAGACACCGAACTCGCAGGTGGGCATCTTTGACTTTGGCGACAAGACCATCATCTCGGAAACGCGTGGCCTTAAATCCGCGCCGTTTCATCCGACGATCAAGTCGATGTGGTTCTTCTACGGTAGCGAAGGCATCATCGCCGACACGAATCTCTACGATCTGAAAGGCAATCTCGTCCGCGCCTTCGAGGGCAAGTCCGAGAACCATTTTGCCAATTTCCTCAATGCCGTGCGCAGCCGCAGGCAGGGCGATCTGAAAGCGGAGATCGAGGAGGGCCATCAAAGCAGCGCGCTCTGCCACATCGCCAATATCTCGTATCGGCTCGGCTCCCCGACTTCGGTGAACGATATCGCAAAGAGCCTCGGCGAAATCAAGGTTCATGACGACGTGCAGGAGACGCTGGAGCGCACCCGCCATTATCTCAGCGATGCCGGTGTCGATCTGGACAAGACAAAGCTCACGCTCGGGCAGCATCTTCGCGTGGATGGCGGCAAGGAATCCTTCCTCGACAACGCTCCTGCCAACGACCTCCTCGGCCGGGAGTATCGTGCGCCCTTCCTGCTGCCAAAGGAGTCGGAGATTTGAATTATGCGGTCGCTCCTTCTGCTTTTTATCGGGTGCATCAGCCTGAAGATCTCCGCTGCTGAGATCAACTGGGTGCTTGAATCCAAAGCCGCCTGGCAGGCCCGTGATTCGCAGGCGGAGTGGGTGTTCAAAGATCAGCTTTGGATCGGCGGCGGATGGTTTCAGTCGTTCGAGGAACCACCGCGTGATGTTTGGTCTTCCAGCGATGGCAAAGCATGGAAGTTGATCACTCAGAACGCACCATGGCTGCATAGTGATCTCGCGATGAGCACCACCTTTCATGACCGCATGTGGATCATGGGCGGGTGGCACAAAGGCCGTCTGCCGGGGCATTCGGCGAGCCATCAGGTGTGGTCATCCACTGATGGCGAAAAGTGGGAGCAAGCCACTGCAAGCGCAGGCTGGACACCACGGCTTGCGGCGGGTCTGGTGGAGCATCGCGGCCGCATGTGGATGCTCGGCGGCACGGAGAACTACTACTTTGGCGATGATGCGAGCCTGAAGAACGATGTGTGGTCATCTGCGGATGGCAAAGAATGGAAGCTCGAGACGGCAAAGGCGGCATGGTCGCCGCGTGCTTATCATCAGGCATTGGTGCTGAACGACAAAATCTACGTGCTCGGCGGCGGGAATTACGTGCCGGGTTATCACGCAAAGAACGACGTGTGGTCATCGAGCGATGGAGTGCAGTGGACCTGCGAGACGGAGTCAGCACCCTGGGCTCCACGGCTGTGGTTCAGCGCGACTGTTTACCGTGGGCGCATGTGGGTGCTTGGCGGCTGGTCGAAGGAAAAAGACAATTTTGGTGACGTCTGGCACAGCGCGGATGGCAAGAACTGGCAGCGTTTGGAAACGAAGACCTGCTGGAAGACGCGGCATGAGCACTCGGTGTTTGTGTTCCAGGACAAACTCTGGCTCACAGGCGGGCACGCGGGCCCGCTTTCGAATGAAGTGTGGTCGCTCAGTCTGCCGGTGGATTGGAAGCCATGACAAAACCGCCTCCTCAGCGCAGTATAGGATTCATGCGCTCGTTTTTCCTCGTTCTCTTTGCCGTTGCCACCCTTCATGCTGCGGATGCCCCCAAGGCTCCTTTGATGGCGGGTGCCGCCACCAGCAACATCACGCCGGATCTCGGTGGCGAGGTCGTCGGTGGTTTCCTGCCCTATCCCTGCACCAACATTCACGATGAACTGCACGCACGCTGCCTCGTGCTCGATGATGGGAAGACAAAGCTGGCGCTCGTCGTTTGTGATTTGCTTGGACTCCACCGCAGCGTTTGTGTGGCTGCACGGGAGCTGATTGAAAAAGAAACAGGCATCCCTGCGGCCAATGTGGTGATCTCCGGCACGCATACCCATTCGGCGGTGAATGCCCTGGGTGGTCCGGTCCGGGGTTATTTTTCCGATCTGGAACTCACGGACTACCAAAAATTCGTTGTCCGCCGCATCGCAGATGGAGTGCGGCGTGCGCTCTATCTGCTGCGTCCGGCGGAGATAGCCTTTGGCACAGTGGCGGTGCCGGAGCATGTGCATATCCGCCGCTGGTTCCTTCAAGAGGGCAAAATGCCTCCCAATCCCTTCGGCAAAATCGACAAGGTGAAGATGAACCCCGGAGCCGGCAATCCCGCACTCGTCGAGCCTGCTGGCGAGCCCGATCCCATCGTCTCATTCATCGCCCTGCGCGAGCCCGGCGGGCGGCTCATCTCGGTCTATTCCGCGTATTCCCTGCATTATGTTGGCGGCGTGAATGGGGCGGACATTTCCGCTGACTACTATGGTATGTACTGCGAAGCCCTCAAGCGACTGCAATCCGGGGGCTCCGATGAGCCACCCTTTGTCGCGATGATGGCCAACGGCACCAGCGGTGACGCGAACAACATCAACTTCCGCAACCCTCAGCCGCGCAAAAAGCCCTATGAGCAGATGCGCTACGTCGCCGAAGACGTGGCGGCAAAAGTAAACACTGCCCTCGCCGGTGTGACCTGGCAAAACAGCGCCCCTCTCGCCGCCCGCTATCGCGAGCTCGACATCGCATGGCGCAAGATCGATCCCGAACTCATCGCCTGGGCCAAAGAAACCGAGGCCAAAACTCCCCGCATCCAGGGCAAGGCCGATCTGCCTCTCGCCTATGCCGGGCGCATTCAGCGCCTCGCACAGGCCAGCCCTGCCACCAAGGCCCCCGTGCAGATTCTGCGCATCGGCGACATCTGCATCGGCACGACTCCGACGGAGACCTTCGCCGAAACCGGTGTCGAATTCCGCAAGCGCAGCCCCTTTGCCAAATCCTTCATGGTCGAGCTGGCGAACGGCTACTACGGCTACATGCCCACCCCGCGTCACTTTGAACTCGGCGGCTATGAGACATGGCCCGGCACGAACAATCTGGAACCTCAGGCATCCGTGAAAATGATGGATGCGCTGCTGGAGATGGCGGCGGAGGTGAAGTGACCGTCCGTCACTTTCGCAGATCCTTCACCAAACCAGGGCCGTAAAAATTGCTGACTCCTGCCACCCCTCCACTTTGGTGAATCCAGAAGCGCCCCGATTTTATGTGGAGATAAACCTGTAGTCAAAATAATCGGCGAAGCCTTCAGGGTAAGGTACATTGTACACTTCGTATTCAGGCATTTCCTTTTTTGAAGGAAAGTCCATACCCTTATCCAAGGGCAGCTTTTTGACATCCAGATCATTCGGGCCGGATTTGTAATGAAGCAAAATCAGGATCATCTCCTCGCTCGGCTTTTGAGTTTTGGCGATGCGAGGGCCGCCAAAGAGAATCAAAACAGCCAGGGTCGTCAGGAAAATGAATGCCCGGTTCATATACTCTTATGCTGATTTTAGATACAAGAGTCGGCAAGTGCAAACTTACTCTGACAAGTCTGCTGGCCGAGGTCGTATGTGACCCCTGAATTGCATGAAACACATCTTAACTCAGCTGTCGCTGCTCGCCATGCTACATGCCTCCGTCGCCTCTGCCGCATGGCAGGCAGGTGCAGCCAAAGCGGACATCACACCCACAGAGCCTGTTCCCCTTGCGGGCTATGGCGGCAAGACCCGCATGTCCCAGCGAGTGGAACATCCCATCTGGTTAAAGGCGCTCGCGCTCAAAGATGATTCTGGTGCCACATCCGTCCTCGTCACCGCAGATCTAGTGGGCCTGAGCGACAAAATGGTCTCCATCATCGCGAAGACGGCTCTGGAAAAACATGGCATTCCAAGAGAGCGGTTGATCCTGAACACCTCGCACAATCACTCTTGTCCGGTGACGGCGGATGTGCTGTGGCTGTATTATGAATTCACGCCGGAGGAGGCGGCGGTGAAGGATCGCTACACGGCGATGGTTTACGCCAAGTATGAGGAAGTGATCGGGAAAGCCATCGCAAATCTCGCGCCCGCTGAACTGGCCTTTGAGCAAGGTTTGGCCGGAGTGGCGGTAAATCGGCGGCGCTCACGCGGCCCGGAGAGCCGCGCCCTCGGCGGACAGGTGGATCAGGATGTGCCGGTGATCACCGTGAAGGCTGGAAATGATCTCAAGGCCATCGTCTTCGGTTATTCCTGCCACACCACCGCGCTCGGCGGCCTCAGCATCAATGGCGATTACGCAGGCTTTGCGCAGCTTGAACTGGAAAAATCCTTTCCCGGTTCCGTGGCGATGTTTGTGCAAAATTGCGGTGGCGATGCGAATCCGCTGCCGCGTATTCGTGGCAGGGATGTCGAAGCGACCGAACTCGCGAGCATGTATGGCAAAGTTTTGGCCGAGGCGGTGCGTCAGGTGATCGCCACCCAGATGCCGCCGCTCAACGGGCCGATTCATGCGGCGATGGGCGAGACGGAGTTGTCGCTGCAGCCCGGCATTCCGCTCGAAGAACTCAAGCAACGCCTCCCCAACCTCACCGGCATGCCGAAACGCGAGTTCGAGCACTTCATCCGCCAATATGAGACACTCGGCTCGCCGCCGGATCGTGTGAAATATCCGGTTCAAGTCTGGCGCATCGGCTCAAATTTTCAGTTCATCGCACTGACCGGTGAGACTGTGGTGGATTACTCACTCAAGTTCAAAGCCACCTACGGCTGGAACAGCACCTGGGTCTGCGGCTACAACAACGACCTCACCAGCTACGTGCCGAGCCTGCGTGTGCTCAAGGAAGGCGGCTACGAAGGCGTGACCGGCATGTTTGAATACGGCCACCGCGCGCCCTACATCGAGACCGTGGAGGAGCGCATCACGGCCAAGGTCGGGGAACTCATGAAGCGGACGAAGTGACTACTTCACCACAGGTGCCGTTTGTTCCGGCGTCACTCTGCCGCCTGGCAGTTCCAGAATACGAATGTTGCGAAAATGGATCTCAGCGCCTTCGGATTCCAGACAGAGGTAACCTTTGCGCACCGTCGATTGGCTGATGCCATTCACAAACTTGCCGTTGATTGAGAGCTTCACCGTGCCGTCCACGCAGACAACATCGTATGTGTTCCATTCGCCCTTGCCCTTGCAGCGCATCTCCCAGGACATGCTGCGTCTGCCACGCGGATTGTCGGGGATGCCTTCAAGGCCGTTAGCGCCGAAGAGTTCACCTGAGACATAGCCGGGATGATTCGGCAGCCCGTCTTTGCCGGGGTGCAGCTTCGGCCACTCGAGTTCGAGCATCTGCACCTCCATGCCTTTGGGCAGTTCTTTTCCAGGCGCTGCCGTCCCTTCGCTCCAGACAAAAACGCCGGAGTTCCCGCCCGCCTCCATGTGCATCCATTCGATGTGCAGGATGAAATTTTCATACTGCTTCTCACTGCGCATCACACCGATGGGCTTGCCTTTGCAAATCAGCATGCCGTCTTTGACGCCCCAGGTTTCAGGGCTGGTGTTCACATCCACCCAGCCGATGAGATCCTTGCCGTTGAAAAGATCGCGCCACTGTGCGGCGTCCTCTGCGAGCAAGGCAGTGCCAAAGACTAGGCTTAGAAGAATGTGTTTCATGGAGTGATCCTTACAGCGCGTCCAGGACGGGCTTCTTTCACGAGTTTGCCATCGCGCACGACGGGAACACCGTTCACGATGACATAAGGAATACCGGCGGAAGGTGCCGTTGGCTCCTCAAAGGTTGCACGGTCGATCACGGTCGCCGGATCGAAGACGGTGATGTCCGCGTCGGCACCCAGGGCGATGCGGCCTTTTCCCTTCATTATGGGAACATATCCTTCCAGACGCCGGGCGGGCAGGATCGTCATTTTGGCGAGTGCTTCCATCAGCGGCAGCAGCTTTTTCGCGCGTGAGTAATGGCCCAGCATGCGGGCGAAGGTCCCCGCGCCGCGAGGATGGCCTTTGCCATCAATGAAGGGAACACCGTCGCTCGCGATCATCACCCCGGGATGTGCGATGGCCATCTCCACATTTTCATCCTTCATCATGTAGATGATCACCCAGCCGCCTTGCTTGCGGTAGCGCTCGAAACTCTCCTGCGTGAGCCGTTCGCCTGTCGCGGCCCAGGCGAGATCGCCATAGTCGATCTTGAGATTGCCCTGCCAGCCGGGATTGAACATCGCGGACTCCAGCACGGTGGATGCGGCGGTGTAGGGGTACACTTCGGTGCTGATGTCCATGCCTGCAGCCTTGCTGGCATCGATGAGTTTTAAAACTTCCCTCATGTCGCCGATGGCGCTGCTGCCGACATGCACGATGTGCAGCGCCGCGCCGGTCGTTTTTGCGGCGCTGATCGCTTCCTGGATTGCGGCGATGCCAAAGGCGCGCGTATGCACAAACGCGGGCACCTTGCGCTCGGCTGCGATGCGAAACATGGCCTTGATCTCGTTCGGTACGGCGGCAGGTGTGTAGTTGATGCCAAAGCCAATGCCCAGCGCACCCTCATCGAGTCCACGGTTTATCGCTTCGCCCATGAGTTCCAATTCCTTGTCCGTCGCCCCCTTGTTCGCTCCAGCAGGCTTCGCGCCGAGTCCCGCGACCTTTGCACGATTGACCGCCCAGTGTCCGATCTCCAGTCCAGGATGAAATGCGGCAAAGCGTGTGGCGATGTGGCCCACCGTGGCTCCGTAGTTCAGCGGTGCCGTGCCTTCCATCGAACGGTACCACGCGGCCACCGGATACACTCCCGCTTCCAGGTCGAGCGCTGTGGTGACGCCATCACAAGCTTTGATCTGCATATCACTCGTGGTCTGCCCATGGGCATGGATGTCGATGAAGCCAGGCGCGACGACATGACCCTTCACATTCAGCGTTTCTTTACCAGCAAGCGGTGTTTCAGAGATCGCGGCGATCTTGCCCGCACGAACGCCAATATGGCGAACAGCGTCCAGATTTGTCGCCGGGTCCATCAAACGGCCATTATTGAGTACGAGGTCGTATTCTTCCGCGAAACAGCGGCTGACATGAAAAACCAACACGAAGAGCAAAAACGACCGCATGAACCTCAAACGGCACGCCGACTTGATTTCTTCGTCGGGCCAGCCCGCTTACAATAGGCATTATTATGATGTCTATGGGAAGCGTTGACGCTCTAAACGGTATGTGGCGCATGATGGCGCGGGCGAAAAGATCGAACATGGGGCCCCGATGCCTGTCTCAGTCTCCACCCCCGGGCACGCAAAGAGACGCGCCCATCCCATAATGACCAACCTCCGTTTATTCCTGCTGGCCGCGCTGTGCGCGGGCTGTGCTTCCTGCCAAAGTGTTTCCAAAGTTGCGCCTCGAAAGGTGGTGAGTCTGCGTTCCGGCAGCACCCTCAGCAATGTCAAGACGACCGCTTACACCCAAAGTGAAAGCGACCACATTGTCTATGGTGCCAAGAGCGCCGTTGGCAACACCCTCAAGTTTGGCGCTGTGCGCAGCGCCGCCGCCGACTGGTCCGTTTACCCGGTCGGGACAGAATTTAAGATCGAGGGCGAGCCCTATGTCTATCAAGTGGATGATTACGGCTCCGCGCTCGTCGGTACCAAGACCATCGATCTCTACCGCCCCTCCAAGGCTTCAATGAACCAATGGGGGGCTCGTAATGTAAACATCAAGGTGCTCAAGTGGGGCTCCTTTGACCAGAGTCTTGCGATCATGAAACCGCGCGTAGGGATCAAACCCCACATCCGCCAAATGGTCAGCGCGATCGAGACTCGTTCGCCCTCCAGCATTGGAATTCAATAGCTCTACACCAGCTCGGCCATCACCTTGCCGCCTTCGTGCACGATGGGACGCGGGCGGCCCTGTGGGTCGATCCAGTTGGTGTTCTGTTCGATGCCGAGGTGATGAAACACCGTGGCCGCAAGATCTCCGGGCGCGACTCGGCGGGTCTCGATCTCTCCGCCATGCTTGTCGGTGCTGCCGATGACCTGACCATGGCGCAGACCACCGCCAGCCATGACCATGGACATCACACGCGGCCAGTGATCGCGTCCGGCATTTTTATTGATCACGGGACTGCGGCCAAACTCGCCCATCATCAAAATCAACGTGCTGTCCAGCAGCCCACGGTCTTCAAGATCGGTGACGATGGCGTGTAGGGTGCGGTCCACGCTGGGCAGCAGCGGAGTGAGACCTTTTTTGATGCCGCCCCACTTCACTTCATCACCATGATGATCAAAGTAACCCCAGGCGCCGCTGACGGTCACAAAGGTGGAGCCAGCCTCAATGAGTCGGCGTGCGAGCAGAGCTTTCTCGCCGATGCTGTCGCGACCGTATTTGTCCCGCATGGCGGATGATTCTTCATCCAAATTGAGCGCACGCTGCGCACTACCGGTCATGAGCACCTCATAAGCCTGCTGCGTGAAATGATCCGCCGAGGCGATGGATTCATTCGCACCGATGCCACGCTTCCACTGGTCCATTTGCTCGGCCAGATCACGGCGGCTGCCGAGCCTCTCGATACTGAGACCGTCGACGAGCTTGAGGCGGCCGGACAAATCCTTGCCGCTGACCGGATTGAAGGCATTGCCCATGTGGCCTGCGCCCCAGATGTCGGCGGGCAGTGAATCTGCGAGCGCCACATATCCAGGAATTCCCGGGGCATTGGCACCCCGAAACTTGGCGGCGATGGAACCCATGGACGGGTAGCCGCCGCCATCACGACCATCGTTCGTGCGCCGTGCCAGCGGATTGCAGGCCTGCATGGTGATGGGGGTGTGATCGCTGGCGCTGCAATCAACCGAACGAACCAGCGTGAGCCGGTCCATGATCTTCGCGGTCAGCGGCAGATGCTCACACACATGGATGCCCGGTACTTTGGTCGGGATGTGGCCAAAGGGGCCGCGAATTTCGCTGGGCGCATCGGGTTTGGGGTCCCACATGTCAATGTGGCTCGGACCGCCCGAGAGCCAAAAAAGCACCACATTCGTCTTTCGCGTGGCCTTTCCCGCCGCCGTAGCGAAGGCCTGCTGCTGGAACAGGGAGGGGACTGAAATACCAGCCAGTCCCGCAAGCCCGGTCTGCAAAAAGCCGCGGCGGGTCGAGCCGATGCGCAGCAAATCGCCGCCCACAGGGCTGAAAGCCTGCGGAATGCTCGGTGAGGGAGTGGCAGTGGTTTTCATAAATGGGAGGGCAGAAGGCTGAAGAACCTACGTCGCGAGACTGCCCGCCTTGCTTTGTCCCGGTAAATCGCTGCCGAGGGGGGAGGGGGGGAAACTGCCTGCGGAGCCTCAATGGTGAGTTTCCGTTTGAGCCGCCCCCGCTTTCGGGCTAGGCAACCGGCCATCCATTTTCCATGAGCAGCCCCTCCGCACACACTTACAAACAAGCCGGCGTCGATATTCACGAAGCAGCATCGCTGGTCGATGACATCGGCGTGCTGGTGAAGCGCACCCAGCAGAAGCGGAAGCTGGCAAATCCCTTTGGTCTGTTCGCCGCCGCCTACGACCTTAGCGGCTACAAGCATCCCATGATTCTCACGGGCTGTGACGGGGTAGGCACGAAGATCGAACTGCTGCTCAAGCACGATCAGCTCGAAGCCGCCGGCAAAGACCTCGTGGCCATGAATGTGAACGACGTTCTCACGACTGGGGCTGATCCCATCATGTTCCTCGATTACGTGGGAATCCCGAAGATTCAGAAGACGCAGATCACCCGGATTATCGCTGGCATGACCGAATACCTGGAGGCTTGCAATTGCATTCTCGCCGGAGGCGAGACGGCCGAGATGCCCGGCATGGTGCCCGAGGGCATGGTCGAGCTGAGCGGCTTCGCCATTGGCGCCTGCGAAAAGGAAGATTTGCTCGATCCCGGCACCATCGCTGCCGGTGACGTGCTCATCGGCTGGCCCAGCGCTGGTTTCCACGCGAACGGCTTCAGCCTCGTCCGCCGCATCATCGAAAAGGAGAACATCCAGTTCAGCGAGGACGAGATGCGTACTCTGCTGCTTCCTACGCTTCTCTATCATGAGCAGACGGCTGCTCTCAAAGCCGCAGGCATCCGGCCGAAGGCCATGGCCCATATCACCGGTGGTGGTCTGCCGGAAAACCTTGGTCGCATGTTCCTCAAGCGCGGCCTGGGTGCAAATCTCCGTATTCCATTCTGGCAGAACGATGTAGTGCAAAAAGTCCTGCGCCACGCGGACCCGAAAGACGCCATCGATACCTTCAACATGGGCCTCGGCTGGGTCGCCATCGTCTCAGCGGCAGATGCCGAAAAAGCCCTCACCTGCGGCAAAGACGCCAAAATCATAGGCGAGATGGACACCAGCGCTCAGGTCAGCGTGGAGATCGTCTGAAAGATTCCGCCTTTTCGGCAGTGAAGAGGAGTTCCATGAACCGCCTCATTCCCGCCCTCACATTCCTCTTCGTCCTGCTGAGCGCCACTGCTCAGCAGCCAGCACCAGCCGACAAGGCCAAACGCGCCCTGAATCCGGCCATGGACCCGATTCAGGATGTCGCGGGCCTGCCGCGCGTCCTGCTGATCGGCGATTCCATTTCCATCGGCTACACGCTGCCAGTGCGGAAACTGCTGGAGGGCAAGGCCAACGTGCACCGCATCCCCACGAACGGCGGTCCGACCAAAAACGGCGTCGCCAACATCGCCAAATGGCTTGGAACAGGCAAATGGGACGTGATACACTTCAACTGGGGCATCCACGACCTCAAATACATGTCCGATGGCAAACGCCAGGTCGAACCCGCCGACTACGAGGCCAATCTCCGCAGCCTCGTCGCCACTTTGAAGAAGACCGGTGCCAAGCTCATCTGGGCTACGACAACACCCATCCCCGAAGGCGAGCTCAATCCGCCGCGCAAATTTGGACAGGTGAAGGAATACAACGACATCGCTGCCCGGGTGATGGCGGAAAACGGCGTCTCCATCGACGACCTGAACGCCCACATCACTCCCCAACTTGCCACGATGCAGAATCCGCGAGACGTGCATTATACTCTTGCTGGCAGCGAATACCTAGCCAAACAGGTCGCTGAGGAGATCGGCAAGGCCCTGACCAAGTGAGTTGGGTGGGTGGTTTGCCCATTCCATACCGCGTGATTTTTTGTCAGCGCCTGCGGTGGATTTCAGTGCATCATGGACAGGCTGCATTCGGCCATGCGGCAGACCCAACCCACACCTGTCATGAATACCCTGTTTCGCCGCTGCTTGCTGGTCATGATGCTCATGGCCTTTGCAAGCCCTTCGCTGCTCAAAGCTGCCGAGACTGCACCGGATAAGCAGCTGCGTGAATCCATGCTGCTGCCTGGCGTTTCGTTGTCGGAAGGCATCTCCGAAATTACCGGCGTCGCCATCAGCCCGCTGCTGGGTGTCAGCGCCATGGGCGTATGGACCTTCTACAAGACCGAGCCCCATTTGCGCCATCGCCTGCCTTGGTACTGCCACCCGGGAGTTTGGGGCACAGGGCTGGCGCTGATCCTCATCTGCTTTCTCAAAGACTTCCTCGGCACCGCAGCTCCTCCGCTGGTCAAAAAGCCCCTCGATTTTCTGGAGCTGTTCGAAAACAAACTCAGCGCACTCGTCGCCAGCGTCGGTTTCGTACCTCTCGTGGCCCTCGCCATGGCTCACTTCAACAAGGAGCCGCCGCAGGCCATGAATGAGTTGACGGGCTCAGGACTGGCCGTGATGCCGCTGGCCAGCGTGATCGACTTTGGCGTCCACACACCCTGGATTTCCATCCCCGTCGCCATCGTGGCCTTCGGCGTCGTCTGGCTCAGTTCGCACGCTCTCAATGTCCTCATCGCGCTCTCTCCCTTTGGCATCGTCGATGCGGGCCTCAAAATCGTCAAACTTGGCCTCATCGCCCTCGTGGCTGGCAGCACAATGATCCATCCCTATGCCGGTGCGGCGGTTTCCCTTTTGTTGATTCTCATCGGCCTGCTCTTCGCAGGCTGGTCGTTTCGCCTCACGCTATTCGGCACCCTCATGGGCAGTGATTTTCTGCTCAACAAACGCGCCACCGCTGCTGATGTGGAAACCGGCGTAAAAGGCTTCCTGGCACGCCGCACCGAGGGTGTGCCCGTGCGCACCCTGGTCAGGATGAAGCAGGACCCCGCAGGTCTGCCCGTTCTCACTTATCATCCGTGGCTGGTGTTGCCTGAGCGCCGCATTGCTCTGGCAGACGCCAACATGGTCATCTGCAAAGGGCTGCTGCACCCCTCGCTGGCTCATCGCCCTGCTTCAGAGTCCGCCGCAGTTCGCAGTACTCTCATTCTGTTGCCTCGTTACCGCAGGCTGGAAGACACGATCGCCCGGCACTTCGGCTGCCAGGAAGTCATGGATGGGGCGCTCTTGCGAGGCTTCAAGGCCATGCGTCTGTGGCTCGTGGAGATGCTGTCATCCGGAAGAAAACTCGTGGAAATGCACCAAGGATGAACCTTAGCGGGGTTGCGCAGGCGTGAATCCCGCCTATTTACGCCGCCCGCTTATGCACAGCTTCCGCTACCACCAAGGCCAGTTATTTGCCGAAAACGTCCCCCTTCAGTCCCTTGCCGAGAAATACGGCACGCCGCTCTATGTCTATTCCAAGAGCACTATCGCCGGACACTACACCCGTCTGGACGCTGCTCTGGCCAAGCTGGATCACCTGATCTGCTTTGCAGTGAAGGCAAATTCGAATCTCGCTGTGCTCAACACCATCGCCAAACTCGGCGGCGGCTTTGACATCGTCTCGGCTGGCGAGCTCTACCGTGTCATCAAGGCCGGTGGCGATCCCGCCAAATGCACCTTTGCCGGCGTCGGCAAAACTCGCGACGAAATCGAATACGCCCTCAAGCAGGGCATCTACTGCTTCAACGCCGAATCCGAGGCGGAACTGCACTACATCAATCAGGTCGCCGGCGAGCTCGGCATGCAGGCCCCCGTGGCTGTCCGCGTGAATCCGAATGTCGATGCGAAGACGCACGCCAAGATCACCACCGGCAAGAGCGAAAACAAGTTTGGCATCGATTTCGATCAGATCATCGACGTCTATGCCCGCGTGGCCGCCGACTGTCCGAATCTGATCATCAAAGGTCTGCAGATGCACATCGGATCACAGCTCACCAATGTGGATCCTTTCCTGGAAGCCGTGCAGAAAGTCATCCCGCTCGTGACCCAGGTGAAAAAGAGCTACGGCATCGAGTTCTTCAGCATCGGCGGCGGCATCGGCATCAACTACAAGCAGAGCCTCGACTCCGGTGACTCAGCCTGGTGGCAGGAAAATGCCGAAGTCCATCCGCTCACGATTCAGGCCTACGCTGAAGCCGTGGTGCCACACCTCGAACCGCTCGGCCTGCGCATCCTCTGCGAACCCGGCCGCTTCATGGTCGGCAACGCCGGCGTCATGCTCACCAAAGTGCTCTATGAGAAGCGCGGCTCTGCCAAGATCTTCAAGATCGTCGATGCTGGCATGAATGACCTCATCCGTCCGACGCTTTACGAAGGCTGGCATCAGATCGTGCCCCTCAAGCAGCCCGCGAACGCCACCGTCGAAAAAGTCGATGTGGTCGGTCCGATCTGTGAATCCGGCGACTTCCTCGCCCAGAACCGCGAGCTCCCTCTCGTCAAAGAGGGTGAATACCTCGCTGTGCTCAGCGCCGGAGCTTATGGTTTCACCATGGCTTCGAACTACAACACACGCCCCATGCCTGCTGAAATCATGGTCGATGATGAAAAGGCTACCGTCGTGCGTGAGCGCCAGACTCTCGAAGACGTCCTCAAAGGCGAGCACATTGCCTGAATTAGCTGAGAACTGCGCACTATCGACATGCACATCGCCGACATCCTCCAAGACCAGCGTCCCACACTCTCGTTTGAGTTCTTCCCGCCGAAGAGCGCCGAGGCGTTTGAAGCTCTGTATCAGGCCATCGGCGAACTCGAGGCTTTCAAACCTTCCTTTGTCAGCGTCACCTACGGCGCGGGCGGCTCCACGCGTGAGCTCACGCATGATCTCGTCGTGCGCATCAAAACCACTACGAGTCTCGATGCAGTGCCGCACCTCACCTGTGTCTGTCACAGCGAGGCAGACATTGCCGCCATCCTCGAACGCTACGCGAAAGCGGGGGTGAGCAACATCCTCGCCCTAGGCGGAGATCCTCCAAAGAATCTCGCCAACTACGACCGTGCCAAGGATGCCTTCCAGCACGCCGCCGACCTCGTCGCCTTCATCAAGAAGTTCAACGACAGCGGCGCGCATCCTGACAAGCGTGGCTTTGGCATCGGTGTCGCCGGATTCCCCGAAGGTCATCCCACCACGCCGAACCGCGTGCTGGAGATGGATTATCTCAAGGCCAAGGTCGATGCTGGTGCGGACTACATCTGCACGCAGCTGTTCTTCGACAATCACGACTTTTTTGACTTCCGCGAGCGCTGCCAGCTGGCCGGGATCAACATCCCGATCATCGCCGGCATCATGCCGATCACCAGCGCCTCAGGTATGCGCCGCATGGCGGAACTCGCCGCCGGTGCCCGCTACCCCGCCAAGCTCCTCCGCGCCATCCAGCGCTGCGGTGGTGACGAAGCCGCCGTGCAGAAGGTCGGCATTCACTACGCCACCGAGCAGTGCCACGATCTGCTCGATCACGGCGTCGACGGCATCCATTTCTATACCCTGAACAAATCCCACGCCACGCGCGAGATCTACTCCAGCCTCGGCATTCGTGACTCCGCCGCCGTGCGTCCACACTCATGAGCGAAGAAGCCCCCCTCATCGCCGCAATCGAGGCCGGCGGCACCAAGTTCGTCTGTGCTGTCGGTACCGGCCCTCACGATGTCCGGGACGTCACGCGCATTGACACCACCACGCCGGAAGACACGCTCGCCGGGGTGACCCGCTTTCTGTCGATGGCCAAGTCGAAGTACGGTTCCATCGCCGCCATCGGCATCGGCTCTTTCGGTCCGATCGATCTCGATAAAAAAAGCGAAACCTACGGCTACATCACCACCACGCCAAAACCCGGCTGGCAGTTCACCAACATCGTTTCCAAGCTGCATGACCGCTATCACGTGCCCATCGCCTGGGACACTGACGTGAACGCCGCCGTGCTCGGTGAATACCTCTGGGGTGCCGGGCAGGATACGGATCCGCTCATTTACATCACCGTCGGTACGGGGGTTGGTGGTGGAGTGCTGATCAACGGTCAGCTGCTGCACGGTGCCCTGCATCCCGAGATTGGCCACCTCCTGGTGCCACCACCGCACAACTCTTCCGCGATTCAGCAGGCCTGTCACTGCCCGTTTCACAAAAGCTGCGTTGAAGGCTACGTCAGCGGCACCGCTCTCGCCTCTCGTTGGGGTGTCAAAGCCGACGCACTGCCTCCCGACCATCCCGCATGGGAAGAAGTGGCTGATGTCATGGCTCATGCGCTGATGAACCTCACCCTCAGCATTTCGCCCAAACGCATCATTCTCGGTGGTGGCGTCATGAGTCAGGAGCACATCCTTCCGCTCATCCGCGGCCAGCTCCACAGGCTCAACAACGGCTACCTCCGCATCCCCGAGCTCGGCCGCAGCATCGATGACTTCATCGTCTCTCCTGGCTTGGGCGCTCGCTCAGGCCTGCTTGGTGCGCTGGCGCTCGGGAAGTATGAACTGGACCGGCACTTGAATCAGAAGACCGAGATGGGATCCTTCTAAGAAGGTCCTATAAATAGAGACTTGGCATGTTCCGGAAAAACAGCCGGGTGTCGTGTCGTTGAAGATCGGGACAGGAATCTGTCCTTTCAATTCAACCGACCCCTTGGCAGTCTTCCGACCATGAAACGGTATCTTAACAAGGTTCGAAATCTTCTTTTCACCAGATACTGTCAAATGCACAAGGTGGTCACACTTGGACGAGACTACGTGGATGGCCGCTGGCCTGTGATACGCAACCAAGGGGCATTTCATCTGGGGAGTGGTGTCTGCTTTCGATCGTTTCGGACCCAGACAAGGATCGATGTTTTTAAAGACGCCAGGTTAAGCATCGGTGATGGCTGCTTTATCAACGATGGAGTAAACATCTGTTGCTCGACTGGCATCACCATCGGACCGAATACAAAAATCGCCGACTGGGTGGTGCTGTACGACACGGATTTTCACGCAGTTGAGCCCTCGGAGCCTGTCAGGTCGGAGTGCATCACCATTGGGAAAAATGTGTGGCTCGGAGCTCGTGTCATGGTCCTTCCAGGATCCACCATTGGTGATCATTCAGTTGTCGCGGCAGGGGCGATCATGCGTGGACACATTCCCGCACGAAGCATTGCTGCAGGTATCCCCGCCAAGGTAATAAAATCCATCACTTGTGAGGATGACTGGGTACGGTCGTGAATTGGTTCCGGGGTGTGTCACTCCCTCCCATCGGGCAAACGCCGCCTTTAATTCAGGCTGTTCTCATTCCACCATCTTTGCAAGACTGGCATGATGAGCGTTGATTAATTTCCATGAAACTTTCGCTCGTTCTTGCTGCCTTGTTGCTGGGAGCACGTGCAATGGCCCAGCAGCCGGAAACACTGCCTGAGACACAGCCTCTGATCAAGGAAGGTGACATCTCCGAGCAGATGCACGCTGCAGCTCTGGAGGAAATGGACCGGCTGATTGCCAACTCGCTTAAAACGCGAGCGCAGCACTGGCACCGCAACGTATCGACTCCGCAAGCCTATGCGGAGTCGGTCCACGAGAATCGTGAACACTTCAAGCACATCATCGGCCTCAAGGACAAGCGTGTGCCGGTGGCCCTGGAACGTTACGGGGATGAGACCAACCTGGCGCTGGTGGGCAAGACGAAAACCTACCGCATCTATCAGGTCCGCTGGCCGGTGTTGGAGCAAGTCTCTGGAGAAGGCCTGCTGTTGGAACCGAAAGGCAAGCCTCGCGGCTACATCATCGCACTGCCGGATGCGGATCAGACACCGGAGCAGATCGCCGGTCTGACTTCGGGTGTGGCACCAGAGGCGCAGATCGCCCGTCGTTTCGTGGAAAATGGCTTCGCCGTCATCGTGCCGGTCTTGATCAATCGCAGTGATGCGGGCTCAGGCAATCCGGAGATCCTCATGACGAACATGCCGCATCGTGAATGGATTCACCGGCAGGCTTACATGATGGGACGGCACATCATCGGCTACGAAGTGCAGAAGGTGCTGGCGCTGGTGGATTGGATCAACATTCATCGCAATGAACAGATTGGCATCGCAGGTTATGGCGAAGGCGGGCTAATCGCCATGTATGCAGCCGCTGTGGATCCGCGAATCGATGCGGCGCTCGTGAGCGGTTACTTCAAATCGCGTCAACGCACCTGGCGCGAGCCGCTGTATCGCAACGTGTGGGGCCTCCTCGCCGAATTTGGCGATGCCGAAATCGCCTCACTCATCGCTCCACGCGGACTCGTCATTCAGTATGCGGAAGAACCCAGTGTGGACGGTCCGCCGGAGACCAAGGGCAAAAAAGGTCAGGCTGCGCCCGGCAGGCTCAGCACGCCCGAGTTCGACGAGGTGCAGGAAGAGTACCTGCGCATTGATTCACTGGTGCCGGCCAGCCTCCAATATCGTTCACTCGTGCGTGGTGATGCTGCTGCGGCTAACGCCCTCGCAAAGCTGCTCAAGCACGATGCAAACATGTCGCTGTCCAAAGAGCCGCCCCAGAACCTGCGCCAAACTTACCTGCCTGCCGTCCGTCAGTTTGCTCAGATGAAGGAAATCGAGGCTCATGTGCAGCGCTTGATCCGTGGATCGGATCAGGTCAGAAATGATTTCTTCCTCTTCAAGGCCATGCCGGAGTTTCGCAATGATGCCTGGACCTACGCACAGTTTGCCGACAAAAAGCCCGACAAGTTCATTGCTGCGGCCAAAGGCTTCCGCAAGACGTTCTGGGACGAAGTGATAGGCAGGATTGACACGCCGCTGCCCACGCCCAGGCCACGCACGCGCAAGATTTACGACAAACCCAAATGGACCGGCTACGAAGTCGTGCTGGATGTCGGTGGTGAAGGTTTCGCCTGGGGAGTTCTTCTTCTGCCCAAAGATTTGCAGCCCGGAGAGAAGCGTCCCGTCGTCGTCTGTCAGCATGGACGCCATGGCATTCCATCAGACGTGATCGAAGGCGACAAGCCCGCGTATCACGACTTTGCCGCCCATCTCGCTGAGCGCGGTTTCATCACGCTCGCCCCGCACAATTTGTACAAGGAAGAGGAGCAGTACCGCACCCTCTCACGCAAAGGCAACACAGTGAAAGCCTCCATGTTTTCCGTCATGCTTCGCCATCACCAGCAATGGCTCAAATGGCTCGCTGATCTCCCTCAGGTGGACGCCAAACGCATCGGCTTCTACGGGCTAAGCTATGGCGGGGAGTCCGCTGTGCGTATTCCGCCATTGCTCGATGGCTACTGCCTCTCCATCTGCTCCGGTGATTTCAACGACTGGACACGCAAGGTCGCCACCACCGAGGACAAGCACAGCTTCATGTTCACGGACGAGTGGGAGATGCCCTACTTCAACATGGGCAGCACTTTCAGCTACGCCGAGCTCACCTACCTCATGTTTCCACGGCCGTTCATGGTCGAGCGCGGTCATCACGACGGCGTCTCCATCGACCCCTGGGTCGCCTATGAATATGCCAAGACCCGCTGGCTCTACGCCCAGTTTGGCATGGAGGAAAAAACAGAGATTGAGTTCTTCAATGGCGGCCACACCATCAACGGGCAGGGGACCTTCAACTTCCTGCACAAGCAATTGAACTGGCCCAGGCCCTAGCTCACGCCATCACGCCAGCTCCTTCATCCAAAACGTCAATGTCTTTGGAGATTCGGTCTCTTCACCGATCTCCTTCCACACAAACGTCGCCTGCAGCTCCGGATGCTTTGAATAGCCCTGGCTGCGCCACAACTCATCCAGCGGTCGATAGCCCTGCGGGCGCAGAGGATGCTCGGCAGGGCGGTCAACAGCGCAGAACGTACTGAGTTTCATGCCCAGCTTTCGAGCGTGAGCTTCTCGCCTCACGAAGAACTCTTTGCCAATGCCCTGGCCGCGATAGGCGGGTAGCAGGATCGATTCACCGAAGTAGCAGATGGTGGAGAGGTCATACCCTGCCTGCACAAACGCCGCTTGAAATTCCGCCCCTTCGTCCACCATCGGCAGGCACGTCGTCGCACCCACGACCCGGTCCTCATCAAACACCAGCACCACCAGACTGCCGCTGGACTTCACATAGGTTCCCAGGTACTCGCGCTCATGCTCCAGTGTGCCCGCATACAGGTAGGGATACTCATGAAACACCGCGATTCGCAGTTCGCCCAGCGCATCGAGATGCGGTGCCAGTTCAGCACCATGGAAGTTTTGCAGGCGCAGCATGCTTAGAGGGACGAGTTGGAAGTGATAAACTGGTTCGCCATGTCGCGGATCCTGAGGCGCATGTTGGCCAGTCCGTTCAAACGCGTGGGCGAAAGCATTTTCGTGAAGCCGCAGGCTTCCCACACACGAGGCTCGACCACAGCGACCTCGCCAGGCTCGGCATCGGTGTACAATTCGCAGAGCAGCGCGGCGAGACCTTTCACCATGGGGGATTCGGCATCGCAGAGGAAGCGTGTGCGGCCATTCACAAGTTCACCATGCAGCCAGACGCGCGAGACGCAGCCGGGTACAAGATTCGCTTCAGTTTTTTGCGCCTCATCGAGCTTCATCGCATGACCGCGCATGACGACCGCGTTCAGACGTTCGTGCGGGTCGTGAATGATGTTCAGGTCGTCGATGAGCGACTGCTGTTTTTCATCAAGGCTCATTTCAGCTTCGCGAGACGGCCCCGGCTCCAGTTGAGGCCCGTCTGAATGGCCTCGTCATTGGCGATGGCGGCGGCAAGTTTTTCCCAGATCGCCACAGCATTGGCAAAGGCAGCCTTGGCTTCGGTCTTTTTGCCGGCGCTCTCGCTGGTGTGGCCCAGCGAGCCATAGAGTTGCGCCAGCTGGCTGGCCCACATGCGTCGCTCCGGGGTGAGGTTGTCATTGGCAGGCTGCGCCTTGATGAGTGCTTCGAGCGATTCCACGGCCTGCTTTGCAATCGGAAGTGAGGCGGAAGTTTTGCCAGTGTCAGCGAGCAGTTCGGCGTATTCCCCGCGCAGTTTGGCCAGCAGAAAGCCGTAGCGTACATTCTCCTTGTCGTCCGCGAGGATTTCGTTCACCAGCTCGATGGCGTCTTGCTTCTTCTTGCTTGCCTCAGCCGGGTTGCCAGCATCGCGTGATAGTGAAGCCAGGGCGCCATAATTGCGGGCGAGCAGGTACTTCACCTCGCCCCACTCTGGAAGCAGACGATTGAGTTCCAGCAGGATCGGGACGGCTTGGTTATGCGCCTCTTTGGCATCCGTACCGCTGAAGTGACGGCCAATCAGTTCTGCCAGTTCGGTGTAGGCCTCCGCCAGCAGCAACGCCTGGTCCTGGTTGCGCGGGCTGCTGCCGAGCACCAGTTCTCCCATGTCCTTCACGGAATCGATCAGCGTGTTGAGCGCCTCCTCGACCTTGCCCGCATCACGCTGGCTGATGCCTTTGGCAAACTTGGCCCGCGCGAGGATGAATTTTTCGTCGTTGATCAGGTCGTGACCGATCATCTTGGCATCGAGAATCGTCGGCACGCGCGCCAGCGCCTGCTCGGAGTCGGCCACATCTCCATTGCGCAGCGTGCGCAGGCCGTATTCGAGCCATGCGCGGGCGCATTCATTGCGCGCGAGGCGGTTTTTCGGATCAGCCGCCAGACCCTTGTCCAGATTGACCGTGGCTTCCTTGAGAAGGGTGAGGGATTCCACATGGCGGCCCTCGCGTCCGCGGATGTCGGAGAGCAGCAGGCTGTAGCGGCCCAGCCACTGCTGGTAGAGTGCTGTCTGGGCTCCTTCTCCGGTTGCTTTACGGATCAATTCAGCAGCCTGATCACGCGCCTTGGTGAGGTAAACCACCGCCTGCACGCTGTTGCGCAGCTTGAGGTGCAGCTGGCCGATGTTGCCATAGGCACGCAGCCGTTCGATGCCGAGTGCGGGGGATTGTTCCAACGCAGGCAGCCCGCGCATGCAGTAGGCCAGCGCGTCATGGAGCTGCTCCTTCTGAAAGCTGGCCTCCATCTCATTGCCCGTGGGGGTCTGCAGTAGTTGTGTCAGAAACTGGTCCACCGCGTTCTGCGAGTTCTGCAGATTTTGATCAGCCATCGCCTTGGCGCTGCGCTCGTTGTCGCGCTCACTTGTCAGCAGGTCGATGCGGCTTTGGAGCTCATCACTTTTAATCTTATTAACCTCATGGATGTTGGAGATGGTGTTCTCCGCCTTGTTCAGCTGTCGCTGGGTCTTGAAGGCGTAAACAAAGCAGAGCACGAAAATGATCAGCAGTAAGGTCGCTGCGGTTTGCCACGTGAGCAGCTTCTTCGCCTGTTTTTGACGCTCGCGTACAGTCTGTTCACGCGATTCTTCGAGCAGGTAGTCGCTTTCCAGCACCTCAAACTCACGCACGATCTCGCGCATGTCCGCCCAGCGTGCAGCCGGGTTCAGATCCAAGGCCCGCTCGATGATGCTGCGGCGGCGCTCCTCCCATTTGGACTGTGCTTCCTGCGGCCAGTAGATTTTCGGCTGCGCTTTGACGGCGGCCAGCAGCGCATTGCTGTTCACTTGCACCGCCAGCCCCGATGCCGCCTGCTTCTGGGCACGTTCCACCTCGCTCGCCCACATGTCAGCACCGCGTGGCAGCACGCCATTGAGCAGACGGTACGCCAGCACGCCAAAGCTGTACACGTCCCACGACGGCCCATAGCCTGCAAACACCCCATCCGGGTTTTCCGCCTGTTCGGGGCAGAGATGCACAAAGTGATCCGTCAGTTCGAGATGATGAATCCCCCCCACCCAGCCCTGAGCGATGTCGGTCAGACGGATCGAAGACTCCGCATCATCCTCCAGCAGGATGTTCGATGGGCGCAGGTTGCCATGCGGGATGCCGTGCTTGTGCAGCCAGGAGAGGGCATCGGCGACTTCATAGATGTGGCGCCAGGCCTGCTCCGGTGGCAGGCCGTTGCAGGCGGATTCCAGCGTCGGTGTCTGCCACTGACGGCGGCCATGGCTGTCCTTCGTCATCACGCCGACCAGCGGCATCACACAAAAGTAGGGCGTTCTGTCAAAACTGTAGCTTTCCACCGGCAGCACACCGCGATGGTGCGGCATCTGCTGCAAGGCGCGGAAGGCCGTCGCCAGCGCTTTGCGATTGATCGCCATCGAACTAAACACCTTCACGGCACAGGCTTTGCCATTGCTGGACACCGCCCGATACACGGCACCACACCGCCCGCTGCCGACTAGGTCCTGCAATTCATGTCCGGCGATTTCAGGCAGACTCATGCGTGATTCAGGTGTCTCTAGTAGGTGGTTGTTGACCCCGGGTGGCGCGAAAAGTGGACTGCAGAGGCATCACGGGCACGTACGATGGGGGCGGAATGGGAAATCTCAAATCTCAAAATGACGCTTTGCAAAAATCGCGTGCCACCCCTGCTAGCGCAGCCATGCTGCATGTTCCCCCCGCATGAAACCACCAAAGCCAGACCACCGCCATGAAATCGAGGCGATTTACGCCGAGCTGGAGCGTCGGCCGCTGCCCCGACAGTGTGAGATGCGCACCGGCTGCTGCCACTTCCGGCTGGCAGGTCACACCCCCATGCTCACCCGGGGGGAGGCTCTATATGCAGCCCAGGGAGTCCGTGCCAGCGGACGCAAGGCGCTCAAACCTCATCCCGACGGCGCCTGCCCCCTGCTGGGTCGCGATGGCCGCTGCACCATCTACAAAAACCGCCCCTTTGGCTGCCGCACCCACTTTTGTGCCGAAGCAGGTGGCATGTATCCGCGCAAACATGTCGCGGATCTCATCCAGCGTCTTGAAGCTCTCGACGAACGTCTCGGCGGCAGCGGCTCACGCCCCTTGGAATCCGCTGTCAGTGACGCACTTGCGGAAATGTAAGGTCAAGGCGCTGCGCAATCACGCGCCAGCTTCTGGCTGGCCTCGGACAGCCTCGTCAGCGCCACGGATGCCTCCTTGCCGTTGGCAGGCATGCGCAGCACCACGTATTCGCCCTCCAGCCGCACAAAGCCCGCCTTGATCGTTTTGCCCTCGGTGCTGGTCCAACTCATGATCGGTGGCAGTGATTTTTTGACCACTGTCGGGGTCAGTTTCGGCGCTTCCTTGTCAAAGCTTGCCCCTTCGCTGATCCATTCCGTGATCTTTTTGATCTCTGCGCCGGATAGGTTTTCATTGGGCGGCATGTGGTTCTTGCCGTCATTGACGATGACTTCCAGGAAATGGCTTTCCGAAGGTTTTCCCGGGCGGATCTGCGCCACGTCATTGTCGGCGATGTCCATTTTGAAGGTCTTCAGGTCATCAAAGACAAAGCCCCCCTTTTTTTTCCCGGTTTTCTCACTGTGGCATTCATAGCAGTTCCGCTCCAGAATGGGCTGGATGTCCTTTTGGAAATCCGCCGCAAAGGCGGATGAGACAGCTAGGAATGAAACGATCAGGGAAGGGCGGAGCAGGGACATGGAAGGCGCGTTTTTGAGCTCAGCAGGAACGTGCCATCCCGCTTTTCCTTAGCCAGCATCTTTTTTCCGTGGCATGTGACCCAATGCCTGAGCAACGCACCGTCACCGCAGCCACCGAACTCCTGCCTTTTCTTTTTGAAAACTGGCCGGACATGAAGCGTACGCGCCTCAAGCAGTGGCTCAAATACGGCAGCGTCCGCGTGAATGACCACGCCGTGACCCGCCACGACCACAAGCTCAAGCCCGGCGACAAGATCACCATCAAGGTGGAGCGCGCCCCGCGTGCCAACGTCAAGCCCCTGCCTGCCGGTCTCAGCATCGTGTATGAAGACGAGGCCATCATCGTGCTGAACAAAGGCGCAGGCTGGCTCACCGTGGCCACAGATTCCGGCAGTGGCCGCACCGCCTACGCCGCACTCACCGACCACGTGCGCGGCACCGATGTCCGCAACCGCGTCTGGATCGTCCACCGCCTGGATCGCGACACCTCCGGCCTCATCGTCTTTGCCAAGACAGAGCCTTTCAAGCGCATCCTGCAGCAGAACTGGCACCTTTTTGACAAAACCTACCTCGCCATCACCGAAGGCGTCATCAAACGGGATTCCGGTACCTTGCGCTGCCATCTCAATGAGGAATTTTCCCTCCGCGTCCGCAGCGTCCCGCCGGATGAAGACACCCGCGAGGCCATCACCCACTTCAAGGTGCTCAAGCGCACGCATCACACCACGCTCGTCGAGCTGAAGCTCGAAACCGGACGGCGCCATCAAATCCGTGTCCACCTTTCCGACATGGGCCATCCCATCGTCGGAGACAAGCCCTACGGTGCCACCACCGATCCCGCCAGACGCCTTGGTCTCCACTCCAGCGAGCTCCATTTCATCCATCCCGCGACAGAGGAAAAAATGGACTTTGTTTTGCCCCTGCCAGACGCACTTGCAAAGCTGGTGTAGCGCTCACCGCCAGGGTGCTCTACGAGATTAATCCGGTGCTGTGTTTGCTCCAGGTCTTGGAGCGGCATTTGCTGTCGAAAATACTGGCCTTGTAGCGTATGCTACTCGTCTCCCCCCCACCTCTGCCAGGACACATGTCTGGTAAAAAAACCTCGTTGATTTGAAAGCCGCCTTTACCCCAGCTGCCGCCCTCCGTTTTTCATCTTCAGTCACTCCTCCTCAGACTGCAGCGTTATCGCTGCGTGTTCAGTGTCCGTGCCTGAAGCGGAATTTCATGGTTATCGCTTGGAGCGTCATGCTCTGTCTCAATGTCGATCTTCAGGCTGCCAATGACCTCTATTGGGACACCAACGGCACCGTCGACGGCTCAGGTGCCGCCACCGGCACTTGGGGAAGCAGTCTTTTTTGGAACACCGATCCAGCCGGCGTGAACAACACCTTTCAAAGCACCACCGACGGCACCAACGACCTGCACTTTTCCGCCGGCACCAATGGCACCACTGGGACCATCACCGTCAGCGGCGCGCAGTCTGCCAATGGACTGTACTTTGAAGAGGGTGCGGTCTTCCTCAGCGGTGGCACTTCCATAACGCTCAGTAACGGTGCCATTATTAACAACGTCACCGGAGTCATCCCCACCATTTCCACCGCGCTGATCGCCACCGGCTCTGTCACCCTCACGGGAACACGCATCTGGCTTAACAACTCATCCTTCGCTGGAGGCGGCACTCTCAACGTCAACACCACCGGTGCCGCCACTCTGCTGGAAAATAGCGGCGCCTTGAATGGCCTGTCCACCATCAACATCAACAGCAGCGGCCTCGACATCCGGCAGAACACCGGTGGGTCAACCAACTACAACTACGCCTCCGGCACCACGCTGAACTTCGTCAATTCGGGCAGTCTCGGCACCAACATCGCCACCAACATCACTCTGTCCGTCGCCTGGCTGGGAAACATCACCATCGCCAGTGGCAAGACCGCCATGCTCAGCACAGCCGTCGCCGGCAGCCGCTTTCACATCAGTGGCAATGTTTCCGGCGCTGGTGGCGTGACGATCGGCGGGTCAGGAACGCTGGTGTTTTCAGGAACGAACACCTACACCGGAGCCACGACAATCAGTGCTTCCACCCTCCAGATCATGGGCGGTTCTGCCATAGCGGACACAGGGCTCGTCGCCATGAGCACCGGATCATCCACCAACACCCTCGATGTTCAGACCAGCGAAATCATCGGTGCGCTCAGCGGCGGCTCCGCGACGTTCAGTGTGGTGAATCTTGCCACGGGCCAGACGCTGACCCTCTCCTCCGGCACCCAGACCTACAGCGGCACCTTCACCGGCAGTGGCAGGCTGACTGTCTCGGGAGCCATCCAAACCTTGGCCAGCACCATCACTCTCACCGATCTGAACGTCACCAGCGGCACGCTGACGCTTTCTGCGGTCAACACAATTACCAACGGCCTGTCGCTCAGCGGTGGCACCGTGCTGCTGCTCAATGCTGGTTCCGCAGGAAACAGCGCCATTCAGGCCAGTGGCGGCACTCTTCAGGTTGGCGTGGCCCGGGGCAGTTCGCTCACCTTGGCCAATGCGATCACCGTTTCTGCGGGCACCCGCACCTACCTCTCTCCGCAGACCAATGGCGGCAGCTCCGGCACCTCCACCATCAATTTTGGCGGACCGCTCACCATCAATGCTGGCGGTATCCTGACACTCGGCACGCCTGCTGCCAATACGGCCTATGGCACCGCCAATGGCGCACTCGCCTTCGGCGCGGCCGCCACCTCGGGCACCAAGTTCCAGCTCAACGGCAACAGCTTCACCGTCACCGGCTTGAGCACGGATGCCACCACACCCGGCACCGCCACTGTGGAAAACGGCTCCACCACCGCCGGCACTCTCACCGTCTCTCTCGGCACCGGCATCACCAACACCTATGCCGGCACCTTGCGCAATGGCGGTACGGGCACACTGGCCCTCACTCTCAATGGCGCGGCAGACTCGGTCCTCACTCTCTCGGGAGCCAACACCTTCACCGGAGCCACCACCGTCACCTCCGGCAGTCTCGTCCTCGCCCACAGCCTCGCCTTGCAAGGCAGCACCGTCACCACCGGTGGCACCGGTATCATATTCGATTCATCCGTCGCCAGCCACACCTTCACCTTTGGCGGCCTTAGTGGCACGACTGACCTTGCGCTCACCGACAATGCCTCCGGTGCCGTGACACTCATCATAGGAAACAACGGCACTTCACAAACCTATTCCGGTGTCCTGAGCGGATCCGGTGCCCTCACCAAGGTGGGCGCAGGAATTCAGACATTCAGCGCCGCCCAGACTTACACGGGGGCAACGACGGTAAATGGTGGCACTTTGAAGATTCTCTTCGGCAGTGGTGGGCCAGCCAACAACATAATTGACTCCGGCTCTACGCTCATCCTCGGCGGCGCCACATTTTTGCAGCAGCAGAGCACGGTGGGGCCAAACTTTCAAACTCTGAACGGAGTGATCGTCCGCGCGGGATCGTCCGTGGTGAATCTAATCCGGGTGGGAGGAGGCGCAATGATGCTCACCCTCGGCTCAGTGACGCGCGAAACCGGTGGCACCGTAGCCTTCAGCGCCAATGGCAGCGGCAGTGTGGGCTTTGCAGCCACAGGGACGAACACCGCCTCCGGCATCATCGGCGGCTACGCCACTTACTATTTCGACAATGGGGGCGGCACCTTAACCAATTCCACAGACTGGGCCACCTTCAGTGGCGGCAAAATCGTCGCTTTGGCCTCTGGGTCCTACTCCAATACCGCCGCCACCACCGCATCCACCAATCTCGACCTCACCACCAGTGTCACCCTCAATGCCAACGTCACCGTCGGCAGCATCCGGTTCAATAACGGCACGACCCCAACGACACTCACCCTCAACGGTACTCACGCCATCGACAGCGGAGGCATTCTCGTCACCCCGGCCGTCGCTGGCAATGCCACCCGCATCACCGGTGGCTCCATCACTTCTGGAAACGGCCAGGACATCATCATCATCCAGAACAACACGACCGCTGGCGGCGCCCTCACGGTGGATGCCACCCTGACGGGTGCTGTCGGCCTCACCAAAAGCGGTGGCGGCCAGTTGATCCTCTCCGGCACCAATGACTACACCGGTGCCACCTATCTCAATGGCGGCACCACCAGCATCAGCAGCAATGCCAATCTCGGGGCCGTCGCCACGGGTGCTTCAGTCAACCTCAATGGCGGCACCCTCTCCGCCACCGCCTCGGTGACGCTCGACAACGGCGGCAGCGCCAAGCGCAACATCACTCTTGGCAGCAACGGTGGCACCCTCGATGTCGCCTCGGGCCAGACCCTGACCGTCAGCGGCTCCCTCAGCGGAGAGGGTGCTTTGAACAAGACAGGTGCAGGCACCTTGGTGCTCAGCGGCACCAGCACACAAACTGGCACCACCAGCGTCACCGCAGGCAATCTTCAAGTGGGTGTCTCCAACAGCGGCCAGACAGGCACCGGCCAGATCATTCTCAATGGTGCCGATGCGGTGCTTTCGGGCACAGGCCAGGTTCAAGGCACCACCACTGTCACTCAAGGCACCGTCCGTCCCGGTGACGCCGGCGGCACCGCAGTCGGGACACTGACCACCAGCGAACTCATCTTCACCCCGGTCACTGCCACCACCGTGATCGAGCTCCAGATCACGGGTTCCAGCGGAACGTCCACCCTCGCCTCAGACAAAATTCTCATTGGCGGCGCGCTCACCCTGAATGGTAACAGCAATATCGTGGTGAATGGTGACACCTACAATCCCACTCTCGGCGACACCTTCGTGCTGCTGGACTGGAACACGGTGCTCGACACAGGCACCACCTCCGTTTTCAGCACCGGCACCAACAACCGCACGGGGGCCAACATCGGCAACGAGGGCAATCTGGACCTGCCTGATCTCAGCACCTATGGCCTCACCTGGCAGATCCTCGACTTCAGCGGCAGTGGATCGCTGACCCTGGTCGTCGTTCCTGAACCCGCCCGTGCTTTGCTCCTGCTGCTGGGCATCCTGCCACTATGGATGCACCGCAGGCGGGCCTAGGCGGCTGCGTTTTCAGTGCTGACCCGTGGAGAATCGCCCTTGTGTGACGATTCCGCAGGAGAAAAACTGCTTGCCGTAGCTGGGGATGCCGGTAACATCGCGCCCCTTTTGCCGGGCCATGTTGGTCAGGCCAAAGGATTCAAACCTAAGCCCGTTCGACCGGATCAGCCCTTGTGGCTGAGCGTTTTGCCCCCAAAACGTGCGGAAGACAGGCCCTTTAGATACCAAATACATGTCAACACAGATCCTCGCCGAGCTCGTCGAAGCCGGAGTCCATTTCGGACATCAAACCAAGCGCTGGAACCCCAAGATGAAGAATTTCATCATGGGCACCAAAAACCAGATTCACATCCTCAACATCGAGGAAACCGTCAAGCAGATCGACACGGCCGCTGAATTCCTGGCCGACCTCGCTCGCCGCGGCAAAAAAATCCTTTTCGTCGGCTGCAAACGCCAGGCTCAGGAAGCCGTCAAGCAGGCCTCCGAAGCTTGCGGACAGTACTACGTCAATCATCGCTGGCTGGGCGGCACGCTCACCAACATGGAGACGATCAAGAAGAGCATCGCCCGTCTCAACTACCTCGAAGAAATCGAGAGCAAGCCTGAGTTCAAGCTCATGTCCAAGAAGGAACTCGCCGGCCTCAACCGCGAGCGTATCAAGCTTGAGCGCAACCTGCGCGGCATCCGTCACATGGGCAAAATCCCTGATGCTGTCGTCATCGTTGACTCCGCCCGCGAACACATCGCCGTTCATGAGTCCCGCCGTCTGAAGATCCCGATCGTCGCCCTCGTCGACACGAACGCCGACCCGAACATCATCGACTACCCAATCGCCGCCAACGACGACGCCATCCGCTCCATCCGCATTATCCTGCAGAAGCTGATCGACCCCGTCATCGTCGCCACCGCTGAAGCCAAGAAGTAATCCATTTCACCCCCCAACCGACACATGGCTGAAATCTCCGCTAAACTCGTCATGACCCTGCGTGAAAAGACCAACGCAGGCATGATGGAATGCAAAAAAGCTCTCACGGAAGCCGCCGGCGACCTTGAGAAGGCTGAAACCATCCTCCGCAAAAGCGGCACCATCAAGGCCGAGAAAAAGGCCGACCGCCAGACGAAGGAAGGCATCATCGCCTCCTACATCCACATGGCCGGCCGCATTGGCGTGCTCATCGAAGTGAACTGCGAAACCGACTTCGTCGCCCGCAATGACAACTTCCAGGCCATGGTGAAGGACATCTCCCTTCACATCGCCGCATCGAACCCTCGCTACCTCCAGCGCGAAGACGTCCCTGCGGACCTCGTCGCCAAGGAGCGCGAGATCGGTGCCGAGCTGGTCAAAGGCAAGCCCGCGAACATCGTGGACAAAATCGTGGACGGCAAAATGGAGAAATTCTATGCCGACAACTGCCTGCTTGAACAAGCCTTCATCAAAGATCCCGAAATCACCATCGCGAATCTGATCAAAGGCAAGATCACCGAGCTGGGTGAAAACCTCGTCGTGCGCCGTTTCGTGCGTTACGCCGTGGGTGAAGACCTCTAAGAGCTCGTTCTTTCAACAACTCACGAAAGGCGGTCGGCAACGACCGCCTTTTTTCTTGTTCACGCAGCAAATCCGAGAGCCTCGCACAGGTGTTTCGTGAAGGGTTGCTGGATATTTAGCTTTGCTAAAATACCCAAATCATGCAAATTTCCGTAATTGGCATATTTGCTATGAGTGGACACCCACGACTGGCATCACAAGCCTGCGTCCCCGTGCGCACCCGAAATTCATCGACATGCGGTGGTGCCTGACAGATGGGCACCACGGGCGGCAGCTTGCCGCATGACTGAGATTTCGCATCTTCTCTGAACTTTCGGTTTCCACCGCCGCCAGTTTCCTCCATTCTGCGCGCCCGCTTTTTGCCCCCCTTTTTTGCCGTGAGCCGCACCCATCCCACTGACGACCTTCGCGTCGCCGAAATCCTTCCCCTCATTCAGCCCGCTCTGCTCATGCATGAGTTCCGTCTGGGTGAGTTGGAATCCGCCTTCATCGAAGACTCGCGCAAACGCGCCGAAGCCATCCTGACCTTGAAGGATGACCGCCTGCTTGTCGTCGTCGGCCCCTGTTCAATCCACGACACCAAGTCGGCGCTCGAATACGCTCAGCACATCATTCAGGCACGCGAGAAATACGCCGCCGATCTCGAGATCGTGATGCGCGTCTATTTTGAAAAGCCGCGCACCACCGTCGGCTGGAAGGGCTTCATCAACGATCCACATCTTGACGGTACCTTCGACATCAACGCAGGCCTCCGTGGCGCACGCGATCTCCTCATCAAACTCACCAAACGCGGCGTCCCTGCCGGCACAGAGTTTCTGGATGTGATCACCCCGCAGTACATCGCCGATGTGGTCGCCTGGGGCGCCATCGGGGCACGCACCACGGAAAGCCAGGTGCATCGCCAGCTCGCCTCCGGCCTGTCCATGCCCGTGGGTTTTAAAAATGGTACCGATGGCGGCATTCAGGTCGCGCTGGATGCCATCGAGGCCGCCAAAGGCCAGCACTGCTTCCTCTCCGTGACCAAAGACGGCGTCGCCGCCATCGTGAACACCAAAGGCAACAACGCCTGCCACGTCATCCTGCGTGGTGGCAAAGCGGGTACGAATTTCGATGCGGCCTCCATCAAGACCGTAGCGGACCAGCTCACCGCCCGTGGCCTGCCCGCCAGCGTCATGGTGGACTGCAGCCACGGCAACAGCCTCAAGGACTACCGCAAGCAGCCCATCGCTTCCGCTTCACTTGCCGAACAAATCGCCGCAGGCAGCACCGCCATCACCGGCGTGATGATTGAGAGCCATCTCGTCGAAGGCCGGCAGGATGCGAAGCCCGGCCAGCCCCTCACCTATGGCCAGAGCATCACCGATGCCTGCGTCTCCTGGGAAACCACGGTGGGAATGCTCGAAGAACTCGCCGCCGCCGTCCGCACACGCCGCCGCAAATGACCTTCACTCGCGATCATCTCCGGCGCCTCGCGCAAGGCCGTATCCTCGTGGTGGGAGATGTCATGCTCGATCATTTCATCTGGGGCCACGTTCGCCGCATTTCGCCGGAGGCCCCCGTCCCCATCGTGGAAGTCACCCGTGAGGAATTCTATCCCGGTGGTGCTGCCAATGTCGCCCGCAACATCTCGCCCTTCTCGCCAAACACCCATCTCATGGGCCGCGTCGGCAAGGACATGGCCGCAGACAAGCTCCGCGCGCTCCTGATCGAAGACAAGGTTGATCCCGCCCCGCTTCTCGTTCATCCCACGCTGCCCACGATCTCGAAAGCACGCGTCTCCGCACGCCAGCAGCAGATCGTTCGTGTCGATCGCGAAAAACTGCTGCCGCTGACCGCCGCGGAACTCGTCGAGGTGGAGCAGCGTCTGCGTGACCTGGCCCCCAGTCTGGACGCCATCATATTGGAAGACTACGGCAAAGGCTTCATGACCGAGCAGCTCATGCAGCTCGTCGCAAAGATCGCCGCCGAGCACAAGCTCATCGTCACCGTCGATCCCTCCCCTCGCAATCCATTGCCCTGGGCCGGCGTCTCGCTGGTGAAGCCAAACCGCCTCGAAGCCTTTGCTGCAGCAGGTCTCGAAGACCACCTGCTGACCGAAGCTCCGCTCGAAAACAACGAGCTCCTCGAGGTGGGCCGCGTGCTGCTCGCCAAATGGAACGTCGCCAGTGTCCTCGTTACCCTCGGGGAGCAGGGCATGATGTTGTTTGAGCGCGGCCAGCCTCCGCACCACATCCCGACTCGTGCACGTGAAGTCTTCGATGTCTCCGGCGCTGGAGACACCGCCATCGCCCTCCTCACACTCGCTCTCGCCAGCGGGTACAGCCTGCGCGAAGCCGCCGAAATCTCGAACCACGCCAGCGGCATCGTCGTTGGCAAGCTCGGCACCGCCACATTGACGCCAGACGAGTTGCTGGCAGCCTTCTCATCCAAATGAGCACCGAATTCGCCTCTCTTTTCAAAACACATCTCAGCGAGCATCAGGACGCTATCGCCAAATTGAGTGCGATGAGCGATCAGATCGCTCCGCTGGCCGTCGCCTGGCTTACCGCGTTGAAGGACGGGAAGAAAATCATCTTCTTCGGCAACGGTGGCAGCGCCGCTGATGCACAGCATCTCGCCGCCGAGCTCGTTGTGCGTTACCGCATCAACCGCCCGGCTCTCGCAGGTCTCGCCTTGACCACCGACACCTCGATCCTTACGGCTCACAGCAACGATTTCGGCTACGACACCGTCTTCTCGCGCCAGATCGAGGCACTCGCTCAGCCAGGTGATGTCGTGCTCGGCATCTCCACTTCAGGCACCAGCAAAAACGTTCTTCTCGGCCTTCAGGCTGCGAACAAACGCGGCTGTGTCACAATCGCCTTCACCGGTGAAAAAGGTGCGGATTGCGCGGCTGAAGCCACACTGAGCTTCAAAGCCCCCTCCGCTATCACCGCACGCGTTCAGGAATGCCACCTCCTCATCGGGCATCTCCTCTGCGATGTGGCGGAGCAAAGCTTCGCGGCGGCTTAAAGCCCGCGTTTTGCGTCCTTCATGGCCGCTGGCAGTCACATCCTCAAAACCTTCTCGCTGGCGACGACGCTGCGCGTGGTACGCCTTGTGTTGAGCTTCATGCTCACCTGCGCGCTCGCGCGTTATCTCGGTGGCAGTGGCTTTGGCCAGATAGCCGTCGCCATGGCAGCTGTGTCAGTTCTCTCGAGCATTGGCGAACTCGGCTTCGCCCGCTATACCGTCCGCGAACTCATGAAGCAGGGCGCAGACCAGTCCGCCGTGCTCGGCATCACGATCACGGCCCGGTTCATCGTTTCCGCATCTCTCTTCGCCGGTCTAATCGCATGGATCGGCTGGCGCAAACCGGAAGGAACGCTGCTGCTCGTCGTTTACGGCTTGCAGTTGCTTACCAATCCCGCCACCGAAATCCTCTCCTGGCTGGAGGCTCATGGGCGTGTGTCGCAGTCCGTCATCGCCCAGTTTACCGGCTTCATCGTCAGTGCCGCCTGCATTGCGGCGGGCATCTGGTATCGGGCACCGCTGTGGTTTTTTGCCCTGACTTATGCGCTGGAAGGCTGGATCTTCATCTCGCTCTGCGCATTCGTGTTCCATCAGTGTGGAGGCAGCGTCAGATGGAGTGCCTTTCAATTCTCACGCGCGTTCGCGCTCGTCAGCCGTTCCTGGCCGGAACTTGCCTCCCAGGCTGCGTTGATCCTGCTTTTCCGTCTCGATACCATGATGATCGAGTGGCTGCGCGGCACGGAGGAGGCCGGCATCTACGGTGCCGCCGTGCGCGTTTCTGAAATGGCCTACTTCATGCCGGGCATACTTGCCACGCTGTTTCTTCCGCGGCTGATGCAGGATCGCCAGAGCACCGCCGAGCGCTTTGAAAAAACCGTGGTCGATTACTTTTCCGCCTCCGCCGTGCTCGCTTGCTCCGTGGCCGCCGGACTGCTGCTGCTATCCCCCTGGATGTCGTTGGCATTTGGCGAAGGCTTCGCCCGCAGTTCTGAAATGCTGCGCGTGCATGCCTGGGCTTTCATTCCGTACGCCATCGGCATCGCCCGCACACAGGTTCTGACAGTGGAGGACAAGCTGGCCGCAAACCTCCCTTCCGTCGTCGTTGCCGTCGCCGTGAACGCCTCGCTGAACATGCTCTGGATTCCCGCTCATGGCGGTGTCGGCGCGGCATGGGCCACGCTGGTTTCCTACACGCTGGCCTGGGTGGTGTGGACCTATCTCTCACCTTGGCTCCGTCTGAACGTCTCAGGCCTCATGACTCGTGCGTTCTTGGGGCTGCCACGCTTCACATGGCTGCGCATGCGTTCGCTGCTGCACTCCTGATTTTTTATGCAAGGCAGGGCTTTCATCATCTTCCTCGGCGGCCTCGGCGCCGTCTATGTCATGCTGTCCGTGCTGCTCGGTGGTGGCAACACCATCGGCGCACTGGCCCAGTTTCTGTCCATCGGCTCCTTCATCCTCGCGGTTCTCCAGCCGCGCCTGGCTCTTTATCTCATGGTGCTCTATGCCGGTTACAGCGACCTGCTCAAGCGCATGATGGTCTTCGACGGCCATGTCACCATGAACGACATCCTGTGGGTGCGCGCGCTTTGCCCGCTGACGCTGGCTGGCATCTGCATCGGGACCTTGGTTCGTTCACTTCACGACGGCAGCCTGCATCACCGGCGCAAGCTCGTTTCACTGCTCGTCTGCTTCCTCGGCTTCATCGTTTCCGGTGTCTCCGCATTGCGCAGTGGCAGTGGCTTCAATGCGGCCGCCACGCAGCTAGCCGACGGCGCGGCCTACATGTTCCTGCTCTTTGTGGTTCCCTGCATCTTCCGCACGCCGGCGCAAATCATCGCCTTCATCAAATACTGTCTCATCGTTTTCATTCCCGTCGCTTTGTACGGCATCAAGCAGCAGATCTTCGGCCTCAGCGACTTCGAAATCGAATACCTTCAGTCCGGTCTCACCGTGCTTTCCAAGCATCTCGATGACGTCCGTCCCCGCCCGTTCTCCACGTTGGTGGACAGCTCGCCCTTTGGCACCACTTGCGCAGTCTGCGCCTGCCTCGCACTCATGGTCCGCCGCCATCATCGTGACACCGGCACCCGGACTTGGGGCGGCATGAGTTTCGTGCTTTTTGTACTCTTCGTCGTTGCTTGCATTGCCAGCATGGCGCGTATCGCCAACCTCAACTGGATGCTGCCCATCCTGCTGCTGCCGGTGCTGCGCAGCGCACGCGGCACCGCAGCTCTCTACGCCACCGTGGCCGCCATGTTTGTCACTGCCTGTGTTTTTGCTCAGGAACTGATCAATGTCGTCACCAGGCTCACCCTCTGGGCGCTCGAAAACTTTGGCGGCACCGCCATCGGCGTGCAGTTCTCGCGCTTCTGGACCATCTGTGACCGCCTCGACGGCATGCATGACATTGCGCACAACCCTCTCATGTGGACCATGTTTGGCTACGGCACCAAAGGCGCGGCAGATTTGCATGAGGCACATCTGGTTGCCAGCCATGATCTCATCTCCAATCTGCTGCTTGAAATAGGCTGGTTGCCGCTCGGCATCCTGCTCATCATTGCGGCTTTGGCCCTGCATTCGTTTCACCGCAGCGTGCTCGGACTGCGCGGCACGCCCGTCTTCAGCATCTGCCTGTGGATGGTTGGCATCTTGTTCGGTCTCCTCGTCCACAACATCTTTGCCGGCAATGTCACCTCGACTTTCCCCGTGAATTTCTTCTGCTGGTTCATCGCCGGAGGACTGAACGCCTGCATCATTCATCAGGAAGGACTGCGGGTGAAAAAGCAGCTGCCGGAACAACCTCCACCCCACATGCGGCACCCTTCCTTCGCGCATGCAGCCACGTCACCGTTCAATCGAAATCTACCCTATGGCTGATTCGTCACAACTGGTCGTCCTGGCTCCTCATGCACTGTATGATTACAGCGGCAGACCTCGCCGCTTTTTGGATGCAGTGCCGATGCCGACCCATGGCCGTGCCCTCGTCGGCGCATGGTTCCAGAATGATGAGCAGCTCGAATGCGATTACAGTCGCAAACAAGGTGGTGCGCTTCGCCGCCTCAGCGCTGCTTTCCGCCTTGTCTGGAGGCACTACGCCACCCTTCGTCGGGCGCGCATGATCTATTGCCTCAATGGCATGCACTACACGGTCCTGCTCCTGCTGTCCCGCTGCGGTCTGTTTTCCACCGAAGGAAAAATCATTCGTCGTGTCGCCTACCACGACACCGCGCTTCAAAGACTCGTCTCCAGCCTGCAAAATGCCTCGCCCGCCTTTCAGCTCGACTGCATCACATCCGAGCAGTTCGCCACCACAGCGCAGCAATTAGGTGCCCGCCGGGTGATTCTACGTCCGTGGAAAATCGACACCGGCTGGTTTCAGCCTCCAGACGATGTGCCAAAAACCCGCATCTTGCTCCCTGGCAACATCAGTCGTGACGAATCCATGGTTGCCCCGCTGCTGCATGGCGGTCTTTCCATCACCCGCATGGCTCGTATTCCGTCTTTGCTCCCCCGCTTTACCGACGAGATTGCCAATCCGCGCTTTGAGCTCGTCATGAACGCCTCGCATCGTGAGTACTTGGAGCATTTGCATGCGGCCCCCATGGTGATGCTCCCCATTGTTCCCTGTGATAATCCTGCGGGTCTCACCGCTGCGATGGAAGCCATCTCCGCCGGCGTGCCAGTGCTCGCCAATCACAGCATGGGCCTCACCGAACTCTTTTCAGAGTGCCACTATCCCGTGCCGATGCTCCACAATCTCGATCCCGATGCCTGGGCGCAGGCCTGTCATCAAATCGAAGACCAGCGCGACTCCCCCGACTTCCTTGCCGCTCTGGAAAACTCACGCCAGTTGCTCCTCAAACGCCACAGCATCCTGCCTGCGGGTGAAGATTGGGAGCAAATTTTCGCCGAGGCATCGACCGCTGATTCTTCCATCTCTGAAGCCGCTTTTGGCGCAGCCTCATCCCCCGCATGAGACCCGGCCTCCTGCTCATCAGCCACACCTACGCCGCGCTCGAGAATCGCAAGAAGTTGCAGGCGCTCGCCGCACATTTCGATCTCGTCTGCGTCACCTCCACCCGTGAGCAGCATCTGGTACTTGGGCGCCCCTCGTCCGACTACGACAACGACTCCGACGCCTCCACTCGCAACTACCTGCTCATCCGCCTGCCGCGCTCGGGTCGATCTAGCACCACCTTTCACTACTCAGGCCTCGCCGCCGTCATGCGTTTGCGGCGTTTTGATGTGGTGCTCGTCGAAAATGAACCCTGGGCCCGTGTCTGCTGGCAGGCTCGGTTTTGGAAATCCCTCCTTCAATCGCATGCTTTGTTCGGGGAGTTCACTTGGGAAAACGTCGAGCGTCCCAGCTGGAAGGGACTTCTTCTCGCTCCCATCTATCGGGCCATGACTGCCACGACCGATTTTATCATCGCGGGCAATCAAGCCGCATCAAAGCTCGTGCAGCGGCGTGGCGCGCGTGAAGACAAAGTACTCGTGGCTCCGCAACTCGGGGTGGATCTGGACAATCATCTGCCGGCTTCATCTGCCGAGCGCGCCGCATTGCGCCAGGACTGCGGGTTGCCCGCAGACGCTTTCATCATCGGTTACTGCGGTCGCATGACCGAAGAAAAAGGCCTCCCCGAACTGCTTCAGGCATGTGAGTCTTTGCAGAACGTTCATCTTGCCATGGTCGGCTCCGGCAGTCTCGACCCCTGGCTCAAAGAGCAGCAGCAAACACGGACGTGGCTGCATCTGCTGCCTTCCCGTCCGCATTTCGAAATTCCTGCCTTCCTGCGCTGCCTTGATGTCTTCGTACTCGCCAGCAAGCCGGTGCACACCATGCAGCTCTGCTGGGAAGAACAGTTCGGCCATGTCCTCATTGAAGCCATGGCCTGCGGTGTTGCCACTCTTGGCTCCGACAGCGGCGCCATCCCCGAAGTCATCGGTCATGAAGAAGCCGTTTTTCCTCATGGAAATGCTGGGGCGCTTGCTGAGCGAATTCGCAGTGTGAAGAATGGTTCCACCATCGCTCAGAGCCAGCTCGAACGCACTCGCAGGCTCTACACCAATGGCGCCGTCGCTGCTCAATGGGCCGCATTCATTCAGCACCAGCTCGCCGCATGAGCAGTGGTCGCGTCATCTGCTCAAAACGTTTCTTCACCCCTGCGTCGGTCAGGACAGATCGCTGCGGCGAAGTTTCGAAAGCCTGATTTCATGCTTCAAAAGTTCTCCAATGCCCTTTCCGGCCTGCGCGCTATCACCCGGTTCGATCGGGTGTTTTTCACTCTATGCCAGCGACTGCTGGGCCGTCGGCTGGGCTGGACGATCTATTCGAAGGGCGGGCTAAAGTTCCTCATCGACCATCTGGCGGGAGATCAAAACGGTACTCGTGATTGCATTACGGGCCCGATGTATCGGGAGCTGTTCAAGGAAATGCAGTTGCCGCGTCAGTTACGGTTGCTGGACCTCGGCGCCAATGGCGGCGGTTTCCCGCTGCTCTGCCTCGACCTCGGCTTCGAGTTCTCCGCCCTCACGTGTGTAGAGGTCAATCCCTTCACTCATTCCCGGCTCGCTCTCAACATCAGGCGAAACATCGGGCTTCGACCAAAGCTCCTGAATGTCGCCATTGGCGGTCATCCGCGTGAACTCACGCTTTCATTTCCATCAGGTGGCACCGGCTTCTCCATCTATGGCGCGGCGAATGGCACCGCGAATGAGGATGCTCTTATCGAGGTGCTTACGCTGGACGAAATCATACATCGCGGCTTTGGCGACGGAGCCGTGGATCTTTGCAAAATGGACGTCGAAGGCGCTGAGTACGAAGTCTTGCTGGGTGACTCCGCCGATAGTCTTCGCCGTGTTCACTACCTCATCATCGAAATTCACCCTGCAGAGCCGGCGAAGCAGGACGCCCTCTGCAGAAAAATTGCGAGCCACGGTTTTGAACGCATCAAAACCTCAGCCGCCTGCGATGACGTTCATCTGTTCGTTAATCGCCAGTGGACGGACTCAAGCCGCAGCTAGCCGCGTTTCGATCCTCCGATGCACCTCGTCCACGCTCCAGCGGTCCATGCAGGCCATAGGCCGCTCCTTGTTCTGGCAGGCATTCACCGGGTGCGAAAGCAGGTCACACGGCTGGCAGGCCAGCTTGGGATCACGCAGAATGTCAAAACCGTCCGTATGCCAGGGCGGATCCCAGTTGGAGGTCGAAGGACCGTTGAAGATCGTGCCCGGAACGCCAAGAGCCGAGGAGATGTTCATCGGTCCCGAATTGTTGCCGATGAAGTACTTCGCACCTGCCATCACGCGTACCAGTTCATCCAAGGACCCCGGTTTTACTCTCCGCACCTGCGGCTTCAGCATTGTCTCACCGGCTTCACCCTGTTCGAACCACGTCACTGCATGCTGGGCAGACAGCCGGTTCACCAGCTCTATGCCGCGTTCCAGCGGCCAGCGCTTGTAGGCACGGCTCGCCCCCGCATGCATCACCACCGACCCATGTTCTTCACGGCCAAAGGCGCTCAAGTCCGGAGGCGGCATGTTTTCTCGCAAAGCCGGCAGCTTCAAATGGCGTATCAGTGCCTGGGCGATGCGCCAGTTATGGATCGCCACATGTTCATCACCTTCCGAGGGCAGACGGAGATTCAGGAGTGCATTCAGCTTCACCCGCTCGGACAGCGGCCCGACTACGAAACGGGCGCCGCTGAACCTTGCGAGGAAGTGCGCCACACTTCCCTGATCACTGCCGAGCAGGCATGCGTCCGGCTTGATGCTTCGAATATCCCGCCAAAAATGCCAAAGGCGCGCGGGATGCCGCCAGGCACCATTAAACTCGGCCGTTGCGTAAGTATGGACTTCCACTTCAGGGCAGCAGACTTCATACAATCTAGCCGCTGTCGGACTCGTCAGCACCACTATGCGCCAGTCCGGATACGCCTCCACAAGCGACTGCACGACGGGCAGGTACACGACGTTGTCGCCGAGTTGGTTCACTTTGGAAATGAGCAGTGTCTTGAGCATTGAATGTTTTGACAGGCTTGTCCTGGAATCCGTTTCGATTTGAATCCTATCCCAATGATTCAGCCTGACTGGCTTGGATGCGACCTCATGGCCCATCATAGCATCTACGAGACTTCTACCATCGCACCGCTGACTTTTACCTTCAATGAAATTCAAGAATGGAAGGAGCAGTTAAAGAAACCGCTGACCATGCCGGGCGTTGACGATTCTTTTCACGGCTCATTTCTCAAGCAATCATCATGAGTCGTTTACGCAGTTCATCATGGCTCGTGCTGGCGTTGTTGGCGGCCTGTGGCTTGCTCCTCATTGCCATTCAGCCTTATGCGGCCGGTTACGGTCACTTCCGCCGGACGATTCTCTCCGAACTCCTCATGCAGTGGAAGGACCCGACCTGGCAGCACGGCGCATTGCTGCCGCTCATTGTCGGCTTTCTGCTCTGGCGGCGTAAAGATGAGGTCGCACAGTTTCCAGTCTCCTCGAATCGTTCAGGTTTGGCACTGATCCTTTCCGGGTTGTTCCTCTACTTCGCCGGTTTTCGCGCCAACAATTTCTACTGCGGCTACTTGGGCATCATGACTTTGATTGCAGGCGCATCGCTGTGGCTGGAAGGCGCTCAGCGCAGCCGCGCAAGGTTGTTCGCCTGGCTGATGCTCGGGCTCATGTGGCCGCTGCCCTTTTTGGAGGAAAGCATCGGCTACCAGATGCGGCTTCTCATGGTGAAGTCGACAGGCTTTGTCCTCAATGCCGTGGGCGTCGATTCCCTCGTCTCCGGCACCGCTCTGCAGTCCATGCCCAACATCGACTTGGGCCGCAAGGCGGGCGACTTGTTCAGCGTGGGCATCGCCGCGCCATGCTCTGGCATGCGTTCACTGTTTGCGCTGCTCGTCGTCGGCGCGTTGTTCAGCTATTTCCGCCAGCGTTTCATGTGGCGCAGGTTTGCACTGTTCAGCATGATTCTGCCCATCGCCATCGTCGCAAACATGGCGCGCATTCTGGTCCTGATATTCACGGCCATGGTCTTCGGGCAGCAATGGGCCATTGGCGATGCCGAGAAGGAAGTGTCCGCCTTCCACGAATTCACCGGCATCGTGGTCTTCCTGGTGGCGCTGCTTCTTTTGCAGTTCGCCTCCTGGCTGCTGGATCGTTCGTGCGGCGGTCCGGGCTTCAAAAACTCGCGCACTGTCTCACGTCAAGTGGTTGCCCCTGTCATATGATTGCTCGTGCTTTCATTCTTCTGCTGCTCTGCGGCATGACGTTGTTGCTCTGCCAGTTTTTTCCTCAGCCCAAAGGCGGGGAAGCAGCAGGCGTGCTGGAGGAGTTGCCCATGGTGGCGGGCGGTTTTGTCGGCGAAAGTGAAGATCCCAGTGCCAGGGAGCGCGATCTTCTCCCTGCAGACACGATCATCAAAAAACGCAAATATCAGACGCCCGGCAGATCCATTGAAACTCGCGATATCGCGCACGCTTCGCTCGTCATCGCGGGCAATGACACTCGCAGCATTCATCGCCCCGAAGTCTGCCTCGATGGTCAGGGCTGGACCATCACAAGTTCAACCGTGCGTGAGGTAAAGATGACTTCAGGCGCTGTTCTGCGCGTTCGCGACCTGGCCATCCAGCGTGAAGAACTCAGGTCAGACAGGTCCAAGCTGCTGCTGCGTGCGCATTACATTTACTGGTTCGTGGGCAGCGACATCAGCACACCCAGCAATCTGGAGCGTCAACTTCTCAGCTTTAGAGACAGCGTGCTGCGCAACGTGAACCACCGCTGGGCCTACCCCTCCGTTATGGCATTCGTCACGGACAACCTCACACCACAGCAATGGGGTGAACGTCGTCGAGATAATGAGGAAACGGTAAAAATGATTCTCTCCCTCATTCACAGCCTCGCTCCGAAGTTCCAGAAAACCCTGATGCAATCCTTATGATTCAAAAACTCAAAGATCATCTGCAGCCTTTGGGGCGTGTCGCCGTCGCCTACTCTGGCGGTGTGGACAGCACGCTCGTGCTGAAGGCCTCCTTGGATGCCCTCGGCAGGGAAAATGTCATCGCCCTTCTAGCCGTCTCTCCAAGTCTGCCGCAAAGCGAAAAGCACGAAGCGGTCGCACTTGCTCAACAGCTCGGTGCCCGTCTCGAACTGCTGCCAACCGCAGAAGTCAGCGATCCCGCCTATCAGGCGAATGCGCCAAACCGCTGCTACTTCTGCAAGGACCATGTCTATCGCGCCCTGCGTCAGTTCGCAGAGCAGAACAGCATCGACCACGTGCTTGATGGCATGAACGCCGAAGACACGCTCGACGTTCGCCCCGGTCGCGCCGCCGCTCGTGAACTCCATATCCTCAGCCCGTTGCACGACCTCGGTTTCAGCAAACAGGACGTGCGTCACTTCGCCAAAGTGCTCGGTTTGCCGAATTGGGACAAGCCCGCCGCTGCCTGCCTCGCCTCCCGTGTGCCATATGGCACAAGCGTCACACCGAAACTGCTCTCGCAGATCGAGCAGGCCGAGGCCGCACTTTTTGACCTCGGCTTCCGTGAGCTGCGCGTGCGTCATCATGGCGATGTCGCCCGTCTTGAAGTGCCCGAGGCCGATCTGCTGCGCGCTTTGCAGCAGCGCGAGGCCATCACCTCAGCTCTCCGTGCCACCGGTTACACCTACATCACCCTTGATCTTGCCGGGTTGCGCTCCGGCAGCATGAACGAAGTGCTCAAGGCCCGCTCCGTATGAATGAATCAATACTGGCCGACCTTCTCGCTCAAGTCAGCGCAGGTACATTGCCTCCTGACCAGGCGCTGGAACGTCTGCGCACCCTTCCTTTCGCCGAATCAGGCCAGGTGCTGGCCGATACTCATCGCATGATCCGTCAGGGCTTTCCTGAAGCCGTGTATGCCGAAGGGAAAACGCTCGCCCAAACCACGGATGCCCTCACTGCCCTTGTCGCTGCCCATGGTAGTGCGCTCGCCACGCGCGTGAATTCTGAAGTCGCCTTATCGCTGCAGCAGCGTTTTCCCACCGGCAGCTATGACAGCGCTTCACGTTTGTATCGCATCGGTCAGATGAGCGGGTTGTTCCAATCATCGCCTGTGGCTGTGGTGTGTGCTGGCACATCCGATTTGCCGGTTGCCGAGGAAGCCGCTCAGACCCTCGAATTCGCCGGCGCGCGGGTAAACCGCATCACCGATGTCGGCGTGGCTGGTCTCCATCGCCTGCTGGCACGTCTCGATGATTTGCGCAGCGCCAGTGTGGTCATCGCCATTGCCGGCATGGAGGGTGCGATGCCCAGCGTTCTCGGCGGACTTGTCGCTGCGCCGGTGATCGCAGTTCCAACCAGTGTGGGCTATGGTGCAAATCTGAACGGTATTGCCGCCTTGCTCGGCATGCTCAACTCTTGTGCCAGCGGCCTAACTGTGGTGAACATAGACAATGGATTCGGTGCCGCCGTGGCTGCGCTCCGCATTCTCAAGCTCCGTGCAACAGAATGAATCACGATAGCATCGCCTTCAAGGCATGGGTGGGCTTGTGTCGCCGCTGGCCTTTCATTCGCGGACGCGACAGGTTCATGCGGATTTCTATTTCCAATCCACGCATCCGGCAAAGGCTGCTGGTTCGGTCAGAATGGGTTAATACTCGGGAAGGCTTCCAGATGAAAGTCAGTCCCGAGTTTGACTACACATCCTTCATGCTCCGCTTGTTTGGCAATCTCGAGCCAAAGACCGGCAGCTTCATTCTCAGCAACATGAAGGCTGGCGAGACCTTTCTCGACATCGGGTCCAACGTTGGCTACTTCGCCTTGCTCGTTGCTTCCAAAGTGCCGCAGGCTCATGTGGTTGCCTTCGAGCCGAATCCGCCTGTCGAACTCTGCCTCAGCGAGTCTGTACAGAAAAACGGATTGGGCGCCCGCATGAAGGTGGTGCGCAAGGCCGTGTCAAACAAGGTCGGGGCAGTGTCTTTTGCAGTCGACACGATCAACTCAGGCCACTCCCGCATCGCCACTGGAGAAACGGGCGCGGACCTCATCCAGGTGGATGCCGTCATCTTTGATGAATGGGTGAAGGCACACCCGCTTGCCAGCCCTGTGGGATGCATCAAGATGGACGTCGAAGGTGCGGAAGTGCTCGCATTGAAGGGAATGCCTGAATTGCTTGCCAAGCACCGCCCCGCTCTTTGCATCGAAGGATATGACAACCAGCTCGCGGAGTTTGGTTCAAGCCTCGCCGAGCTCCGCCAGCTTCTCATGGATGCTGGTTATGTCGAAGTGGCACCCTTCGACGGCAATCTCTACCTGCAGCATCGGGACGTGGCTGTCATCTAGTGCTTGCGGGCAGGCCTGCCCGCCAACTGAAATGTCTCTCGAAGACGCCCTTTACCCGCTGCTCAAGCTCTACGAGGCAGCACCGCAGCCCGTGAAGTCACTGGCAGGCCGCATGTATCGGGCGCTTCCCCAGTCCCTGCGCTACGGCCAGGCCTACACACGATTCCAAAACGAAGCACATGAGGTTGAGACATGGGATGCGGAGACTATTCAACGCTATCAGATCAAAGCATTGCGCGAGTCTCTGATGGCGGCAGCTAAGGCCCCATTTTATGCCGAACGCTTTGCAGCAAGTGGCGTCGATCCGGCAAAATTCGAAACACTGGAGCAGCTCGCCGATTATCCGCTGCTCACAAAGCAGGATGTGATTTTGCAGCGTGAGCAGATGGTCAATCCAGAGTTCGATGCGAAGCACCGCCTCTACATCACCACAGGCGGATCAAGCGGCGTGCCGGTCGGATTTTATCTGCACAAAGGAGTGAGCCGTCCAAAGGAGCAGGCCTATTTGGAGGCGCAGTGGTCTCGCCGCGGTTATCGCACCGGAGACCGCGTGGCCGTCATTCGCGGGAGCGTCACCTCCAGCAAAGCCGGTGGTGCCATCAGTTATTACGATGCCACACGAAACTGGCTCATTCTCTCCTCCTATCATCTCACGCTGGAACGCCTGCCCGAGTATGTCGCCGCATTGAATCGCTTCCGTCCGCAGCACCTGCATGCCTATCCCAGCGCAGCGCTGATGCTGGCACGCGGACTGGAGCAGACTGGCCTGAAACGTGACTTCAAGCTGACCTCCCTTCTTTGCGGCTCGGAAAAGCTCACCGCAGAATCCCAGCAATATCTGGAGTACTTCTTCAAAGCGCCCGCGTTTCACTGGTATGGTCACAGCGAACGCGTCGTCCTCGCCGCGCAGACACGCACCTCCAATCATCTGCATTTCTGGCCCACGTACGGCTTCGTGGAATTCGGCGATCCAGATGCCGAAGAAAACCGTGAAATCATCGGCACCTCATTTCACAATCACGTCATGCCGTTGATCCGGTATCGCACTGGAGATTATGCAAAAATCACGAACGGCGTGGCTTCTGAAATCGTCGGCCGCGATTACGAATACCTCGTCAGCGCCACCGGCCGCCGCATCTCGCTCACCGCGATCAACATGCATGATCGAATCTTCGATGGCCTGCTCGCCGTCCAGTTCTTCCAAGAACACGCAGGTTCAGTGGAATTCCGATTTCAGCCCGGGCCGCAGTGGCAAACCAGCCGGGAGCAATCCATGCAAGCAGGCTTGTTAAAAAAGTTGGGAGATGACTTCACACTCACCTTGCGGCAGGTGCAGGAAGTGGAGAAGACCAGTGCTGGCAAGCACAAGTGGCTGGTGACAAAAATCTAGGCATGACGAAAATCGATTTTGACCTTGGCCGTAGCCCCCAGGAACTCGAAGGAGTGGACTTGGGAGAGCCGCCCTATGAGTCGTCATTGGTGATCGATTGCCACCGCCTTCATAGGACGGCGTTGCGAGATTTCACATTGAGAGACATTCAGCGCATGATCGTCCAGCAGCTTTGCCTGCCTTACTTGGTGCCACTCGCCTTGCAAGAACTGCACCAACGCCCCAATGCCGACGCAGATCTGTATGACGGCGCCCTATTAAAGGCCATTCTGGACGTTGAGGAGGCCTTTTGGAAGACAAGGCCTGATTTGGCGGCGGATCTGCTGGACTTGCTAAACAGCCTCTCATGCCAGCTCGGCCAAATCGCTTCTTTCGAGAGGATCGCTGTTTTGGAAGTGCTGGACGAACAAGGGCATGTATTTCTAGCGCGTTGTGGCATTCCTGGCGCAAGCTTGATCGACTACGGGCAACCCGAGAAAAATCAAAACCTGACCGACGATGATCTTGCCGCCTACACAACAAAATTGTGCCGCCAGCCTTGATGCCGAGAAGAGCCCCGACATGTCAAAAGCCCAACCTGATTGAACCGATAACCCATGCGACAAATCGCCCAATACCAAGACGGACGCCTCGAACTGCAGGACGTTCCTGCACCTGTGCCACCGCCGGGAGGCATCTTGGTGCAGATGACGTGCTCGGTGATTTCGCCCGGCACGGAACGCATGAAGGTGGAGCAGGCCCGGATGTCGCTTCTGCAAAAGGCCAAGGCGCGGCCGGATCAGGTCAAGAAAGTGATCGATACAGCGAAGACCCTTGGCTGGAAAGCCGCCCTGCAAAAGGTGCGCAACCGTCTCGAATCACCAACCCCTCTGGGCTACTCCGCCGCGGGAATCGTGGTGGCGGTGGATGAGCTGAACTCACGTTTTCATGTGGGCGATCGCGTGGCCTGCGGCGGTGCAGAGTGTGCGTTTCATGCAGAGATGATCGCGGTGCCGGATCTGCTCGCCTCACCCATTCCCACCGGTGTGGAAGACTGGCAGGCAGCCTATACGACGCTCGGGTCCATCTCCATGGAAGCCGTTCGCCAAAGTGGAGCACGACTTGGCGAGCGTGTGCTCGTGCTGGGGCAGGGGCTCGTCGGTCTGCTGGCAACGAGTCTGCTGAAGGCTTCCGGTGCACGCGTGATGAGCGCGGACTTTGTCGCAGATCGTCTGCAAACCTCACTCGCCATGGGGGCGGAGCGCATTGTGAATCCATCACAATCAAAGCTCGAAGACGAAGTGCGCGCATGGACAGACGGCCACGGCGTTGACGCAGTCTTGCTGTGTGTCGGCGGCAAAGGCCGCGACGCAGCGAACACCGCGATTTCCTGCCTCCGTGATCGAGGTGTGATGGTGATCGTGGGCATCTACGATGCAGAGTTGTCATGGAAGACCGCCTACATGAAGGACATCCAGGTGCGCTACTCGCGCAGCTACGGCCCGGGCCGTTATGATCCGCAGTATGAATGGGGTGGTCAGGACTATCCCATCGGCCACGTGCGCTGGACCGAGAACCGAAACTTCGAAGCATGTCTGGAACTGATGCGCACAGGCCAGTTGAATTTGAATCCAGTGACCACGCGCAGGGTGAAATTTGGAGATGTGCTCGGAATTTACGACAAGCTCGAGAGTGAACTTGGTGTGGTGATCGAGTATTGTAGTCCCGGCTTTAGCCGGTCTGGAAACGGGGAACCCAAAGCAACATCAGAGTTTCCCAAGCTCCCAAAGACAGCTCTGCAAACCACCGTCGGAACCCTCGATGTCATTGGCGCAGGCAATTTCGCGCGCACGATGCTGCTCCCTCACGTGAAAGAAAAAATCACCCTCGGTACAATCGTGAATGCCACGGGTCTCTCAGCACGTCATGTGAAGGAAAAGTTTGGCTTCGATCACGCGGAAACAGATTCGGCGAAAGTCTTCGGTCATAAAGCCTCAGCCGTGATGATCGGCACCCGCCATCATTTGCATGCACCGCTGGTGCTGAAAGCCCTGCAATCCGGCAAGCAGGTGTTTGTCGAAAAGCCGCTCTGTCTGACTCAAGACGAACTGACACAGATCGATTCTGCCATGCTCGAATCAAAGGGCAGCGTGATGGTGGGTTTCAACCGACGTTTCGCTCCTGCCACAGTGGCAGTGATGGAAGTTCTGAAAACGGTCTCTGGCCCAAAGACACTCTCATTTCAAGTCAACGCAGGCGTGCTCGCGCCGGATCACTGGTATGCGAATGTCGCCGAAAGCGGAGGCCGCGTCCTTGGCGAGGCCTGTCACTTTTTTGACTTTGCCTGCCACGTCCTCGGCAAGCCGGTGAAAGTCACCGCGCAGACGATAGGCCGGCCCAAGGTGCCAGATTCAGTCACGGCACAGATCGAATTTGCAGACGGATCGTCGGCGCAGGTGATTTACTCCGCCGAAGGTGACTCGGCATATCCCAAGGAAACGTTTCGTGTGTTCGCGAGTGGCTTAGTATGTGAGTGCGAGAACTTCATGAAGCTGTCGGTCTTCAAACAGCGCAAAGAGACCGTGAAGAAATTCGCCTCAAAGGGACACGCCGAAGAAATGGCGGCATGGCTGGCCTTCTTGAAGGACGGAGCACCACATCCGCTGCCCTATGAACAAGCGCGGCAGAGCATGCGCCTGACATTCGCAGTGCTGGAGTCAATTCGCGAAGGGCGAAGCATCGCATTGTGATGAGCCTGGGCTGGTACATGCAGCGCTTGCGCGTAATGAGTGTGAGCGAGATTGCTCGTCGCGTGGCTGAGCGCCTGGGGCGGCGCAATGAGATTGCAGCTCTCAGACGCATCTCCCGCAAAGCCTGGGACGGCACATTCACCGATGTTCCCAAACTACCCTGGCGCGATCGTGTCCCGCCCGAACTGCGCAAACAGCTGGCCGCAGATGCTGAAAAGCTGATACGTGGCGAATGGGAACTGTTTGGCTGGAAGACCGTCGAGGTGGGCGCACCGCCATGCTGGCACCGCGATGCGACACTCGGTGTCGTGATTGATCCAGCCATCCCCGCGCGAATGCTCAATCATCGCCATCTGGAGCACGATGCCGATGCGCGCGCCATCTGGGAGATCAATCGCTGGAGCGAAATGACGCGCATGGCCATGCACAGCGCTCTGAATGGCGATGTGCATGCGATCCGCGTCTCCCAGCTCTGGCTGGAGGACTGGTGCGATCGCAATCCTCCAGGACTTGGCATCAACTGGACAAGCCCTTTGGAAGCAGGGCTGCGACTGATGAACTTCTGCTGGTTCGATGCATTGGTGCGTGGCTGCAACGATCCCGAACTGGCCCGTAGGCAGGATGAGCTGACCGCACGCATCGTTCCCACGCACGCGTGGTGGATCTGGCGCCGTCGTTCGTTCGGCTCCTCTGCAAACAATCATCTCATCGGCGAACTGAGTACGCTGGTGCTGGCGCTTGCGCGCTGGCCCTCACTGGCCCGCATGATCCAACCCACCCAGCACGTGGTGAAACTGCTGGAGCAAGAAATTTTGCAGCAGTTCGCCACCGATGGAGGCAACAAAGAGCAGGCCTTGCATTACCACCTGTTTGCGTGGGAAATGTGCTGGCACGCAGGCATGGCGTCAGGTGGGTTCAAGCCGGAAGTGCAGCAGCGTCTGGCGCTGGCTGCACAATACTTCGTTGATGTCGTCGAGTCACCCGAGTGCTGGGATTTTGGCGACTCCGATGACGCGCAGGTGCTTCCATTGCCGCTAAAGCGTGTCAATGCAGCCTCTGAGTTTCGTAGCTGGCTTCTCAATAGAGCAGATGGTGCAGTGCTGCGTTTCTGGCTGGGCGAGCCACCCAAAGGCGTTAAAGCAGCCATGCGCAGCAAGTGGCTCACGCATGAGCAAAGCGGGCAGGCAGTATGGCGTGATGCGCGCTGGACGGTCCGGGCAGATGCTTCCCCCCTCGGTCTGGGCAGCATGGCGGCTCATGGCCATCTCGATGCACTGCATGTGTCGCTCTGGTTTGAGCAGCACGCACTTGTCATTGATCCCGGAACGGGTGCTTATTACAGCAATCCGGCACTGCGGACGAGGCTGGCGTCATGGGACGCACACAATGGCCCCATGCCTGTCACTGGTCGCTCTTCTCCCCGGCGCATGGGGCCGTTCTTATGGGCCAAACATCATGAGAACCCGGGACTCGAAATCAGCAGTGACATTTGCGTGATGAGCTTTGTTTGTGAAGGGCTTCGAATCCAGCGTGCTGTTCATGTCGCACAGGATTATGTAGAAATCTGCGACGATGTCGGCCTTGCAGCCTCGTGTGTGGTGACTTGGCAGCTGGCACCCGGCTGGCGCATCGAGCAGGAGCGCAAGAACGGCTTCGTCTGCCACCACGCCGAATCCATTCCCGTTCATGCGACGCTGAATGGCGATGCCATTGAACAATGGGAGATCGTGGAGCGCGAGGCTTCACCGCACTTTCGTGAACTGGTGACGACGCAGGCAGTAACAATCACCTTTCGCGGCACGCTGACGACGATCTGGCGCAAGTCAGGCTGACGGCTTCTATATCTTAAAACAAGCACAGGCGCGGGAGCATCTCCCGCGCCTTTTTGTTTTCCTCTCACGGCTTCAATTCCACCGCCTTGTAGCAGCGATGTTCGAGCAGAGATGGCAGCAGTCCTTTGACCTCAGGGCGCATCAGATACGAATGCGTGTACCAATAGATCGGCAGCATCGGGGCCTCATTGAGCATGAGGGTTTCGGCCTCATTGAGAATCTGCAGACGTTTGGCGACATCGCCTTCCTGAAAGCTTTGATGGATGAGTTCATCGTAGCGTTTGTTGCTCCAGCCCGTGTTGTTGTTGCCGTCCCCGGTCTGCCAGATGGCGAGGAAAGTCGAAGGGTCGAGATAATCACCCACCCAGCCAAAGCGGGCGATTTGATAGTCCAGTTTGCGCTGCGATTCGATATACACACCCCAGTCCTGGTTCAGCACGCCCGCAGGAATGTGAAGATGCTTCTTCCACATCGCCTGCACCGCTTCGGCCAGCGCGCGATGCGACTCGCTCGTGTTGATGAGAATGTCGAACGGGGGGAAACCTTTCCCCTCTGGAAAGCCTGCCTCGGCAAGCAGCCGTCGTGCTTCGGTCGGGTCAAAGCGCATGATGTTGGGCACATGGTAGGCAGGGTTGCACGCTGGAGGTGTCAGGCCTGTGGCCGGCTGCTGTCCCGCGCGGAGAATGTTTCGCGTGATGCTCTCACGGTCGATGGCCAGAGCCAGCGCGCGCCGTACCAGCGGGTTGTCGAAGGGCTTCTTCGTGGTGTTGCAGCGGTACATGTAAACGCTCAGCAGTGGATCGTTGTGATAGTAGGGTGACTTGCTCTCGCGATACGCAGGGATCTTGGACAGCGGCATCGTCAGCGTCACGTGGAGCTGCCCGTCGTTGAAGGCCCGCTCCTCAGTCGTGTCGCTGGAGATGGGCAGAAATACAATGCCATTGAGTTTGACCGTGGCGGCGTCCCAGTAATGCGGGTTGCGCTCGACTTCGAGGGCTTGATTGACCTCCCAGCTTTTAAGTTTGAAGGGGCCGTTGCAGACCATGTTCGCAGGCCGCGTCCAGCGTGTGTTGCGGTCGGTCATTTTGCCAAATTTTTCGATGGCATGCTTTGGCAGTGGGAACCACGCGTAATGTTTGATCATGCTCGGCAGATAAGGCGCCGGTCCTTTCAGCGTGATTTGCAGTGTCAGCGGATCGAGCGCCTTCACCCCCACTTGGGAGAAATCCTTGATCTTGCCGGTGTGGTATTCCTCGGCGTTGAGCATCGGGTAAAGCATGTTCGCATAATCAGCGCCCAGCTTTGCAGTCAGGATGCGCTGGTACGAGTAAAGGAAATCAGCAGCGGTCAGCGGCGTTCCATCGCTCCACTTTCCTTTTGGCTGCAGTTTGAAAGTCCAGACGGTGAAGTTTTCAGCGCTCCATGATGCAGCGGCTCCAGGGGCATCCCCATCAGGATTGTCAGGCGCCGGGGCGATGAGGCCTTCAAAGAGCGAATGAAAAATCAGATGCTCCGGCTGACCGCTGGCGAGGTGGGGGTCAAGCGTCGCAGGCTCGCTGCCGTTGCCAGCCAGAAGAATGCCCGCGCGGTTGGCCACCTCGACACGCGTGGGCCGGTGCGTGCGGAAGTGATGAAACCAAGCAACGCCACCCATGAAGGCGATGAGAATGAGAGCACGATAAATCCAGCGCATGCCCAAACATGACACGAGGCACCTCACTCGTGCAACGAGGCATCAACAAAACGGCCCCGCCGTGCACTGGCGGGGCCGCGTGATGCAGCAATCAATCAGGTTTCCGCGCTACTACCTGCGGAAACCATGATGATGGCTGGAACCGTGGTGGTAGCCATGGCCGGTATTGCAGCCGGGGTTGAAGCCACCAAAACCAAAGCTGATGCTGGGCCGAACAATGATGGGGCGCGGCACAGCACCATAGCCGTAGCCTCCCTGCACACCCTGAGTCACCCACTGACCGATGGGGCGGCCGTAGCCGTCATAGCCGACGATCTGGTAAACGGCCACGATGGGGGTGCCGCAGGAGGTGTAGCCTACCACCCGGGTCTGACCCTGGCATTCAGCTTTGGCGTTGGAGGGAGCTGCAAAACCAAAAACTGCGGCTGCAGCGATGACTGAGAAGAGTGTTTTCATGAGTGTGTGGAATTGGTGTCCGCACTCTCTGACGTGGCTGCTTCAAGACTATTCAGCCCTCCTCAAAGATTTTTTTCAATCACTGCTGCGACATCGATTTGGGGTCAAACGCATCACGCAGACCATCCCCCAGCAGATTGAGCGCTAGCAGCGTGGTGGAAAAAAAGATGCCCGGGTAGAGCAGCAGCCAAGGGTAGCTCTCCATCGATCTGGCGCCCTCCTGGATCAGTACACCCCAGCTCGCATCCGGCGGCTGAATGCCGAGTCCCAGGAAGCTCAGCGCGGCCTCCAGCAGCATGACTCCCGGCACGGTGAGGCTGGCGTAGATGATGATCGGCCCCATCACATTCGGCAGCAGGTGTCGCCAGACGATGTGCCAGAAGCCCGCACCACTGGCTCTCGCGGCAATGATGAACTCAAGATTCTTCAGCGCCAGCACCTGCCCACGAACAACACGGGCCATCGTGAGCCATTCCACCGCGCCGATGGCCACAAAGATCAGCCAGAACTCACGCCCCACTATGGCCATGAGCAGGATGACGAAATTGATGAAGGGAAACGCATACAGGATGTCCACGATGCGCATCATCGCCGCGTCCGTGCGTCCACCGGCAAGGCCGGAGACCATGCCATAAAACACACCAATGATCGCAGCGACAGCTGTGGCCAGCAATCCCACCTCCAGGGACACACGCCCCCCGTGCAGGATGCGCGTGAGCATGTCCCGTCCTAGCGGATCCGTGCCCAGCCAGTGTGCCAGGCTGGGATTCGTGGCTTTGAGTTCGAGATTCTGCAGTGACTGATCGTAAGGCGACAGCTCCGGGCCAATGCCACACAAAACCACCAGCACGGCCAGGAACCCCAACGCCCATGCGTTCAGGCGGTTCCTCATGAGACGCCGCCACGCCGCACGCATCGGTGAAAGGCTCTGGTTCGTTCCGCTGCTCATGCGTGGAGTCGGATACGTGGGTTGAGCGCTGCCTGAATGATGTCCACCAGCAGATTGAAGCTGACGATGAGTGCGGCGTAGAAAGCCGAGATCGCTATCGCCAGCTCATCATCATGATTGAAAGACGCCGCGATGAAAAATTGACCAAGTCCGGGCAGTTGGAACACGGTTTCAACGATGAACGAACCCGTGAGCAATCCCGCGGCGGCAGGGCCGAGAAAATTGAGCACCGGCAGGCTCGCCAGTTTCATCGCATGAAAAAAGACCACCGAGCTTTCACTCGCTCCTTTCGCACGTGCTGTGCGGATAAACTCCTGCGCAAGTGTCTCGCGCAGGCTCCCTCGCGTCAGCCGCGCAATGTAGGCGCTGTAGATGATCCCCAGCGTCAGCGCGGGCAGCACCCAGTCCGAAGAATCAAACCAGCCGGACGCGTTGAACCAGCGCAGCTTCAGTCCAAACAGCATCGCTAGCAGCGGTCCCAGCACCATGCTGGGAGTGCAGATGCCCAGTGTGGCTGCAAGAGTGCTGCTGCGGTCTTTCAGCGTGTTGGGCCGCAGAGCCGCGAAAGCACCCAGCGGCACCCCGATGCTCAGCGCGATGAGCAGAGCGGCCCCACCCACCGTTGCAGACACTGGAAAGCCGGAGGCGATGATCTCATCCACACCTCTTCCCTGAAAGGTTTTGGACTCCCTAAAAGTGAACGTCGCGTAATGAGTGTAGTATCGCCAGAGCTGAACATAGACCGGCTTGTCCAGGCCATAGTAGCTGATCTTCGCCTGCAGTGCTTCCGGGGAAGAAGCGCGCTCCGATTGAAACGGTCCGGTTGGCGAAAGCTTGAGCAGCCCAAACGTGATGGTGATCACCGCGAAGATCACGATGATTCCCTGCACAATTCGGCTGACAATGAAGCGGATCATTTCGCTTTCTCGTAAAGATCGCTGATGTCAGCGGCGGCGAGCTCGATCAGATAGGTCGCGATCTTGGCACCCAGCGCCTCGAAGTAGCGGCGGCCTTTTTCCGCCGTGCTGTGCTGCGGATCACCCGAGCCGGTGTCGTTCGTCGCTTTGCTCCAGGCACGTTGCGCCCAGGCCCACTTTTCATTGATGGCCTTCAGCTTCCACCGGTTGTCAGTGCCGGGACCCCATTCCTCTTTCGGCAGTACCAGGTGCGGATGAAAGTGCAGCATGAGGCTGGTTTCGCGTTCGTCAGCGTGGTCTCCCACGATGTTGAAGATGTCATCGCCCTTCACCGCATTGAACCAGGAAACCGTGGAGAGAAACATCTTCGGGTGCTTCGCCTGCAGCTCACGCAGCATCTGGCGGAAGTCATTGCCTCCATGCCCGTTGAGGATCACGAATTTCATCACGCCCACGCCTTCGAGGCTGCTGATGACGTCTTCGAGCACCATCATCTGCGTGGTCGGATTCATGTTGATGCAGAAGGGGACGTCAAGCTGTCCCGTCTGCACCCCGAAAGGCATGTTCGGCAGGATGGCCACCTTGGCTCCCGCCTCCCACGCGATCCGGCCCGCCTCGGCGGCGATGGCGTCGTTTTGCAGCGAATCCGTCGCGTAGGGCAGGTGCCAGTTGTGTGCCTCCGTGGCACCCCATGGGAGCACGGCGGCTTCATAGCGCGTGGCTTTGACGTTTTTCCAGTTCGTTTCGGCAATGATCCAGGGTCTCGGGCTCATGGGGGGCATGTAAAAGAGGCAAACGATGGATGCAACGTCCGACAAACTCGGCCACAAGGAACGTTTCTCTCCGCCCCATGCTTCGCACGCTGCTTTTTCTCACCCTGACAGCCTTTGCCTCCGCTGCCGAAATTTCATTCTCCAGGCTGATCGCACCGATTTTGATCGATCAATGCGTGGAGTGCCACCGCGCCGGCAAGGCCAAGGGCAGCTACCGTCTGGACACCCTCGAACTCATGCTCAAGGCGGGCGACAGCGAGACTGCGCCCGTCGTGGCGGGCAAGCCGGACGAAAGCGAGCTCTACCGCTTGATCGCCACCCATGAGGAAGACGACCGCATGCCCAAGAAAGCCGATGCCCTCCCCGAAAAGGAAACAAAGCTGATCCGCGATTGGATCGCCAGCGGTGCCAAACTGGACGTCGCCGACAAAAAGGCGGCTCTTCGGATCATCGTTCCCGAACAAGAAAAAACTCACGCACCTGAGAAGTACCCACGGCCTCTCCCAGTCACCGCTCTCGCCCTGAATCCCGCCGGGAGCACGCTCGCCTGCAGCGGTTATTTTGAAACAACCCTCTGGGATGTGGCATCAGGCAAACTCACTGCGCGCCTTGACGGCATGCCCGAACGCATCCTCGCGCTGGCCTGGATCACCGAAAATCAACTCGCCGTCGCTGGCGGCGTTCCCGGGCGCTCAGGCGAAGTATGGTTGGTCAATCCGTCGCAGCCGCAGGAGCGCAGGCGTCTGATGAGTGCGCGCGACTGCGTGCTGGCCATGGTGGCCAGTCCGGATGGCAAACTGCTCGCCTGTGGCGGTGCCGACAATCAAGTGCGCTGTTTCGAACTTCCCTCCGGCAAACTGAAATGGCAGACAGAGCCGCATGCAGACTGGATCATGGGCATGGCCTTCTCTCCCGACAGCCAGCACATCGCCACCGTCAGCCGTGATCGCACAGCCAAGCGCATTGACGCTGCCAAAGGAGAAATCGAGGCCACCTTCACCGGCCATGACTCTGCGGTGCTCAGCGTGGTCTTCTCCCCTGATAGCAAGGAAACCCTCAGCGGCGATGTCGAAGGCAATATCCGCCGCTGGGATCACAACGGCGATGCTAAAAAAGACGGCACTCTGAGGCCGGGCGGCCGCACCGAAATGCTGGCGCTGGGCTTTCTGGATGCCGGGACGCCTCTCGCCGCCATGGGCAGCGGTTCGGTGGTTTCGATGGATGCAAAAGCCCGCAAAACGAAGGACAAGATCACGCTGTATGGAGACCGCGTGAATGTGCTGCTGTTGCAACGCATCGACAAACTCACACGCATCATCACCGGCTGCCACGATGGCACGGTGCGCATCAACGAACTCGGAAAGGCGGAGCCGGTCTTGCAATTCGTGGCTTCGCCGGGATGGTAGCTCACCATGTTTGAATCGCGCACCGATCCTCTCGCCCCGCGTTTGGTTTTCATCCAGCGGGTGATCAAGTATGCCGCTATCGCGCTGATCGTGATCGGTGTGGCGCTGGGCATCGGCATCCTGGGCTATCATTACATCGCCAAATTCAGTTGGATCGACAGTCTTTTAAACGCCTCGATGATCCTGGGCGGCATGGGCCCCATGGGAGACCTGCCATCGGATGCTGCCAAAGTCTTTGCCTCCTTCTACGCCCTCTTCAGCGGGCTCGTGTTCATTTCCGTCATGGGCATCGTGCTCGCGCCGGCGGCGCATCGTGCCCTGCATCATTTTCATCTCGATGAGGAGGACGAAAAATCATGAACAAAGAAACAGTCGTCATCATAGGTGCCAGCAACAACTCTGAGCGCTACAGCCATCGCGCTCTGCTCCTGCTGCGGAAGCACGGGCATGAAGTCGTGCCGGTTCATCCCAAACTCGCTGAGATCGAGGGCATCCCCGTGGTGGCCGATCTGGGCTTGATCTCAGGTCCGGTGGATACCGTGACGATGTATGTTGGCGCAGCCATCTCATCCGGATTGCAGGACAAGCTGATCGCGCTCAAGCCGCGTCGGATCATCTTCAATCCTGGCGCAGAAAATGCCTCGCTGGCAGACGCTTTGCAAAAAGCCGGAGTTGCCTGCGAGGAAGCCTGCACCTTGGTGCTGCTAAACACGGGGCAGTTTTGAACGCGGCTCCTCGCTTGGGAGTCTCAGTCAACAACCCCCATGTTAGAGATCCAAAAATTCCGCCTCTACGAACGCAGCCGTCTGCGTGCCAAAGGCGTGACCGACGAAGAGATCGAAAAGGTCCAGCACCTGCCCTTCAAGCCGGCCTTCGTGGAGGGCAAACGTCGCCAAAGAGACGCCACCGACGAGAACCAGGTGCCTCCTGAGCAGTTCGCCTTCCGCAGACCTCGCTGAAGCAGCAGCCTTGCCCGCCCGCCACGACCTGCTAGCATTGCGGTACCCACCGCATGCCCGCGAACCGCTTTTACAATTCCTTCGATCTCGAAACGCTCGATTCACGCCCTGCTCACCCCGGTGAGTATCGCAGCCCTTTCCAGATCGACCGCGACCGCATCATCCACAGCAGCGCCTTCCGTCGTCTGCAAAACAAGACCCAGGTCTTCTTGTCCGGCGAGTACGATTTCTACCGCACCCGCCTGACCCACAGCATCGAGGTGGCGCAGATCGGGCGCAGCATCTGCGGCTGGCTCACCCAGCAGAGCCAGTATCTGGATGATGAGTGCTTCATCGACTCCGATCTCGTCGAAAGCGCCTGCCTCAGCCATGACCTCGGCCACCCTCCCTTCGGCCATGCCGGGGAGCGCACCCTCCACCACCTCATGGCCCCCTACGGCGGCTTTGAAGGCAATGCGCAGACCCTCCGCATCCTGACGCAGACCCTCTTCAGCGAAGGTCGCAGTGGCATGAACCCCACTCGTGCGCTGCTGGATGGCGTGCTAAAATACAAAACCCTGCAAACCGAGACCCCGCAGGCAAAACACCACTACCTCTATGACGAACAGGAACGCTGGCTCGATTTCACCCTCGGCGGCCAGGCCTTCCCGCTCGAACTCACCCCCGGCAAGGTGCGCAACGGTTTCCGCAGCATCGAATGCCAGATCATGGACTGGGCGGATGACACCGCCTACTCCCTCAATGACATTGCCGACGGCATCCACGCCGGATTCATCAACGTGCAGCGGATGGAGCGTTGGGCAGGGGATCAGGAGCTTTCAGCGGCCGACCAGGCCGACCTGGAGTTCCTCTGCAAAGCTGTCCGTGAAAACCGCGTCGAAGGCCGCTTGAACCGCCTCATTGGTGAGTGCATCCGCGCCACGAAACTGGTGCCCGCCGCCAATTTCCTCAGCCAAAGCACCCGCAGACACCAGTTTGCCCTGGAAATCGATCCCGCATTGCGCCGCCGCGCGGACCTCCACAAAAAGATCGCCCTCGAACTCGTCTTCCTCAGCCCCCAGCTCCAGCAGCTCGATCACAAGGCCGACTTCATCCTCACCCGCGTCTTTGGCGTGCTCAAGGAACGCTACATCGACACCGTGCAGCCCAAAGGCCTTCACCTGATGCCTGCCGCCATCGAAAAAGACATCCAAGCCGCAGCCGATGCACCCGCCCGTGCCCGTCTCGTTTGCGACTGGATCGCCAACATGACCGACCACTTCGCCTTCCGCACCTACCGCCGCCTCTTCGACGCCGATTTCGGCTCCATCACGGATTTTGTGTGAGAGAGGTCATATGTAAGCTTCACGATGGTGTCTCATCGCCATCAGATAGCTCACATGTTCCAAAGACCTAAATTATAGATGATTCGGGTTCGCTTCCGGCATTGGGTCTGACTTGTAAACAGGATGAAGCAATCTTCCGTCAGTCCGCACCGCTGCACACCAGCTCCAACGGAGCTGCGTAATACAGCCCAGGGTCAGCCGAGCCTCAGCGAGGCGACCCTGGGTACTGGCAGTTCAATCCGGGAAGCAAACCCATCACACCGCCGCACACACCGCCGCACACACCGCTTACCAGCAGCGTCTGCAACCAGCTACGCCGCGCACCTGCCCAGGATTTGAGCGCACCCGGTATTTCCACAGAACACGATCAGTACACTTACTGAGTGCAAGAGTTGCTGGAACGAAACACACGCACGTGATCTTCTTCAAGATCACTTTTTCCACGCTTAATTGACTCCACAAACTCAGGAGAAAGCTCCTCCTGATCATCAAGATAATCCGCCAGCCAGTCACGCAGCTCCAGCGCTGCATCACGCGGGAGTTGCTTGATGTCATTCTCGATGGCTTCAAGAACCGACATGGTGGATTGAATGAGGCCTCAAATCACAGCTTCGCAATCCGGCGGCACACTTCCTCCACATTCGCGCGGCTGTTGAACGCGCTGATGCGGAAGTAGCCTTCACCAGCACTGCCAAAACCGCTGCCAGGGGTGATCACCACATTCGCTTCATTCAGCATCTTGTCGAACATCTGCCAGCTCGTCAGGCCGTTTGGGCAGCCCACCCACACGTAGGGTGCATTGACGCCGCCAAACACCTGCAGACCTGCCTTTTTGCAGGCCTCGACAAGCAGCGCCGCATTGCCCATGTAGTGCTCAATGAGCGCCTTTACCTGCGCCTTGCCTTCGGCTGAGTAGATCGCCTCCGCACCGCGTTGGACGATGTAGCTGGTGCCGTTGAACTTAGTGCTGTGGCGGCGGCTCCACAGCGGATGGATCGCCTGCTTGCCTCCGGCCTTGGTCTTGCCCATGAGGCCCTTCGGAATGATCACGATGCCGCAGCGCACGCCGGTAAAGCCACCGTTCTTGGAGAAGCTGCGGAATTCGATGGCGCAGTCACGCGCACCTTCGATTTCATAGATCGAGCGCGGCAGCTCAGGATCGCGGATGAAGGCCTCGTAGGCCGCGTCGTAGAGGATCGTGGTGCCATTGGCCAGGGCGTACTTCACCCAGGCTTCAAGCTGTGCACGCGTGGCCACCGCCCCCGTCGGATTGTTCGGGTAGCACAGGTAGGCCAGATCCACAGGCTCATTGGGGATCTCAGGCACAAAGCCGTTGGCAGGCGTGCATTTCAGGTAGTGCAGGCCCGCGTAGGCGCCGCTTTCGTCGGCATCGCCCGTGTTGCCAGCCATGACGTTGGTGTCCACATACACAGGGTACACCGGGTCGGTGATGGCGATCTTGTTCCCAGCACCAAAGATGTCGAGGATGTTGCCAGTGTCGCACTTGCTGCCGTCGGAGATGAAAATCTCATCGGCTTCCACCTGGATGCCGCGGGCCTTGAAATCGTTCTCGGCGATGGCGTTGCGCAGGAAATCATAGCCTTGCTCCGGGCCGTAGCCGCGGAAGGTGGCGCGGTCGCCCATTTCATCCACGGCCTTGTGCATCGCCGTGCGCACGGCCTCTGGCAGCGCTTCGGTCACATCACCGATGCCGCAGCGGATCAGGCGCTTGGCCGCTTCCGTGTTGGCCTCCGTGAACACCTTCACGCGACGGGCGATTTCAGGGAAGAGGTAACCGGCTTTGAGCTTGTTGTAGTTTTCGTTGATGTAGGCCATGGCGGGGAAAAGGGCGGGCAGTGTGGCGAGTCGTGGCTGGGATGCAAGAGCGTCGAAACAGTGTCGAGCCTGTGACATCGCCCTGAATAATCATTTACAATTCTTACATATGAGAAATCGTATCAAGGTTGAGATTCAAAATTGTCGAATCTCAATCTGCCATGAAGAAAAATGCATTCTCTCTAAGCCTTTCCTTATGGGCCGCCTGCCTGATTAGCAACTGTGCTTATCATGAGGTCGCTTGGCAGAAGAATGAGATCAGCCCGTCTTCCCATCCTCTCGGCACCGGCAAGCCGGTCAGCTACACCAAGCCTCAGCTCTGGAACAAACGGCACCTCACTTGGCAGCTCGATACCACCACCCCCATCCCCACCCGTCTGTCTGCGGAAGAGCTCCAGCGCGAGATCGACGAAAGCTTCAAAAGCTGGGAGGCCGCCGGTGTCTTCACCTTTGCTCAGGCTAAGGCCGGCGAAACCGCTGACATCAAGATCAGCTTTGGCACCCCTCCCGGCAGAGCCTGGGATGGCCAGCTCGGCAGCATGGGCCATGCCTCCTTTCCTTGGAGCCGCGACCGCGGCCACATCTACCTCGACCCCTCCGAATGGTGGAGCACCAAATCAGTGGCTCTGATCGGTGATCCCATCACCAAATGGCTCCCTCATGAGATCGGCCACGTGCTGGGCCTGCAGCACTGCCCCGGCGAAGACCTGACCATGAGCGAGACCGGCCCCTACAGCCTTCCAGGGAATAAGAGCTTCGCGCAGTTGCAGCACCTCTACGCCCCCAAGACCCCGGTCTTCACCTGGGTGCAGTGCGTCATGGATGTCTCGGGCGAGGCCGAATAACGCCTCTTCTGCATCGCGGGCGCTTCCGGCAGGCAAGAAAGCGGACCTTTGGGCCGTCCATTCTGCATGCAAAGAAGACTGATCGCGTGGCTGGCTTTGACATCGTGTACCTCTTTCATCTGTCAGGCTGCGGATGAATTAAAATTTCCCACCACGCCGCCCACCGAGCCGCAAAACGCCGCGAAGACCTTCCACGTCCTCGATGGCTTCCAGATGCAGCTCATCGCCGCCGAGCCCCTCGTCACCGATCCCGTCGCCATCACCTACGATGAAGATGGCCGCGCCTACGTGTGCGAAATGAACGACTACCCCTACACCGACAAGGAACACCACAAGCACGCGCAGGAAAACCCCACCGATCAGTCCATCGGCAAAGTCCGCCTCCTCACCGACACCGACACCGACGGCGACGGCGTCTTCGACAAGGCCACCATCTTTGCAGAGGGCCTCTCCTGGCCCACCGGCGCCGCCTGTTGGAAGGGCGGCATCTTTGTCACCGCCACCCCCGACGTCTGGTACCTCAAAGACACCAATGGGGACGGCGTCGCCGATGTGCGGCAAAAGGTCTTCACCGGCTTCAAAAAGCTCAACGTCCAGGCCGTGATGAACAATCCTATCTGGGGCCTCGACCACCGCATCTACGTCGCTGGCGGTAGCAACGGTGGCGAAATCCAGCGCGCCCCCGGCAGCGAGTCCGTCATGCCGCTCCCCGCCGACTTCAAACCCCTCGCCATCAAGCGCAACGACTTCAGCTTTGACCCCAGCACCGGCGACGTCCGCCTCGAAAGCGGCGGCGCACGCTTCGGCAACACCTTCGACGACTGGGGCAATCGCTTCCTCTGCAACATCCGCAACCCCTGCCAGCACGTCGTTCTGCCCTACCGCTACCTCGCACGCAATCCCTACCTCGTCGTTCCCAGCGCCCTCAACGACTGCGCCGAGGCGGGCGATCAGCTCCCGGTCTATCGCACCAGTCCGCCGGAGCCCTGGCGCGAGTTCCGCGCCAAACGCTGGGTGCAGGAAGGCAGCACCTTGCCCAAAAGCGAACTCGTCGGCGCCGGCGTCGTCACCTCCTCCGCCGGCATCACCGTCTATCGTGGCGATGCCTATCCGCCCGAGTATCGCGACTTCGTCTTCGTCGCTGATGTCGCCGGCAATCTCTTCTATCGCATGAAGCTCGTCCCCGACGGCGTCACCTTCAAAGCCATGCAGGTGGATGGAACGAAAAACTTCTGCACCAGCGACGATCTCTGGTCTCGCCCCGTCAACTTCACCAACGCCCCCGACGGCTGCCTCCATGTCTGCGACATGTACCGCGAAGTCATCGAGCACCCTTGGAGCATCCCCGACGACATCCACTCCGCCGTCGATCTCCTCCGCGGCCGCGACCAAGGCCGCATCTACCGTCTGGTTCCCCGTATTGTAGTCCCGCCTTCAGGCGGCTCTGGAAACGCATCCGCAAACACCCCGTTCAAACCCCGCCCCACCCCCAAACTCAGCACCTACACCACCCCCGACCTCGTCGCCCTCCTCGACCACCCCAACGCCTGGCACCGCGAAACCGCCCAGCGCCTCCTGTTTGAGCGGCAGGACAAGACATCAATGGAGCCACTGCGGACAATCGTGAAGACAGGGAAAACGGCGCAAGGTCGGATCGCTGCATTAGGAGCGGTTCAGGCTATGGCGTTGCATCCAGACGAGCTTTCTGACTTGGGTCGTCAGGAGGTGGAGCTTGCCAAAGATCGTCAGGAGATACTGCGGATAGCGTTGCATGACTCAGACGCGCGGGTGAGAGCGCAAAGCATCCAGTTTTATGCAAGTCTCGAAGGCTTGTCTTCAGCAACTGAGATCAAGAGCATGCGAAATGATCCTTCAAAGGTGGTTCGGTTTGCAGCAGCATTTGCACTTGGTGGATTAAGACATGGCTATTGGTCAGGTCCTCCAGAAATGGGAGTGACGGATATTGCTCTTCTCGATGCAGGAGACCCGTGGCTTGAAGCAGCACTTCTAAGTTCTGACTATAACGATTTGGAATTGTTTGACGGTCTGCTTCATCATGAAATGCTCCAGCCACCTCAGATCCATCTGCTCTCTTCTGTTGGGTGGATGATAGGGCGCAAATATGGGAAGTGGTCTGCGCCGTCGGATTGTTTTTGCAACGTGGCTGCAAACGAGCGGCTCTTGGATGCCCAAAAACGGCAGGTCATGCTGGCGATTGCCGAAGGCCTGGTCGCATCGGGTAGAACCGCAGCAGAACTGCTGACAGCCAGCAAGCCGCGTAACATACAAAGCGGCCGGGAGTATGTGGCTAGTTGGCAGGCGGACTCTCATCGGGTGCTTGGTCAGGCTTCTTCGATTGTCTCGGACAAGATGCAGGCTCTGCAGATGCTGTCCTTGTTTGAGCCACTGAAACAGCTGACGCCGATGGTACTTAAGTTCTTGATTCCCACTCAGCCTGCAGAACTCCAACACATTGTCCTCACAACTCTAGGAACATATCCCGATCCTGCCGTTGCCGACATCCTCATCGAATCCTGGCCCAAGCTCACCCCTGCTCTCCGCGACAAAGCCGCCACCCTCCTCCTTTCCCGCACTGACCGCATCGCCAAACTCCTCGATGCCATCGAAGCAAAAAAAATCCTCCCCTCACAACTCAGCGCCGCCACAAAAGCCACGCTCGGCCGCCAAAAAACACCCGCGCTCGCCGAGCGCATCGCCAAACTCATCGGCGATGGCGGCTCCTCCAACCGAAAGGAAGTCATCACCAAGTATGAGCCTGTGCTGTCCATGACTGGAGACACCGCCCGCGGCGCCAAAGTCTACGAAACCCTCTGCATGGTCTGCCATCGCCATCTCGATCGCGGCAACGACGTCGGCCCCAACCTCGGCACCATCAAAGCCTGGACCGCAGAACAGATCCTCACCAACGTCCTCGATCCCAACCGCGAAGTCTCGCCCAACTTCGCGCTCTACATCGTCGAAACCAACGACGGCCGCGCCCTCTCCGGCCTCATCACCAGCGAGACCGCCGGCAACCTCACCCTCAAACGCGCCGACGGCGGCACCGACACCGTCCTCCGCAGCGAAATCAAATCTCTCACCAGCCCCGGCATCTCCCTCATGCCCGAAGGCCTCGAAGCCGCCATCACATCTCAGCAGATGGCAGACTTGATCGCGTACTTAAAACAGTAGACATGTTCCCGAACAAACGAGTTCCACAATTGGCGCGGCATGCGCGGACGTAGGATGGGCGTGGCGGTAGCCCGCCCGTCCACCAGCGTAAGGCAATGCCCAAGATTCGCAGCCTCCCAAAGTCGAATCAAGCAGCCATCTTACGCAGCCTGATCGTGTACTTAGTAGCCAGTGCGGCGATGCCAAAGCAGACGCACCCAGCCATGCATTCGCGGACGACAGACAAATCAAGCCAGTACCCGCCGCAGCACCTCCCCGTGCACATCCGTCAGCCGGAAATCCCGGCCCGCATAGCGGTACGTCAGCTCCTCGTGATTCACGCCCAGCAGATGCAGAATGGTGGCATGCAGGTCATGCACGCTCACCGGGTCCTGCTCTGCAGCAAACCCAAGCTCATCCGTGCTGCCATAAACGGTGCCGCCTTTCACACCACCTCCCGCCATCCACACGCTAAACCCATAGTGATTGTGATCGCGCCCCAGCTTGGACTTTCCACCACTCAGCTCCACCGTCGGCGTACGGCCAAACTCACCGCCCCAGATGATCAGCGTGTCCTCCAGCATGCCGCGCTGTTTCAGGTCATGCAGCAGTGCCGCGATGGGCTGGTCGATTTCCCCCGCAAGCCTGCGGTGGTTCGTTTCGATGTTGTCATGGTTGTCCCACGGCTGCCCCGCACCATGCCAGAGCTGCACCATGCGCACCCCACGCTCCAGCAGCCGTCGGGCAATGAGAGTCTGCCGCCCATGCACACCTTCACCATACATCGCACGGATGTGCGCCGGCTCCTGCGTCACATCAAACGCATCCGCCGCCTCCATCTGCATGCGAAACGCCAGCTCAAAGCTCTGGATGCGCGCCTCCAGCCGTGGATCACCACGATCCTGCCGGTGCGCCTCATTGATGCTCCGCATCAGCTCCAGCTGTCGCAGCTGCACCCGCGCGTCCGCATGCGGGCTGCGGATGTTTTCAATCAAACGATCCACCTGCTGGTGCTTTGAGTCCACATACGTGCCCTGAAACGCCCCCGGCAAAAACGCCGACTGCCAGTTCTCCGCGCCCTTGATCGGCATGCCCCCCGGGCACATCGCAATGAACCCCGGCAGGTTCTCATTCGCACTGCCCAGCCCATACGTCAGCCACGATCCCAGACTAGGCCGCGGCTGCACCGAATCGCCACAATTCATCAACATCAGCGACGGCTCATGGTTCGGCACCTGCGCCTGCATGGATCGAATCACCGCGATGTCATCAATGTGCGCCGCCGTCTTCGCAAACAGCTCGCTTACCTCAATCCCGCTCTGCCCATAACGCTGAAACTTGAACGGCGAGGGAAACGCCGCGCCCGTCTTCCGCTCTGTCAGCCGATGGCTCGGCACAGGTTTGCCCTCATACCGCGCCAGCGCCGGCTTGTAGTCAAACGTGTCCACATGCGACGGCCCGCCATTGAGAAAAAAATGAATCACACGCTTCGCCTTCGGCGCAAAGTGAGCACTGCTCTTGGCACTGGCGGCCGCATGCAGGTCCGCCAGCCCCAGCATGCCCATCCCCATGCCGGAGCGGCGCAAAAAATCTCGGCGGTTAAGGATGGGTGTCATAAGATTCAATCCACAAACATAAATTCGTTGGCCAGCATCAGCACCTGCACGAACTGCTCCCAGCCATTGAGCTGCGAGCGCGGCTGCGCGGCAAAATCTTTTTCAGCATCCCAGGTCTGTGCAGGAACGTCATCACCACCCGCACCCACGCTGCCAGTCTGATGAATCCGCATCGACCACAAAAACTGGTCGCTGTTTAGCACCTCCCCAATGTCCACCACGAAGTCGAGCGTGTCGCCCGCTTTGAAGGCCAGCGTGTCAAAGTTCAGATCCGCACTCCCTTGGTGCAGTCTACCTGCATGCAGTCGCCCCTGCTGGCTGTGGCTGATGAAAGAGCGTATGCCATCGCCAGGCGCTGGCTCATGCAGCAGGGTGGACTTCACCGCATACGTGCCATCCGCTGGCGCGATCCATCTCCTCACCACCGCATGCTTCCGGTCATTCCCCGGATGCCCGCCCGTTGCCGTGAGTTGCGCCCAGCCCAGCTTCGCATTCGGCCACGCCGCATCTCCCTGCCACGCACTGCCGGTGAAATACGGCAGCGGCTTGAAGTCCTTCACCCTGCCCGTGCTCTCATCCCACTCTCCGACGCCATACTGCCACGACTTGGAATGATCCACCTGCGCAATGACTCGTGGCTCATCCTCCTTCACAAAGCGCAGCGCCTGCTCCATTTCATCCGCCGTCGGCGCCCGCTGAAACAGATGCCCATAAATGCGCCTCACACGCTCCGCCGCATCGGCCCCTTTGACATCCGCACGCCCCAGCAGCGCCTTCGCCTGCTGCACGACAAACGGGTGATTCATGCCAAACAGTGCCTGCTGCGGCACCGTAGTCTCCGTGCGCTGCGGAATGGAAAGATCCGGATTGGCAAAATCAAAGGTGCGCATCACGGCAGGCACATTTTCGCGGTCCACCAGCGTGTAGAGCGTGCGGCGTTGATTGTCCGCCGCAAACAAGGGCAGGGGAGCACCACCCACCTCCAGGCTCAGCCGCCCTGCCGCCATCAGCCACGCATCACGCGCCTCCTCAAAGCTGAGCCGGTGCGGGTTCATGCGCCACAGCAGCCGGTTGTCCGGATCAGCATGCGCCGGATCCACCGCGCCGCCGCCGCTGCTCTGCTGATACGTCTCCGACATCATGATCAGCCGGTGCATCGCCTTGATGCTCCACCCCGAGTCAATGAAACGCCGTGCCAGCCAGTCGAGCAGTTCAGGATGACTCGGCGCTGTACCTTGCTTGCCAAAATCACTCGGCGTGCTCACCAGCCCGCGTCCAAAGTGGTGCTGCCAGATGCGGTTCACCATCACCCGCGCCGTCAGCGGATTGCGCGGATCAATGATGGCCCGCGCAAGCTCCAGCCTCCCGCTACCCTTGGTAAAAGGCTGCTGCGTACCAAACAAACTCAAAAACTGCCTCGGCACCGCATCCCCCTTCGTCAGCGGATTCCCGCGCAGCAGCACCCGTGGCGTGCTCGGCAGTGCGCGGTCCACCAGCACAGTCGCCTGCTCCGGCGCAGTGCTGTTGTTGAGCAGATAACGATCCACCTCACCCTGCGACTTCCACAGCTCGGTGATGATCCCCGAGGGAAAATACATCTCATTGTTCGTGATGTGTTCGTCAGGCACATAGGCCGGTGAATCGGGCCTCTTCAGCGCTTCTTCAGTCAGTTCGACTCCAGGATGCGTTTCCACCCACGCCTTCCAGCGATGCACGATGAAAGGATTGAGGTCCTTCTCATCGATGATCTGGTCAAAACCCTGCTCAGGATACTTGTCCAGCTCCGTCAGCGCCTTCTGATAGTCCTTCATCCGCGCCCGCGTGCGCGCCATCTGCTCCTCACGACGCTTCGTCATGAGGTCATGATTCTTCTTCACCAACTCCGCTAGTTTCGGATCTTCCCCCGTCGCACACGGCACCACCGCCTCCGCGCAGCTTTGGAAGACGCCATACAGCGCATAGTAATCACGCGTGGGAATGGGATCAAACTTATGATCATGGCAGCGCGCGCATGCCACGGTGAGCCCCAGCGTGCCACGCGTCACCACATCAATGCGGTCATCAATGATGTCATGCGACACCCCAAGAAAACGCCGCCCCAGCGTGAGAAATCCCATCGCCGCAAGATCCGGTGACTTCGGCGGCACCACCTGGTCCGCCGCCATCTGCAGCAGCAAAAAGCGGTCATACGGCATGTCATGGTTCAATGACCGCACCACCCAGTCTCGATACGCCGTGGCATGCACCCAGCGCTTTTCCTCACGGGCATACACATAGCCCTTCATGTCCGAATACCGCGCCACATCCAGCCAGTGCCGGGCCCACTGCGCCCCGTACTGCGGCGAGGCCAGCAGCCTGTCCACGACCTGCGGAAAAGTCCCCTCCTGTTCACCCACAGGCGGCAGCCCCGTCAGGTCAAAGCTGGCCCGGCGGATCAACGTACGCTCATCCGCCCGTGGCGAAGGCTTCAAGCCCTGCTCCGCCAGCTTCCGCCGCACAAACTCATCAATGCTCCCGCTCGTCTCAGGCCGCAGCGGCTGAAACGCCCAATGCTCCGCAGCGAAAACGCCGGCGGAGACCATCAGAACACCAAGTTGGACAAGGACACGAAGCATGAAGCTCGTACTACGCTCCGAGAAAGAGGTCTCCTTCCATTCGACAGCCGCGCTTTGCCCGTTTATTTCGGAACATGTTCACAGGCCTCGTTGAAACCACCGGCAAAGTCATCTCCTTGGAGCCTCGCGGCGAAAGCGCTCGGCTCACCCTGCACGTCGGTGGCATGGCGTCCGAACTGGCGGACGGCGAAAGCGTGGCCGTCAACGGCTGCTGCCTCACCGTCACCACCAAGGACTCCGCCGCACAAACCGCCTGCTTCGATCTCCTCATGCAAACCCTGAAGGTCACCAGCCTCGGAGATCTGCAACCCGGCTCCCTCGTCAATCTCGAACGCGCCATGTCCATCGGCGCACGCTTTGGCGGGCACTTCGTCCAAGGCCACGTGGATGCTACGGTGAATGTGCTCGATTGGAGCGAGCACGGCCAGGACCACCGCCTGGAAATCGAGCTCCCCCCAGAGCACCGCGGTCTCATCATTCCCAAAGGCTCGATCTGCCTCGACGGCATCTCCCTGACAGCCGCAGAAGTGACAGACACCACCGTCGTCTGCTGGATCATCCCCCACACCTTCCAGCTCACCAATCTGCACACCAAAAAGCCCGGCGACCGCCTCAATGTGGAGTTCGATATGCTAGGCAAATACGTGCGCGAGCTCATGCGGGCCATGAAGTGAGCATCCACGAGTCCAGGCAGGCCGTTACCATTCCAATGCCGGTCCTCGAAGTCCAATCACTCACTAAAAGCTACGCCGATCGCCCCATCCTTCGCGGCGTGTCCTTCAATCTCAATCAAGGCGAGCGTGTCGCGCTGCTCGGCCCCTCCGGCAGCGGCAAAACCACCGTGCTAAACTGCGTCGGCGGCGTGGATCGCGCAGACACCGGCAGCGTCTCAATCGCAGGCCATTTGCTGGCAGGCTTAAACGCAGATGGCCTCGCCCAGCTTCGCCGCAGCCATATCGGCACCGTCTTTCAGTTTTATCATCTGCTGCCCACACTGAGCGCCGCAGAAAACATCGAGCTCCCTTTGCAGCTTCTAGGCATTCCCACCTCCGAGCGCGAAACACGCGTCCGGCAGCTTCTGGAGCGCGTGGGCATTGCTCACCGTGCTGCCGCATTGCCCGGCCAGTTGTCCGGCGGCGAAATGCAGCGCGTAGCCATTGCCCGCGCAGTCGTACATCGCCCCACCTTGATCCTGGCCGATGAACCCACCGGCAGCCTCGATACAGCCACCGGCGCACAGGTCCTCGATCTTCTGGCGGAAATCGTGCAGGAAACCCAGGCCGCCCTCCTTCTCGTTACTCATAGCCCGGACGCCGTGAAACACTGCCAGCGCGTTCTCCGCATGCAGGACGGTCAGATTGTCGAAGGCGCATGAGCACAGTGCTTCTCATCCTGCGGCGCTGTGCCTTGCGCCACTGGCGGCTCGCTTTCAAACAGCAGCTGGCCCTCATGCTCATTCTGGCGCTCGGCTCCAGCGTCTATCTCGCGGTGCGCCTCGCCAGTAACGCCGCTCTTTCTGGCTTCGAGACCTTCACCGATGGCGTCACCCGCCAGCCAGACTGGACGGTGCAGGCTCTCACCGGCTCCCTCCATGAAGCCGATCTGCGCATGATGCGCGAGGCGCTCGGCCCACGTCCCGTGAGCCTTCTCCCCGTCGTGGAGGAAACCGTGACGCCTGCCCTCGACAAAGGAAACGGAGAAATCGGTTCACGCGCCACCTGGCGCCTCCTCGGCGTGGATTTCATCGCCCTGCTCAATCTTCGTGGTGAAGCCCCCGCAGGACTCGGGGCTTCAAACATGCAATCAATGCATGCGGGAGTCTACGTCAGTCCAAAGCTCGGCGCAAAAGCCGGCGAAGAACTGCGCCTCATCGTCGATGATCGCGTGATCACCCTGAAGGTCGCCGGCGTCGTGCCAGAGGTGCCAGGAGTTCCAAGTCTCCCCGCTCATCTGCTCCTGATGGATCTGCCTGAAGCACAGACCATGCTTCAGCGCGGAGATCGCATAGATCGAGTCGAGGTCCTGTCACAAGACGGCCCCTTGTTCCCAAATCTGCGTGAAGAAACCGGTACACTGCTCAAGTCACACTGGCAGGTGCGCGGCGGCTCAGACCGCCGCCAACTCGCAGGCACCATGACTCAGGCATTCCGTCTAAATTTGACCATCCTCTCGCTGCTCGCCCTGCTGGTCGGCGGCTATCTCATCTTCCAGGCATTGGATGGCGTCGTGCTCAGGCGCCGCAATGAGATCGGCATTTTGAAATCACTCGGCGTTACGGATCGCGCCATCCAAATCGCCTTCCTCCTTGAATCCGGTTTGCTCGGCCTCTGTGGCGGTGGTCTGGGCGTGCTGCTTGGCTGGCTTGGCGCTCAGGCTGCCGTAGGCGGCGTCACCAAGACCATGAACGCCCTCTATGGCGCCACCAGCGAGCAGCAGGCCTCGCTGAGCGTGTCTGAGGCATTGCTCGCCCTGTCGATCTCCATCCTCGCAAGTCTCATCGCCGCATGGTGGCCTGCGCGCATGGCCGCACGCACTCCTCCGGCACACATGCTTGGACATCATGCCATGCCCTTTGAAGGCGGCACCGTATGGCGTGTCGAATGGATCGGCTGGGCGATGATGCTGGCAGCCGTTTTGCTCGCGCAACTCCCCGTGCTTCGCTTTGAAAACGGCACGCGCCTCCCGCTTGCGGGCTACACTGCCGCCTTGCTCTGGCTCGTAGGTGCCGGATTGGCAGCGAGTACCATTGTGCGCTTCGTCGCGCGCAAAAAAGCACTCTCCGCCGTCTGGCGCATCGCGCTCTCACACCTTCGTCGCCCCACCGTGCGGCATCGCTTCGCAGTAGCAGCCTTGGCCAGCGCCGTGGCAATGACCACCGGCATGGCAGTCATGGTCGCCAGCTTTGATCACACCATGCGCGGCTGGATCGACCGCACCATGAAGGCAGACATTTACATCAGCAGCGCAGGGGCGCAGAGCGCATCTTCCACCCACGCCATCACACCAAAGACAATGGCAGAGCTTGGTCAGGAACCGGGAGTTGACGAACTGGCCTTCGTGCAGGCAAAGACACTGCTCTGGCAGGGCGGCGAAGTCTTGATCCTCGGCACCAATCCCGTCTTTGCGCACAAGCATGATCTCTATGCCTGGGTGCAGGCCCCGCAGCACAAAGAGTGGTGGAAGACCGACGATGACATCACCCCCGCCATCATCAGCGAAAGCTGGAGCGAGCGCTTCTCCACGCATGTCGGCGACGTGATCGACCTCGCAGGTCACAGAGTGCGCGTCGTGGCGATGAATGCAGAATACGGCAATGAGCGCGGCTCACTCACACTGGCCTCCGCCGTGTTCCGCTCCTGGTTTGACACCGATGAAGCCTGGCGCGTGGCCCTCATGTTAAAACCCGGCGTGGATGCCGAAACCGTGCGCAGCCACATCGAAGCGAAGCAGCCCGGACTTAGCGTGTTCACCAATGCGCATCTCCGTCGCGAAGCCCTGCGCATTTTCCGCCAGACCTTCTCCGTGACTCATGCTCTGGAGGTCATCGGCGTGATCGTTGCCGTGGTGGGGCTCGGTCTCGCGCTGACGAGCCTCCTGCTCGAACGCCGCGCCGTGCTGGCCACGCTGCATTCCCTCGGCATGTCGCGCAGAGAGATCGCCAAGTCAGCCGCACTGGAAGGACTCGGCGTCGCATGCGCAGGCGCTTTCACCGGCATCGCCGCAGGTCTCTGGCTCGGCTGGCTGCTCGTCTATCGCATCAACAAACAATGCTTCGGCTGGACCCTGCAGTTTCACGCCGTGTGGTGGCATCTCGCCGTGCTCGGCGCAGCGGTGATCACCACCGGCATGCTGGTCGCGGCCATGGTCGGGCGCTGGGCTGCCATGCTGCCTGCAGAACACACGGAGGAATGACATGAAGCACACCATCTTTTTCCTCCTGCTGTTCACAATAGGGCTGCATGCGCAGACCACCACGGATGGCTTTGCACTGCCCCAGCCAGGAAAAGTCTTTTCCTTCCCACGCGATCACGGCAGCCATCCAGAATTCCGCACCGAATGGTGGTACGTCACCGGCCATCTCGACTCCAAAGACGGCCATCGCTTCGGCTTTCAGGTCACCTTCTTTCGCCAGGCCCGTCGTGAAGACGGCAAGACATTGCAACTCCACCTCGCTCATGCCGCGCTGCTGGACGCAAAAACAGGCCGCTTTCTGCATCAGGAACGTCTCAACCGCGCAGGCTGGGACGCCGCCTCATCCGAGTCCACACTCGCCGTGCGGAATGGCAACTGGTCGCTCAAGCTCGATGAAACAACCCAGCACCTGCACATCGCAGCGACAGTAAACAACGAGGCCCTGCTACAGCTCGAACTCGAAGCCGTGAAGCCCCTGGTCATCTTCGGCAAAGACGGGGTCTCCCGCAAAGGCGCTTCCGACACAGCAGCCAGCCACTACCTCACCTGGCCCCGCTTGAAGACCACCGGTACCGTCAAACTCGGTGCCGTGGAGCATGCAGTCACCGGCGAGGCATGGATGGATCACGAGTTCAGCAGCAGCCAGTTGGAGGCGGGGCAGGTGGGCTGGGATTGGGCCGCCCTTCAGCTCAAGGACGGCCGAGAGATCATGGTCTACCGCATGCGCAGGAAGGACGGTTCTTCAGACCCTGCTTCCACCCTCGCCGTGATTGATCTCAACGGAAAAGTCCGCCATCTCTCCAGCGATGCCTTCACCTGGGAAGTCTTGGACACTTGGAAAAGCCCGCGCAATGCGGCGGAGTATCCCACTCATATCCGACTCCGCTTCGAGAACGAATCTTTGGAACTCAAGCCGCTGGCCCCAGATCAGGAGCAAGACGGCGGCATCACACAGCTGCCTTACTGGGAAGGTGCCTGCGATGTGATCGATTCACGCGGGCAGATCACCGGTCGCTCTTTCTTGGAGCTGGCAGGTTACGCAGGCGATCTCACCGGTCATCTGGCGCCCAAGGCAAAGTGACAGCCCGGGACCACTCCACTCAGGAGTACTTCACGTCTTTGCGCGGCTCCATCTCAAAGGCCGTGGACTCCTGCTCAGAGATGTTCGGCTTCAGCACTTCCTCACGGAACTTGAAGTAGTGCGGGTCATCCTGGCAGATGGCCAGCTTGTCCATTGTCTCGACCTCAAGATACACAAACCACGGGTAGGGATCAGACGGATTCACACGCTTGCCCGTTTTGACAGTCAGCACCTCTGGAACCCGCAGAAGCATCACTCGCGTCTGGGACATCATCTGCTCCAGCTTCTCCTCCGTGACCTGGGGCTTGAGCTGAAACAGGCTGAGGTAGGCGATCATGAAGGCAGAAGGAAAGTCCCGTGGCAGCTTGCAGAAAGACTAGGATTTCCAGTCCAGCACGCCCTTCTTCCAGGCATAGCCGAAAGCAACAAGCAGGATGGAAGCGAAGCCGGCGGCGACAGCAAGGATCGAGGCGCCTCCGCCAACGGCAGCGAGGTAGTCCTTGTAAATGATGGCCCAGGGATACAGAAAGACGACTTCGATGTCGAACAGCACGAAGAGCATCGCCACGATGTAAAACTTCACGCTGAAACGCGGCTGGCTGTCTCCCACGGGAAGCATGCCGCACTCGTAGGCGGAATCTTTGATCGTGTTGCGCTTGGCGGATTTGCCGAGCAGCGCAGACGCGATGAGGGTCACCACGGCGAAACCACCGGCGATGACAATCTGGAGCAGGACTGGGATGTAATTCTCAAACATGGGGGTGAATGATGCCGAATGGTTAGCGAGAGGCGGCGCAGCGTCAAACCCGGAAACAAAAAGGGCCGCCCTGCGCGGAGGCAGAGCGGCCCAAATCGAAGGAAGCATCAGCCCCGGGCAGCGGCAGCAGCCGTGGTGCGGGCCACAACAGCAGCGCTGCGGGCGGCGATCGCGGCATTGTGGGCGGCACGCAGACCATCAAGGCCGCGGTAGGTCTTGCCAACCTTGGCGCAAAGGCCGCGGCTCACGAGATTCTGCAGCTTTTCATAGGAACGCAGGCGCAGCATTTCTTCGCCACCGCTCACCGCATTTTTCAGCTTGAGATTGTCATACACCAATCCAAACAGAGTGTTGAATTCATAGGTCTCCGGCTTTGAGAGAACATTGACTAGCTCGTCAGTGACATGATCAGGGACTCGGCGGGAGAAGCGTGTCTTACGTGTCGGTGTGGTGGTAGGCATATGGACTTTAAACCTAGCACATCCTTGGTCTCTTTGCGACGGTTTTGTGATTGCGGGCGGATTTTTCCCCTACGCCACATGCGCAGTGAAAGAAGATCCCCTTGACTAACGTTTTATCAGGCTTGAGTTTCGTTTCTGTATTTACTTTGGATGGCCATTTTTTAGTGGCTTAAGCAGCCTTGACCCGGGTATCTGCCCTTTCCGACTACTTGGTCGCAATCTTGTAAAGCGCTCCGCTGCTGCGAATAAACAGCGCCCCGTCTGCCACCGCAGGAGAGGCCGTGATCTGCTCGCCGAGCTGATTTTGCCCGACGACCTCAAACTTTTCCGGTGAGGCCCGGACCAGAAAGCATTCCCCACGGTCATTGGCGAACAGCAGTTTGTCCCCCAGCACCAGCGGGGCAGGGACGTGCTTGCCCGCCAGCCGGTCATCCCAGAGATCCTTGCCTGATTTGACCTCCACCGCACTCACGATGCCGCCACGCGTGGTCTGATACAGGATGCCATTCACCAGCACCGGGGCCGCCTCGCTCGCATTCCGCTTCTCCCGGTCCCACAGCACATGGCTTTCAGTGATGTCCCCGCTCATCTTGTCATCAATGCGTACGCAAAGGGTGTGCGCCCTTTCCGCCCCCGTGTTCAGGATCAGCATGTCCTCGTAACGCAGTGGCGGAATCGCGGCATTGAATCCCCCGTGGCGGATCGTCCAGAGTTCTTTCCCTGTGGAAACCTCATAGCCAAAAGCGGCTCGGGATCCAATGGAGACGAGCACATCCTTGCCCCCCATTTTAAACACGCCTGGCGTATGGTAGGCTTTGCGCATGTCGCCATCCCGGGTCGGCTTGCCTTCTTTGTCCAGGTCGCCGTAGTCCGTGGTACGTGCAGTTTTCCACACGCTCTTGCCCGTCTTCTTGTCCAGCGCCGTGACAAACTGCTGGTCAATGCCGTCAAAGGTCAGAATGATCAGGTCGCCGTAGATGATTGGCGATGAGCCCGGACCACGGAAGTGGCGCACGTTGATGTCGCGGCGCTCCCACACTTTCTTGCCCGTCGCAGGATCAATGCGCGCCGTGCCATAGGTGCCGAAGTGTACATACAGCGCATCCTCTTCCAGCACAGGAGAAGGGGCTGCATAATTGTTGATGGGGTTGCCCAGATCTTCAGGAGCCACGTTCTCAAACACCACGTCATGATTCACGATCTTCCCGTTGTGACGGTCGATGCCATAGATGAACTGCTTGGTACCGTCCGCCGTGGCGGAGGTGAACCAGATCAAGTCACCGCCGATCACTGGCGAGGAATGCCCCAGGCCTTCCAGCGGCGTGCGCCACGCAATGTTTTTGCCGGAGGCGCTGTCCCACTCCAGGGGAATGCGCGCCACATCGGCCGCCGGGACGATGCTGTCTTGCGTCGGGCCTCCCTTCCCGGGCCAGAATACAGGCTTCGTGGCAGGCTGGGCGCTCGAAAGAACACTCAGCAGGGAAATGGACAGGGCGGTAAGGGCGGTCGTGCGGATCATGGGCGTGAAGTTGACGGTGCTGGTGGGAAAATCTTTCGCCAAGGAAAAGAGCATGCATGGTTGGCGGCATCCAGCCGTATCCCTCGACGACCATGAAAAAAGCCCTTATCACCTGCCTCGCCCTCAGCCTTTGCGCTCTTTCGCTCCGTGCCGAAGACAGCCTCAATGATCAGCTCCGCCGCGCTGCGGAAAAGCTGAAAAATGAATTCTCCAAAGTGAAGGAGCAGGGCGAAATCAAAGGCCGTGAATGGTTCAAAAAAGCCAAGGACCATGTGACCACCAGCCGCACAGAATATCTCCAGCAGGCCGGCGCTGCCCTCACCGGCTGGAAGGCGGACATCGATGTGCTCAAGGATCAGGGCGGGCGCGATTATTTTAAAACACGCATCGCCGCTCTGGAGCAGCACCACGCCTTTGCGGTCAAGGAACTGGAAACGCTCACCGCCATCACCGACGAAGCCCAGTTTCGTGCACGCCAGAAGAGCTTTGATCGCACCCTGTGGACTCTTGAAGCCGCCGTTGAGCAGGCGCAGGAAGAAGCCGGGCTTTGAGCACAAGCTCTGCCCACTACGCCGCAACCCCGGCGCGGCATTGCCTTTTTCCGACGGCTATGGTGAAATGACTTTAATTCAAACACACCATGAAAAAGCTCCACCACGTCATCGCCGCCATCGACTTCACCTCTTCCTGCCGCATCGCGCTGCGGGAGGCGGTGCACCGCGCCTCACTTGACGGCGCCGCCATCACCGCTGTGCATGTCATGGACGAGTTCCTCGTGCATGAACTCAAAAGCGCGCTTTCCGCCGATCAGGCCACCATTCGTGCTGAATGGGTGGAGCGGCTCAAGAAATTTGTGGATGACGCCGAGGTGGGTGCCGGCGTGAATGCCGAAGTCCGCATCGGCAATCCCTTCTCCGAACTTGTCGAAGCCTGCCGCGCCCACAGCGCCGATCTCCTCGTCATGGGGGCCAAGGGATCGCGCAATGAACCGCACCGGATCGGCGTCATCACCGCCAAGTGCGTGCGCAAAGCCCCCGTCGATGTCCTCGTCGTGCGCGAAGATGCCCAGGGGCCCTTCAAGCAGATCGTCGCCTGCGTCGATTTTTCTGAAAACTCCGCCAAGGCGGTGCAATGCGCGCTCCATGTCGCGCAGCAGGACGGCGGCTCGCTCGACTGTCTTCATGTGTATCAAAGCGCCCTCGCCATGTCCCTCGATTACGGCGGCTTCGCTCCCTCGCTCCCTGCCACCTACGATCCTGAGGCTGTGGCGACCTGGCGCAAAGATCTCGCTGCCTTCCTGGAGCCCCTCACACGTGATGCAGAAAACGTCCCGGTCGCTCAGCACGTCACGGAGCGCGTGAACATCCGTGAAGCCATTCTGGATCATGTCAACGAGGTGCATGCCACCCTCGTCGTGCTCGGCACCAATGGCAAAACGGGCCTGCGCGAGATGCTCATCGGCACCACGGCCGAAAAAATCGTTCAGCATGCTCCTTGCTCGATCCTTGCCGTGAAGCCGGACGGCTTTGTCATCGCTCCAGATTGAAATCCTGTATGCCGATGCAGAGACCAGCGCCTGATGATCCCAGCATTGCCCAGTTGCAGGCGGCGCTTCAGGCCAGCGAACAAATCTCCAGTGCCATTGTCGAAACAGCGGTCAATGCCATCGTTACGATCGACTCCCATGGCATCATCGAAACCGCCAACACCGCCACGGTTCGTCTCTTTGGCTACCAGCGCGCTGAGATCATCGGCAAAAACATCAACCTCCTCATGCCGCAGCCCTATCGCGACCGGCACGACGGCTACATTCAGAACTACCTGAACTCCGGTGTGAAGCGCATCATCGGCATCGGGCGTGAAGTCGTGGGCCAGCGCAAAGACGGCACCGTCTTCCCCATCGACCTCTCCGTCGGTGAAGCCGTGCTGCCCAGCGGGCGGCGCATTTTCACCGGCATCATTCGCGACCTCACCGAGCGCAAGGCCCTGGAGGACAAAATCCTCCACATCAGCGAGGAGGAGCAGGCGCGCATCGGCCAGGACATTCACGATGATCTCTGCCAGCAGCTCGCCGCCATCGGCTGCCTCGCGAAGGTGGCGCAAAAAAAACTCACCAAGGCCGGCAGCGCCGAAGCCCAGAGCTTGGCGGAAATCGTCGATCTCATCAGCAAGGCCAACACACGTGCACGTGAAACGTCCCGCGGCCTCATGCCCGTGGTGATCGACTCCGGTGGTCTCATGAAAGCGCTTGAGGAGCTCGCACAAAGCACCGCCCGCGCCTTTGAGATCACATGTGATTTTCGTTACGACAACCCGGTGCAGCTGGCCGACAACAAGCTCTCCGTGCAGCTCTTTCGCATCGCCCAGGAGGCCGTCTCCAACGCGGTCAAGCATGGCCAGGCCGGCCGGGTGGACATTCATCTTGCCCGTCAGAGTGGCAATATCGTCCTCCACGTCCGCGACAACGGCATCGGCATTCCCGATTCGCCGGCCAAAGGAACTGGCATGGGCCTCTTGACCATGAGCCATCGCGCTCAAATGATAGGCGGCACACTCAAAATCGAGCCGCGCACAGGCGGCGGCACCCAGGTCATATGCAGCGTTCCCGCACCAGCGAAAAATCTGTAAAGCGCCTCGTCCTCATCGACGATCACCCCATCATGCGCCATGGTCTCGCACAGTTGATCCGTGCCGAGGAGGGGCTTGATGTCATCGGTGAGGCCGGCAGCGCGCGTGAAGGCCTCGAAGTCATTGGCAAACTCAAGCCCGATCTCGCGGTCATTGATCTCACCCTGCCGGACAAGAACGGCCTCGAACTCGTCAAAGACATCCGCGCCCTGCATCCTTCCACCCAGTGCATCGTGCTCTCCATGCACGATGAGACGCTCTATGGTGAGCGCTCCCTGCGTGCAGGCGCTCGTGGCTATGTGATGAAGGAGGAGGCCGCAGATCACCTCGTCACCGCCATTCACAAAGTCATCAGCGGCGGTCTCTACGTCAGTGAATCTCTCAACGCACGCATGCTTGAGCAGGTCACCGGCGCTTCACGTTCCAAAGCCACGGGCATGGACGCTCTCACAGACCGCGAGCTCGAAATCCTTTCGCTCATCGGCAGCGGCGTCCCCACCAAAAACATCGCCGCTCAGCTCAGCATCAGCGCCCGCACCGTCGAAGCCCATCGTGCTCACATCAAAGAAAAACTCGGCATGACCGACGGTGCCTCTCTGGTTCGCTACGCAGTGCAGTGGGTTGAAAGCCGCGCGAAAGTGTAGCTTCGTTTTCGGTTTGAAATCATCCTCATGGGAATGGGTGCTCACTCAGGTGTGGCTCCGTTGCCGTTCATTGATTGATGCCGGTACGCAGTCGCGATGATGCCCAAATGCAGCGACGAAAAAGAGGCTGTTGTCGGCGTCTGCCGAAGTGCATTTGCGCAGGGAGCCGAGTGCCTGTACGCAGGGAAACAACCTCAAATATTGATTAAATTTGCGTTGACGCTCAGCAGGGCGCTCTCATAACCTGCTCCTACGGCAACAGCCGCCAACAACACTATGGCCAAGAAAGCAACCAAAGCAAAACCAGCAGCCAAGAAGGCTGCCAAAGCACCGGCAGCCAAGAAGGCTGTCAAAGCACCGGCAGCCAAGAAAGCTGCCAAAGCACCGGCAGCCAAGAAGGCTGCCAAAGCAAAGCGGAAACCCAATCCTGCGCTCATGAAGCCAGTGCAGCCTGACGCGATCCTCGGGGCCGTCGTCGGCAACAAGCCTGCTCCTCGTGGCCAGATCACGAAGAAGCTTTGGGACTACATCAAAAAGAATGGTCTCCAGGACGCAAAGAACAAGCGCAACATCAATGCCGATGACGCATTGAAGGCGGTGTTCGGCGGCAAGAAGACGGTGACGATGTTTGAAATGACCAAGCTGGTCTCCAATCACATCAGCGCCTGATTCAATCCTGAATTCCTCACGCCGCGTCCGGTTCACACCTGGCGCGGCGCTTTTTTTGCCCATCATCTTGAACCCAACACTGCATTGACTCAGCCCTCCCCGCCAAGAAGAGTCCAACTCTCTTGTTCACTCTCGGCAGTAACTAACAGTCATGAATGGTCCTCGGTTAGTGCAGGCTGTCACCGGTAACTGCCATGCATGAAGGCCGCCCAGTTGATGCAGGTTGTCGTCGATCCGTGACGCAACGCGCTCAGCACTTTTTTGCTGGAATACCATTCTCTTCGACCACTCTGCCCCGCGCCCACATCAGCACCAACGGTGCTGCGTAATTGAGCCCAGGGTCAGCCGAGCCTAAGCGAGGCGACCCTGGGTATGGCAGCACACGACTGGGAAGCAAACCCACCGCCTTCTTCGCACGCCGCGCCCACCAGCAGCGTTTCAACGCACCATCGCTGCTGACTGTGTGCCCAAACCTCACAGCACATACCTCACGTAGTCCAGCTCCATGAACTCCACCACTTCAGGAATCCACCGTTGCTGCACAAAGGCCGTGTGCTCCGGATGCTCGCTGTAAAAAGCATACGCGGCTGCGTCCGCAAACTCCATCGAGAGACCAAAGGTGAAGCTGTTCTTCACGCTGGTCTGACGCAGACACTCAAACTTCTGCACGCCTTCGATCTTCGCCAGCTCGCAGGCTGCCAGTAAAAAATCCCGCTCGGCGGCGGAGCCGGGGGCATGCTTGAGACGGAAGGCGACAGTATGGCGGATCATAAGGGAAGGGGAGTTGAATTCAAAAATCCCACCGCTGCACTTTCCCATTGGCTGGCGCAACTTCAATGAAGTCAATCTCACCATCGGGCAGATAGACACGCAGCGTGCCCAGCGGCCCCTTGTCACCCAGCTCAATCTTGAGCTCCTGCCAGTCACCCGCTTTCACCTCAAGTGCGGCGGAATGCACCACACTGGGATCTGCCGCACCATGGGGCAGCGAGTCAATCTTGCCTGCGCCGCCCGCATCACTCCGCACGCGCAGTTTCACCGTGGCAGGTCCGTTCATCTTGGCCATCCCATGGCCAAGGAATCCCGTGCCCGCTTTTCCGGTGCTCTTCATCGTCAGAATGCTCGCGTTCACCGTGGCCTTGCATTGGCGCTCCTTCCACGCATCCAGCGGATCAGTCTTTGTTGCAGGCACCTTTGCCGCGACAGCTTTGTAAGCGGGATTAGGCCGTGGATAAGTCGCGCCAGTGTCCTTGAGAAAACCATCAATCAGCGAATCAAGTTCCTTCACCTTGTCCGGCATCGTCGTGGCAAGGTCATGCGCTTCGCTGAGGTCTTCGCGCAGGTTGTAAAGCTCGTGCGTGTTGGGATTGCCAAACCAGCGCAGCAGCTTGAAATCTCCACGGCGCACCCACACACCACCGGCACGGTTCGCGCCGCCGTGCGGATGGTAGTTGAAGTAGGCCTCGCGCTTCAGCTCGCCTTCACCCTTCAAGACCTTCGCATAACTCACTCCATCAAAAACCTGCTGCTCCGGTTTCGCGATGCCGAGGAGATCGATCACCGTCGGGTAAATATCAATCGGTCCTACCACGGCCTCGCTCATGCTGGCAGGCTTGATCTTGCCCGCCCAGGCCCACATCATCGGCACACGCGTGCCGCCTTCATACAGCGTGCCTTTGCCATCGCGCAGCGGGGTGTTCATCGTCGGCGGTTGGTCCCCGGCCCACTTGCGCCAGTCAGCCAGGAACTCACTCTTGTTCTTCTCCGCCGCCTCCGTTTTCCCTGTGCCGGGTACATTGCTGTGCGCATTGCCACCGTTGTCGGAAGTGAAAATGATGATCGTGTTGTCAGCGATGCCCTGCTGCTCCAGCTCCGACAGGATGCGCCCAAAACACTCGTCCACGCTCTTCAACATCGACGCCATGATCGGATTCCCCTGCCTTCCGCTCGGATCTTTCTTCGCCGCAAAGTACTTCGTGTATTCCACCTTGTGCCCCCACGGTCCATGCACGCCGTAGCACCACAGGTTGAGAAAAAACGGACCGCCCTTGCTCGCTTCAATGAACTTCACCGCCTCCGCCGCCTGCCGGTCCACAATGTACTCCCCCTGCGGCCCGTCAGTGATTGTTCCCACCTTGGTCTTCCCACCGTGCTTGCCATCAGGCAGCACGCCATAAGGCGAAAAATACCCTCCCGGCGGTCCGGGATCCGGGTGGCAGTGAAACGCGACATCAAAGCCCTGCTGCTCCGGCCAGTAGGGCTGTGTAAGCCCGAGGTGCCATTTGCCGATGTGCGCCGTGCGATAGCCCGCCCCCTTCAAAGTCTCCGCCAGTGTGATCTGCGCAGGCTCCAGGTAGTTCTTGCTCTCCGGCATCAGCATCGGTGCATTCGCCGGGCCAGTTTCCGCTAGAAACACATGCCCCGCCGGTTGCGGCGGCTGGTGCCCGCTCGCCGTCGTGATGCCATGCCGGGCCGTGTGCTGCCCGCTCAGGATGCTCCCTCGGGTTGGCGAGCACAGCGGTTGCGAATACGCATTCGTAAACCGCATCGCCCGCGTCGCGAACTTGTCGATGTTGGGCGTTTCATAGTACTTCGAGCCATACACCCCGCTGTCCATCCAGCCCATGTCATCCGCCAGAAAGAGCACCACATTGGGTTGGGCCCATAGAGATGAGTGGAGGAGCGCAAAAGATGAAAGCAGCAGCAGGGACTTCATGGCCCGCTGTGAACGACCGCCGCCAGCCTGGAATTGCGCATAAAACACGCCGCATTGGAACGCGGATTCAAATTGCAGCTCGGTTCTTCCACGCTCCTCTCCACCGCAGCATGATTGCCTTCTTCAAGCTGCATCAGCATGGCTCGTCCGTCCGCGCCGAAATCATCGGCGGCGTGACCACCTTCATCACCATGGCCTACATCATGGTGGTGAATCCGGCGATCCTCTCCTTCGCCGGCATTCCTGTGGGTCCCGGCACCGTGGCCACCATTTTGACGGCGGCTGTGGGCTGTCTGCTGATGGCCCTGATCGCCAATCGACCCATCGCAGTCGCGCCCTACATGGGGGAAAATGCCTTCATCGCCTTTGGTCTCGCCGCACTCGGCATTGGCTGGGAGCAGCGTCTCGGCGCTGTCTTCGTCAGCGGTTCTTTGTTTCTCATCATCACACTGCTCGGCATTCGCGGCTGGCTGGCGAATTCCGTGCCTGCGGGCTTGAAACACAGTTTCGCCGTCGGCATTGGCCTGTTCCTGGCCTTCATCGGCCTGTATGAAACCGGCATCGTCACCAGCTTCGTGACCGGTATGCCGCCTCCCGCCTTGCCCACCGATGCGCACGGCCTGTTCCTCTCCCCTGCAGTCCCCGTCAAAATCGGCAATCTGCGCGATCCTCAGGTCCTGCTCGCGCTCGGCGGCTTCCTGCTCATGACCGTGCTTATGATTCGCAAAGTGCGCGGCGCACTCCTCATCGGCATCATTGTCACAGCATTGATCGGCGGCGTGCTAGGTTTCGGTCACATGCCCAAGGCCATCGCTGCGCTGCCCTTCACCGGTGAGTATGATCTGAGCCGCATCGCCTTCAAACTGGACATCGCCAGCGTTCTCCAGCTCAGCTTCCTTCCCGTGCTGCTCACCCTCTTCCTGATGAGTTTTCTCGACACCCTCGGCACGCTCACCGGCCTTGGTGCCGCAGCGGACCTGCTCGATAAAAATGGAAACTTCCCCCAGGTGGAGAAGCCCATGCTCGTGGATGCCCTCACCTGCATGTTCAGTGGTCTCGTGGGCACTTCCACCAGCGGCGCCTACATTGAATCCGCCACCGGCATCAGCGCAGGCGCACGCACTGGCCTCGCCTCGCTCGTCACGGCGGCCCTGTTTGCCCTCTCGCTGTTTTTCATCCCTTTGATCGAGCCCCTGCAGCAGCTCCGCTTTGCCTACGGCCCCGCCTTGATCGCCGTCGGAGTTCTCATGACCGGCTCCGTGCGCCGCATCGACTTCGATGATCTCACCGAGTGGGTCCCGGCCTTCGTCACCATCGTGATGATGCTCTTCACTTACAACATCGCCAACGGCCTCACCGCCGGTCTGGTCGTCCATCCGGTCCTGAAACTGGCCTCAGGCCGCGCACGCGAACTGAACACCGGCATCATCGTGCTCGCCTTGCTCTGCGCCGCTTATTATCTTTTCGGCCTGCCTCATTGACCATGCTTTCTCCCTCACTCTTTCTCGGCCTGCTTTTCGTCGCCAGTGTTCTTTACAGCTACACGCTGATGCGGCTGTCACTGCGCCCTTGGATGCGGGTCCGGGATCAGCACTGGACGGAACGTGCACGCTGGCTGTGGCTGGCACGCAAGACACGCACCGCCGTTGCCATGAGTGTCCTCGGTCTTGGATTTATTCTGCGCCATGAACTCGCCGCTGATGTGCCTGCTGTCAGCATGGTGCTCTTCGGTACACTGGGCGGTTTTTTCACGGCACAGTTTTTCATCGACCGCCTTGTCTGGCCTGGATTCACCCTGCGTCTCTGGTTGCGGCAGACGTTGTGGATGCTGCTCCTCACTTCCGCCTGGCTTGGCGTCATTGTCTGGGCGACCATCTCCACCTCCGAAAGTCTTGAATCCAGAGATTGGCTCAGGTTGGGTGTGGCTGCCGTGTTGCTGGTCCTGATTTACTCCGGCGTCTGGTTGCGTGCCCTGCCTGGCCTCAGTGCAAATCCGCACACCTCCCGTCTGCGGCAGATCGTCGACGAAGTCACCGCTGCATCCGGCGTGCCTCCCGTCCGTGCATGGGTGATGGATGCCATCATGGCCAATGCTTTCGCCTTGATGTATATCCGCAGCATCATCGTGACCACGCCGGCCATGAAAGAGCTGGATGATGCCGAACTGCGCACCCTCGTGCAGCATGAAATGGCGCATCTGAGCGAATCTCGCTCCGTGCTCTGTTCGAGAATGCTGGGCGGCCTGAGCTGGCTGGGTTTCGCATTCACCCGTCCCGTCGTGCACCACTTCCAAATCGGTGGCGTGTTCTGGCTTTTTCTCGGTGTGTTGCTGCTTCGAAAATTGGCCGCGAACACCGCCAAGCGCATGGAAAACCGCGCCGACTCCATGTCCGTCACGAATGAAGCCGAAGGTCCGGTCTACGCCCGTGCTCTTGAGAAGCTCTACCAGGCCAACCAGATGCCCGCAGTGATGACGAAACGATTGTCACACCCCGATCTCTATGATCGCATGACATCCGCCGGCCTCATCCCCGCCTACCCTCGCCCCGCTCCTCCGCCGCAGCGTCACTGGACCTTCTTCGCCGCCATCATCCCAGCCGCCTTCTGGCTCGGCATAAAAATGGCCGACAAATTCTAACGCCCAGATCAGCGGCTCAGAAAAATCACGCTCAACAACCGTAACCCTCTTCAAGTGTCCCACTGGCTGCGCTGCACGCCGATGAAGGTCAGGCCGAGGCCTACCAGCACATGCACAAACAGCACGAATCCAGCGATCCCGGGCCCGATCAGATCCGTGGAGGTCACCTGCTTCACCGCATCATAAAAGGCGGTGCTGCGCATGCTGCTCAGGCTGCCGCTCCAGCTCCAGAAGGCGACCACAAGCGGCTGCACCCAGTTCTCCAGCCAGTCAGGCAGCGTGAGCACCGCACCCGAAAGCGGAAGCTGAAAGCCGACCAGGTAGATGCACAGGATCGTGGCCTTTTCCGGTGTCTTGCTCATGGCTGAGATGCCCAGACACACGCTGGTCATCGCCGCAGAGGCCAGCACTAGCAGCACCAGCTTGGTCACCAGATCCCCTGGCAGCCCTCCGGTCACCATGTCCACGAAGAACCCCATCCATAAACTCTGCGCCAGCACGAACATGCCCAGAAAGATCACCTTGCTGCCGATGTAGGCAAACGGGTGCAGTCCTCCCAGTTTCTCACGTTCCAAAATCAATCGTTCAGAGGCGATTTCACGCGCCGCATTGTTGCTCGCCATCAGGGTCACCAGCACCACCTGCAGCATGATGAGTCCGGAGACCAGCCCTCCGGCCTTGAGCTGCTCCTCTTTATATTTCGACACCTGGATGATCTCCTGCGCAAAGTTGTCATCCTGATGTGTCGAAAGCGCCCGCAGCGGCTTGATGCCGTCCAGCGCGAAAATCACGACGAGCAGCGGAAAGCCCAGCAGCATGGCCAGGTGCAGCCACACCTGCGCCTTGTCACGGCGGAAGATCGTCCACCGCCGGCGCAGCAGCTCAAACAACTGCGTCGTCATGGACGGCATTTCCACCGGGGGCAGGTCCAGGTGCTCAGACGCTTCAACGTGCTCTATTTTTGCCACCGCACGCTCCTCACGCACCGTGGTCTTGGAGGGGCCGCTGCTTTTCTTGGCCTCCTTCTTCTCCTCTTCAGGCAGCACACGCGTGCCGTCGAATCCATGGCGCTTGTAATAGGTGTCACGGTGCTTTTCCCATGACTCATGCCAGTCCCCGGCCTTGCGCTCCGTGAGTTTGAGATAGACCTCTTCGGGGTGCTCGGCCGCAAAGTAGTGCATCATCGCATTCGGCGGGCCGTGATAGGTCAGCACTCCCTGATACATCACCATCACGCTGTCATAGGCGTCCAGACTCGCAAGGCTGTGCGTGACATTGACCACCACACGCTTCGGATGCCCGCGCGAAAGCACGCGCAGCAGATTGGTGATCTCGTTTTCGGATTTCGGGTCCAGTCCGCTCGTGACCTCATCGCACAGCAGCAGGCAGGGGTCGGTCACCAGCTCCAGTGCCAGCCCCAGACGGCGCTTCTGCCCTCCGGACAGCACCTTCACCTGTCGGTCGGAGAGATGCGTCAAACCCGTCACCTCCAGGATGTGGTCCAGCGCCGGGATGAAATCTTCCGTCTGCGACAGCTGCGTCCGCAGCACCATCGCGCTGGCAATGCTCTCCTCCACCGTCAGCAGATCATAGGCCACGCTGAACTGCGGCACATACCCAAGATCTCCAGGATGCAGGTCCTCTTCATCACTCAAATTCATGCCATCCCACAGCAGTTCTCCGGATGTCTCCTGCTGGATGCCGGTGATCACTTTCAGCAAGGTCGTCTTGCCACAGCCAGACGGGCCCACGATCGCCACCAGATGCCCGGGGGGAACATTGAAGCTCACTTCTCGGAGCAGGTGCAGCGTGCTGTTCTCCGAGTCTTTCGGACCTTCGACTTCAAGACAAACGTTGAGAGCTTTGAGCATACAGGTTAAATAGGTTTCTGACACTAGGCCGGGGAGTCCTGCTCTGGCGACGAAAAAATTCAATCCACCACCAAAATGCAACGCCGCAACAGACCGGGCCAGCGTCCCTCCTCTTCTTCTTTTGGCTGGCTGTGGTGGCTGGCGGGTTTGATCCTCGTCAGCGGGGTCATTCTCATGCTGCTGGCTCCCACTCTCGTTACCAGTTACATACGTGCCTATGTTCAGAAGGATGATTTTCGCCAAAAGGCCGAGGATCTGATTGCCGCGCGCATCGACGGCAGCGCGCACATCGCTCCGATCACCTGGAACGACGACACCGCCAGCGTCACCGAACTGTCATTTTCCAATCCTGGCTGGAGCGTGGAGGCAGGGGGCCTGCGTGCCGCCCTCGATTTCGGTGCCATCCGGCAGGGGAAGTGGAGCATTCAGAATGCCGGAGCAGATGATCTCACGCTGCGCCACACCACCGCTGCAAGCAGTCCTCCCCCTGCAAACGCCGCAAAATTCGACGACAGCAACGACGGTATCCCCTCCTTTCTGCGCCGCTACATCCCCACCCAGACGCGCATCAGCGGTTTCGAGGCTCATCGTTTCATGTTTGAACAGGAAGGATGGAAGATCGCAGACTCACAGCTGCGCCTTGGCGACTGGCACACAGGTGAGGTGTCCGTGTCCGCCAAATTGAACGGGGGTAAATTGCACACCCCCATCCTGGCTCCCCAACAAAAAGAGCCTCTCCAGTTTGATCTCACCAGGGCCACTCTGCGTGTGGCAGACAGCCAGTTTCAGATCAGTGACGCCGCCTTGCGTTGGAAGCAGGCTTCTGAGGCTACCCTGCGGGGTTCAGTGAAGTATGAAACCGGCGCATGGCAGATCTTCACCCATGTCAAAGCCGTCCCCATGGACGAATTTCTCGATGCTTGGTGGAAACAGCGCCTCTCTGGCAAGATCGAAGGCGATCTCGAAATGGCCGGCGCACGCAATGCACCGCCCGCTTGGAAGGCCGATCTCTCGCTCAAGGACGGCGCGCTCACCGGTCTGCCCATTCTCGACAAGCTCGTGACCTACACGAACACCCACAGGTTCAAACGCCTCGTGCTCGACATCTGCAGCGCCTCCATCCGGCCCCAAGGCGACGCCCTCCGCATTGAAAAAATCATCGTGCAATCCAACGGCCTCCTCCGCATCGAAGGCGCCCTGACCATTCGCGGCCGGGCTCTGGAGGGTGATTTCCTTCTCGGCGTCACGCCAGAAACCTTGAGCGGCATCCCCGGCGCCAACAACCGCGTCTTTGTGGAAAACAACCCGGGCGCGCCTCCCGGCCTGCAATGGACGCGGGTGCGCATCGTCGGTACGCTCGATGCCCCCATGGAGGACCTCAGCAGCCGCCTCATCGGTGCTGCCGGCATGTCCCTCCTCCTGGATACCCCCGGCGCCATCGTCGGCCAGGGGGCTGAAACCCTGCTCAAACCAGTGCTAGGTGAGGGCGCAGCCAAATTACCCGGCAAAGTCATCAATGGGGCCAGCGGCGTCATCGAAAACGGCGTAAACGCCGGAACCGACCTCCTCAAAAGTGTGCTCCCCATCTTTCCTGGAAAATGAGGTGGTTGCACGGCAGGGATGTGCCGCTAGCATAGGTCCTTTCCATGTCCGCCTCCCCTCCCATCTCCTTCGCCCCCCGTGAGTCGAAGCATGCCATTGAAGAAGGCATGCTGTTTGCCCCCAAATTCGATGAGCATGGCCTCATGCCCGCGATGGCGGTTGATGCCGAGACCGGTGCGCCTCTGATGCTCGCCTACATGAACGAGCAGTCCCTCAAAATGACCCTGGAACTTGGTCAGGCAGTTTATTGGAGCCGCAGCCGCAACCAGCTCTGGCACAAAGGGGCCACCAGCGGTGAATTTCAGGAGATCATCGACATCCGCACCGACTGTGACCAGGATGCCTTGGTTCTGCGTGTCAAACAGCACGGCGGCGGCTGCTGCCACACCAAGCGTCCCACCTGCTTCTATCGCATCGTCAAAACAGCAGACGGCGAAGCACTTCTCGAAGCTGCGGAATAAGCGATCTTCTCAGACACCAGCATCCCAATAGCGATTCTGGAAACTCATTTCAGAATGGCCGGCTGGCTCCTGTTAGGGGATGACTGCCTTCGACGGCATCCACTTGGGACCAGCCAACCCTGTCTCGTGCTTGGCGTTCAAGCGCTCATGGCGCGAAAGTAGGGCGGTTGGTCCTCCAACCGCCGCCGAACGTCCCCAAGCACCCTGTTCGAAAACCAGTTTCCGAATTCGCTACAGCACCCTGTCGAAAACCATATTTGGAGTCTTTTGCGGCGTTGGTAACAAAGGAAAGGGATCAATTTGATCCCTCTGAACTCCGCTTCGTCCATCCCTTCCAAATAATAGGGGCCAAGCAAGGATGACCTCCTTTTAGCATACCGAGCTCCAAGGCTCTCTCAATCCCTCACCAACGAGATTGTCCACCAAACCGTTGGCGCGTCAGCACCTTAGCGGCTGCCAGGAACCATGCCACCGTATTTGGCGTTGCCTTCCCAGGACCGCGGACGGTTCCACGGGAGGCTGCTGTACTGACTGCCATCCGGCCCCACCACTTTCTTGCGCTTCGGTTCATCCGAGGCACAGGAGGAAAGGGAGCATGCGGCGGTGATTGCCAAAAGCAGAAAGCTGAGCAGTCGTGTCTTCATGAGGTCCTCCCTATGCACGAGACAAATCAGTTTTGCACCAAGTTTTCGAGGATCACACGATCTCCTGGCATGATCACCTGACCATTGACGACTGCATCCGGCACAATGGCGGCCATGGAATTTTTGCCATCCACCGTCATGATGCTGATTTTGCCGACAGTCTGCGCGCCACGGGTGACAATCAATTTGGTCTGCTCGGTGAGGCCCGTCATCTTGCCTGCGTCAATGATCACAAAGCCCCAGTCATAGTTCACGGCGATGACGCGGGAGCTCAGGCTGTTGCGCTCAAAGTTTTTACGGCGGTCCTCAATTTTGTGCACCACTTCATCCAAACGCTTCTGGATGCCAGCCACCTTGTCTTCCTCAGCGGCCACTTCTTTCTTTTTGATTTCAGCCTGCGCCTCAAAGTCGAGCTTTTCCTTCTTCAGCTTCTGGATGCCTTCCACCATCGTCTCTGGCTTCATGCCCTGCGGAAGATCTTTGAGGAGGGCGTCCTGTTCCTGCTTCTTTTTCTCCTTCACCGCAAACTCTTCCTGGGCGCGCGTGATTTCTTCCTGGGTTTGAGCCAGCTTGTTCTTCTGCGCCTTGAGCTTCTCTGCTTCGACGTCCAGATCACCCTGCACGCGGGCGATGTCTGCCACCAGCTTGGGCACTTCACCCGAGCCTGGGCGCAGCAGCTTTTCTTGGGCGCTCTTTTGACTCGTGATGCTTGCGTTAATCCCCGCCACCTTGGTGCGAACGTCGGCAAACTCACGCCCGTTTTGGTAGGCGAAGAAGCTGGCTACAAGGATCACCACTGCGCTAAGGATGAAAAGAACTTTGGTCATGGGAAAAGGGGAGCTGGGAAAGGTGTCAGGCGACTAACGGATGTCTGCGATCACTTGGCGGCCGGTGGCGCTGTGCCAAAGGGGTCCGCAGTACTTGGAGCTGGCGCGGCGCCTCCGGCTGGAGGTGTCGCAGGAGGAGCGGTGCCAAACGGATCAGCGCCCATGGCAGGGGCGGCAGGCGCTGCCGGGGTCGCAGGAGCTCCAAACGGATCGGCACCCATGGCAGGAGCCGCAGGAGCTGGGGCCGGAGCACCAAAAGGATCAGAACCCATCGCGGCACCTGCTGCAGGAGGTGTGGCGGCTGGGGCAGCGCCTGCGGCTCCCGTTGCAGGAGCAGCGGCTCCATCAGGCGTCTTGGTTGCGGCGGTCTTGGCGCTCTGCTCAGCAGCAGCCACCACAAGATCACCCGAGCGAATATGCTCGCCTTCGGCAAGGCTGCCTTTGACCAAGTCGGCCACGGAGGAATTTTGCTCCACATCACGCACTTTCAGCTTGGCGACCACGTCCTTGCCGCGTTTCACTTCAAGATCCGCATTGGCAAAAACACCACCACCGTTGCCCTTGTTGAGCACCACAAAGCCCCAGTCGGTATAAGAATAGGCAACTTTGGCGGTGAAATCGTCATCCACAATGCCGCGCCGGCCACGGGCTTCGCGTTCCTCGGCCTCTTTGGCTGCATTGGTCAGGCTGGTGATTCTTTCCTGCGCGGCGGCCAGATGTTGAATTTGGTTGGCCAGTGCCGATTCGGCTTCGGCGCGTTCTTTTTTGATGGCATCGATCTGAGCCAGCAGCTTTTTGATGTCGCCAGCTTCGTCAATCACCTTTTGATTCTGACTCACCACCTTCGCGGTCTGCTCCAGATTGGTCTTCACCGCAGCCAGTTCCTGCTCGGCGGTCTGCACCTTGGCGGCAAAGTCTGCCACGGACGTTTTGGTGGTTTCGAGCTCCTGATTCGCCATGTCGCGCTGCGTTTCACGGCTCTTTTTCGCCTCTTCTGCCTTGGCGATGTGGGCCGTCATGGCTGCCAGATTCTCATTGGCAAAACCCTCGCGTTTACGCTCCTCCACGAGCAGTTTTTGGTTTGCCCAGGCAAAATAGCAGGCGGTGCCCAGACAGACGGCAGAGAGAGCGGATAGAATTTTCCAGACCATACGAAAGCGTAATTTGAGAATTTAAAGTCTAATTTTTACCGGAACCACCGGGTTTCGACAACACCAATTTTCACCCATTTTGTCTTTAGGCTGCAATCTTGCTTGTGCCCGATGAGCCCAGCAGTTACAACACCAGTGTCAGGGGCCGCGGATGTTCAGCTTGCGAACCCCGCCAGGTCCTGACGGAAGCAACGGCAGCCTGCCTGTCCATGTCGCGGTTCCCTGGCACTTTAATCAATTTCATTGCGGTCACTCTTCCGCAATGCCGGTCAAATCCGTCCGAATGCGCCGATCCAGTGCTTCGATCTCTGCGTGAGACACTCCGTCTCCCCTCCATGCCAGCGTCACCGTGATGAGTCCGGCATAATCAGAGACAAAAATGCCCAGTCCCGGCGGCGTGCTGACACTGGGGATGGTGTAAATGTTTTGCACTGCGGCTCCCGCAAATTCTTTGCGTCCCGGCAGAAAAGAACCGGTATGTGAGTGAAACAGGCTGCAAATCTGCCCCATGTTCGTCCAGCGAACCATGGGGATGAATGTACTCAGTGGTAATTGAGCCGCCAGCGTCGTCAGCGCTTCGGATGCCTGCGCCCTCTCCTGCTTCATCGCCTCACGGTACTTTTCCAGCACATGCGCTACCGCCTGATCCACCATGCCCAGCGCCCCGGCATCCAGAAACAGCGGCATGGCTCCCATGTGGTTGCCGAAAATCAGCTCACGGCTTCTGCCCCGCAGCTGCATTGGCAGGTGCAGGTGGATCTCCGGACTGTGCCAGTCACGCCGTTCATGCAGCAGCCGCAAAGCACGTGCGGCCATCGCCGCATAAAACGGCATCTGCAAAAAGTCGCCGCACAGCCCGCGTAGTCGCGCCATGGCCTTTGCAGACTCCTCCTTGGAAAGTTCGATCAGTCGGTATTCCGGCTGTCCTCCGGTGGGCATCCCCTTCTTCCATGCGGAAAGACATCCGGCAGAGGTCATCTCATGCAGCCTGTCGGTCAGCGGTTTGGCTCTCTTATAAATGCGGGCCATGCTTTCACGCGCAGGCATGGCCTGCGGCGGAGGCCCCGCGGCACACGCTCCCGCAGCCAGCTTTTCCAGCAGCAGATTGATCCCCGTCCCGTCCAGCAGCGCATGCCGCCAGGTCAGGAGAATCACATGCCCGCCGTCCGTTCCCCACGGAAAGACTTCCAGCCATAATGGGGTGGTCAGTGTTCCGCTGCCGCTTCTGCCCTGCAGCCGTTCTTGAATAACCCCTTCGCCCGGGGGTTGTGATTGCACCTCATGCCAGCAGATGGGCGGTGCAGTAATAGTACCATGCGTCTTCCAGACCCACCGCCAGCCCCGCCATTGCCGCTTCAGTCGCGCCCCCAGCATCGGGTGCTGCGCGTGGACCTGTTCCCACGCCTGCGTCAAAATCTGCGCGTCCGGTTTCGCCTCCAGCCGCAGCACCGTCACCCCCCAGTGCGTTCCTTGCCCGGTTCGGCGCATGAAGCTCTCCAGCCCCGCGAGGAAAAAATCGACCGTGGTGGCGGGCAGGATCGGCATCAGGCGGCTAGTCGGCGTTTTTCTCCCAGAAAGCCCGCCAGCGCACTGGCCGTGGCAAAACGCTCCCGCGTCATTTCCGCCGGGTTGATCGTCAGTTGGAATCGTTCCTCAATGAGCAGCAGCAGCTGCATCATCGCCATGGAATCCAGCCCCATGGAAAACAGGTCCGTGTCAGGGGTGAGGGGTTCCTGCGGTTCCAGGATGTGTTCGGTCGTGAGCAGTTCGATCACGGCGGCGGGACTGATGGGCACTTCGGGCATTCCTTGCAGAGAGAGCCTGCATCACGCGCGGCGTCAAGAAGCCCCTGCACGTGTATTTTGCCTTCAGTCGAAGGTTGCACAACGCCATCCCTCCGCCACCGTGCGCCCCCCTATGAACAAGCTGGACGAAATCATCGCCCACAAGCACACCGAACTGCAACGCCTGCTGCCGCGCGCTGAAAAGCTCCGCGCCGCCGCCGCCCTGCGCAATGACGTCCGCTCCTTTTACGATGCCCTCCGCGCAGACCCCACGCGCCTCAGCATCATCGCCGAGGTCAAACGCGCCTCACCCTCCGTCGGCACCATCGCCGCTGACTTCGATCCCCTGACCATCGCCCGGGGCTATGAGAAAGCCGGTGCCAGCGCCATTTCCGTCCTCACGGATGAAAAATACTTCCAGGGCCGCCTCGAATACCTCTCGCTCATCCGCGAGCAGCTCGACATCCCTTGCCTGCGAAAAGACTTCATCATCCACGAGGCGCAGATCTTTGAAGCCGTCGTCGCCGGGGCCGATGCCATCCTCCTTATCGTCGCCGCTCTCGACCAGCCCACCCTCGAGCACCTCCTCGAAGTCGCCCACACCTTCCAGCTCGATGCCCTCGTGGAAGTCCACAACCTCCCCGAACTCGAACGCGCCCTCGCCACCGACGCCCGCATCATCGGCGTCAACAACCGCAATCTGAAGTCCTTCACCGTCGACCTCGCCACCACCGAGGAGCTCGCCGAAGAAATCCCCGACGACATCGTCCTCGTCTCCGAAAGCGGCATCAAAACCCCCGCCGATGCCCTCCGCCTCGCCGAAGCCGGCGCCGACTCCCTCCTCATCGGCGAAACCCTCATGCGCAGCCAGAACATCCTCGCCGACCTCCCCCAGTTCCGCGCCTCCACCGCCAGCCTGCACGAGTAAGACTCCTCGCTAGCTACGATGGCGCTCAGCGATCGAGCCTCTCATAACGTCACCTTGTTGTCGCTGGCTCGTCACTTCAAAAATCAGCAATCCTTGTTCATCAATCGTCAATCGCGCCTGGCCTGCACGCTCAAAAGCCGGAAAGATTGACGAATCTCGGGCAATCAAGGCGTGCGGAATTTGGCGAAGCTCCAAACCTTCAGCGCATTCATGCAATGAATGCTGTCCCCCTTGTGCATGGCTCACTCAGTAAGTTGAGCTGGCTCGTCACTTCAAAAATCAGCAATCCTTGTTCATCAATCGTCAATCGCGCCTGGCCTGCACGCTCAAATGCCAGAAAGATTGACGAATCTCGGGCAATCAAGGCGTTGCTTGGCGAAGCTTCAAACCTCCTGCGCAGGCAATGAATGCTATCCCCTTGTGCACGGCTCAGTAAGTGGATGTTTCGTTTCGCCGCTACACCTCGGCCCATCATATCCTTCGCTGAACCTCCGTGGTGATCAGCCACAATCTTCTCGCCACTCCGCTCCGCCGCACTCCGACCCCAACGGGGTCATGCAACATAGCGAAGGGATGCCGAGCCTGGGCGAGGCTTCCCTGGTGCCCGTGTCAGTGATCGGGAAGCAAACCCAACGCATCGCAACACACCAAGCTCACCAGAAGCGTTTGCCCCCAGCTCCGCCTTGCATTTGCTCAATGATCACCCGACACTCCAATACCGCCTACCCCTTCGCCAACTGCGCCGCCAGCTCCGCGATCAAACTCGTCAGCGTCGTCAGCTCCTTGCTCGCCTCTTGCTTCGGCAGCACCAGCAGCAGCTCCGTCGTCGGCACCGGCGCAGCCAGTGGCACAAACACACATCCCCCGTGCGGCATCTTGCTCGCATGCCCGGGAATCAACGCCACCCCGCCCAGCGTCGTCACCGTCCCCAGCATCATCGAAAGCGAATCCACCTCGCTCACAATCTGCGGATCAAACCCCGCCTGCTGACAAATCGAGCGCAAAAACTCCCGCCGCCCCGGGAAAGACGTGTCAGAAAGCGACACCCACCGTTCATTTTTCAGCTCCGCGAGCTTGATCGTCTTCTTCTTCGCCAGCGCATGATCCTCGGGCAGCAGCGCCGCCATTTTATGGCGTGACAGCGTCCGCGTGTTAAAAAAGGTACGATCACTCTCCGAGATGTTCCCGAGAATCGCCGCATCCAGCTCATGGTTCCGCAGCCGGTCCAGCTGCGCACGCGGCGGCAGCTCAAACAAGCTCACCTGCGCCTTCGGATGCCGCTGCCGGAACTCACGCACCGCAGGCACCACCAGATCATCCAGAAACGGCGCCAGAAATCCCAGCCGCAGCGTCCGCCGTGCCTTGCCATACTGCTCGCGCAGCTGCTGCGCGCTCGTCTCCGCATCGCACACAATCTGCCTCGCCTTCGGCAGAAAAAAACGACCCGCCTCCGTGAGATAGATGCGCTTCCGAATGCGGTCAAACAACGCCACCCCCAGCTCCGCCTCCAGCACGCCGATCTGCCGGCTCAGCGCAGGCTGCGTCACATGCAGGCGTTTCGCCGCAGCTGAAATGCTCAAATCCTCGGCGGCGGCGATGAAGTAACGAAGCTGGTGAAATTCCACGCCGGATCAGACCACAGACCGGCTCTATGCGCAAATCGTCCGCACTTCCGTAAGGCGGCCATTTGGCGAACGTAGGTGGCTTGCGCGCATCTTATGGACTCACCTCTCTTTCGTCCCTCAATGGACCGCCGGGCCTTTCTCACGGCCTCGACGCTGGGACTGGCATCCCTGCGTTTCGGGCCTGCCTTGAAAGCTTCCACCGGCCCCGGAGTTCCCGCCGCCACCCTCGCAAAGCCCGCAAAATCCACCGTGCTCTTCTTCCTCTGCGGTGGTGCCTCACACATCGACATGTGGGACATGAAGCCCGAAGCCCCTATGGAATTTCGCGGCGAGTTCAAACCCATCCGCACCACCGGCGCAGACATCCGTCTCTGCGAGCACCTTCCTCTGCTCTCCAAACAAGCGCACAACTTCGCACTCGTGCACGGCGTCACGGATGGCGGTCGCGCCACGGGCGATCACCATGCCGGTTATTATTACAACCTCACCGGCCACGCCCCCGATCCCACCTTCAAGCAGCAGGGCAACGACCGCCGCCCCTATCCCGAAGACTGGCCCTACATGGGCAGTGTCATCGGCATGAAGCGTCCGCAGCACCCCACGCTGCCGCAGATCATCTCGCTTCCGCACAAGCCCAGCAAACTGCCCTTCACCCGCCCCGGTCAGTTCGCCGGCCGCATCGGCATGGAGTACGACCCCTTTTATCTCACTGGCAGCTTCGATGAACCCCTGAACTTCAGCTCACCGACCATCTCCATGTCCGGCAGCATGACAGCCGCGCGCATGCAGGACCGCCACGCCTTGCTGAACGCCATGAATCAGGCCCGGCGCGAACTCGATCACGAAGCCGCCGTGCAAAACTACGTGAAGCAGCAGGAGCGTGCCTTTGACCTCTTGTCATCCAGCGGCACCTCAAACGCCTTCGACATCAAGTCCGAGCCCGACAAGCTGCGCGCCCGCTACGGCAACACCATCAACGGCACCAGCCTCCTCATGGCACGCCGCCTCGTCGAAGCAGGTGTGCCCTTCGTCACCGTCTTCTGGAAGGAAGACGAAAGCACCGCCAAACAATGCAAAAGCGCCGGCGGCTGGGACACCCACGGCGACAACTTCAACTGCTTGAGAAAGTACCTTCTCCCGCAGTTTGATCAGGCCTTCTCCGCCTTCATGGAAGACCTCTCAGGCCGGGGCCTGCTCGATGAAACACTCGTCCTCGTTACCAGCGAAATGGGCCGCATGCCCAAAGTCGGCGATCGCCGCTCCGGCGGTACCCTCGGTGCCGGCCGCGATCACTGGACCTCCTGCATGAGCGTCCTCATGGCAGGTGCTGGTATTCGCGGCGGCCAGGTCGTAGGCGAAACCGACGCCCGCGCCGAACTCCCCAAAGACCGCCCCATCTACCCCGAAGACATCACCAAGACCGTCTATTACGCCATGGGCATCAAAGACCTCGAAGCCAAAGACAAGCTCGGCCGCGCCTACAACCTCCTCGATGAAGGCAAGCCCCTCACCGAACTCTTCGGCTGATCCTTTTCATGATGCCTCGCATGAATGCCACTCGGTTAAAGCGGGCTGCCGTTCGTTTCATGATGCCTGCACTCTGCCTCGCTCGTCTTCCACCTGCCGAATGCCACGTGCGCTATTCCCAAAAACTCCTTGGTACAAGGAGGATGCCATTTTTTGCTACTTCACTCCGCCCTGCATCAGCCCCAAAGGGGCTTAGCATCATAGCGAAGGGTTGCCGAGCCTCGGCGAGGCTACCCTGGTACCCGCAATCAAATCCGGGAAGCAAACCCATCGCTCCGTTGCGCCCCAAGGTCACCAGCAGCGTCTGCAATCCGCTCCGCCACACGCCTGCGCCTTGGTGCGCGCAACACCATCGCTAGAAACGACGAACGTCTTTAACCCAATTCCCTTCATGCATCGCATCCTCCTCACCGCCCTGCTCCTCGGCATCACCCTCCACGCCGAAGACTGGCCCCAGTTCCGCGGCGCCAATGGCACCGGCATCTCCTCCTCCAAAAACCTGCCCTCGGACTTCTCCGCCGAAAAAAACATCGCCTGGAAAGCCAAGATTGGCGATGGCATCGGCTCACCCATCGTCAAAAACGGCCGCGTCTTCACCACCGCCATGCTCGGAGACCAAAAGCTCGGTGTCTTCAGCTTTGACGCCACCACCGGCAAGCAGCTCTGGCGCAGCGAATTCGACACCGGCACCCTCCCGCGCATCACCCCCCCAAACAGCCACGCCTCCTCCACTCCCGCCACCGATGGCGAACGCGTCTACGTCTACTTCAGCACCATCGGCCTCCTCGCCTTCGACTTCACCACTGGCAAAGAAGTCTGGCGTCACAGCATGCCCCGTCCCGCCTACTTGATGGACTGGGGCGCCGCCTCCTCGCCCATCGTTTACAACGACACCGTCATCTTCTGTCAGGACGATGATCTCGCTCCCTTCGTCGTCGCCGTGGATGCAAAAACCGGTCAAGAAAAATGGAAGACCCTGCGCAAAGAAATGCTCGCTGGTTATTCGCTGCCTGTTCTCTGTGAGGCCAATGGCCGCACCGATCTCGTCGTCGCCGGCAGTGGCAAATTGAAAGGCTACGATCCCGCCACCGGCAAAGAACTCTGGACCTGCAACACCCTCCTCCGCACCATCATGACCTCGCCCGTCGTGCATGACGGCGTCATCTACGTCGCCGTTCAAAGCTACGGCGATTCCACCCGCACCTTGAAGCACGCCCTGCTCGAATGGCTCGACACGAATCAGGACAAAATCCTCTCCCGTGAGGAAACTCCCAAAGAGTTCCACGAGCGCTTCGACGCCTCTGACAAAAACCACGACAAAGTCATCGGCCCCGAAGAAATCGACACCGCCTTCCAATCCCCCGACAACATGGCCGCAGGCGGCAACATCATCCAGGCCATCAAAGGCGGCGGCACGGGTGATGTTACGAAGACTCACGTCCTCTGGAACATCGACCCCAAAACTCCCTCAAACCTCTCCTCACCGCTCTTCTTCAACGACCGCATCTACGTCGTCAAAAGCGGCGGCATGTCCAGCTGCTACGACGCCAAGAACGGCAAAACCCTCTGGGACCGCAGCCGCCTCGGCAATTTCGGCGACTACTTCGCCTCCCCCATCGCTGCCGCTGGCAAAGTCTACATCGCCGCCAAGAACGGCTTCATCGTCGAACTCGAAGACGCGCCTCAGCTCAAAGTCCTCGCCAAGCACGACATGGGCGAAGAAATCATCGCTACCCCCGCCATCGCCGACGGTCGCCTCTTCGTCCGCACCCGCGAAAGCCTCCTCTGCGTCTCCGCCACCACCTCCTCACCTGCGCTCGCAGTCGCAGGGCAGGGGACCTCCCCGTCGGACACCATCGAAATCATCACCACCCAGCCCCCGCATGGCTCACGTGTCTGGAATGGCTACACCGGCAACGCCATGGGCCAGGAATCTTGGACCCAGGAGGAACTCGAACAACTCCTCAAGCGCCTCCAAACCTTGAAATACACCTCCATCGCCATTCCCGCAAAAATCGTCCCATTCAAACCCATCCGCGTCGATGGCGACACCGGCGGTCGCAAAGCCTTCCACGGTGCGTCCACCTTCGGCAATCCCGACGTCGCCGCCATCACTGCTCGCTTCCGCGAACACGCCACCAAACTCGGTTTTGAAATCGTGGCCGCCGAACCCGTGGCCGTTTCCGTCCTGCCCAAAAACGACTTTACCAGCGAAAAAGCCCTCAGCGATTTCGTCACACCCATGTGCGGGGAAGGGGTCGCCGAGCGCATGTGGCTCGGCTTCCAGGCCATCGACAAAGCCTCCCAGCTCATCGCCAAAAACGACCCCGCCCTCGGCATCCCCGCACCCGACATGCTCCTGCGCCATCTGAACTCCAAGAAAAGCCTGCCCGACTGGCTCACCGAAGCCAAAGCGTTCTACGCCACCGCCATGAACGAGATGTATCGCGCCAACACCCGTGCCCGCGAAGGCTCGCGCACGTTCACTCTCTACAATGCCAAGCGCCTCGAATTCACCTTCCACTACATCAGCGCCGTCGAGTCCCTCTACAAATCCCACGATGCAGCCACCCGCTCCGAATCCCTCGAAGCCGCCATGGACAGCATCTACAACGCCCTCAACTCCTGGTCCGACGTCGCTCGCGACTCCAGCGATCGCGGCGCCATCGCCCTCCTCAACGAGTACGGCTATCGTCCTCTGGTGAAGGTCGTCAAAGGCCGCGAGTAAGCGCAAATCGCCTGCGAATTCGGGTCAGGGAGCGCGGAATTTATTCCGCAGCACTCCGCAAGCATGCATAACTCCGCGCCCAAAGAGGCTGTTGCGCGCGGCATGTCATGGAGCTTTCCAATCACACCCAGACAATGTTCAAGCCTCTTGCCAGATCGGCTCATCCTGCCCTCGACCCTGAACCTGCTTGATAAGATGCCACTCTCTTCGCCACCTCGCGCCGCCACACTCCGGCCTTGGCAGCCTGTTGATAAACTAGGCCGGAAAGATCTGCGCATGGAGCGCTTGGAGGAGAGGGATCGTCCCGATCCCTCACGCTCCCGCAACGTCCAGCGCTCTCGCATCATTCAAAGCTCGCATAGCTAAGGAGGAAGCCTCAGCGAGGCGTCCCTGGGTACGGAATGCAACTCTGGAAAGCAAACCCAGCGCTTCGCGATAGTCATTCGGGCACCAGCCTGCGGCGCATTGGCTCCGCGATCATGCAGTACCCCATGCCCAAAAATCATTACCTCACGGCATGAACTTGTGAAGCAAGTGGCATTGGAGGACTGACGGCTTCTGCGCGAATGCAGCGTCGTTATGAAACTCAATCTTCGCCTCTCCAACGAACGCGGCCATGCCAACCACGGCTGGCTCGACAGCTACCACACCTTCAGCTTTGCCGATTATTACGATCCCGCGCACATGGGCTTCCGCAGCCTTCGTGTCATCAATCAGGACGTCATCACCGGCGGCGCAGGTTTCCCCACCCATCCGCATCGCGACATGGAAATCTTCAGCTACGTCCTCTACGGCGCTCTCGCGCACAAGGACAGCATGGGCAACGGTCGCACCCTTCTCCCCGGCCAGATCCAGCTCATGAGCGCCGGCAGCGGCGTCACCCATAGCGAGTTCAATCCCTCCAAGACTGAACCCGGCAGCCTCCTCCAGATCTGGATTCGTCCCCGTCAAAACGGCCTGAAACCCAGCTACACCGAGTGGCATCCGAAGCCCGAGCATGAAACCGCCGAGAAGGTGCTCGTCATCTCCTCCGATGGCCGCGACGGCTCCGCCACCATCCATCAAGACGCCGACATCTACCGCGTGCGCCTTGAAGCCGGCAAATCCACCACCCACGAAGTCACCGTCGGTCGCGGCGCCTGGCTCCAGCTCATCAAAGGCACCCTCACCGTCAACGGCACCACCCTAAATCCCGGCGACGCCATCAGCACAGACGACAGCGGCACCCTCACCCTCACCGCCACCAAAGACGCCGAAGCCCTCCTCTTCGACCTCGCCTAATCCCAACCCAACAACAGTAAAACACCGTCAACTCCCCACTCCCATGAAACACATCCCTACCATCGCCCGCCTCCTCCTTGGTCTCATCTTCACCGTCTTCGGTGCCAACATGTGGCTCCACTTCATCCCGATTCCTCCACCACCGGAAGGTCCTGCCGCCAACTTCATGTTCGCCATCTACGGCAGCGGCTACCTCACCGTGGTGAAGGTCCTGGAAGTCACCGGCGGTCTCCTGCTCCTCAGCGGCCGCTTCACCAACCTCGCCCTCACCCTCGTCGGCCCTGTGGTGGTAAACATTGCCCTCTACCACTTCTTCCTCGTCAAAGGCGGCTATGAAATGCCAGTCGTTCTCGGAGTCCTCTCCCTCGTCGCCCTCTCCGGCCGCAAAGACTACCTCCGCACCCTTTTCTCGGCGAAATAACGCACCCCGACGCGGGCCGGATTCCTCCCCGAATCCGGCCCGCCTCTTCTTCCCTCCCGAATATCTTCCACCGTGACTCTCCATTCCACCATCACGTCGCCTTGAGTTCATTTGCTCTGCGAAAATCACCCCCTTCTTCGCCCCAAGACATCACAAACCCAGCTCACGTATTGTAGTCCCGCCTTCAGGCGGTTCTGGACGAACGACCACAGAGCCACGCTTCCCCCAAATAGCTTTCCACAGTGACTCCCCGTTTCACCATCAAGTCGCTATGAGTTCATTGGCTCTGAAAACAACCGCAAACTTCCCCCGCCATGTCCGCCCCCATCCATCCCGCCGTCCGCATCGGCCACGTCCATCTCAAGGTGGCGGACCTGGAGCGCTCCCTCTCCTTCTACTGCGGCGTCCTCGGTTTCGAGCTCACCCAGCGCTACGGCACCCAGGCTGCCTTCGTCTCCGCCGGTGGTTACCATCATCACATCGGCCTCAACACCTGGGAAAGCCGCGGCGGCAAAGCCCCGCCGCGCGGCACCACCGGCCTCTACCACGTCGCCATTCTCTATCCCGATCGCGCCTCTCTGGCAGATGCCCTGCGCCGCCTCATCAAAAACAAAGTCTCTCTCGACGGCGCTTCCGATCACGGCGTCAGCGAAGCCCTCTACCTTCACGATCCCGATGGCAACGGCCTTGAACTCTACGTCGATCGCGATCCCTCACTGTGGCCGCGCGACTCCAAAGGCGAGCTCACCATGACCACCGAACATCTCGATCTCGACGCCCTTCTCGCGGAAGCCCCATCACAGCCATGAAAACGCTCTCCATCACCGAACTCCAGGCGCAGAAAAACACCGCCACCCTCATCCACGTCCTGCCGGAGGAGCACTTCGCCTGCGCTCACCTGCCCGGCGCCATCAATGCCTGCGTCTATGAAACCATCTTCCTCTCCAAGGTGGCCGAACTCATCCCCGACAAAAGCGCGCCACTCATCGTCTACGGCGCAGGCGGCGACTCCTTGGACGCCACCACCGCCGCCGAAAAACTCACCAAGTCCGGCTACACCAACGTGGCTGCCTTCACCGGCGGCATCGCCGAGTGGAAACAAAACAATCTCCCACTCGAAGGAACCCACGCCGAGCCCGGCACCGAAACTCCCAACGGACACTACAATCTCGACACCGAAACCAGCCTCGTCCGCTGGACCGGCCGCAATCTCTTCAATCACCACCATGGCACCATCAAGCTCGCCAGTGGCCACATCGAAGTACAAAACGGCATCCTCCAATCCGCACGCTTCACCCTCGACATGAACAGCATCGCCTGTGAAGACCTCGTCGACACAGCCTACAATGCCATGCTCATCCGTCACCTGCGCGATGACGACTTCTTCGCCGTGGATCGCTTCCCCACCGCCGAGTTCATCTGCGACCGCGCAGCCCCTCTCCCATCCTGCACTCCCGGTACGCCAAACTACACCCTGCACGGCACCATGACCCTGCGCGGCGTCACAAAGCCCCTCAGCTTCCCCGCCGTCATCGCCGCCGCAGACGCTGACAATCTCACCGGTCAGGCACAGTTCGAGCTCGACCGCACCCAGTTCGGCAGCCACTACGGCTCCGGCAGACTCTTCGCCTTCCTCGGCAAACACGTCGTCAACGATCACGTCCACCTCCACATCAAACTCCACGCCACCCGCAATCCTTAATCTCCTCTCAAACACCACTCCGACCTCCCTCAAGCCCCAAAGGAGCTTCGCATCATAGCGAAGGGTTGCCGAGCCTCAGCGAGGCTGCCCTGGTAACCCGCCATCAATTCCGGAAAGCAAACCCAGCACCCCGTCACACCCCACGCCCACCAGCAGCGTTCCACCGCGCCCCGCAGCCCCCCAACATCTCAACTTCTCCCCACTCCCCATGAACACCCTCGAAGCCATCGCCTCCCGCCGCGCCATCAAGCACTACGATCCCGCCCACCGCATGACCGAAGCTGAAATCCATCAGCTTCTCGAAGCCGCCATGCAGTCCCCCACCGCCTTCAACATCCAAAACTGGCGCTTCGTCACCGTGCTCGATCCCGAAGTCCGGAAACAAATTCGCGCCTCCGCCTGGGATCAGGCTCAGGTCACCGATGCCTCCCTCCTCATCGTCATGTGTGCCGACAAAGACGCATGGAAAAAAGAACCCGGCCGCTACTGGAAAAACGCAGCCCAGCCCGTACAGGACTTCCTCGTCCCCGCCATCGGCCAGTACTATTCAGGCCGCGATCAGGTCCAGCGCGACGAATGCATGCGCTCCTGCGGTCTCGCTGGCATGACCATCATGCTCGCCGCCAAAGCCATGGGCTACGACACCTCCCCCATGGACGGCTTCGACTTCGACGCCGTCGGCAAAATCATCAATCTCCCCGAAGACCACGTCATCTCCTTCATGATCGCCGTCGGCAAAGGCACCCAGCCCGCATGGCCCAAAGGAGGACAGCTCTCCTACGACGAAGTCGTCATCCGCGACCGCTTCAATTGAGGCTGACATAAGGCTAAGAGGACACATCGTGTGTTTTGCATGATGGATGAAAGAGTAGCACGACAGCGTTTTTGGAGTGCGGTCGCGGAGATGCACGGCGCAAGCCTGCATCGCAGCTACCGCTTTCGCCGGGTAAAGGACTCCCTTCATTCCCAGCCCAGCGTCCAGCCGGAAAAGCTGCGTCGCGTCCCTGTTTGCCATATGCACCCCAGCGATCTTCAGGTCCTGCGGACTCCATTTTTAAACGATCAACAGCCTTCCATATCAGCTTCTCCTTCACTCCAAGCCTCACTGCAAATAAGGTCTTGAAGGCCAAAGACCTTCCGTAATTAAGCCCAGGGTTCGCCGAGCCTCAGCGAGGCAACCCTGGGTCTCCACCACCCGCCTGGAAGCAAACCCAGCACCTCGCCGCACCCAAACCTCACCAGCAGCGTCCCCCCAAACGCCCCGCCTCGCGTCAGCGTAACGTCAGACGATTCACCCACCCCGGCATGTCACTCTGCCGCAACACCACTTGTGAGCACCTGCCTGTTGCGCGAGTTTCACCCCACCATGAAAATCGCCATCGGCTCCGATCACGCCGGCTACCTCTACAAGCAGGCCATCCTCCAGCACCTCCTTGCCGCAGGTCATGAAGTCGAAGACTTCGGCACCCACTCCACCGACCCCGTCGACTACCCCCGCTTCATTCGTCCCGTGGCCGAAGCCGTCGCCGCTGGCACCTTCGAGCGCGGCATCGTCCTCGGCGGCTCTGGCAATGGCGAAGCCATCGCCGCCAACCGCGTGCGCGGCATCCGCTGCGGCCTCTGCTGGAATCTCGAATCCGCCCGCCTCACCCGTCTCCACAACGACGCCAACGTCCTCTCTCTCGGCGAACGCATGATGGACCTCCCCACCGCCCTCCAGATCGTGGACATCTTCCTCACCACCCCCTTCGAAGGCGGCCGCCACCTGGCTAGAATTCAGCAGCTTGATGAATGAATGCCGCGTCCGTGAGCAAATCCCTCCGCTGAACCGCCGCCCACCAATGGTAGTCGAACTTGCCTCTTCCATCTCTTAAGCTATGAACTCTACCCTCTTCATGTACCTGGACATTCTAGGATTCACTGAGCTCATCAAAACGCCGGGTAGGGTGGATGAGCTTTACCGAACGATAGATTCTTTGCATGTTCATACAGATCCAAATTTCAAAACGATTGTCTTCTCAGATACAATATTGGTTTACTGTCAATACGAGAGCAATGACTTAACGCCCAAACACAGGGTTTGTGAGTTGATGTATCTAATTGAGTTCGCCGAAGATCTGTTTGTGAGGCTGATTGGACGAGATATTTACTTCAGAGCTATTATCACGGAGGGCGAGTTTTATCATTCCAAAATGGAAAACATAGACGCCTATTATGGAAAGGCACTCATAGATACTCATCAATCTGAGGCTGAAATCCCATGTACCGGCTTATTTTTGGACAAAAAGTTGGCAGATTTAAACAAATTTAAGCGGCAGGTATCATTTTCACCAAAGTTTAATTTTGTATGCCTTACTCCGCAACTTACAGGCCTTCATTTCGATGATGATGGTGAGGATTTGTCCAGCTTCCCGATGCCAGAGTGCCTAATTGTCGATCAAGGGCTGGAATACGAAGTGTATGAACAATTCTTTTTTTTAAAAACTGTGTATGAGTTGATGAACAGCCATCCACTTCCGAAGGTTCGTGTCAAATATTTGGCCACGTGGAATATGTATACTTTAGCATATCCTAAGCTGATCAGCAGTCTGATGGCCGCTGAGTTTAATCCTACAGCTATTGCGGACTTCGACTGGTCCTCGGTGGAGGCTAAATTTGCGAGGCGTCTAGTCGATCCTGAAAGTGATTAACTGCCTGCTATGATGATGCCCACTAAAGGTATTTTATTTTTGGGGTTTATCTTGTGAGCACTGTGCCCCGCACCTCCCGCTGGACCGCCATCATCCCATGGCTCTTCGTCCTCCTCTGGAGCAGCGGCTTCATCGGCTCAAAGCTCGGCGTGCCATACGCCGAGCCCTTTACCTTCCTGACTCTGCGCTACTGCATCGTCCTGGCGATTCTCGTCCCCATCGCACTGCTCACCCGCGCCCCTTGGCCAAAGGGAAAAGCCCAGCTTGCCCACGTCGCTTTCGCCGGCCTCATGATCCACGCCCTCTATCTCAGTGGCTGCGTCTGGTCGCTCCGCCTCGGCCTTCCGGCAGGCATCCTGAGTTTGATCGTCTCCCTCCAGCCCCTCTTCACCGCCGCCTTCGCAGGCATGGCCCTTGGCGAGCGCGTCCTGCCCCGCCAGTGGTCGGGCCTCGCACTCGGCTTCATCGGCACCATTCTCGTCGTCGCTCACAAAACCGGCAGCGGCCTCACCTTCGTCATGACACTGCCCGCCATTGCCGCGCTGGTCGGCATCACCGTCGGCACCATGTGGCAGAAGCGCCACTGCCCCGCCTTCGATCTCCGCACCAGCACTGTCGTGCAATACGCCGCCAGTCTCCTCATCACCGCCGTCCTCGCTTTCACCACCGAGACCATGCAGATCCAGTGGAGCGGCCAGTTCGTCTTCGCCGTCCTCTGGGTCGCCCTCGTGCTTTCCATCGGCGCCATCAGCCTCCTCAATCACCTCATCCGCAGCGGCACCGCAGTCAATGTCGCCAGCCTCTTTTACACCGTCCCAGCCGTCACCGCCCTCATGGCCTGGGCCATCTTTGGAGAAACCCTTACCGGCCTCTCCCTCATCGGCATGGCCGTCGCCGTCCTCGGCGTCTGGCTCGCTCGCGGAAAGTGAAAATCGAGGTTTACGCTGCACAGCGGTAAAACATCGAACTGCCATGGAGAACTGCCTTTGGATCCTGCGTCCTTTCGGTCGCTTCCGTCCTTTTTGTCCTTCATATGCAGCGCTCGTGCAGCGGTTCTCCCTCTCCCCGCACCTGACTCACGACTTGAAAGATTATCTTCTTCGGGGAACCGGAGCGCAGCGGAGATAGACGAAGTCAAAGGGCGGGGTGAGGGGGCGACAGACACCTTCAGTCTTAAACTCTGCGCATCCCCCCTCCGTGTCACTTCCGTGAGTTGAATTCCGGCCATGCTGCTCTACCTCGCTCCGTCATGAAACTCCTCCTCTGCTTCATCGTCGCCTCCTGTCTCGTTCCGGCTCTCCATGCCGACGATCCCAAAACTCCACCGCCTCAGGAACTCAAGGCTCTCGCGGAGACCCTGGTAAACACCATCAAGTCAAAAGACGACGCGGCTCTCGCCACCTGCTGGCACTCGCCCGAAGTCATGGCAAAACTCAAGGCAGACGAGGCCCTCGCCGCCTCCGGCACTTCTCCCACCGAGATCAATGTGGACAAGGAACGCGAGAAAGAGCTGAAACGCCGCGAGAAGGACATGCTCCGCAACAAGCAGCGCATCGACGAAATCCGCGCCCTCATCACCAAACACTTTGGCGACATCTCCGCCCTCAAATTCGTGGAGCTCGAAGTCGATCCCGATGACGATGCCGTCGACCCCGAGGCAGCCTTTGACGAAGTGGACATCCATCTCCTCGCCGCAGACGGCACCAAGCTCCGCATCGAATTGGACGACGCCCTCCGCATCGACGGCGTGTGGAAATTCAAAGGCCGCGTTGAGGATAAATTGTGCATTGAGCTCACCGATCCCTGAAAACGATTGCCGCGCCATTCTCAGCGGCCATGCTGCCGCGCATTCATCATGGCTTCGGTTCTCGTTCTCTACGCTCATCCCGCCCCTCATAAGTCACGCATCAATCGCAGGCTGGCAGCCGCTGCGCGTGAGGTGAAAGGCGTGACCTTCCGCGATCTCTACGAGATCTATCCCGATTTCTTGATCGACGTGGAGGAGGAGCAAAAGCTGCTGAAGGAGCACGACGTCATCGTCTTTCAACACCCCTTTTACTGGTACAGCGCCCCCTCGCTGGTGAAGGAATATCTCGATCTCGTGCTCACCTACGGCTGGGCCTACGGGGAAGGGGGCACCGCTTTGCAGGGCAAGCTCATGCTGCAGGCCATCAGCGCCGGCGGTTCCGAAGAAGTTTACTGCTCGCAGGGGCGCAATCGCTTCACCATCCGCCAGCTCCTCGCGCCCTTTGATCAGACCGCCTTCCTCTGCGGCATGCGCTATCTGGCCCCGCACATCGTTTACAGTGCCAATCAACTGGCGGACGCCGCAAGCATCCAGCCTTTGGCTCACAGCTACGCACGCCTCCTCGCAGCCCTGCGGGATGAAACACTGCCTCTGGAACTGGCGGCTGCGGCGGAAAAGATCAACGACCTCATTCCTGCATAGCTCATGCACGCATCTCACTTTTTCATCTCCGCTTTCATCTACCTGGGTGCCGCCGTCCTGCTGGTGCCCATCGCACATCGCCTCGGTCTTGGCAGCGTGCTGGGCTACCTCATCGGCGGCGCTTTGATCGGCCCTTTCGCACTCGGTTGGGTCGGTGGTGCACAGGGGGAAGAGGCCATGCACTTCGCAGAATTCGGCGTCGTCATCATGCTCTTCATGATCGGCCTTGAACTGGAGCCCGCGCGGCTTTGGCGCATGCGCGGTCCCATTTTCGGCCTCGGCGGCATGCAGGTGGTGTTCACCGCACTGGCCGTCATGGGCATCGCGATCGCCTGCGGCCTGGGGACCAAACCTGCCATCGCCACCGGCATGATTCTGGCCCTCTCCTCCACCGCCATCGTCATTCAGACTCTGCAGGAAAAGGCCCTCATGCGCACCGATGGCGGCGCTGATTCATTCGCCGTCCTCCTCTTCCAGGACATCTCCGTCATCCCCATGCTCGCCGTGTTTCCCTTGCTCGCCGCCAGCGGAGCCAAGGTGGAGCACCATGGCTGGTTGCAGGAGCTCCCCCACTGGGTCCAGCCTCTCATCACTCTGGGGGCCGTGGTGGTCATTGTCATCGGCGGCCGTTTCATCGTCCCACGCGGCTTTAACATTTTGGCAAAGACCGGCCTGCGCGAACTCCTCACCGCCGCAGCGCTCCTCCTCATCGTCGGTGTCGCCCTGCTGATGACGCAGGTCGGCCTCTCCCCTGCGCTAGGTGCCTTCGTCGCAGGCGTCGTCCTCGCCGGCAGTCATTATCGCCATGAACTGGAGAGCAACCTTGAGCCCTTCAAAGGCCTCCTCCTCGGCCTCTTCTTTCTCGCCGTCGGTGCCTCGCTCGACTTCAGCGTCATCGCCGGAAAGCCGCTGCTTGTCGCCACGTTGGTGGTTGCATTGATCGCTCTGAAGGCCGCGGTCATGTTTGTCATTGCCACCCTGCTCAAAATTCGCGGCAGCCACCGCTGGCTTCTCTCACTCGCCCTCGCACAAGGCGGTGAATTCGCATTCGCACTCCTCTCCATGGCCATTCAGCAGGAAATCCTCGATGCCGAAACCTCCAAGCTGCTCGTGGCCGTGGTCGCCCTCTCCATGGCCATCGCCCCGCTCCTTTTCATCATTTATGATCGCTTGATCGCGCCCCGCTACACCGCCGTGAGCAAGGAAACCCGCTCACCCGATCGCATCGACGAACACGCCCCCGTGATCCTCGCCGGCTTCGGCCGCTTCGGCAATTTCGTCGGCCGCATCATGATGTCCCAGGGCGTCAAAGTCACCGTGCTGGAGAGCGACCCCGATCACGTGGACATGCTGCGCAAATTCGGCTTCAAAGTATTCTACGGCGACGCCACCCGCCTCGATCTCCTTCACGCCGCCGGCATTGAGCAGGCATGCATGCTCATCATCGCCCTCGCAGATCAGGCCAAAGTTGCACAGCTCATCGCAGATGTACGCGAAAGATTCCCAAAGCTCCGCATCCTCGCTCGTGCCCACGATTACGATCACCGCGTTGAACTCATCAACCTCGGTCTGACCGCCGAAGACACCGTGCACGAGCAGATGGGCAGCGCCCAGGAACTCGCCGTCCGCGCCCTGCGTGCCCTGGGCCAGCCCGCCTACGCCACCGAGCGTGCCGCCCGCCGCTGGCGGCGTTACGATGACGAGACCTTCCACCTCCTCATACCCGTGCATGAAGACGAAGACGCCTACGCCAGCATCGTGCGTGAGCGCCGCGTCGAGCTCACCCAGTTGTTCGAAAAGGACCTCGCCGAATTACCCACCGACAACGACCAAGCCTGGGAAATCGCACGCGCCGAAGAAAAATAGCCGAAGGCGCAAAACTCTGCAGGAGCGCGGACTTCAGTCCGCAGCACTCCGCCACACCACCTGCTCCGCTTACTCGCCTTGTTTTGGGCCGGTCTAAATAGCTGATTATTCCCAAAGTGAGGCTCCTCGTTGGACACTGCGAATGCGTCAGCAAAAGGGTTCGCACCCCCGAAGCGAGCGAAAACAATCTTCGGTGCGCCGCTCCGCTTCTTCACAAAGCTCCACTCCGCCTCAGAATTTCATCCAGCATCTAGAGT